>CBDUIC010000052.1:0-49521 GCA_965367245.1 uncultured bacterium | reverse complement strand
TGGCCATGGTCGACTCCGACCGCGGCATCACCAACCTGCACGTGCCCAGCGACGTGATCATCGACGCGTCGATGCCAGCCATGATCCGCACCAGCGGCTGCATGTGGAACGCCGAGGGCAAGACGCAGGAGACGAAGGCCGTCATCCCCGACAGCAGCTACGCCGGCATCTACGAGGCCGTGTTCGCCGACTGCAAGAAGCACGGCGCGTACGACCCCACCACCATGGGCAGCGTGCCCAACGTCGGCCTGATGGCCCAGAAGGCCGAGGAATACGGCTCGCACAACAAGACCTTCGAGATCGCCGCCGACGGTGTGGTTCGCGTGGTCGACAGCGAGGGCAACGAGCTGATGTCCCACGTGGTCAGCGCCGGCGACATCTGGCGTGCCTGCCAGACGAAAGACGCCCCGGTCCGCGACTGGGTCAAGCTCGCCGTCACCCGCGCCCGTGCCGCCAAGATCCCGGCCGTGTTCTGGCTCGACGCCAACCGTGCCCACGACGCCCAGCTCATCGCCAAGATCGAGGCCTACCTGCCCGAGCACGACACCGAAGGGCTCGAGCTGCACACCCTCGCTCCCAAGGAGGCGTGCACCTTCAGCGTCGAGCGCATCCGCAAGGGCCTCGACACCATCTCGGTCACCGGCAACGTGCTGCGCGACTACAACACCGACCTGTTCCCCATCCTCGAGGTGGGCACCAGCGCCAAGATGCTGTCGATCGTGCCGCTGATGAACGGCGGTGGCCTGTTCGAGACGGGCGCGGGCGGCTCGGCCCCCAAGCACGTGCAGCAGTTCGAGCAGGAAAACCACCTGCGCTGGGACAGCCTGGGTGAGTTCCTGGCCCTGGCCGTGAGCTTCGAGCACCTCGCCGAGCGCTACGGCAACGACAAGGCCCGCATCCTGGGCGCCACCCTCGACGAGGCCACCACGAAGTACCTGCTCACCAACAAGAGCCCATCGCGCAAGGTGAACGAGCTCGACAACCGCGGCAGCCACTTCTACCTGTCGATGTACTGGGCCCAGGCCCTCGCCGCCCAGAGCGAAGACGCCGAGCTGGCCGCCCACTTCGCCCCCATTGCCACGAAGCTCGAGGGTGCGGAGGGCGCCATCGTCTCCGAGCTCAACGGAGCCCAGGGCAGGGCGATGGACATCGGCGGCTACTACAAGCCCGACGAGGCGCTCGCCGCCGCAGCCATGCGCCCCAGCGCCACGTTCAACGCGCTGATCGCCGAGCTGAGCTGAGTCGTGGGCGCACCGTCGACCCAGTGGTCGATGGTGCTGCGCGCAGGGGCCGGGAGCGCTCGGGCCCTGCAGCAGCTGTGCGGTCTGTATTGGGACCCTGCCTACACCTACCTGCGCCGCCGGGGGCTGGGTCCACAGGATGCTCGCGAGCAGACCCAGGCCTTCTTCGAGGGCCTGCTGCGCCGCGACGACCTGGCCCGCCTCACCCGGGACGGTGGCCGCTTCCGTAGCTGGCTGCTGGTGGCGCTGCGACGGCACCACGGGCGAGGCCTCGCCGCTGCCCAGGCCGCCAAGCGGGCCCACACCGAGGTCGCCGACCCAGAGCCCGTCCTGGCCAGGGAGACCGACGACGGCCTCGACCCCGAGCAGGCCTACCAGCGGCAGTGGGCCCTGTCGCTGCTGGGCGCGGCGCGACGGCGGGTGCGGGAGGCCTACGCCGAGCGAGGGCGCGAGGCGCACTTCGACGCGCTGTTCCCCACCCTGTCGGGCGATGGCGCGACGACCGCGGAGATCGCCGAGCAGCTGGGCATGAAGGCCGGGGCGGTGCGGGTCGCCGCCCACCGACTCGGCCGGCGCTACGGCGAGGCGGTGCGCGAGGAGGTGGCCGACACCCTCGAGGAGGGCGCGTCTCTCGACGAAGAGCTCGCCGAGCTGATGGCCGCCGTCGGCGGCGAGGCGCCGATCTGAGGCCGGGCGTGTAACACTGAGCTGCAGGCGCGTAGCTGGCAGGTAGGAGGTGAAGAATGTCGACCTGTCCCCAGTGTGATCAGCCGCGCCGCAGCGGCGAGCCCTGCCCGGTGTGCCTGCTGCGCCTGGCCACCCCCACCCCGCCGCGTCGGTGGCGCGTCACGGCGCTGCTCGGCGGGCTCGCCCTGGCCACCCTCGCGTGGGCGGCGGTTCCGACCGCGGTGCCACCGAGCGAGCCCGTGGCCGTGGCCCACCGCGACGACGCCCAGGCCCGTCGAGCGGAGCGCCTGCAGCGAGCCAGCGACCGCCTCGTCGAGCGGGCAGAGCACAAGGCGGCGAAGGCGGCAGACCTCGTCCCTGCGACGCCGGCGGTGCCTGCCGTGCCCGCGGTGCCCAGGGTGCCGACCACGCAGGTCGTGCAGGCCTCCACCCGGCTCGCTGCGGAGGCTGCGGCCCGGCAGGCCGAGCTGGCGGCCCGGGCCGCGGAGGCAGAGGCACGCCGCGCCGCCGAGCGGGCGTACGACGAGGCCGAGCGAGCTCGTGGGGCCGAGGCGGCTGCGCGGGCGGCCGCTCGTGCTGCGGCGGAGGCTGCTGCACGGCAGCGCTAGGAGTCGGTAGTGGCCATGCGGGCGCGGAACGGAAGGCCCCAACCACGCTAGCCGCCGTAGCAGATCGCTTCGTAGCAGCAGGTGCCCGCGTCATAGCCGTACTCGTCCCACACCCCCCAACCGAAGCCGTAGCACTGAATGCCATCGGGATACTGATACGGCCCCGCGTGAAGGGACAGATCGTTCCCAGACGGGCAGTCGCCGTTCGCCGGGTCCCAGTCGATGCACCACAGGAACGGAACCCCACCCCAGCCAGAGGTGTCGGTGGTGTCGGTAACGGTGGAGTCGGTGTCGGTGTCCGAGTCAGTGTCGGTGTCGGTGTCGGTGTCCGTGTCCGTGTCCGAATCGGTGTCCGTGTCGGTGTCCGAGTCGGCATCGGTGTCGGTGTCGGTGTCCGAATCGGTGTCCGTGTCCGTGTCGGTGTCGGCGTCCGAATCGGTGTCGGCGTCCGAATCGGTGTCCGTGTCCGAATCGGTGTCCGTGTCCGAATCGGTGTCGGTGTCGGTGTCTGACAAGGTGGTCGTAGGGGATGGCGTGGCCTCCGACGACCCGTCTTTGACTGCGCCACCTCCGCACCCAAGCATCAGTACGATGCACAGCTCCTGCACCCGCATGCAACCTCCAGTTCGCCCCCGTTAGCCCTTCCAGGCACCGAAGGACACAGAGTTTCCGAGACGCTCTACTCACAGCGCGGAGCCTTGCCGTTGACCGACATCTCGCGGCGCCATGCGGCACGGCAGCACCCGCCCCATTCCTCGATGTGTCTCGACACACCTTCGTCATGGCGTGGTCTCTGCCGCACCACCTGGCTTGCGATCTGTCGATCAACGCCTGCGGTCCGCGCTGTCAGAGGCCTCGTCGGGCACGCAGTCGACCCTCTTGCCATACCAGAACCCGAACCCACCGCAGTAGATGTTCGTGTCACTGTACACGTGGGTCGCCACGTGCTCACCATCGAGGAAGTAGTGGGTGTAGCCGCTGAATCCGCCTGGCTTCGAGTCGATCATGTACTCGCCACACGGCGCCAACGACCCTTCGCTCACGCTGGGCGATGGGCATTCGATTCCGGTATCGACGGGGCCTCGATGCTCTTCGGAGTGCAAGCACCACTGGTCGAGGGGCTTGTGACAAGGCGAAGGATCACAGGACCCAGCGAAGACGACTACGAGACAGAGAGCCACGAAGGGGACCACGTGCTTGGGAACTCCATTCGGCGACATCGTACCATCGGAGGGTATGTACACAAGGCCCAGGGCGGTCGCCAGGTCGCCACCGGTACGTGGTCCCGTTCGCGTGGGTCTTCCAACGAAGACGAGCTCTGGGAGGCGCCCACCACCGGCCCGTCCTGGCTCGCGTTCTTGCCATGGTACCGTCGACCCATGCATCGACACCGTGCCCTTGCCTCCCCCCTGCTCCTCCTCGCCGTCGCGCCTCTGGCCATCGCCCAGGCCCAAGACAGCGACGGCGACGGTGCCGACGACGCCACCGAGCTGTTGTTCGGCACCCGGGTAGACCACCCGGACAGCGACGGCGACAGCCTCCCCGACGGAGCCGAGCTGTATGTGACCGGCACCGATCCCCTGGTCGCCGAGGCGTCGTGTCTCCCCTGGGTGACCCACACCAGCGGCCGTGGCGTGGGCCAGATCTACGAGCTGGCCACGGCCGACCTCGACGGTGACGGCGACCGCGACATCGTCGGCCATCGCAGCGGCGATCTCCTCGTGTGGTCGTTCGAGGGGGGCCGCCTGTCCCCCGGGCGCGTGCTCGTGAGGGAGCTGCCGGATTCGTCGGTGCTGTACGGCCACGACCTCGACGGCGACGGTCGCGACGACCTCGTCGAAGACGATGTCGGCCCCACCGTCCACTTCGCGGAGGGCGAGCACGAGCTACAGCCCGGTGTGCTGCTGTACGAAGACGACGGCTTCGAGACCTACCTGCTGCTCGACCTCGACGACGACGGCCTGGTCGACGTGCTCACCTACAACCAGTACACCACGGTGGACTGGTACCGGCAGCGTCCCGGCCGGGTCTTCGACCCACCGGTGGTGCTGATGAACAGCCAGTCGAACGGCTGGTGGGAGCACCACGTCGTCGATCTCGACGCCGACGGCGACCACGACGTGGTCACCGGGAACTCCGTCTTTCGGAACGACGCCGGCATCCTGCGCCGCGTCGGTCGCTTCGACGTCAGTGTCATCGAGTCCGTGGTCGACGTGGACGGCGACGGGTGGGTCGACATCGCTGGCCGGAACGGTCGGGGCGAGCCCACGGCCGACGACGATCAGTTCGTCTGGCTGGCCACGCAGACCGACGGCTCGGTCGGACCGGCACAGGAAGTGGAGCCGTTCCAGGCCCTCGCCGACTTCGACGGCGACGGCCTGGCCGACCTGGCGCTGTACGACACCGACGCCTTCCGCCGCGGCCTCGGCGGAGGCTCGTTCAGCGACGAGACCTACCCCATGCCCCCCGTGGGCTACCAAGCGCAGCTCGTCGACCTCGACGGCGACGGCGGGCTCGACGTGCTGCGTCTCGTCGACGGCGTGGTCACCGTGCACCTCAACCCCTACGTCGCCGACTCCGACCGCGACGGTCTGCGTGACCACGTCGAGGTCTGCATCCTGGGCACCGATCCGCTGGCGGCCGACAGCGACGGCGGCGGCGAGAGCGACCGCGACGAGCTCTTGCGCCACGGCGAGCCCACCAGCGACGTCGACGACCAGCCCCCCCTCGACGCAGATGGCGACGGTCTTTCCGACGCCGCCGAGGCCGACGTGCACCGCACCGACCCCCTGCTTGCCGACAGCGACGCCGACGGGCGACCCGACGGGGAGGAGGTGTGGCAGGTAGCCGATCCCCTTGAGGTGGACTCCGATGGCGATGGGGTCGGCGACCTCGACGAGCACCTCGACGGCACCGACCCCACCCGACGCGACACCGACGGCGACGGCCGCTTCGACGGCGAGGAGCGTGGCGCCGCCACCAACGCCACCGACGTCGATACCGACGGCGACGGCTGGCCCGACGGACTCGAGCACCTCCACGCCACCGACCCTCTCACCCCCGACCTCGACACCGACGCCGACGGACTGCCCGACGCCCTCGAGTCTCTCTACGGCGCCGACCCCCACATCGCCGACAGCGATGGCGACGGTGCCCTCGACGGGGAGGAAGCCCTCCTCAGATCCGATCCCCTGGTGGCCGACACCGACGGCGACGGAGTCGCTGACGGCCTCGAGGCCCGCCTGGGCTCGGAGATCCTCGCCGACGACCGCGTCTGCTGGGTCGCCACCCCCATCGATCTGCCCGGCACCGTGGGCCCTCTCAGCGACCACACCCTGGTCGCGTTCGACGTCGACGGAGACGGGCACACCGACCTGGCCTGGGGAGAGGGGCAGCGGCTGTGGTGGTACGACGACGTGGGGCTCGGTCGGGGAAGCGAGCTTCGCGTGGGCACCGTCCAAGACGCCGAGAACCTCTACGCCGTCGACCTCGACGGAGACACCCTCACCGACCTCGTCAGCTACGACGAGGTCGCCGACGAAGTCGCCGGGCACCTCAACGAGGGCGGCGGCACCTTCCGCCGGGCGTGGGTCCTCCCCCTCGCAGACGACCCGACCCGGGAGCCCTACACCGCCGATCTGGATGAAGACGGGCTCCCCGAGCTGTTCATCGACGCCGCCGATCTGTGGATCGTGCGGGGCGTCGACGGCACCACCGAGCCCGTCGTGTCCTACCTCGGCTACCCAGGCGAGACCGTCGATACCGACGTGGGCGACGTCGACAGCGACGGCTGGCCCGACCTGGTCCGCGCCTCCGCCACCGGGGCGTACCTACAGCTGGGGCTGGGAGACGGTACCTTCGCCGCCCCCGAGTTGGTCACGGAGGGCGACGTTCGCGTGGTCCACCTGATGGACTGGAGCCACGACGGCCACGACGACCTGGTGGTGATCGAGGCCAACCCCTGGACGCTGTCGGTGTTCGAGCGAGGGGCCGATGGCACCTGGAGCCGCCTGATGGACCAACCCTTCGACAGCTACCACGTGGGCCAGGAGCTCGGACTGCACATCGACATGGACGGCGACCACGACCTCGACCTCGTCTGGACGCCGGCCGGCGAGCACTCGATCTGGAGCCTGTTCGACGTGTTCTGGGCCGACAACCGAGGCACGGCGGTGCGGCCCATGCGCATCCAGTCGATGCACAGCGACTGGACCACCGACGCCGAGGTCGCCTTCCGAGCTCGCGGTGAGACATGGATCGCCTGGGGCGCATGGGGCGACGGGGTCTACCTCGTACCCATGGGCGCACGAGACCAAGACCACGACGGGCTGTCCGTGAGCACGGAGCGCTGCATCACCGGCACCGACCCCCTCCTGGCCGACCACGACGGCGACGGGCTATCCGACGGGGCCGAGGTGTTCTACGGCAGCCACCCCGCGCTGGCCGCCGACACGTCGCTGCCCGTCGACAGCGACGGCGACGGCATCGACGACCACCTCGAGCATCGCGTCCGCACCGACCCGTGGGCGGTCGACACGGATGGCGACGGCCTCCTCGACGGAGAGGAGCAGGCCCACGGCGCCCATCCCCTCCTCGCCGACACCGACGGCGACGGGCTCGACGACGGCACCGAGGTCAACCTGCAGACCGATCCCGCCGCCCGCGACACCGACGGCGACGGCCTCGAAGACGCCAGCGAGCTGCTGTTCGGCACCGACCCCCTCGACCCCGACACCGACGGCGACGGCGCGACCGACACCGACGAGCTCTTCGTCTGGCTGACCGACCCCGCCGCCCCCGACCCCGACGACGACGGCGACGGGCTCATCGACGCCGCAGAGGTCGCCCTGGGGTCCGACCCGTACACGGTGGACACCGACGGCGATGGGCTGCACGACGGCGACGAGTGGTGGATGGGCGTCGACCCGACCCTCTCCGACACCGACGGTGACACCCTCAGCGACGGCGCTGAGGCCTGGGTCCTCGGCACCGAGCCCGGGGTCGCCGACACCCGCTGCGGAGCGTGGCGTCCGCAGCCCCTCGACGCCCCGGTCGGGGAGGGCTTCCGACCCGTGCATGTCGTCGATGTCGACGACGACGGCTGGGCAGATCTACTCGCCCTGGAGGGCGACGTCCTCACCTGGTACCCGAACCTGAACGGACAGATGCAGCCCGGCGTGGTGGTGGCCACCGGGGTGTTGTGGTTCGACCACGGCGACCTTACCGGCAACGACCTGGTCGACATGGTCCTCCGACTGCCCGACGACAGCCTGCACGTGGTGGAGCAGCCCTCCATGGGCGTCTTCGCCGCCCCAGCGCCCCTGGGGGTGAGTGGCTACCTCCGTGATGTGGCCGACACCGACGCCGACGGAGCCGACGAGGTGCTGGTGCAAGCAGGCGTCCTGCTCGCGGTGCACGGGGTGCCTGGCTCGCTCACCTTCGACGTGGTCCTGCCCGACGAGATCAGTGCCACCCTCTTCGCGCAGCTCGACGGCGACGCGGAGCTCGAGGTCCTGGCCTTCGACGGCGTCGATCTGTGGCTGCTCGATCCCCTGGGCGGCGGCTCGTGGGGCGCCCCCGTGTGGCTGGCCACCTCCGACACCAACGGCTCCCTCCACGTCGGCGACATCGATGCGGACGGCGACGACGACGTGCTCCTGTCGTCCCTCGCGCGCCTGACCGTCTGGCACACCGAGGCGGCCTCGCTGACGCTCGAGCTCGACCGCGGGCTCATCAGCAGCCTCGCCGAGCTCACCCTGGTGGATGTCGACGGCGACGGCCGGAACGACCTGCTCGCCAACGGGACCACGCACTTCGACAGGGTGTTCGTCTTCCCCACCCTCACCGGCGACGCCCAGCCCGTCGCCATCGCCACGGGGCTGGGGATGGGCGTGGGCGACATCGACGGGGACGGCGCCGTCGACTTTGTCAGCGGCGACGGCGACGACTGGGTGGCCTACCTAAACCCCTGGGGCGGCGATGCCGACCTCGACGGCCTGCTCGACGGCGCGGAGCAGTGCATCGGCACCGACCACCGGAGCGCCGACACCAACGGCGACGGCGTCGACGATGCCGATCAGCTCGACGCCCTCGACGACCCGCGCTGACCGGCGGCTACACCCGCACGGCCCTGCTACGTCAGCCCAAGATACGCACCGTGCTGGAGAACCCATGTTGTTGGCTCTGTTCTTCTCGTGTGGCCCGGCATCGCCGACGACAGGCCCGACCTCCACGCCACCGCCCATGACGACAAGGTCCATCCTCACCCCGGCGACCCCCCCATCGACGCCCCCGACCTCCCCCGTCGACACCGCACCCCTGCACACCTCGACCACCGACACAGCACCTCCCGGGGCGTGGCGACACACGATCACGGTCGACGGCGATCTCTCCGAATGGTCGACGGTGGATGAAGGGTTCCCCACACAGGGAGGCACCAACTTCGTCACGTGGGACGAGACGATGCTGTACATCGCCATCCAGCACCCCGACACGACGCGCCACGAGAACAACAACTGGCTGTTCATCCATGTGGGGAACGGCGGAGAGGGAAGCCGCAGGGGCCATACCTGGGAGTTGCAGAAGCTCGCACCACCGTTCGACGCCACGACCCTCGTCGCCACCGAAGCCGGAGGAGGCAGTGACTGGCTTCGAACCTTCGCTCCGCCTCCGGCCACCCGCGTCGACGATTGGCTGGGGACCGAGGGTAGCGCGGTGGCGCAAGACGACGCTCATGAGGCGCTCGAGCTGGCCATTCCCCTTGCAGCAGTGGGGGCCACTGAACACGTCGACCTGCTGCTGCACCTCATGGATGAGAACCACCCCAGCGAAGGCAGTGACCTGTGGTGCTACGCCACCACGCCTGCCGCTGCATTCACGGACGACTACTGCAGGACGGCTGAATTCACCGCCTGGCTGTCGATCGACCTCGGCTCGTCATTGCCACCAACGGCACAGGATGTCGAGCCGTAGTACGAGCGCGGGTTCGGTCCTAGCAGGGGGTGTGGCGTGGGAACAGGTCGCGCGGGACGCTCCGCACGGATCAACAGTCGAGGGGGAGGTCGCGGCCGAGGGCCACGCGGACGCAGACCTCGCCGTCGGCATCGAGGGTGATGCCGCCGCCACGGGTGGCCTCACAGAGGATGCGCTCGGGCACGTTGACGTGGACCATGTTGACGAGGTCGTCGCAGGCGTCGGTGACGGGGGTGGGGGGCCCGGTGAAGCGGCGCGGTGGCGCGGTCACCAGAGGGGGGCCCGGCGGGACCACGGCGTCGGCTGGAGCGGGGGACACCGAGGTGGGGAGCAGCTCGGAGGGGCTGGGGAGCAGCCACAGCAGCGTCGCCGCGCTGAGGATGAGGACCATGGCGACAGCCCGCCGAAGGCCGTGATCGGTGGGCGGTGGGGTGGGCATGGCGCCTCCTAGGTAGGTAGCTCCTACCATATCACCCCTCGACGCAGCGCCGACACATAGTACGGCCATACGCTTCACGAAGGCTGGCGGGCCTCAGTTCGCGTCCGAGTGGATGGGCGTCATCAGGATGCGCGGTTCGCGCGGCGTGGGCACAGTTCGCGCGACCGCGCACCCCCGCAGACGAAGCAAGCTCCACAATGCAGACATATGGGCCGGCACGGCGCTTGCGTGACTTGAGAACGCAGGGTCGATGTTGGCCCTGCTTTCCAGGCGTCGCAAGCGCCCCAGGAGTCTCTATGCTCACCGCATTGCTCATCTTCACTGCCGCATTCGCCCAAGACGCACCCACCTACACCAACCTCGCCACCGCCGACTTCGACGGCGACGGCGTGGAGGACACGGCCATCGGCGTCGATGGCTCCTGCGGCACCATCGAGATGTGGCTGAGCAGCGCCGACTCCTCCGCCATCGGCAGTACACGGACGCGGGAAGAGCTTTCGCCTTCCACCCTCGTCATCAAATCACCCACCTGCAACAACGACTTTGGACAGGCGCTGTCTGTCGCCTCCGATGGACGTACCAGCTGGTTGGTGTCCGGAACCCTCGACACGAAACTCCAGAAGATCGTGCTCAGTGAGTTCCGTGGCTACTGGTCGGCGGATGTGAAGGAGCAGGACCCCGACGCGGCGGACATCGTGTTCGAGCCCGAAGTCGAAGATGTAGTGTTCGGTGATGCCTGCGACCCCTGCTGCGGCGGGGAAGACTGCTGCATTGGGGAGTGCAGCCCCGACTGATCCCAGCACGGCTGCCCGGTGGGCTTGCCCGGGTCGCTCACCACCTCCTTCGTGATCGAGCGACCGAGGTCGTCGTAAGTCCACCGGACCAAGGCGGCGTCGTTGCCAGGCCCAGCCGACTTCGGGTTTCCCCCCCGAACCTGAGCCAGCTCCACGGATACCCCGCTATGACTGAGCCACTTGCGCCCCCGCGCGCCCTCTCTCGCCGAGAAACGGGCCCAATATGCCGCCGATCGACCGTTCTGCGGCCGAAGTGGCTCAGACATAGGCGGAAAACCTGGGAGGTGGCTCAGATCCGGGTCGATATCCCCGACCTCGCCGCTCGCCCTCGACCCCAGGCCGAGCGTCGCCGGCGGGGAGGCGGAGGCCGACCCCGGTGGTGCCCCCGAGCCGGCAGGGCGCCGGCGGGGGAGCGTGCCGCCTCCTGTCGGGCTACCCCAGAGGTGTGGAGGCCGACTGGCCTTCGCTTGGAGGAAGCTGACAGCTCAGGTTTCAAGCTGAACACGTCGACGTGCAGGTTCGAATCCTGCCCCCCACATTCACCTTGGGTGGGGGTGGCGGAACGGTAGACGCGCCGGACTCCCGGTGTCGGCGGCATCATGTTCAACCGAATCCTCCCAAGCTGATGCATTGCCGTGGTGACCTTCTCGACCTCGAACTCGCCTTGCCGAAGGCGGGGGTGCGATTCCCCCTGGGCCCTTTCTTCATGCGGGTCCATGGTCCAGTAGCAGGATGTCGGCTCTTAGATTCACGGGTTCGATTCAACGCCGTAGGTCACGCACATCGCGGCCCTCTGGCCCCGGCGCAGGATACCGCGTCGGGGCCTCTCCTCTTCCTCTCGCTACTCCTTGAACAGGTAGCGGAAGACAGCCCCCGCGATCTCCTTGCGCTCGACCTCGCGGTCGTTGGCCCGGCTCCGGGCCCGCTTCACTGCGTTGCGCAGGGTATCGATGCGCTCCAACAGCGCTTCCTTCTTCGGCTGCGGCATCGCCCCCGACAGGTAGGTGGTGTGCCAGTGCCCGATGACGACGTCTTCGGTGATCAGCTGGGTCTGGGCCGGGATGGCGTGGTCGTCCTTGATGACCGCGTCGTACAGCACGATGGGGCGCTGCACCTTCTTCGTCTTGTGGGTGACGGAGGTGTCGGACCGGTAGAGCCGGGAGTTCGGGTCTTCGTGCCACGTCTTGGCTTCGTCGAGGCTCGGCATCGAGCTGACGAAGGTGCGCAGGTCGTTGAGCTCCTTCTCGAGGAAGATGAGCAGGGTGACGGGCACATCGGCGAGGATCACCTCACCGTCGACCTTCACTTCGCCCCGGGCCTCGAGGTTGCCGTACTCCTGGCTCGCTTCGATGTCGAAGAAGGCCGAGCGGAGCTTCCGCACCTTCTTGAGCACCTCGTCGGCCGACAGCTGCACCTTCTTGTCTTCGGCGGGGAACGTCTCGCCGTCGTCGTCTTTCGACGTGTAGGAGCGGGTCATCCCCGTGTACAGGTCGCCCTTCTGGGCCTTCTTGTACAGCTCGGTGAGCTCCGCGTAGCTGCGGGTCTTCACGCCCTTCCGGATGGCCACCACTTCGTGGAGCTTCAGCTTGTCGTCATCCATGATGTGTCCCTCGTTTTCGTGCAGGCCCTTAGCCGAGCGAAGGGTGGGGAGCATGCCCGCACGTGGTGAGCGCACGAGCGCCCCACGTCAGCGCAGCCACGCCGCCACCCCTGCCACCGACCACCCCACCAGCCACGCCACCTGCAGGGCGACGCCGAGCACCTGAGCCCACGTGCGGCTCGCCTCTGGGAGGGCCACGACCAGGGCCTGTCCCAGCGAGAGCGGCGGAAACGGGAGAAGGTTGACCGCCACCAAGGCGGTCAGCGTGCCCACAGCGACGTCCGACGGTGCGCCGGCCATCACCAGGTCCCACGAGGCACGGACCGTCTCCGCCCCCAGCGACAGGGGCTGCACCGGGCCGGCCATCGCCAGCACCCAGGCCTTCGGGAGGCTGCCCAGATCCCAGGGCCGCAACGCAACGGCCACACCGCCGAGGACACACCACGGGCCCATGCGCAGCAGCATCTGGTCACCCCACGGCGCGTCATCGAGCCATCGCCTGCCCGCTGTCGGGGGCGTCGCGGGATCCTCGGGGCGCAGAGCCGCGCTCGAGCCAAGGGGGACGGTACCCACCCGCCACTCTGTGGTCCCCAGCCGACGTCGCCACAGGGGCGGCCCCAGCCCCACCGACGCCCAGACCACCTCGATGCCGCGCAGCGTGGCCAGGCCGACCGTCATCGCCACGAAGGCCACCTGCACCCCGAGGGCCACGACGACCACGATGAAGACCCCGACCATGCCTGTCCCTCCCGCCGCCACTATCCGCGTGGTCCCCTAGGCTACCGCCTCGCCTCCCCCTCCGACCCCAGCGTCTGATCGATCAGCCGCAGCACGTGCTCGTACAGCCGCGGCCGGTCCCCCGAGGCATTGAGAAAGCCCACCAGGTTCATCAGGTCGACCACCCGGCTGAGGCCCCGCCAGTCGTCGGGCAGCCACCCTCCCGACAGCCGGTATCCTTGCTCGAAGCCCCGCTGCAGCACCGCAGGGAACGTCTCGCGGTGCCGCATCAGGATGGCCACGTCGAGCATCGGCGTGAACGGGCAGGCGAACTCCCAGTCGAGCACCGCGGCCACCCGCCACGCGCCCCCGCACCGCTGCAGGATGAGGTTGCTGCTCTTGTAGTCGCCGTGGGCCAGCGCGAGGTGGTCGTCGAGGGGGGCGAGGCGCTCGGCGAGGTCGCCCATACAGGCCAGCAGCCGATCTCGGCGCGCTCTGCCCAGCCTCCGCCGCGCGCGACCCGCCCGCAGGCTCCAGCCGATGAGGTCGGTGAAGCTGTGGGCCACGCTGTCGAAGCGCCGCGACAGCGACAGGTCGTCGGCGTACAGCCCCGGCGCGTCGACGCGCCACGAGGCCAGCCCCGCCAGGGTGCGGCCCAGGGCGTGCCCGACCGCCTCCGCCTCCCCCCGCCAGCCGACCAGGGCCTCCGCCACCGAAACGCCGCGAACGTGGTCCACCACGGCCACAGGAAGCTCCGTCGAGGTGTCGCCGTGAGCCCGCAGCGCCGGCACCGGCACCCGACGGCCCAGCCGCTCCCAGAGTCGACGCTCTCGAGCCGCCGCGCCGCGGTCTCGCTGGTAGATGCGCATCACCAGGGGCGGGCCGTGGGCACGGTCCACCCGAAGATTGGTGTTGGCCTTGCCTGCCGTGAGGGGGACCACCCTCGTCGCCGGACCCAGCGGCCCGAGCAGCGCATCCACCTCGGCACGATCCAGCTCGACGGGCGGCACCGTGCGCTCCCAGCCCTCCTCCGCCCAGCTCACGAGGCGCCCAGGGCCTCGACCAGCGCGCCGGCGAACCGCTCGGCATCCCCGGGCCATCGGGCGGTGATCAGCGAGCCGTCGACGACGCAGAAGCCGTCGCCGTGCAGCGGCAGGAAGGGGCCACCGGCGAAGTGGCCGTCGGGGCCCAGGGCCGCGCGCACCTCGTCTTCCACCCACGTCGGGTAGGTGCGGAAGTAGTCGCCGCGGGTGGGCTTGGTGAGCGCCCAGGCCCCCACCTCGAAGCGCTTGGGCAGGGAGGTGACCGAGCGGCCACGGAGCACCGAGCCCTCGCCCTCGGGGTGGGGACTGCGCGCCAGCACGACGCCGCCGTGGCAGATGGCCGCCACCAGGGTGCCCCGAGCCACCAGCGCCCCCACCAGCCGCTGCAGCGCCTCGCTCTCCAGGTAAGGCCGCATCCCCGGCGCGTGCCCCCCCGGCAGCACCAGCGCATCGACGGCGTCGACATCGACCTCGTCGAACGGGGTGGGCTCGTCGAAGCCCCCGGCGCTCACCATCGCCTGGTAGTCGGCCGCATGCCCCGGCAGGGCCTTGACCAGGCCGAGCAGCACGCCCTCGAGCATCAGCGGGTCACACGCCGCCTCGCTGCCATCCTCGGTCGCGAAGGTGACGCGGTGGCCCGCCTCCACACAGCGCCGCCACGGCACCGCCGCCTCGGTGGGGTCGAAGTCGCGGAGGGGCAGGGCGAGGACTACGTGGGCCATACGACCCGTCTCACCCCTCGGAGGCTCCGTGTCGACCTCTCCCCCGTGGGCCTACCACGAGGCCTTCGTCGCCGACCCCGACGGCCTCCTCGACGTCGTGATGAGCGAGGTGAGCTGGACCGCGCAGATGCGCAGCCGCCGCACGGCCTCCATGGGCATCCCCTACAACTACGCGGGCGCCTCCTACCCCGAGGCAGACTGGCATCCCGTGGTGTGGAGCCTCGCCCTCCGGGTCGAGCAGGCCCTCGGCTTTCGCCCCACCAACTGCCTGATGAACCACTACCCCACCGGCGAGCACACCATCGGCTGGCACGCCGACGACGTCACCATCCTCGCGCCGGGCACCGACATCGCCATCGTGAGCCTCGGGGCCACCCGCACGATGCAGCTGCGGCGCGGCCACGACGGCGCCTTCCACTACACCCGCCTGCCCCTCGCCCACGGCTCGCTGCTGGTGATGAGCGCCGCGATGCAGGCCGACCACAAGCACGCCATCAAGCGCGAGACCGGCGCCGGGAGCCGAGTGAGCCTCACCTTTCGGCACCTCACCCATGCCCCGCCGCCGGTCACCACGCCGCGCTGGAGCGAGGCCTGATCAGCTCTCGCCGTCGAGGGAGGCGATGGCTTGCTCGATGTCGAGCAGCGCCTTCTCCACCTCCTCACCGACCGCCTCTCCGCCTTCCTTCAGCTCCGAGCGGGCGGCCTCGAGATCTTGCTGGAGCTGCTGCAGCACCTCCCCGTCGCCATCGGCCTGCCGGCGCTCCGTGAGCATCTGCTCGAGCTCGTCGATCCGTTTCGACAGATCCGAGCGCGGGGAGGTCAGGTTGCGGGTGGCCTCATCGATCTCTTCCCCGATCTCCTCGGCGGAGCGACCCTCCTTGATGGCCTGCCACGCCTCCTCGGCCTCGCCATCGAAGCCCTCGTTGCGGTCGCAGCCCCCGAGGGACGCCGCCCCCAGCACAGCGAGAGAGCAGAGGGTGACCGACCAGAAGATCTTGTCGAGTGTGTGTCGCATGGGGACTCCGAGAAAGGGTTCCCCAACGCCATAGCAATCCGCACAGTTGCCTTGCAAACCACTTGTGGTTTTTTTGATCAGTCCATACGGCAACGGGGAACCCCACACGGAGGCCACCTCATGCACACCCTCATCTCTCTTCCCCTGTTCCTCGCCCTGTCTGCTCCCGCCCACGCCGGCCCGATCCTGTGGCACACCGTGCCCGACCACCAGGTCGACGAGGTCTACCATGCCGAGATGAAGCTGCACGACGAGCAGTCCACCCTCGACGATCGCCGCTGGGCGGTCGACCAGCGCAAGCAAGGCATCGAAGCGGCCCGCGAGGCACGAAAGGAGGCCCGCGCCGACCGCAAGATGGCTCGCAGCGACCGCAACGAAGACCGCCGCCACTGGCGCCGAGCCAAGCGCGGTCACGGCGATCTGGCCGTCGCCACCATGGCCTACGAGGCCGCCCAGCGCACCTTCCTCGAGGCGCGGGATCAGGTCGACCTCGACAAGGAGCACGTTCGCTTCGCCACCTCCCGCAAGCACCTGGCGAAGGGCCGCGAGGCGCGGGCCCGCGCCGACCTGGAGCTCGCGCAGGCTCAGCTCGCCGGCAAGGATCTGACGCGCTTCGAGCGCCAGCTGGCCCGCCTCAGCGACGAGGTGGCCGCACGCCGCTCCGAGCATGAAATCGCCCGCGTCGCGGTGAACGAGCGACACCAGGACTACCTCGGCACCCCAGGCTACGGCGCCCCCATCGTGGCGGTCCCCTCCCCCGCGCAGATCTGGGCCTACCTGCCGTCGCCCGGGACCGAGGCGGCGGACGACGCCCACGACCAGCCCGACGAGCAGGCGATGGCGGCCTGGCGCCACGTGCACTTCGACCTGGGCTCGGCGACCCTCGACGACGAAGCGACGCAGGCCCTCGACCAGGCGGCCACCTACCTGACCCAGCATCGAGACCAGAGCCTCGTGCTGGAGGGCCACACCGACAAGACCGGCAGCCACGCCTTCAACCGACAGCTCGCCTGGGACCGCGCCGAGACCGTGCAGAACTACCTGATGCACCGCGGCGTGTGGTCATCGCAGCTCGACACCGAGGCCTACGGCGAGACCGATCCGATGGTCGACGTGGCAGGCGCCAGCGAGCTCAACCGCCGCGTGGAGCTGCGCGCCGACGAAGCGGATGCGTCCGCCGATGCGGGCAGCTGAGGTCGACGTGACACGCTGCCACACGTCCCGGTCATCGGATGGACGACGCGATACGCGCGCGCCATGCGAACCATCCCTTCCCTGCTGTTGCTGCTGCCCCTGCTGAGCTCGGGCTGCGCGCTGTTCACCCTCGCCGCCACCAAGCGCAGCAACCCGCTCCTCGACGGCCCCCTCGCCGCTCAGGGCGCCACCGACGTGGTCACCATCCGACGCGACGAAGGCGGGGTCCCCCACATCGAGGCGCAGACCGAGGCCGACGCCTGGTACGGGCTGGGCTTCGTCCACGCCCAGGACCGCCTGTTCCAGCTCGACCTGTCGCGCCGCATGGCCCACGGCGAGGTCAGCGGCCTGCTGGGCGAGCGCGCTATCGATCTCGACGCGTTCATCGGCTCCATGCGCCTGGCCGAGCAAGGCCAGCTCGCCGTCGACGCCGCCACCCCGGCCACCCGCGAGCGCCTGGCGGCCTACACCGCCGGAGTCAACGCTGGGGCCGCCTCGCTCAAGGTGCTCCCCGTCGAGCACCGCCTCCTCGACGCGACCTTCGCGCCCTTCGACGAGGTCGACACCACGGCCTTCCTGTTCCTCATGGGCTGGAGCCTGCAGGAGAACCTCGACCACGAGCTGGCAGCGATGGCCTTCGCCCACCTGCCCAGCGACGAGCTCGACGCCCTGTTCCAGACCTACCCCGACACCCCGCCCATCGACCCCTTCTGGGAGGCGCTGCGCACCCGCGACCTCGGCGAGCTCACGGTCGGTTTCGAGGCGTTCACCGGCACCCTCGGGGGGCGGCCGAAGGCGGGGTCCCCCACCACGGCCGAGGCCAGCAACAACTGGGCGGTCAGCGGGGAGCGCACGGCCTCCGGCAAGCCCATCCTCGCCAACGACCCACACTTGGTGCAGTCGGTGCCGAGCCTGTGGTACGCCGCGCACCTCAAGGGTGGCGACCTGCACGTGGCCGGCGCCACCTTCCCCGGCGTCCCCGGGGTCCCCATCGGGCACAACGAAGACGTGGCCTGGGGCCTGACGAACGTGATGGCCGATACCGTCGACCTCGCGGTGCTGGAGCGCGACGGCGACGACGCGGTGATCGTGCGGGGGGTGTCGCAGGCCATCGAGCGCCGCGCCGTGACGGTGCAGGTCAAGGATGCCGAGCCCGTCGAGCGCATCGTGGAGTGGACCTCGCTGGGTCCCATCGTCAACGAAGGCGGAGAGGTCGCGCTGGTGCTGCGCTGGGCGGGTCTGGAGGTGGAGGACCGCACCCCCGACGTGCTCACCGCCTTCGCCCACAGCGACACCGTCGACGGGCTGCTCACCGAGCTCGCCGAGCTACCGTCGGTGGCCCCGCAGAACCTCGTCGTGGCCGACGTCGACGGCGCCATCGCCTGGCAGGTGACCGGCAGCATCCCGCGCCGCCACGGCTACACCGGCCGAGTCCCCTTCCCTGCCAGCGACGGCGACCTGCACTGGGACGGCTTCCTCGACGCCCTGCCCGGCACCCGCGACCCCGACGAGGGCTACCTGGCGACCGCCAACCACAAGCCGGGTCCCGACCAGCCCAACGTCGACGCCATCGCCACCGCCTACCTGCCGCCCCACCGCTACGACCGCATCATGGGCCGGCTGTCACAGCTGCCGAAGGCCACCCCCGACGACATGCACCAGCTGCACCTCGACGTGCGGGAGAACGCGGCGGCCCTCTACCTGCCCGGGCTGCTGGCGCAGGTCGACACGCCCAGCGAGGGGGCCGCCCCCTGCCACGCCCTGCTGTCGGCCTGGGACCACCAGGCGACCACCGACTCCGCGGGGGCGGTGGCCTGGGGCGTCTTTCAGGAGGAGCTGTTCCGCCGGGTGTTCGCCTCGCGCTTCGACGCCCAGCAGATGCATCTGCTCCTCGACCTGATGAGCACCGGGCGCAACCCCCTCGACGGCGATTTCGAGCGCTTCCTGGCGCAGACGCCTGGGGCCATCGACGGCGCGCTGTCCACCACCTGCAGCCGGCTGATCGCCGAGCACGGGGCCCCAGAGCACGCCCGCTGGGGCGACGTGCATCCGCTGAAGCTCGCCCATCCCTTCGCCGCGAGCAGCGGCCTGCTCAAGGGCTGGAACATGCAGCCGGCCCCGTTCCCCGGCACCGGAGCGAGTGTGGCCGCGGCGGACTACGACTGGACGAACGACGAGTGGAAGGTCGGCTTCATGGCGAGCATGCGGCTGGTCATGCCCCTCGACGACCTCAACGCCAGCACCTTCGTGCACCCCGGCGGGCAGAGCGGGCAGCCCGGCTCGCCGTTCTATCGGTCCCACTACGACGAGTACGTGGGGGGCAGCACCCTGCCCCTGTGGTTCGACGCCGACGCGGTGGCGGAGCATGCCGTGCACACGCTGGTCATCGAGCCTCGGTAGCAGCGCCCGTGGGATGATGCGCGCCGTGGGGGCGGCCATGGGCGGCAAGGGCGAGCACAGCACCGTGTACGAGGGAGCCGACGGGGACGCCGAGCTCGGGGTGGTGTGGGACAGCGGCCACTTCGAGGGCTCCAAGGTGAGCGGCAAGGTGCGCAAGACGCCCGCAGGCTGGTCGGTCATGCGCGAGCGGGATGCGGTGGGCACCATCGGGCGCGACGGGGTGGCCGTCGACAGGCCCCTGAGCATCGATGGCGGTCACGTGATCTACGAGGGCGAGGTGGTGGCGCGCGTCAACGACGCGGGGCACGCCGCTGGCGCCCTGGCGCTGGTGTGGCTCGGCCGACCCGACCTGTACGGCGAGGCCCCTCCCGAGGCACCTCCCCCACCGGAGGCACCCGCTCCCCCGCCCGCCGCGCCGCACACCGAGGCGCCCTCGCCCAAGCCCCGCCCCCCCATGGTGTGGCTGGGCGTCGGCTTGACCTTGCTGGCAGCGGCCCTCGGCGCCGCGTGGCTGCTGAACGGATGAGCTAGAACAGCGACGGCTGCGCGTCGTCATCCGCTGCCGGCGGCGCCGAGCGCCTCGAAGGCGAAGGGGCCGGCTGCCCCGCGCTGCGACCACGGTTCCACCGCACGTGCTCGCCGACGAACACTTCGTCGCCCGACGCCAGCAGCCGCGTGTGCGCGGCGACGACGTGGCTTCCCGCCAGCGTGCTGGGCACGCCGAACATCCCGAGCTGCACCGCCGCATCCTGCTTCGACACCCCGCCTCCCGACGCCGGCATCAGCCTATCACCGCCCGATGCGCGCCCGGGGCGACTACGGCGCCGTCACGCACACCGCCTCCCCCAGCGGCAGCGTCGCCGACGCCTCGCTGGCCCCGTAGATCACCGTGTAGTCACCATCAGCGGGGGCAGCGGCCGTGCACGTCGCGTCGATGACCCGACAGGCGGCATCGCAGTCGCCGGTCGGAGGGGGCAGCCAGGAGGCCTCGGCGCTGACCACCAGCTGGTCGCCGACCACCTCGAGGGTGCAGCTCGACTGCACGTCGCGCACGCACGTGCTCACGCAGTTCTCGATCACCACGGTCGCCGTGAGCGCGCCGTCGACGCAGGCTTCTCCGACGTCGACCCGCTCGATGCGGGCCGGCCCCGGCTCGGCGGTGTCGCTGCTGTCGACCGTCAGACAGTTCGAGGCTGTGTCGCACTCGAGCTCACCGCCCCCCGAGCACCCCATCGCGACCACCACCATCCATGCGAACCGAGCCACAGGCACCTCCTACGACAAGACCTAGCAGCATCCGTACCACCTGGGAGGACCTCGCTCGTAGGCGCATCGTCGCCCGCACCCTCCCGCCCGTCGGCGCCCGATCGAGACACCGAGGTCAGGGTCGGAACACGTTACGCCACGGCATGCTCGTAGCCGCCCTCCTCTGGCTGCCCACTGCAGCGTGGGCCGACGACCCGAGCCCCGACGTGGCCGCTTCGCGCGCCTTCGTGGCCCGCCCCGTCGCCGGGCGACCGGTCGCCGAGCTCCGCGGCGGCCTCGACACCACCAGCCGGGCGCGGGCGCCGCAGATCTGTGGCGAAGTTCACGTGCTCCGCTTCCTGGCCCTCGATGCCTGCGGCAGCGGCGCCACCTGGTTTCACGACCTGCCCATCGACGAGATGAGCCACTACCGGGTGGAGGCCACGGTGCCGCTGATGGCCGTTGGCCGCGGGGAGCTGTGGCTGCAGCCCGGGCTGGGCTTCGCCGAGGTGCAGCGCGGCGCGGATGCCGGCGGGTTCCGGTTCGGCCGGGAGGCGGCGCCCGAGCAGAACGAGGCCGCGGGCCCGGAGGCGACGCTGTCGCTGAAGGGGCGCGCCTGGGTGCACGACAAGGTGTTCGGGGTCGCGGAGGCCAATGCGGGGCTCGCCGTGGTGCCGGCCGCCCCCGTCGTGATGGGCAGCAAGGGGCCGGCGGTGCCGAGCGCTTCTCTCACCGTGGGGCTGGGCTTTTAGTTCTTGCCCTTCTTGCGCTTCAGCTCCATGACGATGTCTTCGCCGTCGCTCTTGCCTTCGCACAGCATGTCGTCTTCATCGAGGGTGCAGTCCATCTTCAGCTCGTAGTCGTCGAAGTCGAACTCGAAGACGCCCTTGTCTTCCTCCCAGTCGCCCGCGTAGTACTCACCGTAGCGCTCGTAGTAGCCGCCGGTGGAGCTGTACTCGTAGTAGTAGCCGAAGCTCGCTCGGCCACCGTCTTTCGCCTCGAGGAGGAAGCCGTAGATGGAGGTGTAGGTCTCGCCGCGCTCCCGGTAGCTGTACTCGACCGGGAACTTGTAGACGTAGCCGTCGTACTCGTACTCGGTGACCTTCCACTCCCCGATGAGGTCGGCAGCCTTGCCGCCCCCTTCGGTGCACCCCGTCACGCACAGGGCGAGGGTCGACATCATCGGCAAGACGAAGGTGCGGTCCATGTGGGCTCCCGAGGCTGGCGCCGAATAACCAGGTTGCCGGGGAGTAGGCATGATCATCGTCACGGGAACCAAGCGCTCGGGCACCTCGCTGTGGATGCGTATGCTGGTGGAGGGCGGCCTCGACCACATCGGCGAGCGCTTCCCTTCCACCTGGGGCGAGTCCATCCGCGAGGCCAACCCCAACGGCTTCTACGAGTCGCGCCTGCGCCGTGGGATCTACTTCGCCACCAACCCCGACCCGCGCAACGGCCGCTACCTGCGCGCCGCCGACACCCACAAGGTCGCGGTCAAGGTGTTCATCCCCGGGGTGGTGCGCACCGAGCGGGCCTACCTGCACCGGGTGGTGGCGACCCTGCGCACCTGGCGCTCCTATGCACGCTCCATGGCCCGCCTCGACGCCCACGAGGAGGCCTGGGTCGCGAAGAACCCCCGGAAGGGCGAGACGCCGGAGCAGGCGGTGGCCCGGCTGCGCGCGAGCCGAAGTCCCCTCCCTGCCCCCATCGAGTGGTTCCTGGAGAACTACGAGCTGGTGCGCGACTTCGCCGTGCGCCGCTACCCCATCCACTTCGTCACCTACGAGCGGCTGCTGGCCGACCCCGACGCCACCCTCGACAAGGTCTTCGACTGGATCGGCACCGGCGACCCCGGCCCGGCCAAGGGCGTGATCGACCCGGCCCTGCGGCGGTCTCCCTCGATGAAGCCGGTTCCCTCGGAGGCGTCGGTCGGCACCGAAGAGATCCGCCTGTTCGACGCGTTCTACGAGGCCATCCACGAGTCGTCGAGCATCCCCAAGTCGCTGGTGGAGCCCCTCAACGCCACGTGGAAGCGGCTCAGCGAGGCCCACGGCCGCAAAGACACCCGCGAGCGCGCGGCCCGCGACGAGGTGCCCGAGCTCGACCCGCCGCCGCCCTCAGCGGCGTAGCACCAGGGTCGTGGGCAGGGTCGCCTCGCTGCCGGGCCACAGCAGGGCCTGGCCCTTCACCTCGGCGCGCCACGGGTGGTAGTCGACGAGGCGCATGGGATCGAACGACAGCATGTCGATGCGCAGATCGAACACCTCGCCCTCTTCCTGGTAGGCCTCGAACACATCGTCTTGCTCGAAGACGTTGCACCCGCTGGTCAGCGTCTCCGGCTGCGGGTCGGGCTGCCAGCCGGCGCCGTCGTGCAGGTAGCGGGTGAACACGGTGACGTTGCCGTCGCCGTCGAAGTCTAGGAAGCCCACGTCGGACTGGCTCACGCCGTCGCGCTCGACCCGGGCGAGGTCCCAGAAGCCGACGAACACCGGGTCGCGCTTGCACCCCGTGGCCAGCAGCAGCAGGGCGAGGGCTAGTCGGGAATGCGCCATGTGAGCTCCGCGGCGAGGCCGAAGGCGTTGACCCCGAAGGGGTAGAGGTCGAGCAGGTCGGGGTGGTTCATCTGGGCGATGAGCTTGATGCTGGCGTCGTCGTTGGTGATCCGCATCACGCCCTGGAACATGGGGTAGACCCCGCCCTTGATGCCCCGCAGCGGCTGCCCGGGAAGGTGGACCACCCCTGCGCGGAGGTAGCCCTGGGTGCCATCGTCGAGGGCCCGGTCGTCGCGCACCACCCACCCCTCGGTGTGCCAGGCGGCGGTGAGCTCCCGCAGCGAGCTGCTCTCGGTGCCGAACTGCCAGGCGAGGTTGAGGTCGAGCATGTGCAGCACGTCTTCCTGCTGCACATGGCCGGTGCGCAGCAGCTGCGACGACGGCAGCGGGAGGTCGGGTCGCTCCAGGTCGCGCTGGGCCAGGGGCAGGGAGCGCGCGTACAGCGAGGTCACCCCCGCCTCGCTGGGGGCCCCGGTGCGCTGCAGGTCGAGGTCTTGCAGCCCCCCCATCCAGTAGGAGAGGTCGCCGGCGTCGAGGCCGTCGCCCAGCTCGTCGAGCACGCCGTTGACGAACAGCGCCACCTTCTCCTGGGTCACGTCGGCGTACACGCCGCGCCGCCCGGTGTAGCCGGCCTGCACGCTGATCACGTCGGAGCGGAACAGGGCGCCGCCGATCCAGTCCACCGAGTAGGTGCCGAGGCCCTGCCCCGTGCTCGACGAGCCGACCACCGGCGCGAAGAAGGCCGGGTAGAGGTTGAACATCGGCGCGAAGGCGGTGCCGATGCGGCTCCAGTGGGTGGAGGTGGTGACGCTCGAGGCGTAGAACAGCCGGAACTTGCTGTTCAGCGGCCCGTCCTCGAGGAGCGGCAGGTTGAGGCCGATGTTGGTGGCGTGCAGGTCGAGGGGCTCCATGTACACCTGGCCTGCGCGGCGCGCGTTGTCGCGGTCGCAGTAGGAGGGCACCAGGGCGACGCCGTAGACCGAGTGCGCGTCCATCGCCATGATCACCTGCTTGCGCATCCGACGTCGCGCGAAGGCACCGGCGGCGTAGGTGTTGGCGTTGATGCGCACCGCCTGCCGGGCGTTGTCGAAGCCGGCGGTGCCCGCGATCGGGTAGGTGATGTCGCAGGCCTCCGCGAACAGCTCCTCCTGGGCCCAGGCCAGCGACAGCCACAGCGTGAGCATCATCACTTCGCCACCCACAGCCACTGGCAGACGGGGGCCGCGGTCAACCACTGGTCGACGTCTTGGTCGTAGGCCTCGGCGAGCTCGCAGGCCAGGTTGCGGATGGCGAAGGCGCACTCGTAGGCACCGGCCTGCACGGCCGATCCCTCCGGTTCGAAGCGGGGGTCGTCGGCGAAGGCGCAGGTGTGGTCCACCTCCACCTGGTCGTACAGCTCGAGGGCCCGCTCGGTGTCGCCGGTGCAGTCCTCCAGGCGCGCGGCCATGGCCACCTGGGCCTCGAAGCAGGGCTGATCGTCGGCCACCCGATGGGCACAGGCGACGACGAGCCAGAGGGGGGTCCACCGGATCATGGGATGTACTCCACCCACTGCACGCCCGAGCCCGAGGGCAGCCCGAAGGTCGAGACGCGCCGGCCCGACCCGTCGTAGACCGCCCACGCCAGGTGGTTCGCCACCGTGGTGAGGTGGACCTCGCCAGGGGGAAGCACGACCTGGAAGACCTGGTTGCAGCCGTCGTCGACCGTGAACAGCTCGAAGGGCTCGGGCCCCTCGTTCACCACCGTGAGCTGGGCCACGGTGCCCTCGTCGGACCGCCCACACGCGAGGGCTACGACAGGCAGCAGGCCGGTGTCGACAGGGGCGACGGTGCCCACCACGCCTCCCCACTTGGGGTAGAGCGTCGGGTCGCCACAGGCCGCGAGGAGCAGGAGGGGGAGCAGGCGCATCGAGCCAGCCTACGAAGGCGCCGTCGCTCAGGCTCTTTCACGCCCTTTCACAGGGGCTGTCGCTCCCCTTCCTCCGCAACCGCGAGCCCCGCCGCCTCCACCGCCGCCCGCGACGGGTCGCCAGGCTGCAGCAGCGGATTGGTGTGGTTGAGGTGCACGAAGCGCACCTTGGCGCGCAGCTCGGGGTGATGGGCCAGCCGGGCGATGGTCTCGACCACGAAGGGATGGGGGACCTCGCTCATGTCGCGCACGATCTCGCCGTCGTTGTAGAAGGTGGCGTCGAGGTAGGCCACATCCACCTCAGCGAGCATCTCCTCCAGCGGGGTCGACCACTTCTCCCACTTGTCGATGTCGGGCAGCCACACCACCGTCTGGGTGGGGCCCTCGATGCGCCAGCCCACCGTCTCGCTCAGCTCGTCGCGGTGGGGCACCTCGAAGGGCGTCGCCCGCACCGACTCCGACAGCACCACCGGCTCCCCCGCGCTCACCCGCTGCACGTCGACGTGGCCCAGCCGGGTGAGCAGCGCCCACGGCTCGCTGCCCAGCAGCATGCCCGCCATCCTCGGCATGGCGTAGACCGGCACGTGATCGGCGCCCATCGCCTCGCGGCCCAGGTGGATCAGGCCGGTGTAGTGCCCCATGTGGCCGTGGGTGAGCAGCACCCCGGCCAGCTGCCGCTCGGTGCCGAGCAGGTCGTGCAGCTGCAGCGGCAGATCCGGCGTCGCATCCACCAGCCAGGCCCGGTCGCCGTCGACGATGCCCAGGCTCGCGACCCGGTGGCCCGCGGCGGGGTCGTCGAAGGCCGCCCGACAGCACTCCTTGCGGCAGTCGGCCTGGGGATGCCCTGCGTCTTGGGCGATGCCGAGCACCACCACCTCGGGCGCTGCCCACGCCCACGCTGCCAGCCACCACATCATGCGCCCTCCGCCTGTACGTGGGACCGTACCGTGCGCCAGTCGACCCCGAGCACCTCGGCGGCGGCTTTGTAGCTGCCTTCCCGCCGGTAGACCTCCCGGGCATAGTCGCGCTGCACCTCGGCCAGCGACCGCCGCTCGGCGGCCAGCGAGGCCAGGTCGCCGCCGGGCACCGCGCTGTCGGGGCGACAGTGCCCCTGCACCAGCACCCGCCGCACGCACTGCGACAGCTCCCGCACGTTGCCGGGCCACGGCCAGCCCTCGCCGCGATCCGCCACCACCTGCGCGGTGACCTCGTCGAGCAGCTCCGCAGCGGCATCGCCCACGGTGCGCTCCAGCAGCGAGCGCACGATCTGCCGCAGCTCGTCGGGGGCATCGTCGAGGCGCTCCCGCAGCGAGGGGGTGTGGACCTGGTCGCCGCACAGGCGGAAGTACAGATCTTCCCGGAAGGCGCCTCCCTCGATGGCCGCGGGGAGGTCGACGTGGGTGGCCGCCAGCACCTTGCCGGTGAACGGGCGGGAGTGGGTGTCGCCCACCGGGGTGAACCGGCGGGCCTCCAGCACCCGGAGCAGCTTGACCTGCACGACGGGATCGAGGTCGCCGATCTCGTCGAGGAACACCGCGCCGCCCGGTGGCACATCCGCGAGCCAGCCGGCGCGGTCGGCCACCGCACCCGTGAACGCGCCCGCCCGGTGCCCGAACAGCTCCGACTCCACCAGGGTCTGGGGGATGGCCGACAGGTGGATGGACCGCACCTGCGGCGCCGCCACGAAGCAGGCATGGTGCGGGTCGAAGGGGATGTACCCCGACTCGCCGATGGCCCGCGCCACCAGCTCCTTGCCCGTGCCCGTGGGCCCCGTGATCAGGGTGGGGACCTCGGGGAGCGCCCGGTACAGGAACCGCCGGTAGCGGGCGGGATGCACGCCAAACACCGACCGCCAGGCCTCCGCGCGGAGCCGCGCCGCCGGGGCCGAGCCGCCCGCGAGGGTGTGGAAGATGACCTGGAAGGCACGGCGAACCTGGTAGATACAGGCGAACAGGTGTGCGGGCGAGTCCGACGCGGCCCCGGGCTCGAGCAGCAGGCGGCGGTGGCTCTCCACGAACTCGTGCCAGCCCTCGACCTTGGCGGTGGGAGCTGCCTCGGTGGCCGCCATCAGGTCGGGCCACGACAGCTCGTAGAGCACCAGGAAGGCCACCCGGGCGTACAGGGCGACCTCGTCGGGAGGGGCCGGCTGCGCCACCAGCCGCCGCCGCCAGCGCTCCACGTCGTCGAGGGCGACGGCAGCGATCCGCTCCACGTTGGGGTTGTCGACATCCTCGCCGGCGCTCCACACGGCCGCGCCGGGCACGAAGTCGGCGCCCAGGGCCGCGCGCTCGGAGCTGGCGCGCTCCTCGAGGAAGGGGTTGGCCTCGAGCAGCGCCGCGAGGTGCTCGGCCCGTCGGCGCTCGGCGTCGGTGCGAAAGAGTGACATGCACTCATTGTAGGACCCGGCGACATGCGATGTCGCAGCCGGCGCACAGTCCACCAGGAAAGCGAGGCAAAGAACGGCCTCTTCTTTGCTTTATGCCCCGGCACGGAGGGCAACATGCCGACAGGGGAACGAAAGGCCGTGGGGATCGGGATGCTGGGCTTCGGGGCGCTGGTGGGGCTCGCCTCGTTCTGGCCGGACCTCGCGATGGCGGGGGTGCAGCACAGCCCGCCGTGGAGTCGGGCCTGGGTGGATGCCGCGCTGTGCTTCGCGCCCCTGCTGTTCGCTCCGGTTCCGGCCGTGCTCGGAGCGGTGGCCCTGGATCGCTGACCCCGTGCAGGCCTCAAGTGGGCGGCCGACCCAGCCGATGGTGCGACAACGGACACTTCGCGGTCCATACGCTATGCTGACGCTTCGAAAGCCCATCCAGGAGCTCTCCCGATGATCACCGCGCTCTCCTTGGCCCTCCTCACGGGGCCAGCCCTTGCCCAGCAGCCCTCCGACTGGGACATCCACCCCAGCGTCCTCCTCACCGGCGCCGACGTGCCCTGGGGCGAGACGATCGGGTCGCCGACGGTCATCTTCAACACGCGCACCAACCTGTACTACATGTTCTTCGAGAGCCGGCTCACGGCGACGGATCCCGACTGCCCCGCCGGGCTTTGGGGCATCGGCAGCGCCACGTCGGCCGACGGCATCACCTGGTCGGTCCGCCCGACGCCGGTGATCGCCCCGGATCCGAACAACGCCAACCCGACGTTCCACAGCTGCGTCGCCGCCCATCCGGGCGCCATGTACCGGGAGACGCCGCAGGGCGGGGTCATCCAGGTGTTCTTCAAGGGCGAGCAGGCCGACGATGCATGCACCGTCAACCCCAACCCGAGCTGGGGCTGCGGGCAGTACACCGGCATCGGGCGCTACCGGCTTCGGTTCAACACCCTCGGGGTGTTCATCGACGAGCAGCTCGCCGCGGCCCCCGTGATCCCGAAAGACACCAACTTCGGCTACCCCAAGCCGCTGCGCTACACCAACACGTCGGGGTCGACCACGTGGCTGATGAGCTACGGCGTCTACCCGAACATCGAGCTCGCCACCGCGCCGGCGGCCGTTGGTCCGTGGACGGAGCGCGGCATCATCCTCGACGTGACGAGCAGCACGGCGCTGTCCACCACCTGGGTCGAAGACGAGTTCTTCTCCAACGCCCTGGCCTGTCGCGACAGTGGAGCGCTGCCCTACGAGAGCTTCGTCGGTGGCCGCGACACCAGCTTCGCCAACGTGAAGACGGGGGGGCTGGGCAAGGCCATCTCCACCACCGGCCAGCCCGGCACCTGGACTCTCGGCCTCACCCCGTTCTTCGAGTGGACGGGCGACGATGCCTTCCGCCACTGGGACGTGCTGCGCATCGGCACCATGGACTACGCGCTGTGGTACGACGAGCGCGACGTGAATGGCAACAACCAGATCCGCCTGGCGTCCACCATCGACACGTTCACGTGGAACACCGCCGATGTGTACGACAAGCAGTGCGACGCCCCCTGATCCGTCGGTCGCCCTGACGCTAGAAGTCGGGGCGGCTCTGATCGACGCCGGCTGCCTCGAGGGCGGCCTGCCCGACCCACGGATGCTCCCCGAAGGCGTCGAGCAACCCCTGCTCGTCGAGGCGACGCACGTCTTCGCGCAGCACGTTCGTGTCGGTGCGGCCGCGCTTCTCGACGAGGCGGGTCGTCCACAAGAAGCGGTCGCCGTCGAAGCGCAGCTCTGCCTCCTGGAACTGGGCGGCCGCCGAGTCGCGCCCGATGGGCTCGGCGCGGCGAAGGGTCTGCACCCAGCCCCCGCGTAGCTTGTCGAGCACGGGGCCGAAGTCGCCTGCCGACAGCGGCTGCTGCGCCTCGGTGCCCGGGATGTCACCGACCTGCGCGTCGAGGTCGTCGAAGAAGCCCATCGGTGCCTCCGCCTGAGGGGGTCCACCCCCATCGTAGCGCTCCGCTGGCCCGCTGACCGGGAGGGTCAGGATGGCGGGCCTGCCGCCTCGTCGATCAGCCGATCGAGCTGCTCACGGGTGAGGGTGAAGTCGGCGCTGTGCCGATCCCCCTCCTCGTCGATGCGGGTGCGCTGCACGGTGGTCTCGTCGGCCGACACGTCGACCTCGAAGAACTCGCCGCCCCGCAGGTCGTCGGGGTCGGTGCGAAGCCGTGCCCCGCCGAGGGTGGGGTCTACCTCTACGGGGGTGACCCTCTCGGGCAGCGACCGCAGGCGATTCGGCAGCTCCATGGCTTCCTGAGCGATGTCGACCGGCTCGGACCGCTGCACCCGCACCCGCCGCACCGACACCCCCAGCCGCCCGGCGTCGGCCACCTCGACCTCTGCCTGGTGGGAGCCACGGTCGACCTGCACGACCCCTTCGCCGTCGAGCGCGTCGAGGGCCTTGTCGAGCTCACTCACTGTCTGCCTCCGTCTCCTTCCTCGCCTCGCGGCTGACCTCCGTGCCGTCGTGGGTCAGCCGGATGGGCTTGCCCTCGAGCAGGGTGTCGAGGTGCACGGGCCGCCCCCACACGCCCACGAGGTTGGCCAGGGTGACCGACGCCCAGTCGAGCTGGATGTCGAGCCCCTCGTGCTGATGCGCGAGCAGCAGCTCGCTGCGGTTCGCGAAGTTGCCGTCGACCACGTACACGCGGGGCGTGCCGCGACTGGCGAGCATCTGCAGCAGCTGCGTCTTCACGTCGCGGAACTCGTGGCTGTCGATCTGCCAGCGCTTGGTCTTGGGGTCGTACTTGGTCGTGAAGAAGCCCTGCTCCCGGCAGAAGTCGGCCGTGAGGAAGGTGTCGAGGAAGGTGATGTCGTTGTGGGTGCGCCGCACCTCGAAGATCTTGTCGCGACCCAGGCCGGCCTCGGTGTCCCAGCGAGCCTGCTCGCGAGGGTCTTCGCACTCCATCCACTCCTTGCCGAAGCGGCCCTTGTTCCAGCGCTCCTCGATGTGGCGATACAGCTCGACGCCCATCTTGTAGGGGTTGAGCTTGCCCGGGGCCTGGTAGACCGTTCCCGAGTGGTGATCCGCATAGTCGATCACTTCGGCGTCGCTCAGGATGTCTTGCGTCATCATCTTGGTGTGCCAGTAGGTGGCCCACCCCTCGTTCATGATCTTCGTCTGGCCCTGGGGCGCGAAGTAGTAGGCTTCGTCGCGGATGATCTGCAGCACTTCCTGCTTCCAACGGGGCAGATCGGCGTGCTGCAGGAGGAAGCCGAGTACATCGCGCACTGGCTCCTCGGGGAAGTGCCGCATGCGGGCGAACTCCGCCTCCTTCTTCTCCCGCTGCGCCTTGAGGAACTCCGGCGGGTTGATGTGGGGCTCCATGTAGGCGCGCTCGGTGCGCAGCTTGCCCACGCGGCCATCGCTCTCCGCCGCCTCGAGCTCCTCTTCACTGACCGACCGCATCCGCTGGATGTGGGGGAGGTAGGGGTCGATGAGGTTGTCGATCGACAGGGCCATGTCGATGAACCGCTCCACCTCGGCGGTGCCGTGGCGATCCATCAGCTTGCGGATCTTGGTGGCGTGGTTCGCCATCTGGTCGAGCATGCGGCGGTTCGTGGGGGCGAACCAGCTGTTGTTCTTGAAGAAGTCGACGTGGCCATACACGTGGGCCATCACCAGCTTCTGGTCGACCACCAGGTTGTTGTCGAGCAGGTAGGCGTACGACGGGTCGGTGTTGATCACCATCTCGTAGATCTTCGACAGGCCGTACTCGTACGACTTCTGCATCTGCAGGTATTCCATGCCGTAGCGCCAGTGCGGGTAGCGCGTCGGGAAGCCGCCATAGGCGGCCAGCATGTTCATTTCTTCGTAGGTGACCATCTCGTAGATGGTCTCGAAGAAGTCGAGGCCGTAGCCCTCGGCGAGGGCCTTGATGCCGTCACGAGCCTCCACCAGCTCCGAGGGGAGCTGGCGCCCTTCGCGCAGGAATCGATTGCTGATGCGAGCCATGCGGGCTCTTCTCCGGTGCGTCCGCGATTCGTTCAGCAGCCCCACAAACGCGGGACGACAGGGCCGGGGGCTGCGAGATCGGGGGGGACGAGGTGGTCGCTCTATACACAGTGTGACCCAAAACCGGCGCCGCCGCTTCCCTCAGGCCCGCGTAGCAGCCGAGAAGCCGACAGGTAAGGGGGCCGGGGTTATGACGCGCCGGCCTCTCGATAGGGGCGGAGGTGACGATGTTCCCGCTCTCTCGGCTGCTCGTGGTAGCCACGGTCCTCGGCGGTCTGCTCGGCTGCGGCGTCAGCGAAGACAACTTCATCGACAAGGCCGCGCGAGCCACCTGCGGCTACACCGAGCGGTGCTACCGCGGCACCTTCGTCGACAACTGGGACGACATGGCCGACTGCATCGACGACTACATCGATGACAACGAAGACTTCTACGACGACCTGAACGACGAGTGCGACTTCGAGCCCGACGAGGCCGACAAGTGCCTCGACTCCTACCGGGAGGCGACGCGCACCTGTGACGACGACGACATCGAGTACGACGACTGTCTGGACATCTGGGATTGCTGAGAGCGGCCCTCGCGCCGTCCGCCCACCCTCCCTCGCGCCCCTGGCGCTGGCTCCTCGTCGCGACGCTGCTCGTGGTGGCCCTCACCCAGCTGTCGTGGGTCGCCTTCACCCAGCCCGTCGCCCTGCTCCCTGGGGACCACGCTCCCCTGCTGGCCTGGGGGCTGCTGGCGTGGTCCCCCTTCCTGCTGACCACCCTGGTGCCGGCGCGGTGGGGGCACAGCCTGGGCCTGGTCAGCGGCTTGCTGCTGGTGCCCCTCGCCTGGCCCGCCATCGGTCGTGACCTCGACGCGTGGTGGCAGCGCGCGCTGCTGCTTCTGGGTGCGGCGCTGGTCGGGCACCTGCTGGGCCGCGTCGCGGCGGCGGGATCGGCCCTCGCCTGGCTCGCCAGCCTCAGCGCCCTGCCCTCGGCCTTCCCCAGCCCTCCGCGCGCGTCCGAGCCGCCCGACCACCCGCCCATCGTGCTCATCACCCTCGACACCTTCCGCGCAGACCACGTCGGGCGCATCGGCGGCGCCCGGTTCGCCGCCCTCACGCCACACCTCGATGCCCTGGCCGCCCGCGGGGTCCTGTTCCACGAGGGCGTCGCACCGGCCCCGGTCACCGGGCCCTCCCACGTAGGCCTGCTCGCCGGCGCCTTCCCGGGCGACCTGGGCGTTCGCGCCAACGGCCAGCCCCTGGGGCCCGACGCGACCCTGGTGGCCGAGGAGCTGCACGCCCGAGGCTGGCGCACCGGGGCCTTCCTCGGCTCCCAGGTGCTCGACCGCCGCATCGGCCTGCACCGTGGCTTCGACCACTACGACGACCGCTTCTCACCCCTGCACTCCCTGCGCGACCTGCCGCCGTTCCGCGCCCTCGCCATGGAGCGCTGGTGGCCCCGCGATGCCCAGCGACCCGGGGCCAGGGTGGTCGACCGGGCCCTGAGCTGGCTCGGCGACGACCCACGGGGCACGCTGCTGTGGGTGCACCTGTACGACGCGCACACCCCCCACGACCCGCCCGGCTCCCCCGCCGACGAGCTGTACGACCGCGACCCCGGCCACGGCGACGCGTGGTGGACGCGGCACTGGGGTGCCTGGCGCCGCCACTGGCTCGGCTTCGGTGGCTTTCCGGGGCTCCGCGGCCCGCGCAGCCTCGAGCGGGCCCACCTCGAGTATGCCGCCGAGGTGCGGGAGGTCGACGCGCTGGTCGGGCGCCTGGTCGCGGCGCTCCCTGCCGACGCCTCCATCGTCGTCGCGGCCGACCACGGCGAGTCGCTGGGCGAGCACGGCTACCCGGTGAACCACGGCCGCCACGTGTTCCAGGCGACGCTGCGCGTGCCGCTGTGGGTCGTGGGGCCCGGCGTGCCCAGCGATCGCGACGTCCACCATCCCGTTCCCAGCTGGCTGGTGGGCGAAGAGCTGCGACGGCTCGCCGGGCTCACGCCTCCCAGCAGCCTCGCGGGCCACGTCGACACCCCCTGGACGCTGCCCATCGAGAGCTTCACCACCGGCCAGGAGGCACGCCCCGCCCTGATGCTGGGCCCGTCGCTGCCGGAGTATGCGGTGCGGGAGGGCGCCGACAAGCAGATCCTCGGTGCGGGCCGGCACTGGAGGGTCGACCTCGCCACCGACGCCGACGAGCGCTTCCCCGAGGTCCTCCCACCTGCTGACGCCGCCCTGGAGCGCCTCGAGGCCCTCAGCCGCGGCCCCGAGCTCGACGAGGCGACCACCAGCTGGCTCGAGAGCCTCGGCTACGTCGACTAGTCGAGGAAGGCCGGCCGCTCCGGCAGCCGCAAGGCCTCCAGCAGCGCCGCCACCTGCCCCTCCCGCACATGGGGGCTTCGGTAGTCCCACAGCACGGAGCCATCCGGAGCGACCTGTAGGGCGCGGCCCCGGGTGGACTCGGTGATCAGCACACTCCCGTCGTCGAGCTCCTGCACCGCCCCCAGCACCTCGCTGAACAGCCCCTCGTCGGCCCCCCACGACCACAGCACCGAGCCCCCACGTGGGTCGAGGGCCAGCACCCGGCTCCGCCCTCCCCCCGGCCCCTGGTTGTCGAACAGCCACAGCCGACCGCTGGGGCCGATCTCCGCATCGTGCTGCCGCCGCCAGGGCCCCGTGGCCGCCCAGCTCACCTGGCCCGTCGCCGGATCGAGTCGCAGCAGCGCGTCGTGCACGCGGGAGCCCAGCAGCACCTCCCCGTCGGCCAGCAGGTGCAGCGAGTTGGTGTGCAGCACGTCCCCCGAGTCGGCGGCAGGCTGCGCCCACTGCGGCCACGCGGAGCGCTGCACCGCCTCGAGGACCGACCAGCGCCGCCGCTCCTCGCCCGTCGCCAGGTCGAGCTGGGCCACGAAGTCTTCCAGCACCGGCAGACCCTCGGCGCGGGGGTGCGTACGCCGGGTCAGCATCCACACCGTGTCGCCATCGACCACCAGATCGTGATGCGCCTGGTTGCGTGATGCCCACCGAACCCGGCTGTGGCGGTCGAGACAGACCACGCCGATCCCCTCGTGGATCGCGAGCAGCCCTCCGTCGGGCAGCAGCGCCACCCGCCGCCAGTGGGTCGCGGAGGTGTGCTGGAGCAGGTCGGGCTCGTGGGGCCACACATGCTGCATCGGCAGGTGCCATCGATGGAGGACCTCGCCTTGCAGCGTGATCACCACGGCCTCCGGCCGATGCCCGTGGGTCAGCAGCACCGCGCCCTCGCCCGCGGCCGCCTCGCGCACCACCACCCCACGCCCCGGCGGCCCATCGCCCCGGGCCGAGTAGCCGAGGGCCTCGAGCTGGGCGGCACGTGCCTGCTCCGCGTCGCTCAGCGAAGGATCGGCTCCTCGGGCCTGGTACACGTCGGGGTACCACCGACCCGGCTCATCGGCCGCCGGCTGGGCAAGGGCGAGGCCCAGCGCCCAGCTCAGCACCCCAGGTCGCTCGCCACCCGCGCGCCCTGCGCGATGGCCCGCTTCGCGTCGAGCTCGGCCGCCAGCTCGGCACCGCCGATGAGGGCCACGTCGACCCCCGCCGCCTGCAGCGGGCCCTCCAGCTGACGCTGCGACACCTGCCCAGCGCACACGACCACCGTGTCGGCCTCGATCACCCGCGGCTCACCGGCCACCGTCAGGTGCAGCCCAGCGTCGTCGATGCGCTCGTAGCGACACTCCGCCAGCTGCGTCACCCCGTGCAGCTTCAGCGAGCGGCGATGGATCCAGCCCGTGGTCTTGCCCAGGCCTGCGCCCAGCTTGCCCTTGGAGCGCTGGCACAGGGTGATCTGCCGGTCGGGAGGGCGTGGCGCCGGCTCGAGCAAGCCGCCGCGTGCCTCCAGGGTGCGATCGATCCCCCAGGTGGTGTAGTAGTCGTCGTCGCTGGGGTGCTCGCGGTGCAGCAGGAACTCGGCCACGTCGAAGCCGATGCCCCCAGCCCCGATGATCGCCACCCGGTCGCCCACCTCGGCCCGCCCCATCAGCACGTCGGCGTACGACACCGCCCGCTCGATGCCCGGCAGCTCGATGGCCCGCGGGGCCACCCCGGTGGCCAGCACCACGTGGTCGAAGCCCACCAGCGTGGACGCATCGGCCTTGGTGTTCAGCCGCACGTCGACCCCCGCGGCGTCGAGGCGATGACGGAAGTAGCGCAAGGTGTGGGCGAACTCCTCCTTGCCGGGGATGCGCCGCGCCATCTCGAACTGGCCCCCCAGGTGCCCCTGGGCCTCGAACAGCACCACGTCGTGGCCTCGCTCCGCCGCCACCGCCGCCGCCGACAGACCGGCCGGGCCCGCGCCGACCACCGCGACCCGCCGACGCGCCCGCACCGGCACCACCTTCCACTCCGTCTCGTGGCAAGCCATGGGGTTCACCAGGCAGGTGGCCCGACGGTTCTTGAAGGTGTGGTCGAGGCAGGCCTGGTTGCAGGCGATGCACGTGTTGATGGCATCGTCTTCCCCGCGCTCCGCCTTCACCACCCAGTCGGGGTCGGCCAGCAGCGGCCGCGCGAGGCTGACCATGTCGGCCTCGTCGTTGGCCAGGATCCGCTCCGCCACGTCGGGCATGTGGATGCGGTTGCTCGTGATCAGGGGGACTCCGACCTCGCCCCTCAGCCGCGCCGTGACCCAAGAGAACCCGCCCGCGGGCACCATGGTCGCGATGGTGGGCACCCGGGCCTCGTGCCAGCCGATGCCTGTGTTGATCAGGCTCACGCCGGCTTGCTCGAGCTGCTGGGCGAACTGCACGATCTCGGGCCAGCTGCTCCCCTCGTCGACCAGATCGAGCATCGACAGCCGGTAGATCACCAGGAACTCGGGGCCGACCGCCTCCCGCACCGCACGGACCACCTCCAGGGGGAAGCGCAGCCGGTTGTCGTAGGAGCCGCCGTAGTCGTCGGTGCGCTCGTTGGTGCGCGCCGCCACGAACTGGTGGAGCAGGTAGCCCTCGCTGCCCATGAGCTCGACGCCGTCGTAGCCTGCCTCCTGGGCGCGCAGCGCACAGTTGGCGAAGGCCTTCACCGTGCGCCCGATGCCGCGCAGCGACAGCTTGCGCGGCCCGAAGGGCGTGATGGGCGACTGCTTGGCCGACGCGCTCACCTGCAGAGGGTGGTAGCCATAGCGCCCGGCGTGGAGCACCTGCATGCAGATGCGGCCGCCTGCCTCGTGCACGGCATCGGTGACGTAGCGGTGCTGCATCACCTCGAGGCGGTTCGACAGCTTGGCGGCGAAGGGCTTGAGCCAGCCCTCGCGGTTGGGGGCGATGCCGCCGGTCACCATCAGGCCCACGCCCCCCTCGGCCCGCCGCGCGAAGAAGGCACCAAGCTTGGACAGCGGCCCCACGTGGTCTTCCAGGCCGACGTGCATCGAGCCCATCAGCACGCGGTTGGGCAGCACGACATGGCCCAGGTCGAGGGGGCGGAACAGGTGGGGGTAGTGCACGCGGAGCCTCCGGATCCGAGGCATCTATCCTGTGCGGCCCCCCTCAGTCGGTGTCGACGTTCTCCAGCTCGTCGGTCACGTCGGGCGCCGCGTCGAGATCATCCATCCCGCTCTCCACCGCCAGCTCCACACCAGGGCACTGGGGATTGACGCAATAGGCCGGCTTGCGGGCGCCGTGGCGCCAGCGCTCGCACTGGGCATCGAGCTGTTGTTGGGTCATGCCGGCATCCTACACGAGGGGCCCCCCACGCGGGGAGCCTAGGGCTCGCTGACGCAGGCCTGGGCCGTGGCGTAGGTGAGTTGCTGCTCGTAGCCGAAGGTGAACCCGAGCACGCCAGCCATCAATGTGAAGCCCTCTACCTGTGGCAGCCAGGTGGACCCCACCTGCTGCTGTCGCAGGTGGAACTGCGTGTCCATCAGTGTGACCTTGAACGGCCACTCGCCCACCTTCACCCGCTTGGGGAACTGCGCATCCAGGCGCGACAGGCCCTCGCCCCCCTCCGGGAACACCGACGTGACGACGACGACCGGTGAGTTGGGGGTCTCGAAGATGGGAAAGTCCTGCAGCAGCTCGATGTACCGCTCGTCGTCTCTCCACTGCGCGAAGGTGATGGCGGTCGCCGGCTCCCAGGCATCGATGAACGACTGGAACAGGTTGATGGCCTCGGCCCCCCCGGCCGCTCCGTCACCGGCGCCGACGGACGGCTCGTCGCCCTCGTCACCCTTCTTCTTCTTCTTGTCGGGATCGCCCCCCAGCGAGATCGAGATGCCCTTCCCCTCGTCGTCTGCGGGCTCTTCCTCGGCGGCGGCCTCCTTCTTCGCCCGGTTGACCACCTCCTGGTCGATCCGCCCGATGACTGGAAAGATCGGGATCTCAAAGGTCTCGTCGTCGTCGTCGACTTGCTCTTTCAACACGAGCTCGTAGTCGAAGCGTGACCACTCTCCCGCGTCGAGCCTCCCCGACCAGCCGCCGGTCGCCACGAAGCGCGCGGTGTCGCTGCGGGTGAAGGCCGTAGCCGGAGAGTGCAGGGCCGCGTCGACGCGCAGGGCGCCGGTGAGCTCCCAGCACCCCTCGGGGCCGTCGAGGGCCTTGTCGGCCGCGACCTCCCAGCGGTCGAAGTCGTCGGGGTCTACCCCCTCCGGAGGGGCGGCCAGCGCCAGCGTCATCCACCAGATCATCCCTTGCCTCCCGGTCGCACGTGCAGCCCCACCCCGATCTCCAGCATCCGGCCCAAGCCCGTCTCCGCCCAGTCGCCGTGAGCCGACCACACGATCCAGCCCGCGTGGTAGGCGAGGCCGGCACCCCACGTCGTCTCGGTGCCGAGGACCGGCAGCGTGGCCGTGACGGCGCTGGCCTCCGGGCGGGTTCCCGTGACGGCCCAGGCCGGCTCGACCTCGACGTAGGGCTTGAGCGGACCGAGATCAAAGGCCAGGGTGGCGCGGGCGCCCACCAACAGCGCCGTGTCGAGGAGCATCGAGCCCGAGGCCCACTCGCTGCGGTCGAGGCGCGCGGCGGGGCCCACCCGAAGGCCCACCGGACCGAGCCACGGCCCGACGGTACCGCTGCCGCGCAGGCGATAGCCCACCGCCCCTCCGACGGGGGCCGACACGTCGAGGTCGAGGCCTCCGCCCCCCTGGACCACGCCCGCGCCCGCCGTGAACCACTGGCGACCGAAGGCCGCGCCGAACCGCACCGCCGCCGCCGATCGCGACGGGCCCTGCAGCTGAGTCCACGACAGCAGCGGGCGGATGTACCACCGACCGCGCAGCATGACGGGAGGCCCACCCCAGTCGACCAGGATGTCGTCGAGGCCTCCGTCAGATCCCCCCTCGTAGCGCCGCGCCTCGTCCTCGAAGCCCTCGAGGCCATCATCGAGGGAGAACGGCGGGATGGTGATCACCTCCGGTTCGGGTTCGGGTTCGGGTTCGGGTTCGGGCTCGGGCTCCGGCTCCTCGGAGGGCGCCGGCTCCTCCGTCGGCTCGACCCCCTCCTCGACGGGGGGCTCTTCCTGCCCCAGCGCGAGCGCGCACCACCACCACATGACCATGCCCATCTCCCTGGGGACCCTACTCTACGCGCGCCTCGGCGATTTGTTCATCGGGTGGGCCGCCATCATGCACGCGGCCACCGCGGGCGTGGTTCCTGAGCCACGGCATGGCGTGAGGGCTCGCGCCGTGTGACACCCCCGCGGAGCAGGGGGAGAGAGCCGAATGGCGGATCGCTTCATCGCCGTGTCGGGCAACATCGGGGTCGGGAAGACGAGCCTGGTGCGCTACCTCACCCAGCGCTACGGCGTGAAGCCCGTCTACGAGCCCTTCGGCGACAATCCCTACCTCGACGACTTCTACGCCGACATGCAGCGATGGGCCTTCCACAGCCAGGTCTGGTTCCTGTCGCGCAAGCAGCGTCTCCACCTGCAGATCCATCGTGAGGAAGGCACCTTCGTCATGGATCGCACGATCTACGAAGATGCGGAGATCTTCGCGACCTACCTGGCCCGCAGCCGTAGGATCTCCAAGCGCGACTTCGAGACCTACCTCGAGCTGTACGAGGCCATGCGAGAGAGCCTGCGTCCCCCCGATCTGCTCATCCACCTGCGCTGCTCCGTGCGGGCGATCCGTCGCCGGATCAAGCAGCGTGGGCGGGCCAGCGAGCAGGCGATCCCGGCCTCCTACCTCCGCAAGCTCAACGAGCTGTACGAGGGCTGGATCGAGCGCTGGGACGACTCTCCCCTGCTCGTGTGGGACAGCGAGCGCCTCGACTATGTCGAAGACATGGTCCACCGGATCGAGTTCCACCAAGCGATCGAGCGGTTCCTGTGAGTAGCACCGCCCCTTTGCGCTCGATGCCCGACGGGCATACTAAGCCCCGCTCACGCCCACGCTCACGCGCGAGGAACGCTGGATGAAGGTCGTCTGCGACAACTGCCGCGCGGTGTACCGCGTGCCCGACGCCAAGCTGGTGAAGGCCGTCAACAAGGCCACGTGCCGGAACTGTGGCCACCGCATGCTGATCCCGCGGCCCAAGCCCGGCGCCGATCCCGAGGAGCGCACGCTGGTCACGGCCGTGCCTCCTACTCCGGTGGGTGCGCCCCCGCGGGTCGACGGCGGCCACACCCGGCCCATGCCCGAAGACGATCACGAGTCGACCCTCCCGGGTCGTGCTCCTGATGGCGGCCACGACGACCGCAATCCCGACGACTTCGACGGGCCCTCCACCGTGGTCTCCGACATGCCTCCCGGCATGCCGGCCACCAGCTACCCGCCCCCTTCGGTGCCGGGTCCGGCCACCGACGAGGCGCAGCGCACCACCTTGGTCCAGGCCCCGCCCCCCGGCGCGCGGCAGCCTCCGGCCCGCCGCAGCACCCCGTCGTCACCTCCGCGGCGCACGCCCATGCCGGCGGCCCCGCGGCGCACCCAGGCGGGCGTCACGCGGCGGCACAGCCCGCAAGGCGGCGCCCCGCTCTATGGCGGAGCCCCCGACGCCCACGATCCCAGCTCCGACCTGAACTGGGCCCTGTTCGGCACGGCGGCATCGCTGTGCGGCTCGTCGCTGCTCGCCGTCCTGTCGGTCTACAACCACGCGCTGCTGATGTGGTTCGGCCTCGCCTTCGCCTTCGGCGGCGGCGTGCTCACCTTCATGGTCCTCCTCACCGGAGGCCGCGGCCGCCGACCCGCCAAGACGCTGATGTCGGTGGTGCTCGGCTTCATCGTGGCGCTGGTGATGTCCACCTCGATGGTCGGCACGAAGTGGACGGCGGAGAAGGTCGTCAACGCATGGGACATCAACTTCGCCAACCCCAACCTGGGCGGCGAGCCGGCCCTCCCAGAGCCCGTGGCCGCTGCGCCGAGCCCTGCGCCCGCACCGGGTGAGGCCCCCGCCCCCGCCCCCGCCCCCGAGCCGGCCGACGACGGAAGCACCGACGCGGCCGACGAAGAGCCAGAGCCCAAGCCCTCGCCCAAGCCCTCGCCCAAGCCCAAGAGCAGCCCCAGCCCGTCGCCGCGGCCGTCGCCGTCGCCGTCGCCGGTCCCGGTCCCGGTCCCCGTGCCCGCGCCTGCCCCTGCCGCACAGCCCGGTCAGATGAAGACGGTGCCGCCCGACGTGATCCACGTGATGCTGTCCAACAACCTCGAGGTCAAGAAGTGCTTCGTCCCGATGTTCCGGGCAGGCACCCTCCCCGGCCGCGTCGACGTGAAGTTCACCATCCAGGCGCCCGGCAACGCGACGGGGATCTTCATCCGCAGCCCGCCTACCCTCAAGAGCAGCGAGCTCGAGCGCTGCCTGCAGGCGGCCATCGCCCGGATCAGCTTCCCGCCGACGAGCGGGAGCGGCACGAACACCACCTACCCGTTCGTGCTCAAGTAGCCTCCGCCGCGGCCGTCAGGGCGCGCAGGCCTGCGCGTCGGCAGCGGCACACAGCATGGCGGTGTAGGGCGCGTAGAAGTCGTCGGGCAGGCACAGGTCGTGCCCGGTCGTCTTGTGGCCCGAGCACCCTTCTTCCAGGGGCGTGGTGCTGATCAGGGTCTGCTCGCCGCCCACGCTGTCGGCGAGGTCGATCGCTGGGAACGGCATGCCCAGCGACGCCCAGGCCTGACGCAGCACGTCGTCGGGGTGGGCCACCAGCGGCTCGGAGCCATGGAACACGCCGTAGTGACGGCATCCCTCCGTCGCCCCCGGCGACCGAAGCCAGCTCGAGGGCACCCGATCGGGGTCGTTGACGCGGTCTTTCGGCCCCGACAGCAGCACGACCCCCTTCACCGGAACGAGCTTGCCCACGAAGGCAGCCTGCCCTGCGCCGATCGACCACCCCATCAGCACGACCTGATCCCAGCGCACGTGGTCGTCGGCGTCGAGGAAGCGCCCCCAGTCGCCGTCGACCCCGGTGTCACGAAGGTGCTGGAGCACCCGCACCAGGCGCTGCTCCATGCTGTCGCCTCGCCCCACCTCGACATGGGGGCTCAGGTCGGCGCCGCTGAACAGCTCGTAGCGGAAGTCGTGGTAGCAGGGGTCGCCGACGGGGTTGCACAGATCGGCGATGCTCTCGGCGTTGGCGTAGCCCAGCGACAGCACCCGGTAGCCCATGGCTGCCGCCCACTGCCGCACCTTGAAGTTGCTGTCGCCAGGCCCGGGAGGCAAGAACAGCAGCAGCTCGTCGCGGTGGTGGGGAAGGTCGGTGCGCAGCACCGTGCGATGCAGGCGCTTGCCCTGCGTGTGGCTGTCGAAGGCGGGGTCGCACAGGTAGGTGGCCTCGCTGTCGAGCAGGCACGGGTTGTAGGTGTTCGACACGAACACCGCCGACTCGCGCAGCTCCTCCAGGGTGTCGTCGGGGCAGTAGCCCCCGCAGGTGAACAGGTTCACGGAGGGGTCGTCGAGGTCGACGAGGCCATCGCAGTCGGTGTCGATGCCGTCACAGCGCTCTTCGAATCGGGTGGACCTCGCCCCATCCCCGTCGTCGCAGTCGCTGCAGGCCCCCTCGCCGTCGCCGTCTGCATCTACGTCGAGGGGGTCGTCGACCCCGTCGCAGTCGTTGTCGGCGACCCCATCACACACCTCCGGTGCCCCGGGGTAGACCGCCGGGTGGGTGTCGTCGCAGTCATCGGGGGCGGCCACCTCGCCCGGGCCCGGGCAGCCACGCCGCGCCAGCCACAGGTCGCCGTGCCCATCGCCATCGGCGTCGGGTGCGACCCGGGTCACCAGCGACGGATCAGCCCCGTCGACCCAGCCGTCGCAGTCGTCGTCGCCTCCCCCGCAGACCTCCTCCGCCCCTGGATGACGGCTCGCGTCGCCGTCGTCGCAGTCGCCTCCGGTCGCGACCGTGCCCTCGGCGGCACAGGTGTGCAGGCCCTGCCCGCCGTACCCATCGCCATCCAGGTCGAGGTAGCGGAGCGCGACCAGCCCCTCGTCGTCGTCGTCGACCTTGCCGTCGCAGTCGTCGTCGACCCCGTTGCAGATCTCCTGCGACGCCACGCACGCGGGCGCCTCGGTCGCCGGGGGACCGCCGCAGCCCAGCATCAGGAACAGAGGGAGCATGGCCCCAGGCTAGCCGATCGGCGGCCGCTGGGTGTCGCCGACCCGCCACACCCTCCGGGATCGTTTTGCCCCACCTGGACTCCCGCACTCGCCCAGCCTCCCCGACAACCGAGTCCCCACCTTCCTCGACGGCCTCTTGACCTCGCTGGCACGATGCTCGCTTACACTGGGACCGTGCGGGAGGTAGCGACATGGCATGGTGGATGGGGACCCTACTCGCCGCGGGCACCGCGCTCGCGGGCTACGGCGACGCCAGCAACGGCCTTCCGACCCACGCCGAGCGTGAGGTCCACTTCTGGACGAACGCCGTTCGGGTCGATCCCGGGGCCTTCGCCGACGACTACCCGTGCAGCTTCGGCAGCTTCAGCAGCACCGAGTCGTCGCCCAAGTGGCCGCTGTACTGGAACGAAGGCCTGGGCGCCGCGGCGAACTACCACTCCACCGATATGAACGTCGATGGCTACTTCGACCACGACAGCAACGACGGCACGTCGTGGAGCACCCGCATCTACAGCTTCTACTCGGGAAGCACGATCGGCGAGAACATCGCCTGGGGCTACAGCTCGCCCTACAGCGCCGTAGTCGAGGGCTGGATGTGCTCCGGCGGGCACCGCGCCAACATCATGAGCACCAGCTTCGACGAGCTGGGCACCGGTGTCTCGGGCACCTACTACACGCAAGACTTCGGCAGCGGCAGCCCCCCAGCCCGCGCCATCACCATGGGCATCCACCTGCCCGCCAGCCCCTCGGGCACCGTGCAGTTCGGCGCCGACTGGGCCTTCGACACCGGCCCCGACGCCTTGTTCGTGGTCCTCGACGGCGAGCGTCACGACATGAGCCTGTATGTCGGTGATGCGACCGGGTACTCCGCTTGGGCGACCGAGGCGGCCATCGGCGGCGGCTGCCACGAGTACTACTTCGTCGGCCAGTCCCAGGGCCTGGAGCAGACCTTCCCCGAGACAGGCAGCTACGGCTTCGGCAGCTGCGACTTCGACGATGCCGGGGCCGGTTGGCTCGCCGGGCAGATCCCATGGGAGGTCGACGAGGTCACCACCCCCGACCCCACCGGTGACCCCGACCCCACCGACGACGACGACCCTGAAGACGACGACACCGAAGGCGACGACGACGACGACGACGACGCTGAAGGCGACGACGACACGGAAGACGACGACTCGCTCAATGGCGACCTCCGCGAAGAGCACGCCGCCGGCGGATGCCAGGTCGCCACGGGTCTGCCAGGGGTGTCCGGCTTGTTCTTGACGGTCTTCGCCTTGTACCGCAGACGGCGCTGACGCCGTCACCGAGACGCCACCGACATCGAGGAGACAGGCCCCACGGCCCGGGCTACGACGGCGCTCCCCTTAGGAGGGCCCCATGGGTTTCCGCAACCTGGCCATCATCGCCCACGTCGACCACGGCAAGACGACCCTCGTCGATGCCATCCTTCGTCAGACCGCCACCTTCGCCGACCACGAAACGGTCGTCGATCGGGTGATGGACTCGATGGACCTCGAGCGTGAGCGCGGCATCACGATCGCCAGCAAGAACACGGCGGTCGTGTACCAGGGCCACAAGATCAACATCGTCGACACCCCCGGGCACGCCGACTTCGGCGGCGAGGTCGAGCGCGTGCTGTCGATGGTCGAGGCCGCCATGCTCCTCGTCGACGCCTCGGAGGGCCCGCTGCCCCAGACGCGCTTCGTGCTGCGCAAGGCGATGGATGCCGGCCTCACGCTGCTGCTGTGCATCAACAAGATCGACCGGCCCGATGCGCGCACCGAGGAGGTGCTGCAGGAGGTCTACGACCTGTTCATCGAGCTCGACGCCGATGAAGACCAGCTCGACTTCCCCGTCCTGTACTCCTGTGCGCGCGACGGCGTGGCCCACGCGGAGCTCGGCGACGGATCAGAAGACCTCCGCCCCCTCCTCGACGCCGTCATCGAGCACGTGCCGCCCGCCCCCGACGAAGACGGCGACCCACAGCTCATGGTCACCAACCTCGACTACGACTCCTACGTCGGTCGCCTCTGCCTGGGTCGCCTCCGCGGCGGCACCCTCAGGAAGGGCCAGCAAGCTCGATGGTTCTTCGAAGATGGCGCGAAGAACGTCAAGGTCAGCCTGCTGTACACCTGGCACGGGCTGAAGCGCACCGAGGTCGACGAGGCGCACGCTGGCGACATCGTGGCCATCGCAGGCATCGAGGGTGTCACGGTCGGCGACACCGTGGCCGGCGGCGAGAACCCGCAGCCACTGCCCCGCGTGTCCGTCGACGAGCCCACCATCGGGCTGACGATGACCATCAACACCAGCCCCCTGTCGGGCCAGGATGGCAAGCTCCTCACGACCCGCCAGATCCGCGAGCGCCTCGAGCGCGAGCTGCTCCACAACGTGTCGCTGAAGGTCGAGCCCGGTGAGACGGCGGAGTCCTTCAAGCTGTACGGCCGCGGCGAGCTGCAGCTGTCGGTTCTCGTGGAGCAGATGCGGCGCGAGGGCTTCGAGCTGTCACTGTCCCGCCCGCAGGTCCGCACCAAGCTCGACGACGAGGGCAACGAGCTCGAGCCCTACGAGGAAGTCACCCTCGACGTGCCCGACGAGGCCGTCGGCGCGATGACGCAGCAGATGGCCGCCCGCAAGGGCGTGATGAAAGACCTCATCGCCGACGGTGCCGGGCGCAGCCGCCTCATCTACCGCATCCCCAGCCGCGGGCTGATCGGCTTCCGTGGCCAGATGCTCACCGAGACGCGCGGCGAAGGTGTGGTCAACACCCTCTTCGACGGCTGGGATCTGCACGCTGGGCCCATCGAGCGGCGCAAGAACGGCGCGATCATCTCCGACCGCGCCGGAAAGACGACCTCCTACAGCCTGTTCAACCTCCAGCCCCGCGGCACCCTGTTCGTGATGCCGGGTACCGACGTGTACGAGGGCATGATCGTCGGCGAGCACATCCGCGAGAACGACCTCAACGTCAACGCCGTCCGCGGCAAGCAGCTCACGAACTTCCGCTCGGCCGGCGCCGACGAGAAGACGGTCATCGCGCCGCCGAAGATCCACACCCTCGAAGAGGCGATGGAGTTCATCGACGACGATGAGTGGGTGGAGGTCACGCCCAACTTCATCCGCCTGCGCAAGCGGGTGCTGGCCTCCAACCAGCGCAGCATCGTGCGCCGGGATCGCCCCAGCTAGCCTCGGCAGCGACCTCGCCCCTGGGGCGAGGCGAGCCGACTTCCGCGCGCTCTTCGCGCCCGCGGTATCCTGCCTGGGTGACGGGGCCGCCGAAGATCCAGCGCTACCACCTCCGCGACCGCATCGGGTCGGGTGGGGTGGGTGAGGTGTGGGCCGGGCTGATGGAAGGCCCGGCCGGCTTCCGCAAGCACGTCGCCGTCAAGCTCGTCGAAGCCGGGCAGGGCGACGAAGAGGTCCTCCGCAGGGAGGCGCGCCTGGGCGCCCAGATGCGCCACGGCAACCTGGTCGACGTCTACCAGCTCGGCCGGGCCGACGATGGCCGCTGGTTCCTGGCGATGGAGCTCGTACCCGGGCCCACGCTCCGCGAGCTGCTGCGCGCCACGGGGGCGCTGCCGGGCACGGCGCTGCGCGAGATCGGCGTGCAGATCTGTCGCGGCCTGGCCTATGCACACCACCTGAACGTCGACGCCACGACCACAGGCCTGGTGCATCGCGACATCAAGGCCAGCAACGTGCTGCTCGACCCCTCCGGCATGGTGAAGCTGTCCGACTTCGGGATCGCTCGCCTGCAGGGAGGCGACACCAGCGACGTGCAGGGAACCCCGGGGTACATCGCCCCCGAGCAGCTCGACGGGGCCACCCCGGATGCCCGCGCCGACGTGTACTCCATGGGCGTGCTGCTGTGGGCCATGGCCATCGGCCGCGCCCCGATCCGCCCCGACAAGGCCAAGGGCCGAGCGGCGGTGCGCGCAGCAGCCCGCGGGGCCCAGGCCCTGGCACGCAAAGCCCAGGCGACCCTGTCGGTCGCGCTGCCGGGGCTCGACGAGGTCGTGCTCCGCTGCCTCGACCCCGACCCCTCCCTCCGCTACGCCGACGGCAGAGCGCTGGGCAAGGCGCTTCGGGCCCTCCCGGAGCCTCCGGGGCCCGGGCTGGTGGAGGTCATGGCTCGCTACGAGGCCTCCCTGAAGAGCCGCCACCCGGTGCACGGCGACGAAGACGAGCAGCACGCCACCCACACCTTCCGCACCACCGGCGGCCTTCGCCCCGAAGACCGCCCGCTGCTCGGCCGCACCCGCGAGGTGCAGGCCATCGAAGAGCACCTGGAGGTCGCCGGCGCGTGGGTCACGCTCAAGGGCATCGCGGGGATCGGCAAGAGCCGCCTCGCCCACCACTGCGCCCACCGCTGGGCCTCGAGCGCGCGCCCCGTGGCCTGGGCCGAGCTCGACGGCTGCACCGACCGGATCGGGGTGCTGTCGGCCATCGGCGATGCCCTGAAGCTCACCGAGTCCCACGACAGCCACAGCATCGCCCGTGCCCTCGCGTCCCGCACGGAAGGGCTGCTGGTGCTCGACGGTGTCGATGGCCTCGTCGACGTGGTGGCGAAGCTGCTGCCGGTGTGGCGAGCCGAGGCGCCGTGGCTGCGCCTGCTGCTCACCGGGCGGGAGGTCGTGCGCGCCGACGACGAGGTCGTCATGGAGATCGGCACCCTCGCCCCCGATCCGGCGCGAGAGCTGTTCCTCGCCTCCCTCCCCGACGGCGCCGACCAGCCCAGCGAGGCGGAGCTGGCGTCGTTGCTCGACGGGCTGGAGGGGCTGCCCCTGAGCCTGGAGCTCGCCGCGAGCCAGCGCAGCCGCGAGGGGGTGACCGGAGGGCTCCAGAGCATCCTCCAGGCCTCGTGGAGCGAGCTACCGCCGTGGTCCCGACGAGCCCTCACCCAGCTGTCGGTGTTCCAGGGTGCCTTCCTCGTCGAGGCGGCCGAGGCCATCGTCGACGTCTCGGCATGGCCCGACGCACCATGGCCCCTGGCACTGGTCGACGAGCTGTGGAGCCGCAGCCTGCTCCATGTGCGGCGCAACAAGCAGGCCCAGCGCTTGAGCATGTACCGCTCGGTCCGCCACTTCGTGAGGGAGCAAGAGGGCGCCGCAGCGATCGTGCGCGACGCGGAGCTACGCCACGGCGCCTGGTTCGCCCGCTTCGGCGACGAAGCGTGGCTCGAGGGGCTCCAGCTGGCCGGCGGGGAGGCTCGGGTCCGACAGCTGGCCCGCGACCTCGACGACATCGTCGCGGCCTGCCGACGCGCGGTCGCCCGAGGCGATGCGGCCGTCGCCGAGCACACGTGCCTGGCGGCCTGGGAGATCGTCTGGCGCCGGGGCCCCCTACCCCTGGCTGGCGAGCTGTTGACGGCGACCCTGGGCGTGCCGGGCGTGCGCCGACGCTCCGCCCTGCTGTGCGCCCTCGCGCAGGTCGAGGATGCCGCCGAGCGCTTCGACGAGGCCGCCGACGCCGCCGAGACGCCACGGCAGCGCGCCTCGGTCCTGGCCGCGAAGGCGCGTCACCTCCACGCCAACAACCAGCTCGAGGCCTGCCTGACGGTCGCCAACGAGGCCCTCGAGCTATCGACGGCCGCCGGCGACCTGGTCGTGCAGGGCCGGGCGCTGGTGTCGGTGGGGGTCGCAGAGCGAAAGCTGGGTCGCCCCGACGCCTCCGAGCAGCACCTCACGGAAGGTCTCGACCGCCTGGAGCGGGTGGGCTGCATCGTCGAGCGCTCGTACGGATGGCTGTCGCTGGGCAACCTGTACAACCTGCGCAACCGCATCGACGAGGCCGAGGAGGCCTTCCACAAGGCCCGGCGCGGCTTCCGGGCGACCGGCATGAAGGGAGCCATGGCCACCTCCCTCGCCAACCTCACCCTGGTCGATCGGGCACGTGGGCGCTTCGACGAGGCCGAGCGCCGCATCCACGAAGCCCTGGCGCTGCATCGCGCCGTCGGTGACCGCAAGGCCGAGATCAGCGACCTGGCCCAGCTCGCCAGCTGCCTGACGGCGCAGGGGCGCCTCACCGAGGCCGTCGACGCCCTGAACGAGACGCGCCTGCGTGCCCGCGACGCCGGCATGGTCTCCGACGAGGCGCTGGGCGAGTGCAACCTGGGCCACTGCCTGCTCCTGCTCGGTCGAGAGGATCAGGCGCTGCCCCACTTCGAGCGCAGCCAGGCCCTGGCGGAGTCGGCTGGCATCGTGTGGATCCACGCCCTGGCGATCGGAAACCAGGGCATCGTCGCCAGCCAGCAGGGCCACGTCGACCGGGCGGTGGAATGCCTCGAGGAGGCCATTCGGCTGTCGCGGCAGGTGCGGTCCCCACGAATGCACGGGGCGTTCCTCCACGAGCGAGAGCGCGCCAAGCTGCCTCGGGGCACCACCAGCCTCGCCGTCCTCGATCAAGCCGAGGTGCTCCTCGACAAGGCCAACGACCCGGTCGAGGCTGCCAAGGTGCGGTGCACGCGAGCCCGGCTCCTCGCCCGACAGGGCGACCGCGAGGCCGCCCGCGCACAGCTGGAGGGCCTGGA
>CBDUIC010000051.1:0-50146 GCA_965367245.1 uncultured bacterium | reverse complement strand
GCCGCCGCCCCGTGGTGTCGGTAGCTCGCCTCTCCCGAGGTCGACACCGACGACCCGCTGGCCACCGGCCCCGGCCCCGGCCCCGCCACGCTGATCATCCCACCCGACGCGCTGTTCTTCACGGTCGAGATCAACTGCCCCGGCGGGTATCGAGGGCGAGGGAAGTTCAAGAAGGGCAAGGCCGTCGTCTACAACGTGCCCCCTGACGAGCGCTGCACCGTCACCTTCCAGGGGTCCACCTTCGCCAAGACCTACATCTCGGGTCACCAGACGAAGATGTGCACCCAGTTCGAGCCCAACCCCGTGTGCCGGCTCCGCTAGCGAGGGCTCAGTCGCCGAGGTGGATGCGCTCTTCGTCTTTGCCGTAGGTGGAAGGGCGGAGGCGAATGACGGTGTGCAGCGGCATCGCCAGGTGGGGAACCTGCTGGCGCGGCTGGTCGGTCAGGTAGCCGTACAGGCAGCGAAGCACGGCCTGGTGCGCGATGATCACCACGGGGTGTCGCTGGCGCTCGAGCTCGATGATGACAGGGTCGAGCCGATGGATGACATCCTGGTAGGACTCCCCGCGGGGGTAGCGGTAGCGCAGCTTGTCGAGCTTGCGCGCGGCGTAGTCCTCGGGCCAGCGGACCGCGATCTCCTCATAGGTCATGCCGTCGCAGATGCCGGCGTCGATCTCGTCGAGGTAGCGCAGCGCCTTGGTCCCCCACGGCAGCCCGGCCGCGGTCTCGCGGGTGCGACGCAGGGTGCTCGTCCAGACCTGGGGCTCCTCTTCGTCGCTGAGCTCGTGCTGCAGCCACGTCGACAGCCGCTCGGCATAGGCACGCCCCGAGGCGGTCAGGGAGGTGTCGCCGCCGATTCGGCCGACCTCGTTGAACTCCGACTGACCGTGCCGGCTCAGGAGGATGGGCCGCGGCTCGAGGTGCAGGTTGGACAGAAACGAGACCAACCGGCTCGGCAGATAGCCTCGGATGCGGTTGAGCACGATGCGCTCGCCGATGTCGACCAGCTTGATCCAACTGCGGTCGGGCTCATCCATCGGCTCGTAGGCAGACTCGTAGTGGGCGATGCGCTTACGGAAGTCTGCCACGGCCTGATCGGGCTCGACGTCAGCGTAGTCGGGCATCGACAGCTTGGTGGCGCGGATGTTCCGCTCCACGATGGCGGCGTCGTTGCACACCGACTCGACGAAGATGGGCTCGATGCCGCGCTGCCGGCAGGCAGCCGTGAGCAGGTCGCGCCGAGCCCGCACCGCATTGGTCGCGTCGTAGATGGCGACCTCGCCGCCACCATCGAGCCAGGAGAACAGGTCGGCGAGGGCCGCGAGGGCCATCTGCTCCCGCGCGGCGAGGCCGTCAGGATTCCCGGGGTCGAAGAAGGCCGCCGGCTGCTGGCTGCCGAGCAGCTCACGCCGATAGTTGCCCACGTTGAACACCCGGGTAGGGAACCCGAGCCACGACAGGTAGCGCGCCATCTTGCGAGCGAGGAAGGTCTTTCCCCGGGCGGGGAGACCGACCATGATGAACACGCGCGGCTTGCGCGAGGTGAGGGGCTTCACGCCAGCAGCGTCGGCAGGGGAACGACGAGGTCTTCCCGCCCCACCACCCGCGACACGGCGTTGAGCACCTGGATGTCGTCGTCGAAGCCCAAGACGCCCGTTACCTCTTCGTCGTCTTCCTCACGAACGAGGTAGTGCGCGGCCATCTGCACCAGCCGCCGCTTCTCGTCGTCGAGGCCGTCGGAGTCGAGCAGGGCGAGGACCACGCCAGCGAGCTTCAAGGCGGTGTCGACGTCGAGCATCTCCACCATCACCGATACCTGCTTCACCGTCTGCATGTACTCGTCGAGCTCGCCGCGCAGGACGGTGAGGTCTTCGAGGTCTTGCGCCAGCAGGGCCGCCGCTCGGTCGCGATACTCGGGCGGGATGTCGTGCAGGGCCTCGTCGGTGACACTCATGTTCACTCGTAGGTGCCGAAGACGTGGTCCCAGATGGTCATGGAGACCCCGAACTTCTTCTCTTGGTACTTCTTGTTGTGGTGATGCTTGTTGTGGTGCGACCGCAACGCCAGCATCATCTTGGACTTCGGCTTCGCATGGTGGATGTAGTAGTGCACCATGTCGTAGACGAGGTAGCCGAACACGATGCCCGCATACAAGGCGAACACCCAGCTGTCGTCGAGGACTGGAGACAGCAGCATGCCGATGCCCGTCAGGCCGCTCACCACCACGACCGCGAGGGCGAGGCTGGCTGCAGGGGGCATGACCAGCCGGAACCGATCCTTGAACCACTTGTGATGCACGCCGTGCAGGTAGAAGTGGAACTTCTCGCCCCACGAAGCGGCAGGCACCCAGTGAAAGAGGGTGCGGTGCAGCCAGTATTCCATGAGGGACCACACGAACCAGCCGGCAAAGAACCAGGCTGGAGCGGCCCACAGGGCAAGCCCCTCGACCGCGACGGCGTAGGCCAGGCTCGCGGCAATCATGGGCACGTAGATGAGCGGGACGACCCAGAACGGCACGCGACTGAAGAAGTCGACGATGTCGCTCTCGAACATCCGCGGAGATTCTTCGCTGGCTCGGAGCATCCTGACCTCCGGGCCCGAAGTAATCCGCTCTCCGTCCATTGTCAGCCGACGCAGGCTACGCGCGCTAGCATGCAGGGATGACCGTGTGGTGGGCCATGCTGGCGGCGTGCACGTCGCCCCCCGATGTCTCGTTCGTGGCGGGGTGCGACCTCGACGTGGCGGCGGCGGGTGGCGAGGGTGCCGTCGTCGAGCAAGCCGAGCCCGGCTGTGCCGGCCTGGAGCTCGTCGAGGTGACGGTCGAAGGCGACGGGGAGCACCGCGTGGAGTGGTTCGTCGGCGAAGACTTCGTGCTGCCCTCGGTCGCGGGCGACAGCCCCGATGCGACGGTGCGCAGCGTCCGCCTCTCGGGGCGCTGGGGTGTGCGCGGCGGCGGCTCGGCGGAGCGCTGGAGGTTGCCCTGGCACAGCACCAGCCCGGGCCAGATCGAGGAGCTGCCTGCCACCGCCGATCCCGGCTTTGCCGGCAGCGACGACAGCTGGTGGGGCAGCATGGTCCAGGGAGGCGATGGGGCAGCGCTGGTCGGGGCCCTGAGCGCAGCGTCGTCTCAGCTCGCGGTGTCGTTCGGGGCCGACGGGTCGCTCGAGGTGGTCTGGGAAGTGGGCGAGGTCGAACTGGGGGAGGGCGGGTTCGTCTACCTCGACCCGATGATGCTGGCGGTGGGGCCAGAGGCCGAGGAGGTGTGGGCCCGCTGGCTGCAGTCGGTCGGCGCGCAGAAGACTCGCCGCCCGCCGGCACTTCCCGTAGCGTGGCGTGGCTCGGCCGCTGGGCTGCCGTCGGCCCTGGAGACGATGGCATGGTCTACCTTCGTGGTGGACTCCCCCTCTGAGCAGGCGGTGGCCGACATCGTGGCCGCTGGGGCTCGGGCAGGCACCACCTTTCGCCCGCTGGAGGTGCCGGTGGGCGACCCTGTCGTGCAAGACGAGCCGGGCTGGTTCCTGCGCGAGCCCGACGGCTCCCTCCGCATCGTCGATGGGCACCACGTGCTCGACGTGCTGGCCTCCGGTGCCAGCGACGTGGTGGAGGAGGCGGTCCGTGCGAGAGTCGAGCAAGGGTACGACTACCTGCGGGTAGAGGGGTTGGCCGAGGCGGCGAGGCCGTCGCTGCGTGCCGAGGCGCTGCCCGATGCGGAGGCCTTCGCACTCACGATGTCGGCCGTAGAGCGAGGGGCCCAAGGCGCGTTGGTGGTGGTCGATGGGCCCTGGCTTCCATCGCTGGGGCAGGGTGATGGCCTCATCGGAGGTCCTGCTTCGCCCCAGGATCGCTTCCTCAAGGCGGGGGCGGTCCACGCGTGGTCGGAGGCCGGGGTCGTGGGAAGCGGTGATCTCGACGTAGTCATGGCGGTCGTAGGGGGAGGAGGAGTGGTCGGCGACGTGGTGCTGGATGCAGCCATGGCCGATGCCAGGCTGGCGACTGCGGTCGAGGGCAGCCGGCAGGGAGCGATCCTGCGGTGGGTGCTCTCCAACGGGTGGGAGGTGGTCGTCAACGCGGGCGATGCGCCGCAGTCGTACGACGCGCCGTCGGCCACCTCCGCGCTCACCGGGGAGGTGTGGGGGGGCGGTACGCGCGAGCTGCTGCCGGGCGCTGCCGACGCGTGGTTGGGCTTAGCGACTCGCTAGATCGCGCGCACAGGGCTCGCGTGCGGTACGATTCGGAGGTAGCACGTGTTGACGCGGGCCCCCTCCGGTCGGCAAGATGCGCTCTCCCGTCCACCACAGCTCCCCGAGGATGCTCGATGGTCTCCGTACTTGTTCTCGCCGCCCTCTCGCCGGCGCACGCCCGCAACTTCAACGTCCCCAACCTCCAGCAGCCCACGATGCAGTCGGCGCTGGCTGCACTGGCCGACGGTGACACCATCACGGTCATCGACTTCCTGCCACCGGAAGGGGCGCTGACAGCACCTAGCGGCATCGAGTTCACGATCCTCGGCGGTGGCTGGGGCGGAACGAGCATCGATCTGCCAGCAGACACCACGCTGATCGTCGACAACGTGTCGAGCACGTGCGTCGACGGCGCCTATGCCATCCCTGCCGTCACGGGCTCTGGCACGGTGGAGTTCGTGGGCGGCTCGTTCCAGTGCTACCTCGACAACGTGGTCAACATGACGGGGGCTACGATCTCCGTGACGGGCACGGAGTTCACGTTCAACATCGGGGTCATCGAAGCCCTCGCTAGCGACGTGACGATCGATGGGGCCATCGTGGACTCCAACCTGACGATCGAGAACGACAACCCCGTGCTCGACTTCGGTGGATTCGGCGTCGTCAACCTGTACGGCGGTGGCGTGGTCGACATCCGCGGCAGCGACTTCTCCAACAACAGCGGCAACGGCTCGTTCGGTGGCGGCTTGTATGTGGAGGCCGATGAGGTGCTCATCGAGGAGACCGTCTTCGCGAACAACGTCACGCTCTACATCTCCTTCTCGTCGTTCGATGGTCTGTTCGACAACGTGGTGGCAGGCGACTCCGCTGGCTTCCTGCAGGCCTACGGCTGGGGCTCGGGCGCCTACATCGAAGACTTCAACGACTCTGAAGTGCTGCTGTTCAACAACGACTTCGGTGGCAACCTCGCCTGGACGGGTGCTGGCCTGTACATCTCCGATGTGCAGCGGGCCAACCTGTACAACAACCTCTTCGCAGAGAACTGGTCGTACTACTCGGGCGGCGGCTTGGCGAGCATCGTCGGCCCCAACAAGGAATTCGTGCAGGGGCCGTCGAACGACCCGAGCGACCCCGACAACCTGCAGCCCACCAACTTCAAGGACCAGCAGAAGATCATCAACAACACCTTCGTGCGGAACAGCGCAGGGCTCACCCAGACGCCCGAAGCCATTGTCGTCATCGGCGCGGGTGGTGGCGCCGCCATCGATGGTCACAAGCCAGACTTCCGCAACAACATCGTCTCCCACACCTACTACGGTGGCGGCGTCATGCACCGTGCGGGGCTGAACTTCGAGCAGGGTGACGATCTCGACTGGGAATACAACCTTTGGTACTGGAACTGCGATGTCTACCAGTGCCAGCCGGGGGATGTCGACAAGCAGCGCAACGTCACGTCGAACGGTGAAGAGAGCGGCTACCCGCTGCATCCGAACAACATCGTCGAGCAAGACCCGCAGTACTACTACTTCGGTGATGTCCGCGAGAACGTCAACGACTTCGACTACTACCCCGACGTTCTCTGCCCCGACTTCGACTCGCCCGCGGTGCGAAACGGCGACCCGAACGAGGAACAGCCGACCAGCATCGCGAACACGAGCATCGGCGCCTACTCCGACATGGGTGTGTGCGGTGGCCAGCTGGCCGACTACCGCAACCCCGACCGCGATGGCGACGGGTTCGAAGCGTTCTACGACTGCCTCGACGAGCCCGGGCACCCGGCCGCGACGGAGACCTTCCCCGGTGCCAACGAAGACTGCGACTTCGAAGACAACGACTGCGACGGCACCATCGATGAAGGCTTCGTCACCACCTACTACGACGATGCAGATGGCGACGGCTTCGGCGACATCGGCGGAGGCAAGGTCGCTCAGCTGATGTGTCCGGGCGAAGCCGACCCCACCGATGTGTCGGTGGGCGGCGACTGCGACGACACCGACCCCAACGTCAACGAGGGCGCCGCCGAGATCTGCGACGGCATCGACAACGACTGCGACAACATCGCAGACCAGGGTGAGCTTGGCTACATCACGGTCTACCGCGACACCGACGGCGACGGCTTCGGTGCGGCGTCGGCTCCCCGCGAGGCCTGCTTCAACAGCTCGACCGGTGCCTACTACGAGGCCATCGGTGCCGAGTCCATTCCACTGCCGGGCACGGCGTGGGTCGACAACGCCACCGACTGCGACGACACCGACCCCACGGTCAACCCCAACGCGGTGGAAGACTGCTCGGTGGCCGACCGCAACTGCAACGGCGACTCCTTCGACGCCGACGATGCGCCCGAGTACTTCGTCGACATCGACGGCGACACCTACGGTTCCGGCGAGCCCAACACCGGCACCCACGCGTGCGACCCGTCGCAGCTCCCCGAGCTGAGCGAAGGCGTCTGGGTCACCCTGAGCAGCGACTGCAACGAGAGCGACCCCGGCATCAACCCCGGTGCCGCTGAGACGTGCGACGGGTTCGACAACGACTGCGACACGCGTATCGACATCGACCCCGAAGACGCGCCGCTGCTCTACGAAGACTACGACAACGATGGCTACGGCAACCCTGCCACGGCACTGCGCAGCTGTGACCCGGGCCCGTCCTACACCACCACGGTGGGCGGCGACTGTGACGACAGCGATCCCACGGTCGGTGAGTGCTCCGAGTGTGGCTGCCAGGCGACGCCCTCTCCGGCCGGAGCCGGCGGCTTGCTGCTGCTGCTGACGGGTGTGCTCGGCCTGCGTCGCCGGCGCGCCTAGCTCCCGTCGCTGCGTTGCCCCTTCCGGGGCGATGGAGGCGCATCTCGGCCGCTCCCCAGCAGGGGGGCGGCCGCTTGTGTTGTGGGGGACAGTCCCTGCGGGCGGGCGTAGGCGAGAGCGCTCTTGTTGGGCTCAACCTCGGGCTCTAGGGAGGGAGCGCGGCCTCGCCACCCGCCTGCCGAGCCTTGTCGGTCCACGGCAAGGCTCCGTGCTGTCAGGGCACCCAGTCGCCGAGCTCGCCGCCGAACGCGCCCACATCGGGGGGGCTGCCGTCGGGGTCGTCGGTGCCCGCAGGGTCGCCCGCGTCGATGGCGAGCAGGTCGCTCGGGTCGAGGTGGTAGTCGTCGTTGGACCAGTCGAGGTCGTCGGTCACATCCACGAACACGGGCACGCCGCGGTCGACCGACATGCCGAGGGTGGGCTCGGGCACATCGATGTCGAAGGACTCGAAGTTGTCGAGCACGCAGTAGGCCATGTCGACGTCGACGAGGGAGGAGGAGGTCTGCAAGGCGGCGGCGCCACGGTGGTCGACCACGATGAGGTCGCGGAACACGTGGAGCCCGTCGTTGGCCGCCCCTTGCCAGAAGCTCCCTGATGTCTCCGCTTCGTTGAGCGCCGCCGTGAGGTGCCGCAGCTCCAGCATGTGGGTAGTGGACGTGGCGATGCCCTGCGTGAAGATGCAGCCGCCGCCGTAGCCGGCGTAGTTGTCGGTGCACAGCCCGTTGTCCCAGTACAGGTCTGCGTCGCGGGTGTAGACGCCAGCGCCGTGGGTGAGAGCCAGGTTGCCGGAGACCGTCGTGTGCACCAGGGTGCTGACGCTGTTGAGGTAGCTGTACACCGCGCCGCCCTGGTAGGTCGCGCCGTTGTCGACCAGGCGACTCCGCACGACGGCGAGGTCGCCCTGGCTGTAGATGGCGCCCCCCTGAACGGCGATGTTGTCGTACATCGCCACGTCTTCGAGGGTCGCGACGAGGCCGCTGGAGATCTTGAGGCCGCCGCCCTCTCCGTTGAGACCTGCCGTGATCGACAGGTCTCGGATGGTGAGCACGTCGGCGTCGGTGGTGGTGACCAGCACGGGGTCGCGGTAGCCACCGTCGAGAATCGTCAGGTCGCGACCCGACCCCTCGATGGTGAGATCGCGGCGAATGATGCTGTTGGTCGGCCACGTGCCGGGGCCGATGGTCAGCGTGTAGCCCGAGCGAATCACCTCGATGGCGTCGTCGACGCTGGCGTAGTCACCGGGCACGTCGAGGTCGCCGGCCACGTAGACCGCCACGTCGTCGCTGTCGGTCGAGGTGCCGTTGCTGGCGGTCGCGCGCAGCACGTAGCGGCCGCCGCGGTCTGGGGTGAGGCCGACCGTGGGCTGGCCCGCTCCCGACAGATCGCTGGTCTGCAGCGCGCTGCCGCCGGGGACCTCCACGAGGTCCCAGCTGATCGAGGGGTAGGGGACGACGGGATCGGTGGCCGACGCCGTCAGCTGGACTTCGATGCCCATCTCGGCATCTTCGACATCCGCGCCCGCGTCGATGGTCGGTGCGTGGTCGGAGGGGTCGGTCGGGTCGTCGCCCGCGAGGTCTTCCGCACCATCGCTCACCCCGTCACCGTCGGTGTCGCCCTGGTTGGGGTCGGTGCCGAGGTCGTGCTCTTGCAGGTTGGTGAGGCCGTCGCCATCGGCGTCGCCGGCGGTGTTGTCGACCAGGGGGTCGAAGCCGTTGTCGAGCTCCCACGCGTCGGCGAGGCCGTCGCCGTCGGCATCGGTGTAGTAGCCGTCGAAGCCGACGGGGGCGCTCGGGCCGCCGAAGGCGCCGTAGTCGGTCGGGGTGCCGTCGGGGTCGTAGCCGAGGCCAGCGTCGCGCATGGGGGAGTCGTGGCGCAGCCGGAGGTCGTCGGTGTCGCCGTCACCTGACGGGTCGATGGCCACGAACCGCGGGTCGCCGTCGATCTGGTAGATGCCCGCGCTGAGGAACAGCGGGCTCGAGGAGCACTCGTTCTGCCAGTAGCCGTTGCGCGGGGCCGTGATGAGGTAGGGCGGCTGCAGCGTGCCTTCGTACAGCGCACACGCCTCGTTGCCGACGAACAGGCTGTGCGACAGCTGCAGGTCGCTGTCGGTGCCGAAGGCCACGACGGCGCCGGAGCCCCCCTGATTGAGAACGTAGGTGTTGTAGGCCAGGTCGGCCTCTGACTGATGGACCTTCACCGCCGAGCCACTTCCGGAGAACAGCACCCAGTTGCGGTCGAACACCACGTTGGTGACCGTCGCCGTGCCACCCGACGCGACCGACAGGCCGCCTGCGCCGGTGTCGGCGCGGTTGCGGGCCACCCGGCCCCCTACCCACGTCAGGTCGCTGTTGCTGACGCGCACCCCGCCACCATCGCCGGAGACGATGTTGTCGAGCACATCGACGTCGGTGAGGGTGGCCGTGCACTCCCGCAGATCGATGGCGCCGCCCGACTGGCCGATGTTGTTCTGCAGGCGCACGCGCTCTGCCGTCAAGGTGGACTGCAGGCAATCCACGGCGCCGCCGTAGCCCCCGCGCGCATCGACCAGGGCGATGTCGCGCAGGGTGATGACGGCCTCGCCGTCCATGGTCACGATGGAGGCCAGCCCATCGCCCGTCAGGATGGTCGTGTCAGGGCCTTCGCCGGCGATGGTGAGGTATTTCGACGTGAGGTTTAGCGCGGCGGGCCAGGTGCCTGCCGCCAGCTGGATGGTGTCGCCGGTGCGGGCCATGGCCACCGCCTCGTCGAGGGTCGCGACATCGCCGGGCACCAAGATGGTGCTCGCCGAGGTGAGCACGGCGTAGGCCATGTCGGTTGCCCCGTCGTCGTCGGTCACCACCACCTCGAGCACGAACTGCCCGGGCACGTCGGGGATGAACGACGCGGCCTCGGTCGTCGCGTCGACGAGGTCGGCGTCGGTGAGGGTGGACGCCGCGGGCACCTTGGCCAGCGACCACTCGTAGGTCAACACCCCACCGTCGGGGTCTTCGGACTGCCGTGCCGTCACGATGGCGAGGCTGCCCGCCGTGAACACGTAGGGCCCACCCGCGTCGGCGATGGGAAGCTCTTCGTTGTGGTCGATGGCAGCGTTGCCGGAGAAGCGCTCGAGCTTGTCGTCGCCGCCGTCATGGTCGGTGTCGATGACGAACGGGGAGGTTCCCAGACCGTGCTCGTCGCCGTTGTCGACCTCGTCACCATCGGGGTCGTCGGCGGTGTCGTCGGCCGACGGATCGAGCCCCCAGTACAGCTCCCACCCATCACTCATGCCGTCGCCATCGGCATCCATCCGCCATCGCTTGCAGGCTCGCGGGGCCTCGGGCCCGCCGCAGATGCCGATGTCGGCCGGGGAGCCGTCGAGGTCGGTGAACTCGAAGAAGCCGGCGTCGACCGACGACTCACCGAGCCGCGGTGCGAAGGCGATCAGCGCGTCGCCAAAAACGTCGCCATAGGGCACGTTGGTGAGTAGGGGGACCACCGAGGCGGTGTCGAGGTCTTCGTGGAACACATCGCCGAGGTCGTCGCCGCGGGCGATGGCGTGGGCGTACAGGATGCCGTCGCCGAAGCTCGTGTCGGTGCCGTCGGAGACCCACACCACCCCTTCGTCGGTCCAGTTGAGGCCCAGGCCCACACCTACAGCGACCGTCTGGCCCTCATCGAAGTGCAGCACCGTCGCGTGGTCTGTGGCCTCGGGGGCCTCGGGGAGAGCCGCTCGCTGGTACACCACGGCGTTGTGGAAGAAGTCGAGGTTCGCGACGTCGTTGTGCCCAACGTCATGCTGGTGGAGCGCTGCCCCCACCTGAGCGCTGTTGCCGACGAAGACCGTGTTGCGAACCCGAGCTGAGATCGTGTCGCCCGGTTGGTCCGCCGCCGCCTGCCGGTCGGAGCCGTAGTGCAGGCCGCCACCCTCCAGGGTGCCCTCGTTGTCGGCGAACACGCTCCGCAGTACGTCGAGCTCGAGCTCCGCCAGCGATGGCACCGCATACACGCCGGCCCCGATGGGGGCTCGGTTGCCCAGCAAGCGGGTCTCGTCGAGGAGCAGCGCGTCGGTGGCGCACCACACGCCGCCACCGGAGGACTTGGCGACGTTGCGGACGACGTCGACGCGGAACAGCTCCACCCGATCGGCGCCGTCGCAGTACAGCCCGCCCCCGTCGCCGTCGGACACGCCGCCGGTGAGGGTGAGCTGAGCCAGCACCAGCTCCTTGCTGTTCCCAACCGTGAGGACCGGGCCGCTTCCGTTGCCGTCGATCAGCACCTCGCTGGGGTCTCCCAAGCCGAACAGGGTGAGGTCTTCGATGTCGGTGGCGAGGGCGCCCTCGTAGCGGCCAGGGCGGACAGCCACGCCCTTGGACGCCGTGGACTGCTCGATCGCCTCCTGAATCGTGGCCGCGTCGTCGGGCACGATGACCGCATCGTTGATCCGGACCGTGACCTCGACACTGTCGAGCCCGCTGCCGTCGGAGACCGTGAGCCGCGCCACGTAGGTGCCAGCCACGTCGGGTGTGAGGGAGGCAATGGCGCTGGTGGCGCTGTTGACGTCGACCAGCGCGCTGGTGGACGGAGCCGCCTCCAGCTGCCAGTCGTAGGTGAGGGCTTGCCCCTGAGGGTCGCCCGAGCCGGAGCCATCGAGCAGGATGGGCTCCCCTGGGACGCCCCAGATGCGACGCGGGGCGACCGCTGCAGGGGCATGGCTCCAGCGCTCGAGGGGGGCGGGGTCGTCTGGGTCGTCGACGCCGTCGCCGTCGGTGTCGGCGAGGTTCGGATCGGTTCCGGCCGTGAACTCGTCGAGGTGGGTCGCGCCGTCGCCGTCGGTGTCGAGCGCGGCGTCGTCGAACCATTCGTTGAGGCCATGCCTCACCTCGAAGCCATCGAGGATGCCGTCACCGTCGGTGTCGCGAGTGATGGGCCAGTTGGCATCCGCCGCCGCGTGGGGGCCTCCGTAGGCTCCCATGTCGGCGGGGGTGCCGTCGGGGTCGGCTCCCTTGGTCGCATCGCCGAGGTCGATGACCTCGCTGTCGGGCATGAGGTGGAGATCCCACTGGGTGGAGGGGAGCGTGGGGTCGGCTCGCACGTAGCTGGGCTCGCCCACCACACGGCTGGTGTCCCAGAAGCCGCGCGTGGGGTCGGAGCCCTCGGGGCCGAAGTCGCGGGCGGTGTTGTGACCGAAGACGACCGAGTCCCACACCAGGTTCGCGGTGATGGCCGTCTCCGTGTACACGGGCACCTTCGGATCGGTGAGGTCTTCGACGAGGCCACCCTCGGGATCGCGGCTGTAGGCCGTGCCCGTGCCCGGGCTCGACGCGACGCGGAACAGGGCGCCCTCGTCGTCGTGGCCGCTCACCAGCACGTTGCGGAAGGTCACCTCGCCTCCGCGGGCGAGCAGGGCGATGCCCTTGCGGTCGATTTCATCGGTGTCGCTGCGCACCCGGTTGGCGTGGAAGGTGACGTGGTCGAGCACGACCGGGCCCGACTCGACGAGGAGCCACTTCTCCTTGGTGATGTCTTGGTCGGGGTCGGGGACCTGAGCGTAGTAGGAGCCCGACGACATGCCGGCCCCGCTGCCCGAGCCCTCGTTGTCGGCGATGACGCTGGCCTGGATGGTCGCTGTGGCGCCCCGCACGTCGATCCCGGCCCCATAGCCGTCGGAGGTGATGCGGTTGGCTCGCACATCGACCCGTCGCAGCGTGGAGGCGGTGTTGGGCCCCAGGAAGATGCCGCCACCGTACGTCTCGGCGATGTTTCCCCACACGGTGGTGTCTTGCACGAGCACGTCGGTTCCGGAGACGACGGCGAGCCCGGCGCCGATGCCCGCGGAGCTCGAGCTGATGCACATCCGAGAGACGGTGCCGTCGCCGTCGACGAGGATGCCACCCCCGTAGGTGACCACCGCCGAGCTGACGGTGCTGCCGTCGGGGTAGGGGAGGAGCCCCTCTTCGAACAGGGTGCCGGTGCCGCCAGCGATGGCGAAGTTCTCCACGGCACCGTCGCCCACGATGACTGCGCTTCCGGCGAGGTCGCCGTACAGCGTGGTGCGGGCGCAGCCCTCGCCCGCGAGGGTGACCTCAGGGTAGGGGCGCAGGTCGATGGAGCCGGTGTAGAAGCCGCTGTCGAGCTGAACGATGTCGCCGGGCTGTGAGGCATCGAGGGCCTCCTGCACGGTGGCGTAGGGGCCATTGCCACCGACGCCGAGCTCATCGAGGTAGCCGTCGCAGTCTTCGTCGGTGCTGTTGCCGACGATCTCGGCCGCATCGGGGTGGATGTTGGGGTCGCCGTCGTCGCAGTCGAGGGGGTTGTCGGCCACAGCGAGCCCGATGCCGCAGGCGATGATGGGCAGGTCGGGGTCGCCGAAGCCGTCGCCGTCGAGGTCTTCCCACTGCACCACGAGGTCGATCTCCTCGTCGAGCTCGCCGTCACAGTCGTTGTCGACCCCGTCGCACTGCTCCTGCGCGCCTTCCCAGGCCAGCGGCTCGGTGTCGTCACAGTCGTCGTCGAGGGGGGCGTAGCCGGCCGGGGTGTAGCAGGCCTCGGTGGTGGCGGTGGGAACGCCATGGCCGTCGTCGTCGGCGTCTTGGTAGAAGACCTCGAGCACACCCTCGTCGACCGCTCCGTCGCAGTTGTCGTCGACCTCGTTGCACAGCTCCGCCCGCTGTGGATTCACCTGAGGGTCGAGATCGTCGCAGTCGCCGCCCTGCTCCACCCCGTCGGCGGGCATGGTGCAGACGCGCCGGACCGACTCGTCGTCGCCGAAGCCGTCTCCATCACGGTCCCAATAGGCAACGATGGCGACGCCCTCGTCGATCTGGCCGCTGCAGTTGTTGTCGATCCCGTCGCAGACCTCCTCTGCGTCGGGGTGGATCAGCGGGTCTTCGGGACGACAGTCGAGCGCATCGCGCGTGCCGTCTTTGTCGGTGTCTTTGCAGGCCACCAGGGTGAGCGCTGCCGCACAGATGAGCCACATTGGGCGCATGCCGCCTCCATCCCACGACAGTCACCGCTCAGGGGCTCGCCCGCAACCTGCGTCTGAGGAGTTGGCGGTGGAGGACCTCCCCTTCGCCCGACACGGCAACGGCCTCTCCCTGCCCGTCGTCGCCCAACGACAGCCACACGAAACCTGCCTCGGCGGCGGCGAACGACGGATCGTTCCCCCGGTCTACGATCGGTGTGGTGCTCGCGCCGGCGCCCGAGACCACCAGCTGCACATCGCAGTGCTCGATCAGCTGCAGGTTGTGGTCGTGCCCGCTGAGGTACACATCGGCGTGGGGGCACAGGGTCTCGGTGAACAGGGCCTCCAGGGCTCGGCCCGATAGGTAGGGGAGGCCGCGCCAGCCCTCGTAGGCGCCGGCGTTGCCATGGGTGCCGTCGCTGCGGAACGGATGATGGCCGAGCACGATCCGCCAGCCGTCGATGGCCGGTAGCCTGTCGGCCAACCAGGCCTGCTGGGGCCCCTCGTCGAACTGGAACGCCGTGTTGGTGTCGAGGACCATCACGCTGCCGGGCACACCCGCCAGCTCGACCTCGTAGTGTCGCTGGGGCAGCTCGACGCCTGGGCGTTCTGCCGCCCAGGCCACCAGCCACTCGGCCTTCTGCTCGCTGCGACCATGCCCGTAGTCGTGGTTGCCCAGGGCCAGCAGCAGGCGGGGGGCGGAGTCGATGTAGGGGGCCTCGATCCAGTCGCCCGCACGCGGATCGGTGGGGGACTCCATCCCCCGCGGATACAGCAGGTCGCCAGCGAGCAGCACCGCGTCGCAGCCCTCGGCGGCACACCAGGCCGCCAGCGCCGCCGCGACCTCCCGCTGGGTGGCATTGCCCTTGCCCGCGTCGCCGACGACCGCGAGGCGAAGGTGGCCCGGCTGAGCGACCTGTAGGGGAGGCGCAGCGCCAAGGGGCTGCGGAGCGGCGGTGCAGGCGGGCAACTGCAGCACGGACATCATCGACAATACGGGGAACATCGGGGCCTGCGGGGATGCGTGGTGTCGCGGACGCGAACCCGTGTTGGGTGCGTTAACCTGTGCCCGTCGCCTGCCGGGAGTCTACGTGCGAGCCTTGTCCATGTTGGTCGTGTTGGCGCTGGGGGCGTGCTCCGGCGACGACGGCACTCCGGGAACCGACGGAACGGCGCCGGAGCCGACGGGCTCGACAGGCGACACCAGCGCCTCGACGACCGACACGGCGCCGACCGGTGAGCCATGGCTGGCCCGCAACCATCAGGGCTCGCTGGTGGTGAGGCGAGAGATTCCTTTGTCGGGCAACAGCAACAAGTACGACATCCTCGGGCTGTTCGTCGACGACATGCAGGGGGCTACCACCGGTCTGTGGTGTCGCAACCAGGGGGTCTGCCTCGAAGGGCTCCCCGACGAAGACCCCGTGTCGCTGCAGGCTACCGCCTTCCGGCAGGGCCTGGCCCGCTACGACTGGGTCGGCGAGCGCATCACCATCGGGCAAGACCCTCGCCAGTGGATCGACGTGCCCTTCGTGCCCGACGTGCTGGCCAACTTCGGGGTCTACCAGCGCCTCAACGTCAGCTTCGACGAAGACGAGATCATGCCCTACCGGGTGGAGTTCGGCGGCGCGTGGGGTGAGGTCGAGCTCGACGACTTCCTCGACGTGCCCCTCATGCCGCGGATCGAGCTGGTCAACACGGCGGTGGCCTACAACTCGCCAGCGGTGGAGTTCCTCTGGGAGTTCCCACCCGAGGAGGCGGTGCCAAAGGGTCCGGGGCGCATGTTCCTGCGGGTGGCTTCCAACCAGGTCGACGAGCTGATTCCGCTGCGCGACAACGGCTCGTACACCCTCGACCTGTCGGCCTACGACCTCAACCCTTCGTCGAACGTCGACGTGTTCCTCGGTCGGTGGATCGATGAGCGGGTGGAGCTGAGCGGCGGCAACGTCATGAACGTGTACAGCATCGCCGAGGTCAAGGTGACGACGCCTCGCTGTGCCGTCGACTTGTCGTTCCCGACCCCGGCGCGGTTCCCGGCGGAGTCGGGGGTGGTCGTCGAAGCCCACGCCATGTCGATGGGCTACCGCGGCGTCGTGCACAGCAGCGAGGTCCACGACTACCGGGAAGACACCACCGGGCTGGGCTTCGACAATGTGTCGGCAGAGCTCCGGTTCCAGCTTCAAGACACCGACGGAAGCGTATGCGAGCTGCGCTATGACGCCTCGCAGGCCACGCCTCGCGAGCCCTTCCCCAGCGCCAACGGCGCGCTCGTGCAGCAGGCCTTCGAGCTGCGGCCCAATCCCAACACCCTCTACCAGCACTGCTATGGCCCGGCGTTGTCGGTGGAGGCCACCTCCGGCTCCCCCGTCGTCGTGAAGGTGCAGCCAGGGGCCGCCGACAACGGCAGTGCCATGCTCAACCAGCTGTCGGTGGCCACCCGCGAGGTGCCGGCGGCCCCCGCTGGGTCGGCGCGCATCGACCTGGTGGTCGTCGGCTTGCAGGGCGTCACGGTGATCCAGGGCGAGGAGACCACCGGCGCACCCACGCCTCCGAGCCCCAAGAGCTCCGACGTGGTGCTGGCTTCCTACCAGGTCTCCGGAGACACGGTGAGCGAGCTCGAAGACGAGCGGCAGTTCACCCATCGCATGCCTGAGGGCTTCCCAGACGACTCGGCCCGGTCGTTCATCGAGCCTCAGACGTGGGCCTTCGGCTTCGGCGAGGCCCTCGACGAGCGCAACCAGGTCGACGGCGGCAGCGATCGCGTCTGGGGCTTCTTCGCGATGGAGCCCGAGGCGCCGGCTGGCGTGGAGATCGGGGCGGGCCTGGCCACGCACCTGTCCGACTGCAGCACCGTCGACCCAGATCTGCGCCCGGCTCGCTACACCTCGGGCTCGCCGATCACGTCGGCGCTGTACGAGATGCAGGGCACCATGTGGCTGCCTCTCGAGGCACCGGTCGACACGGGCTCGACGGGTGGAACCGGCACGACGGCCGACACGGGCTCCACCACTACGCCCTGAGCACCCTGAGCGCGTGGAGCGGCGGGCCTGCGTCAGGCGGGCCGGAGCCGCACCTCGACGGCCCCGCCCTGCATCGTGCCTCGCAGCACCAATCGGTCGGGAAGCTGCTTCCACGCCCATGGCGCGTCTTCGAGGGCCTGCAGCCAGGAGCCGATGCCGAAGCCCCCTGCGGGCATGGCGAAGCCGCCGCGGCGCCGGCCGTGCATCGTCAAGGATGCCGACCGGATGCCCACGAACTGCACCTGGTGGGGCCCGGCTACCCGCCAGCTGCCCGTAGTGACGCCGCTGGTTCCCACTTCCTCTGCCATGGCGACGGCAGCCAGCGGGCCGACGAAGGCATCGGCCAGCACCAGCTCGAGCTGACCACTGGGCCGAAAGGAGAACTGGATCCCGCGCGCGCCCATGATCTGGCCGAACCCCTCGGCCGACGCCACCTCCCAGCACCCTGTGGGCCCTCCCACCCCAGGGAGCAGGCTGCACCCTCCCTCCCCAGCCGCCGCCAGCGTGCGATGCTCGACATCGGCGACGGCCCACGGCTTGGCCACGGCGCCGTCGCCCTGTACCTCCACCTTCCCGCCCCGCGGATGAGGGGGAATGTGGACCTTGCGCCAGCTCCACGGCGCCAGATCGACCGGCACGTCGACGGCGGCGGGCAGGGTGGGGACGACGGACAGTCGCTGCACGGGGCCGCGGGGGTCGGCGAGCCAGCCCGCGAGCTTGAGCCACTCCTGGGGCGACACCACCCCCCCCTCGAGGAGGTACTGCGCCTGCTGCAGCGGATCGGTTCCCGACTGACGCCACGCCAGGTAGGGGAGCACCCCCCCACGCGGGTAGGCGCCCATGTCGGCGGAGGCGAGCCCGACAGCGATGTCGGGCAGGGCCAGGCCGGCGTCGGGGGCCACGACATCGGCGGCGTAGATGGCCGCGCCGATCCACCGCCAGTCGTTCGTGTCGGGGGTGGCCTGGGTTCGGCGCGCCAGCTCCAACAGGCTGGCCCCCTCGAGGACCGACGCCAGGGCTCGGCGCCAGCGGTCGAGACGGGCTGGCCCCTCTGGCTCGCTGGGATGATGGATGCCAGGGCCGAGCAGGTCTTCGCTCAACACGATGGCGGGCCCTGCGAGCCGATAGGGCGTGGGGCAAGGCTGCACCAGAACCGGGGCGGCAGGCCCACCCGGCAGCATGCGGAGCGCCCGCTGCAGCTGATCGTCGACCGGGCTGAGCAGTTCGTGGGCGCGGGTGTCGGGACGTAGCCGGAGCATGCCAGCGTCATAGCACCGGCGGACCGGGGGGCGTCAGGCGGCGACGGAGAGGATCACCATCATCAGGCCCCACAGGGAGACCACACCGAGCAAGCGGACCGTGAGCGGGTTGTGGGCAAGGGTCATGTGGTCCTCCCGGGACGCCAGTTCCTCATGATCCACATGACGTTCGGCAAGGCCAGGACGCTGTCTCGATCGGTCACGGATGGTTACAGCCCCGCCTCACGAACCCCCGAGGTCCGCATGTCCCGACCCGACCCAGAGGCGCTCCTCCAGGCGTTCCGAGACGACCTGCAGGCGGCGGCGAGCCCAGCCGACCTCGATGAGGTCAAGCGGAAGCACACCGGTAAGAAGAGCGCGGTGAAGGCTGCCCTCAAGCAGCTCCGGGAGGTTCCTCCGGAGGAGCGCCGCTCCGTGGCCGCCTCCCTCAACGCGCTGCAGTCGCAGATCGAGTCGGAGCTGGCTCAGGCGGCCGAGGGCGTGCTCGCCCGAGCCCGCGACGCCCGCTTGCAGGCAGAGTGGGTCGACCTCAGCTTGCCCGGCGTGGCGCCGCGTCGTGGCGCGCGCCATCCCCTCACCGAGGTCGAGCGCCACGCGGTGCAGGTGCTTCGGCAGCTGGGCTTCGACGTGGTGCAGGGGCCCGAGGTCGAGCACCCCTTCTACAACTTCGACGCGCTCAACATCCCCGAGCATCACCCCGCCCGCGACATGCAAGACACGTTCTGGGTCGACGGCGGCTGGCTGCTGCGGTCGCACACCACGACGGTGCAGGCGCGGGTGCTCGAGCAGCGCCCGACGCCGCCGGTGCGGGTGGCGTCGCTGGGGCGCGTGTACCGCAACGAGGCGGTCGACGCGACGCACACCGCGATGTTCCATCAGCTCGAGGGCATCTGGGTCGAGGAGGGGCTCACCTTCGCCCACCTCAAGGGCACGCTGCAGGTCATCGCACAGGCGCTCTATGGCGACCGGCCCATCCGCTTCAAGCCGAAGTTCTACCCCTACACCGAGCCCAGCGTGGGGGTCGACCTGCAGTGCGCGCGCTGTGCGGGGGCGGGCTGCGAGGCGTGCCACGGCGCGGGCTGGGTCACCATCCTCGGGGCGGGCATGGTGCACCCCAAGGTGTTCCTCGAGTTCGGCTACGACCCCGACCGCGTCTCCGGCATCGCGTTTGGCTTCGGCACCACGCGGATGGCGGCTCAGCGAGCGGGGGTGGTGAAGTCGCGCTCGCTGTACGAGCAAGACGTGCGCATCCACCATCGGGTGCACCGGGGGGAGTCATGAGGGTCGCGTCTGATGTCTTGCAGCGCTTCGTCGCTGCCCCCACCGATGCCCGGGCCCTCCGCGAGCTTCTCGACGATGTCGGGCTCGAGGTCAAGCGGCACGAGCACGACGGCACGTCCGACGTGTTCACCCTCGAGCTGCTGGCGAACCGCGGCGACCACCGCTGCTACGAGGGGCTCGCCCGCGAGCTCGACGGTCGCTTGGGGCTCGGGATCTGCGCCCCGACCGGTGTGCCTCTCGAGGTGGGAGAGGGAGCGTGGCCGGTGCGCATCGAGTCACCGCTGTGCCTGCGCTACAGCGCCACGCTGCTGGAGAAGCGCGGAGCGGGCGCTGTGCCCGACGAGGCGCTCCGCCTGCTGGCCGCCGCCGACATCCACAGCCTCGGCCCGGCGGTCGACGCCACCAACATCGCCAACCTGGAGCTGGGTCAGCCCACCCACGCCTTCGACGCCGACAAGGTGCAGGGCGCCGTCGTGATTCGGGAGAGTCGCGAGGGGGAGAGCGCGCTGCCGCTGTTCGCGACCGAGCGGGTGGAGCTGCCGGTGGGCACCCTGGTGATCGCCGATGAGGTCAAGGTGCTGGCCATCGCAGGCGTCATCGGCTGCGAGGAGAGCAAGGCCACCGACGACACCCAGCGCCTGCTGCTGGAGTCGGCCACGTTCGACCCGGTGGCGGTGCGCAAGGCCAGCCGTGCCCTGGGCATCCACACCGACTCCTCGGCTCGCTTCGAGCGGGGGGCCGACCCGGCGCGGGTGCTGAAGGGGGCCGGCCGGGTGGTCGAGCTGCTCGAGGCGGCAGGGTGGGCGAGGGCAGGGGCCACGGTGATGGTGGGCAGCTGGTCCGACCCGGGGCGCGTGGTGTCGTTGCGCGCGAGCGATGCGAGCGCCTTTCTCGAGGTCCCCCTGGAGCCGGCCGAGGTCGCCGAGCGTCTGGGTCGCTACGGCTTCGATACTCGTCCCGACCCCGACGACGCCGACGTGGTGCTGGCGGGCGTGCCCTCGTGGCGGCTGTGGGACGTGGAGTTCGCGGCCGACCTGCTCGAGGAGCTGGCGAAGTCCATCGGCTACAACGCCACCCCCACCAGCCTGCCTCCCGTGCGCATGGGGTCGGTGGCCAGCCCCGCTGAGGTGCGTCGCAGCCGCGTCGAAGACGTGCTGCTCGGCATGGGCTTCTACGAGGTGTTCACCGACGGCTTCTACGGCCGCGGCACGCTCGAGCTGCTCGGTCTGCCCCATGGGCATCCGCTGGAGTCTCACGTCCACACGCTCAACGCCCTCGACCGGGGCTACAGCATGCTGAAGAACAACTGCCTGGCCCAGGCGGTGGAGGCGATGGCGGTCAACGAGCGCCGGCGCACCTTCGACGTGAAGATCTACGAGTGGACACGCACCTTCCATCCGATCGACGCGGTCCTCCCGGCCCAGCCCGACCGCACCCGTCCGCCGTGCACCGAGCGCCCGGTCCTGTGGGCACTGTGCGCCGGCACGGTCGGTGGCGGCTCCTGGGCCGGCGGCGACCGGGCGGCCGATGTGTGGTTCCTCAAGGGGCTGGTCGAAGAGCTGGCCGCCGAGCTGGGCCTCGACCTGCTGCTCGGGAGTGTCGAGACGAGCCACCCCCTATCGGGCTCGCTGCACCCCAACCGCCAGGCCTGCGTGGTGCTCGACGGCGAGGTGGTGGGCATCGTGGGCGAGGTCCACCCCGAGGTGTGCGAGCGGGCGCGGCTCAAGCACAGCCGGCCGGTCTACCTGGAGATCGACGAGGTGGCGCTGGTGAGCGAGGGCAGCAAGCCCGTCTTCGTCGAGCCGAGCGCGCTGCAGCCCGTGGTTCGGTCGCTCGCCTTCACGCTGCCGCATCAGGTCGAGGCGGGGGCGGTCCGTTCGTGGCTGCATGCGTCGGGTCCCGACCACCTGGTCGAGGTGGAGGTCACCGATGTCTACGCCCACGGCGACGGAGAGCGCACGCTGACCTTCGAGCTGGTGTTCTCCTCCGACGGAGATGTCTCCGCCGAGGCCACCAACGAGGCTGCCGATGCGCTCATCGCCTCGGTGGAGCAGCAGTTCGGTGACCAGGGTGTGCGGCTGCGCTGATACAGCCGCGCACGGTCTGTGGCGGCCTGTGACGAAGCGTATCGGGAGGCGGACCACGGGTACCGCGGGCCATAGCTGTGGCTCGCGGAGGACAGACCCATGCAGCACACGCTTCGTGAGATCGCAGACGCGCCCTGGTTTCAGCACACCATCACCGCCGTCATCCTGGCGGCGGGGGTGCTGGTCGGGGTGGAGACCTACCACGGCGTGGTGGCCCAGTGGGGCGGCATCATCCACCGCCTCGACCAGCTCATCCTCGCGGTGTTCGTCGCCGAGGTGATCATCAAGATCGGCGCGGAAGGCACCAAGCCGTGGCGCTACTTCATGGACCCCTGGAACGTCTTCGACTTCGCCATCGTCGCGGTGTGCTTCATGCCCTTCGATGCGCAAGGGGTGGCGGTGCTGCGACTCGCCCGCCTGCTGCGCGTGCTCAAGCTCGTTCGGGCCCTTCCCAAGCTGCAGATCCTGGTGTCTGCGCTGCTCAAGAGCATCCCGAGCATGGGCTACGTCAGCCTGCTGCTGTTCATGCTCTTCTACCTGTACGCGGTGGCCGCCACGATGTTCTTCGGCGGCAACGACCCGGTGCACTTCGGGCGGCTCGACATCAGCATGCTGTCGCTGTTCCGTGCGGTGACCCTCGAGGACTGGACCGACCTGATGTACATCCAGATGTACGGCTGTGCCGACTATGGCTACGACTCGATGATGGCCCAGTGCACCAGCTCGCAGGCGATGCCCCTCACGTCGGTGGCCTTCTTCGTCTCGTTCGTGCTCCTCGGCACCATGGTCATCCTCAACCTGTTCGTCGGCGTGATCATGTCGGGCATGGACGAAGCGCAGGCCGAGCAGCAGGAGATGGTGCGGATGGAGCGCGCCGGCGAGGCGCCCTCTCTGGATGGGGAGCTCCACGAGCTGCAGGCACAGCTCGCGCAGCTGCAGGACTCTCTGACCCGGGTGCAGCGCCTGGCCTCCAAGCAACCCCAGCAGGTAGCAGCCAAGTAGTAGGCTGGCGCTGGGAGGCAGCATGAACGACGCCCAGCGACACCTCGCGATGGCCTTTGCCCTGCACACCAGCCGGGCCATCGTCGCAGCCGACGGCCGCACCGACTACAACGAGTATCAGCTCCTCGGCACCATCTACCCGCGCCCGATGCTGCGCGACGAGGGGCTCATCGACGCCCATGGTGCCGACACACCGGCCCTGGAGCTGGCCCTCGCGAGGGTGAGCGAGCTGCGTGCGCTACCCGAGGAAGACCGGCTCGACCTGCTCGCCTTGCTCCATGGGGCCGCCATGGTCGACGACGATCTCGACCGTCGCGAGTGGGTCGTGCTTCAGGCGGCCGCCGAAGACCTCGGCCTGACCGCCGACGACCTGCTACGCCGGATCAAACGCGACGAAGCCGAAGGCTGATGGGGTGGTCGCCGCGCACGGTCGTGAGGGTGTCGTCGCCTTCGCCCTCGCCCACGGTGAGCTCGGTGGCGAGGACTTCCCCTGCGATGTGATCGCGGTAGGTGGCCAGCGCGTGCCGGAGCACCGCGTCGGGGCTGTGGATGTCGACCACCACCCGATCGCTGAGCTCCAGCCCCGCTTCCTTGCGCAGCCGCTGTAGCTGGCTGATCACCTCACGGGCGGCGCCTTCGTCGAGCAGGGCGTCGTCGAGGGCCGTCTCCAGGGCCACCGACAGCGACCCCTCCGACTCCAGCACGACGCCCTCGGCGGGCTCCCGCCGCACCAGCACATCCTCGAGCTCGACGGGCTGGCCGAGCACGTCGACAGTGCCGCCGCCCTCGAGGGTGGCGAAGTCGTCGGGGGTGAGGGCCTCGATGGCCGCGGCGGCCGCCTTCATCTCCTTGCCGTAGCGGCGACCCAGGCGCTTGAAGTTGGCCTTGCAGGTGACGGTCGCCAGCCGGCCGCCGCTCGCCAGCACCTCGACGCGCTTCACGTTGAGCTCGTCGGCCAACAGCTCCGTGTGCTGCTCGAGCCCTGCCCGCACCTGGGGGTCGTGGTGGACCACGATCAAGGCCGGCAGGGGCTGACGGGTCTTGAGGCGGTGCCGCTCGCGCAGCCGGCGGCCCAGGCGCACCGTGTCGCGGGTCGACGCGACGGCTGCCTCCAGCTCGCGGTCGATGACCGCCATATCGACTGCTGGCCAGTCGCACAGGTGCACGCTGTCGAGGTCGCCCTGCTGGCAGCCCGGCTCCACCACCAGCCCCTGGTACATCGCCTCGGCGAGGAAGGGCAGGAAGGGTGCGAGGACCTTGGTGAAGGTGACCAGCGCCTCGTACAGGGTGGCGTAGGCGGCGGCCTTGTCGGCCGGGTCGTCGTCGGTCGGGCGCCAGAACCGGCGACGCGACAGCCGGATGTACCAGTTCGTCAGGTCGTCGATGAACCGCAGCACCACCGGCACCACGTTGTCGAGGCGGTAGCGCTCCATCTCCACGTCGACCTCGGCCACGATGGACTGTAGGTGGCTCAGCAGCCACCGGTCGAGCTCGGGGCGCTCGGCCACGGGGGGGCGCGGGTCGGTGGGGCTCCAGCCGTCGAGGTTCGCGTATTGGGTGAAGAAGGACCACGCGTGCTGCAGCGGGATCGACACGGTGCGCGCTACGTCGCGCACGCCCTCTTCGCTGAAGCGCAGCGGGTCGGCCCGCACGATGGGGGAGTCGATGAGGTAGGCCCGCAGGGCGTCGGCGCCGTAGGTGTCGAAGATCCGCTCCGGAGGAGGGTAGTTCTTCTTCGACTTGCTCATCTTCGAGCCGTCTTCCGCCAGCACCATGCCGTTGACGATGACGTTGCGGAAGGGGGGGCGGTCGAACAGGGCGGTCGACAGCACCATCAGGGTGTAGAACCAACCTCGCGTCTGGTCGAGGCCCTCCGCGATGAACTGCGCCGGGAAGTTGGCCTCGAACGACTCCTTGTTGTCGAAGGGGTAGTGGTTCTGGCCGTAGGGCATGCTGCCCGACTCGAACCAGCAGTCGAACACGTCGGCGATGCGGCGCATGGTGCCGTCGCAGGAGGCACAGCCCCAGGTGAGGTGGTCGATCTTGTGGGGGTGCAGGTCGGTGACCACCGCGCCCGTCTTGCTCTGCAGCTCCTCGATGCTGCCCAGGCACTCGCGGTGCGACTCGTGGCGGTCGCACTGCCAGATCGGGATGGGGGTGCCCCAGAAGCGGTTGCGGCTGATGTTCCAGTCGCGGGCGTCGGCCAGCCAGTTGCCGAAGCGCTTGCTTCCCACGGCCTCGGGCACCCAGCGGACCGTCTGGTTGTGCTCGACCATGCGGTCTTTCAGGTCGGTGACCTTGATGAACCAGGCGGGGAGTGCCCGGTAGATCAGCGGCGTGTCGGAGCGCCAGCAGAAGGGGTAGCTGTGCTCGATGGTGTCGTGGCGAACCAGTCGACCGGTGGCCTTGAGGTCGCGGATGATGTCGGCGTCGGCTTCCTTGACGTTGCGCCCGGCGTAGTCGCGGATGCTGGCCTCGAAGCGGCCCTCGTCGTCGACGCTGCGCACCACGGTGATGCCCGCCTCCTTGCACGCCGCGAAGTCGTCTTCGCCGTAGTCGGGGGCCATGTGCACGATGCCGGTGCCCGAGTCGGTGGTGACGTGGGGGGCGGCGATGATCTGAAACGCGTGGGGCTGGTCGGCGAAGTAGTCGAACAGCGGGGCGTAGCGTCGGCCGATGAGCTCGGCCGCCGCCACGCTCTGAACGATGGTGGCCTTCTTGCCGAGGATGGGCTTCACCAGCGCCCGGGCGAGGACGAAGGTGCGCTCGTCGCCTTCCTTGCGGGCTCGCACGTAGTCGATGTCGCGGCCTACCGCGATGGCCAGGTTGCTGGGCAGCGTCCACGGGGTGGTCGTCCACACCAGGAACACGTCGCCCGAGTCGTCGGTAGCGGGCATGGCCACGGTGATGGCCGGGTCTTGCACCGTCTTGTAGTTCTGGTTGGCCTCGAAGTTCGACAAGCTGGTCGACAGGCGCCAGCTGTAGGGCATGACCCGGAAGTCTTGGTAGACGAGGCCCTTGTCCCACAGGGCGCGGAAGGCCCACCACACCGACTCCATGAAGGTCGGGTCCATCGTCTTGTAGTCGTCGTCGAAGTCGACCCATCGCCCGAGCCGGCCGATGATGCGCTCCCACTCGTCGGTGTAGGTGAGCACGTTGGCGCGGCAGGCCTCGTTGAAGTCGGCGACGCCGTGCTCCCGGATCGACGTGGGCCCCGACAGGCCGAGCTCCTTCTCCATCAGCATCTCGATGGGCAGGCCGTGGGTGTCCCAGCCGAAGCGGCGCTCGACGCGATGGCCCCGCATCGTCCAGTAGCGGGGGACGACGTCTTTGATGGTCGACGGCACCAGGTGGCCGTAGTGCGGCAGCCCGGTGGCGAACGGCGGGCCATCGTAGAAGACGTAGGCGCGGTCTTCGGGGCGGGACTCGACTGAGCGACGGAAGGTGTCACGCGCCGACCAGAGCTCGGAGATGTCGGCCTCGAGCTGCGGGGCTGGCCGGCCGACGGGCACGCTGGGAAAGGGCATCTGCGTCCTCGAGGTGGGCCTCCCAAGTAGCCCGAGAACAGGTGGTGTGCAGGGGGTTTGCCATCCCGTACAATGGGGGCGGAGGCTTCATGCCGCGATTCTTCCTCGTCGCCCTGTCCCTCGGGTTCGCTCCGGTCGCGCACGCTGCGTGCACGGGGTCCCCCGACCTGACGGTGTGCCCCGTGGGCTGCGACTACGTCGAGCTGAGCGCGGCGATCAACAACGCCAACAACAACGACGAGATCTGCGTCGTAGGCGACAACACCTTCAACAATCGCATCAACAAAGACAACGCAGACGACGTCGTGGTGCACACCGACGGGGGCGTGGTCACCCTCGACTTCACGGGAGGCGACCCTCAGGTTCACGTGCAGGGGGGCGGCACCCTCGAGCTGCACGATCTCATCCTCGTGCCCACCAGCAACGACCGAGGTGTGCAGGCGGAAGACTCGGATGTCGTGTTGGTGAACGTGACCATGACCGGGCACACCGCCGACGTCGACGGGCCGACGATCTGGGGCAACGCCACCGCGCTCCTCACCATCGACGGCGGCTGGTATAGCGGCAACGGGCGGAGCAACCGGCCTGGTGGTGTCATCTACTCCGACAACGGTGACGTGGTCGTGGTCGGAGGAACGGTCTTTTCGGGCAACATCGGCAGCAACGGCGGGGTCGTCTGGCTCAAGAACAACTCGACGGGCACGTTTACCGACGCCACCTTCGACGGCAACAGCGCGACCCTCGGCGGCGCCGTTTTCCTCGATCAGACCGACAACGTGGTGGTGCGTCGCGGGCTGTTCTGCGGGAACATCGCCAGCGATGACGGTGGCGCGATCTATGGAGAGACGGATGTCGCCGGCACCGACATCCAAGCCTCGATCTTCGTGGAGAACGATGCGAACGACGAGGGTGGAGGCATCCGGCTGTACCAAGGGGCCGGCATCGTCGTCGCCAACAACCACTTCCTCGGCAACATCGCTGCCGAGGGTGGGGCTGCATGGACCCGGTCGAGCGGCGGCGTGTTCGAGAACAACATCGTGCAAGACAACACCATCGAGGGTGTGTACGACAAGAACAACAATCCCGACTGGACCTTCAGCCACAACGCCTGGCACAACAACAACGGCACCGACCTCGACGCCGACAACGGCAAGAACAACGCGCAGAACACCGGCCCGTTCGTCAGCTGGTCGAGTGGCGACTGTGACATCGCTGACTTCGTGCCTGACCTTGGCAGCAACAGCATCGACAACGGCGACACTTCCTATGGCGCCGACCCGTCGGGCGACCCAGCCACCGACATCGGCGCGTTCGGCGGCACCCATGGGTTCGACGCAGACTTCGACGGCGACGGGGTGTCGCAGGGCGCTGGCGACTGCGATGACACCGACCCCGACACGTATCCGGGGGCCTATGAGATCCCCAACAACGGCACCGACAACAACTGTGATGGCCAGGAGGCCTGCTACCGCGACCTCGACGGAGACAGCTACGGTGGCAACACCACGCAGCTGACGGCCGACCTGTCGTGCACGGGCTTCCCGGTCGACAACAGCGATTGCAACGACAGCGCCATCGGCATCAACCCCGGCGCGACGGAGCAAGAGAACGACGGCGTCGACCAGGACTGCGACCTGCGTGAGCTGTGCCCCATCGACAACGACCTCGATGGCTGGGGCATCGCCTCGTACGGCGAGGCGGTCGATCTGACGTGCAACGAGGTGGGCTTCGCGCCGGTCGAGGGCGACTGCGACGACACCGACGAGTACCGCAACCCCGGCGAGTACGACATCGTCGGCTCGGGCATCGACGAAGACTGCGACCTGTTCGAAGACTGCTACGTCGACGCCGACGACGACGGAGCCCGTCATCCCACGAACACGCTGACCGTGAGCGGCGACGTGAGCTGCACCCAGCTCGGTCGTGCCCTGGCGACGGCACCCATCGACTGCAACGACGGCGACGACACCATCCTGCCGGGGGCCACCGAGCTGCCGGCCGACGGCGTCGACCAGGACTGCAACAGCCAGGAGCTCTGCTACAACGACAACGACATCGACGGCTACGGCAACCTCGCGGGCACTACCGGCCCGTCACCGACCCTCGACTGCTCCGAGGTCGGCTACTCGAACACGCGCGACGACTGCGACGACGCAGCGAGTGGCGTGAACCCGGGCGCGGCCGAGATCCCGGGAGACAGCAAGGACCAGGACTGCGACGGCTTCGATGTCTGCTACTCCGACGACGACCAGGACGGCTACGGCAATGCCGCGTCGACGTTCGTGGGCACCACCCTCGACTGCACCGGCTTCAAGGAAGCGTCGAACCCCGACGACTGCAACGACGCCGACGCGCTGACGAACCCCGCCGGCTACGACGTGCCGGGCGACAGCGACGATCAAGACTGCTCCGGCTTTCTCACCTGCTGGTACGACGACGACGGCGATGGCTACGCCGGGCAGGAGTTCAGCCGCGAGGCCACCGCAGCCGGTTGCCCAGCGGGGGAGGGCCTGTTCTTCACCGCCGCGGCCACCGACTGCGACGACACCGACCCCTCCATCTTCCCCCTGGCCACGGAGACGGTGGCCGACGGCATCGACCAGAACTGCGACAACGTGGAGCTGTGCTACCGCGACCAAGACGGTGACAGCTACGGTCACGCCAGCCTGACCGACCCGTCTGACGCGGGCGACCTGACCTGCACCACCACGGCGGGGGTCTCCGACAACAACGCCGACTGCAACGATGCCTCGGCGGCGATCAGCCCCGACGCCACGGAGATCGTGGCCGACCTCATCGACCAGGACTGCAACGGCCTGGAGCTGTGCCACACCGACAACGACCGCGACGGAGCGGGCACGGATCTGGTGGCACCCACCGAGGGCGATGTGAGCTGCACGCTGCTGGGCGTCTCGGCGACCTCCGACGACTGCAACGACAACAACGCGGCCATCTTCCCCGGCGCCAGTGAGATCGTCGACGACGGCGTCGATCAGAACTGCGACAACATCGAGCTGTGCCGCGAAGACAGCGACGGCGACGGCTACGGCGACCCCGTGGCGACCCGAAACAGTGGCCCAGGCGACTTGGCCTGCACCGGTCCCAACGTGTCGACCGACACCCTCGACTGCGACGACAGCCGCAGCGATGTGAATCCCGATGCGGTCGAGGTGGTCAACGACAACTTCGATCAGAACTGCAACGGGCTGGAGTCTTGCTACGTCGATGTCGACAACGACACCTATGGGGCTGCGGTCACCACCGAGACGAGCAGCGTGCTCACCTGCCTCGCCGCCGGGGTGGCCAACAACGCCCTCGACTGCGACGACGGGCGCAACGCGGTCAACCCCGCCGCCGCCGAGATCGCGGCGGATGGCACCGACCAGAACTGCGACCGGATCGAAGACTGCTACGTCGACAGCGACAACGACAACTTCGGCACCTCGTCGCTCACGCCGTCTGGCCTCGATGATCTGGTCTGTGCAGGCAACCAGGTCGCCCCCGTGCAGGGCGACTGCGACGACGGCGACCCGACGTCCTTCCCCGGGGCCGAGGAAGTTCCCGACGACGGCATCGACCAGGACTGCAACGGCGAAGACCTCCAGGGCTGCTACGTCGACCTCGACGACGACGGCTTTGGGGATGGGACGGTTCCCACGGTGTACGAGGCCGCTGGCTGCGCCGCGACGCCCTTCCGGGTGACCATCGCCGGCGACTGCGACGACACCGACGCCGACACCTTCCCGCCGTTCGGGGGTGCCCCCGGAGGTATCGAGCAGTGCAACGAGCCCGAGGTCGACTCGAACTGCGACGGCGGCCTGGAGACCATCGACCTCGACGGCGACGGGCTCGACGAGCTGCAGGAGCAGCTGCTGGCCACCGACGACTGCGCCGCCGACTCCGACCTCGACGGGCTGCTCGACAACACCGAGGTGGGCATCCTCGACGCCGACCCGCTCACCCCGCTCACCGACCCCGCCTCGTCCGACAGCGACGGTGACGGCTACGACGACGCGCTCGAGTGGGGGGTCGACACGTACGGAGTGCTGCTGGCGGCTCCCCGTGACACCGACGGCGATGGCGTCGTCGATGCCCGCGACACCGACGACGACGACGATCTGGTGCTCACCATCGACGAGCTCGACGCCGACACCGACGGCGATGGGCTGCCGAACCGTCGCGACAACGACGACGACGACGACAGCCTGCTGACGGCCGACGAAGACATCGATGGCGACGGCAACCCTGCCGACGACATCTCCCCCAACGTGTTCGGGTCCGACATCAGCCCCGCCCAGGACCGCCCCGACTACCTGTCACCCGACGATGATGGCGATGGCTGGTTCACGCGCGACGAGATCGACCACGGCATGCCCGGCAGCTATCTGGCGGCCGACGGCGACGGCGACATCCGGCCCGACCGCCTCGAGGCGAGCTGGCAGCTCTCCTTTGCCTGTGCGGCCGACTTCCCGTTCATGCTCGCCAACGACCTCGACGGTGATGGTGTGTGGGACATCGCCGACCTCGACGACGACGGCGATGGCCTGCCCACCATCGACGAAGAGACGGCCACTCCCGACATCGATGGCGATGGCTGCCCGAACGCTCACGACCTCGACCTCGACGGCGACGGCAAGCCCGACGCGGTGGAGCGAGGCGACTACCCTGACTACGGCCCGCTTCCCGACAACGACGAAGACGGCGTGCCCGATCCCTTCGACCCCGACGACGAAGACGGCGGCCTCGGCGACACCGACGGCGACCTCCTGGCGACCCTCGACGAGACGAACTCGGGGGTCTTCGATCCCACTGACCCCGACACGAGCTGCTACGACGCCCTGACTCGGTACGGGCTGGCGCTGACCGACCTCGACGGCAACGTCGTCGCCTGCGACCCCTACGACGAGGGCGACGGCGCCATCGACGGCTTCGAGGGGCCCAGCGCTACCCGCGACATCGACGGCGACCGCATCCCCGACGTCCTCGACGACGACGACGACGGTGATGGGCTGTCGACCCGCGAAGAGACGGGCTTCCGCTGTGAGGTCGATGGGGTGCAGAACACCGACTTCATCGTGGCCTACTCCTCCGCGGAGGGCCTGCTGCTGCAGTGTGCCGCCGAGTCCACGGCGCCCAGCACCCCCCTGGGCGACCCGGCGACGATGTACCGCAACACCGATGCCTACTGGGCCGACGTGATGCTCGAGGACGCCGCGGCGGCCGGCTACGTCGGTGACGACCTGCCCGACTTCCAGGACCCCGACGACGACAACGACGGTATCGACACCATCGACGAGATCGCTGCCTGTGGCTCGCCGACGTGCGACACCGACGGCGACGGTTATGTCGACCACCTCGATCCCTTCGACTGGGATGGCCCTCTGGCCGACGCCGACTTCGATGGCATCCCCAACGGTGTCGAAGAAGACGACCTTGGGTCCAACCCCTACAGCGCCGATAGCGATGGCGACGGTATCCTCGACGGCGACGAGGTGGGCGACCCCGCCGACGCTACCGACACCGACAACGACGGCGTCCCCGACATCCTCGACACCGACGACGACGGCGACGGCATCGACACGGCCGTCGAGGGCGGCTTCGACTCCGACGGGGATGGCATCCCCAACCACCTCGACCTCGACTCCGATGGCGACGGCGTGTCCGACGCCGACGAGGGGAGCGACCTCACCGCCGACAGCGACTGCGACGGTCTGCCTGACTGGCTCGACGCAGACGACAGCGACAACAGCTGTGACTCGGTCTCCGGCGGCGCCGGTGCGCCCTACGAGCGCCAGGGCTGCCAGTGCGATGCGGCCTCGACGAGCGGCGCCTGGTGGCTGCTGCTGCTGCTGGTGCCGGCCCTGCGTCGGCGCCGGGCGGCATGAGGGCTACTCTCCGTGGCGGCCCGCGCCACGGTGGAATCGTCGCGCGCCTGCCCGGGCCTCGTCGACGACCTCGACCCCCCGTGCGAACTCCTGCGCGAGGGCCCATGCCGTGTCGGCGGTGAAGGCCTGGTAGGCACTGGCGCGGTCGGCCCGCACGCAGGCCTGGGGGAAGGCCGCGATCTGGTCCGCGAGGGCGATGGCCTGCGACAGCGCCTCTCCCTTGGGGACCACGCGGTTGGCGAGGCCCATCGCCAGCGCTTCCTCGGCACCCACCGGCCGACCCGTGAGGATGAGATCGAGGGCCCGTGACAGGCCGATGAGCTGGGGTAGCCGCACGGTGCCGCCGTCGATGAGGGGCACGCCCCAGCGCCGGCAGAAGACCCCCACGATGGCATCGTCGGCCATCACGCGCAGGTCGCACCACAGGGCGAGCTCCAGGCCTCCTGCGACGGCGTGGCCCTCGATCGCGGCGATGACGGGCTTGGTCAGCTGCATGCGACTCGGGCCCATCGGGCCGTCGCCCTCTGCCGACAGCCGGTTCACGCGCTCGGGCTCGTCGGCCAGCGCGTGCAGATCGGCCCCCGCACAGAAGGTTGCCCCCCCGTGGAGCACGGCCACGGCCGCGGAGGGGTCGGCCTCGAACTGCCGAAAGGCTTCGGCCAGCGCCTCGGCCGTGGGCCGGTCGACGGCGTTGCGCACCGCAGGCCGATGCAGCTCGACGACCCAGGTGCGGCCTGGCCGCACCCGCACCGCCTCGCTCACTGCGGGTAGCCCGTTCCGTAGAGCATGAACTCGCCGTCGATGTGCACGGGCTTGGCGGCGATGTTCGCACCGTCGGGTGCGGTGGGGCCGTGGCACAGGTCGGTGCACGTGGCGTCGTCGGGGTGCTCGTCGGCACCGATCACGTTGTAGACCGGTGGGGCCCCGTGGCACGACCCGCACTGGCCGAACTGTGGGTCACCCCACACCGGGTCGGGCTTGCCCTCGAAGAAGCCCGCCCCGTGGCAGTACACGTTGGCGCAGGTCTGGGTGGCGGGGTCGTAGGCGGGGAGGCCGACGGGCCCTGGCCCCGGCACCGCGGTGGTGGCGGCCCCGGTGTCGGTCGTCGTGGTGGTTCCGGTGGTTCCGGTGGTTCCGGTGGTGGCTGCAGCCGCGAGCACATGGCTGGGCCAGGTCTCCGTCGACCAGGCGGGCACGCCCTGCATCACCACGTCGACCTCACAGTTGTCGTGGGTCGGCGCGCCCTGGCCGCCGGCAGGGTGACAGACCGAGCAGTTGTCGGTGCTCAGCGACGACGAGTCGACCAGGTTCCACAGCTGCGCATCTTCGAGCACGGTGTGGGCGCGGTGCGACGCGTCGTCGGGGGCGGGGTTGTAGCCGTTGGTCTCGCCGTGACAGATGTTGGCGCAGGTGTCGCCGTTGGTGACGGGGCCCTCGATCCAGCAGTTCGTGGGCTCGATGGGGCCGGTGTCGTTGGTATCGGTGGGCGTGGGCTGCGTGCCGAGGGCCCAGTCGGACCACTTCTGATGGGCGACGCTGTGGCAGCCCGAGCCACCACAGGACTTGGCGTCGGCTTCGTGGTCTTTGCCCAGGGGGTGGAGCTGCCGGCGATCGGCGTTGTGGCAGCCCAGGCAGTTGCCGTCGACCGCTGCGTAGGGAGCAGGCTGGTCGACGTGGCAGGCCTCGCACGCGATGGTGGCGTGGGCCCCGTACAGCAGGCCAGCGACGGACTGCTGCTTGATCGGGATGTCTTCGGTGTGGGCCATCGGGGCGGTCTCGACCACCTGACAGGCGGTGCCCAGGGCGATCAGACCGGCGGTGACGGTGACGACGGCAAGGAGGCTTCTCGACATGGAGGATGGTCCCAGGGGCTCTGCACGCTCGGGTAGTGTAGCGTGTGGAGGTGGGGCTTGGGCGTAGACCTGGTGCTGTCGTCGGGCTTCCTGGCCTTTGCCGAGCAAGCGGGGTTCCTGGCTGCGGTCGAAGACGAGGGCGTCGTCGTCGATGCGCTGTGCGGCACCAGCTCGGGCGCGTTGGCGGGCAGCTTGTGGCTGTCGGGGCTGTCGGCGGAGGAAGTGTTCGAGCTGCTGTGTGGGCGGGCGCCCGCGGCGTGGCTGGCCCCCAGCCCGGCACCGTGGCGCGGGCTGTTCGGGCTTCGGCGGGTCATTGCGGAGCTATCGGCGAAGCTACCGGCGCGGTTCGACGGGCTGTCGCGGCCGCTCGGCGCAGGCGTGGTCCACCAAGGGCGACCCGAGCTGTTGACGGCTGGGCCGCTGCCGGAAGCGGTGGCGGCGAGCTGCGCGGTGCCGGGCCTGTTCCACCCCGTGCCCATCGAGGGGAGGGTGCTGGCGGATGGCGGGGCAGCCGACCGCACGGCGCTGGATGCGTGGCGCCGCATGCGACCGGATCGGCGGGTCGTGCTGCACCTGGTCGACTCGTCGCGGGGGGCCCACGACACAGGTCCTGTCACGCTCGATGACGTCACGGTGTGCACCTCCGCTCGGAGCGGCGCGAGGTTGTGGTCGCTGGGGCAGGCGAGGGGCCGGTTCGAGCACAGCCGGGCGCGCGCGCGGCGAGTGCTGCGGTCTCGTCGGTAGCGAGGTCCCCCCGATCGGGTGCTGGGGCTGTATGATTCAATCCGCCGGAGTCTGCCCGTGGTTCGAACCTTTCCCCTCGTCAGCCTGATCCTCGCCGCCTGTTCGGCGGAGGTCGCCCGTCCTTCCTTGTATGTGAGCCCCGAGCCGGTCGTGCTCGCTCCCTCGCTGGATGGGATCGCGACGGTCGATATCGCCATCGCCAACACCGGCGACGTCGCCCTGTCGCTTGCCGAAGTGCGACCGGTGCAGGGGCTCCCGCAGGGCATGTCGCTGGTGATTGGTACCCCACTCCCGCAGCGCATCGCCCCCGGTGGGGTGGTGGTGGCGAGGCTCGCCGGGCAGGTCGGCGACTGGACGGGTGACGACCTCCGGATCATGGCGACGGCGGAGACGGAGCTGGGGGGCTGCAGCGGGGAGACGGTCACCACCGATCTGACGGAGGTGGTGCCGGTGGTGGTCAGCTGGGCGCCCACCGTCGAGCCGACGCGGCCCGATCCGGAGTGTGACGCCGACGGCGACGGGGCTCTCGCCGCCTCCTGCGGGGGGGATGACTGCGACGACAGCGACGGCCAGGTGTTCCCCGGAGCCGACGAGCGATGCAACGACGTCGACGACGACTGCGATGGCTCGGTCGACGAAGACGCCGTCGACGAGGTCGAGGGCTACGTCGACGGTGATGGTGACGGCTTCGGTGCGGGCGCCCTGCAGGGTGGCTGCGATCTCGATCTGGTGGCCACCGACGACGACTGCGACGACGCGTCCGACGAGGTCTACCCAGGTGCCCCCGAGCTGTGCGACGGCATCGACAACGACTGCGACACGCTGGTCGACGAAGACTCCACCTCGGTAGCCTGGTCCTTCGACGGCGACGGCGACGGCTTCGGAGCGGGGCCGGTGGTGGAGCAGTGCAGCTCTCCAGGGCCGGGCTTCTCGTCGATGGGGGGCGACTGCGACGATGGCGACCCCGACGTGTCGCCGGTGGCCGACGAGGTGTGCAACGGGGTCGACGACGACTGCTCGGGCGTGGTCGACGACGAGGCGCTCGATGCGCAAGAGGTGTGGGCCGATGGCGATGGCGACGGCTTCGGCGCCGGCCCCGCACTCGACCCGGTGTGCGAGCCCGACGAGGGCGAGGCGACCGTCGATGGCGACTGCGACGACGCGGATCCGACGGTCGCTCCCGGGCTGCCGGAGCTGTGCGACGGCCTCGACAACGACTGCAACGGGGCCATCGATGACAACGTGGTCCGCATCGACTGGTTCCTCGACGTCGACGGCGATGGGTTCGGCGACGACGCCACCGCCGTGGTCGACTGCGTCTCGCCCGGGGCAGGCTACGTGTCGGTGGGGGGCGACTGCGACGACGCCGACGGGGCGCGGTTCCCTGGCGCCGACGAGGTCTGTGATGGCGTCGACAACGACTGCGACGGTCGGGTGGATGAGGAGGCGGTGGATCGCTTCGTCGACGCCGATGGGGATGGCTTCGGCGACCCCGATGTCTTGGCGGACTGTGATGCCGGCGTCGACAACGCCGACGACTGCGATGACCGTCAGGCCGAGGTGAACCCCGACGCCGACGAGGTGTGCAACGGAGCCGACGACGACTGCGACGGAGCGGTCGACGAGCAGCTGCCCACCTTCTCGTGGGGCTTCGACGGCGACGGGGATGGCTTTGGCGACGACCCGGTGCTCGTGCAGTGCGGCCCGCCGGCGGAGGGCTGGGTCGATGTCATCGGTGGGCTCGACTGCGCCGATGACGACCCGAACCGATTCCCCGGCGCCCCCGAGCAGTGCAACGGCCTCGACGACGACTGCAACTTCGTGGTGGACGACGGCGTGGTCACGTCGACCTGGTTCGAGGATGTCGACGGCGACGGCTACGGCCGCGACGACAGCGCGGTCGACGACTGCGTGGCCCCAGGCCCCGACTACGTGCTCCTCGGCGGTGACTGCGATGACGACACCGAGGAGGTCTTCCCTCGCGACGACGAAGACACCTGGCTGTGCGATGGGCTCGACAACGACTGTGACGGGGCTGTCGACGAGCCCAGCCCCGACTTCGTGGTGCCGGTGGTCTACGACGATGCCGACAACGATGGCCAGGCGGGAGCCGACGGGCGCGAGGAGATCTGTCCTGATGGCGAGGCCCTCGAGCCCGGGCCGGACTGTGACGACGACGACCCCACCATCTACGCCGGGGCCCCCGAGGTCTGCGACGGCATCGACAACGACTGCAATGGGCTGATCGACGACGACACCGAGATCGTCGACTGGTACGTCGACGCCGATGGCGACGGCTTCGGCGACGGCTTCGCCGTGTCGTCCTGCGCGTCACCGGGCCCCGGCTTCGTGACCCTGAGCGGCGACTGCGACGACACCGACTCGCTGGTGAATCCCGCCGCAGAGGAGCTGTGCGACGACGTCGACCGAGACTGCGACGGGTCAAACACAAACGGCGCGATCGACCCGGTCACCTTCTTCGTCGATGGCGACGGTGACGGCTTCGGCGACGACGGGTCGCGTTTCGAGGCGTGCGACGCGCGCGACGCGGTCGAGGTCGGTGGCGACTGCGACGACGACGAAGCTAGCGTGTTCCCCGGGGCCGACGAGATCTGCGACGGTCTCGACAACGACTGCGACGAGCGGGTCGACGAGGGGGCCATCGACGCCCTGGTGTTCTTCGTCGACGACGATGCCGATGGCTTTGGCGGGCCGGTGCAGGTGCTGGCTTGCGAGGCGCCTGCCGGCACGGTGGCCGACGGCTCGGACTGCGACGATGCCGACGCCACCGCATTCCCCGGCGCGACCGAGGTGTGCGACGGCGACGACGAAGACTGCGACGGCCTGGTCGACGAGGCCGGTGCGGTAGGGGAGGGCGACTGGTTCGTCGACGGCGACGGCGACGGCTTCGGGGCAGGCGCCCCCGTCGTGGCCTGTGACGCTCCGCCCTCCACGGTGCCCAGCGACGGCGACTGCGACGACAGCCTGGCGTCCGTGTTCCCGGGGGCCCTGGAGGTATGCGACGGGGTCGACCAAGACTGCAATGGGGCCATCGACGATGGCGCTGGCACGACCTGGTTCGCTGATGCCGACCTCGACGGCTTCGGCGACGACGGGGTGTCGGTCCTCGCCTGCGAGGCGCCGGCCGGCTTCCTCGCGGTCGGGGGCGACTGCGCCGACGACGAGCCGGCCATCAACCCGGCGGCGACCGAGGTGTGCAACGGCCTCGACGACGACTGCAACGGCGCCATCGACGACGGCGCCACCGGCGGCGACCCGTGGTTCGCTGACGCCGACGGCGATGGCTTCGGGGATGCGGCCGACCGGGTGGAGGCCTGCACCGCACCGGCGGGGCGGGTGGCCGACGACACCGACTGTGACGACAGCTTGGCCACAGTGAACCCCGACGCCACCGAGGTGTGCAACGGGCTCGACGACGACTGCGACGGCGGGATCGACGACGACGCCATCGACGAGTCCACCTGGTTCGTCGACGGTGATGGGGATGGCTTCGGCGACCCGACAACGGCCACCACCAGCTGCTTCGCACCGCCTCTGGGGGTGTCCGACGGCACCGACTGCGACGACACCTACAACCTCACCTACCCAGGCGCCTCCGAGCTGTGCGACGGGCTCGACAACAACTGCGACGGCATCGCCGACGACCCCGTGTTCTGGTACCGCGACAACGACGACGATGGCTACGGCGACCCCCTCGTCGACGTGTTCGCGCCCATCTGTGCGCCCCCGGCGGGCTTCGTGCGCGACGCCACCGACTGCGACGACTTCGCCGACACGGTGAACCCGGGCGCCGACGAGGTCTGCGACGGCGACGACAACGACTGCGACGGCACCATCGATGAGGATGCCGTCGACCAGGTCACGTCCTACGTCGATGCCGACAACGATGGCTTCGGGGCCGATGGCTCGGGTGTGGTCGGGTGCGAGGTCCCCGTAGGCAACGTGCTGATCGATGGCGACTGCGACGACAGCCGCTCGTCGGTGCAGCCCGGTGCGTCGGAAGACTGTGATGGCATCGACGAGAACTGCGACGGGCAGATCGACGAGGGGGCGAACACTTGCCCCTGCGCGGTGGAGCAGTACGAAGGCAAGGCCTACGCCTTCTGTGCCGACCCTCCCTCGCCCTGGCTGGCGGCGCAGCTGCTGTGCAACACCTACGGCTACGACCTCGTGTCGATCAACGACGACCTCGAGAACACTTTCGTCACCGACGCGGCCGACTTCTACGACGGCGGCACGGACTGGTGGATTGGCTACACCGATCAAGTGAGCGAAGGCACCTTCCTGTGGGAAGACGGCAGCGGCTCGACCTACACCAACTGGGAGCCCGGGCAGCCCAACGACTTCCTCGGGCAAGACTGCGCCGAGCTCGACACCGACGGCACGTGGAACGATACGAGCTGTCTGTTCACCTTCCAAGCCTTCATCTGCGAGAGCCCCTGAGCCGCACCACGGGCACGCGAGCGCCGTGGTAGCCTCGCCGCGCGTGGAGGCGCGACCATGGCGTTCGATCCCCATCCATACGGCTGCCCGGTCAGCGTCGCGGTGGCACCCGAGGCGATGACGCCAGCGATCATCGCGGTCTACCTGCAGCTGCGCGACCTGGTGCACTGCAGTGTCATCGAGATCAACCCACGGAAGGGCAGGGGCGACAGCTACCCACTCCTGCAGCTGTTCTCCATGCCCGACGACACCAAGCCGCGCCTGGTTTTGTTTCCGGCGTGGGAAGACAACCGGCGCTCGCGTCGCCTGGGCTACGCCCGCCAGTTCACGCTGCTGCAGCGCATCCACGACGCGGGGGTCGCGGGGGAAGACCTCGAGGCCTTTCGAGGTGTCGACGACCAGCAGCGGTCGGTGGAGCCGGTGGTGGTGCAGCTGTCGGTGGCCTTCGACGGCATGACCGGGCTGATCAACGATCTGCTGGAATACCTGGCCGACCTGGCCAAGGTGGTGGTGCTCCGGGTCGCGCGGCCAGAGGGCGAGCTGCTCGCGGTGCGCATCTACGGTGTCGGCCCCGAAGACCTTCCCCGCCTCGTGCTGCTCCCGGCCTGGAAGCGTGGCGAGGGCGACGAGCTGCGCGCCGACGAGGTCGCCGAGGTGCTGGCACAGCTGGGTGACGAGCGCGAGGTGCCGGCGGAGGCCTTCCTGCTGTAGCGGTCAGGGGCGAAGGGAGCGAAGGGCTCGGGCCACCTCCACCCGCACCATCTGACGACGCCAGGCCACGTCGCCATGCAGCTGGGGCTGCGGCCGTGCTTGCTTGTAGCCGTGCTCGGCGAGCTGCTCGATGAGGGGGTCTTGGAGGACCTCGCCTACGGCGCGCTCCATGTGCCTCAGCCTCCGTGGCTGGGGGAGCAGGGCGCCGAGCACCACCTCCAGCGCGGTGCACCGCCCCTCTCCGTCGAAGGCGCCGACCGCGGCCACCCCGAGCTGCGGGAAGTCGACGGCAGCCCGTGTGCGTAGCTTCCGGTAGACCGAGCGGGTGCCCGGGGCGGCCGGCGGCACGACGATGCGGGTGAGGATGGCGCCGGAGGGAAGCTGGGTGTGCCGATCGAGGCGCCCGTCGGTTCCGTACAGCGACCGAAGCGCGACGACGTGCTCGCCCTGGGGGCTGTGAGCGTGCAGTCGCGCGTCGAAGGCCACGAGGACGGGCACGGTGTCGGAGGACTGCGCAGCCACACAGCCCTTGGCGCTGCCGATCACATGGCACCAGGTTCCCTCGGCCTTGAGGCAGGAACCGAGGGCTTGGCGCCACGCTCGGGTCTGGTTGTAGAACAGGCAGCGGGTGTCGAGGAGCACGTTGCCGCCGAGGGTGCCCATGTGGCGGTGCTGGGGGCCAGCGATCATCGAGGCAGCGGCGGCGAGGGCCGGCGCGTGGCCGCGAACGATGGGGTCGGTCGCCAGGGTGTGCAGGCTGGTGAGGGCGCCCAGGTGCAAGGCACCGTCGTCGTCGTGGCGCAGCCCGCGTAGCTCTGGAACCTGGTGGAGCGCCACGAGGTGGGCGGGGGCATGCAGGTGATGCTTGAGGTTGGGGAGCAGGTCGGTGCCCCCTGCCAGGTAGCGGGCGTCGCCGAGCTGCTCGTGAAGGGCGACGGCCTCGGCCACGGTGGTGGGATGGTGGACCTCGAAGGAGGGCATGCGGAGCATCAGGCCCCCTCGCCACGGATCGCAGCCAGCACACGCTGAGGGGTGAACGGCATCGCACGAAGCCTCACCCCCACGGCATCGGCGATGGCGTTGGCGATGGCCGGGATGGCCGGGTGCAGCGGCCCTTCGCCGGCCTCCTTGGCGCCATACGGGCCGCCGGGGTCGAGGCTCTCGACGATCAGAGCGGCGATGTCGGGGGTGTCGAGGGAGGTGGCGAGCCGGTAGTCGAGCAGGTTCGGCCCGGTGTGCAGGCCCATGGTGCGGTCGACCTCACCCGGTGCTCGGCGCCGAGGCTCGGCGCCCTCGTGAAAGGTGTGGTGCTCGTACAGAGCCTCCGACAGCCCCATGTACACCGAGCCCTCGATCTGACCCTCGACCATGACGGGGTGCAGGGCGCGCCCGCAGTCATGGGCGGCCCACAGCCTCTCCACCACGACCACACCGGTGTCTTCGTCGACCGTGACCTCCGCGATGTGCGCCGTGGCCGAGTAGGCCGGGGACGCGCCGATGGTGCCCCCGCGGTAGTCGGCGCCGCAGGGCCTGGTGCGGTAGCCGCCCGTCGACGACAGCGTGCCGACCTCGGCCTCAGCGAGCTGCATCACCTCCGCGACCGGCAGGCCGCGAGACGGGTCGGTGGCCACCTGGTAGCGGCCGGGCACGATCGACACGTCGTCGGGGGACACCTCGAGGGCGCGCGCCGCTGCTCTCAGCAACACCCGTCGGAGCGCGCCGCCTGCCTCTTGGGCCGCGATGCCTGCCATGTAGGTGACCCGCGACGAATACGACCCCAGGTCGACCGGGGTGAGGTCGGTGTCGCCCGACACCACCCGGATGTGCTCGGGAGGCACGCCGGTCTCCTCGGCCACGATGAATGCCAGCACGCCGCTGCTGCCCTGGCCGATGTCGTTGGTGCCGGTGAACAGCGTCAGCCGACCCGAGCGGTCGCCCTGCAGCTGGATCCCGCTCTGGGGCATCTCGTTGGGGTAGACCGGGTAGGCGGTGCCCGAGATGTACATGCTGGTGGCCACGCCCAGGCCTCGCCCCCGGGGGAGCTTGCCGTGGCGCTGCTTCCAGCCCGATGCCTCCTCGACGGCGTCGAGGCACGCCAGGATGCCACAGGAGGGCACGAGCTGGCCGTTGATCGTCGTCTCCCCGGCCTCCATCGCGTTGCGACGACGGATCTCGATGGGGTCGAGCCCCAGCTGCTCGGCGAGCTCGTCGATGGCGGTCTCGAGGGGGAAGCGAGGCTGCACCGACCCATGGCCACGCTTGGGGCCACAGCACGGCTTGTTGGTATAGGTGCGGCGGCTGCGGAAGCGGTAGCTGCCGAAGCGCAGAGGGCCCGGGAGCAGCTGGCCCGCGTAGTAGGTCGTGACCAGGCCGAAGGAGTGGTACGCCCCGCCGTCGATGACGATGTCGTTGTCGACGGCGGTGATGTGGCCGTCGGCGTCGGCAGCGATGCGGAAGTCGAAGCGCATCGGATGGCGGCCGCGGTGCGCGTAGAAGACCTCCTCGCGGCTGTAGAGGATCTTGACCGGTCGCCCTGCCTTTCGGGAGAGGGCTGCCGCGCAGAACTCCAGGTCGAACGGCTCGGACTTGCCGCCGAAGGCTCCCCCCAGCGTGGGCTGGATGACCCGCACCTGCGCCGGATCGACCTGCAGCACGCGGGCGAGCTCACGGTGCAGGTAGTGACCCACCTGGGTGGCGGACCGCAGCGTGAGCCTGCCGTCGGCATCCCATGACGCGAGGGCGCAGTGAGGCTCGATGGGGGCGTGGGTGCTCCCGGCGTAGCGCCAGTGGCCCTGCACGGTTGCGGCGGCCTGCGCGAAGGCGTCGTCGACCTCGCCGAACGACAGCGCGACCTCCTTGCACAGGTTGCTGCTGCGGGCCCTTCCCTTGTGGTCGACCTCGTGGACCAGCGGCGCCCCGTCGGTGAGCGCCTCTTCGGGGTCGAGCACGGGAGGGAGGACCTCGTAGTCGACCTCGATCAGCGCCATGGCCGCGTCGGCCGTGTCTTCGTCGACTGCCGCGACGGCCGCGACGCCATCCCCGATGTAGCGGACCTTGTCGGTGGCCAGCGCCGTCTCGTCGCGCGTCCAGGGGATGACACAGTAGGGCGTCGGAAGGTCTGCGCCGGTGACGACGGCGAACACACCAGGAAGGGCCTCGGCGCGGGTGGTGTCGATGGACCGTATGCGCGCGTGGGCATGGGGGGAGCGCAGGATGCGGCCATGGGCCATACGCGGCAGCGTGAGGTCGTCGGTGTAGCGCGCCGAGCCCATCGCCTTGCCGATGGCGTCGGCCTTGCGGCCTCGTGCGCCGATCACCGAGAACCCCTCGGCTGCGGGGCCGTAGGCCATGGGCACGTGCCGTGGGGTGTCGGCGGCGCGGCGCACCGCCGCGAAGATCTTGGTGTAGCCGGTGCAGCGGCACAGGTTGCCCGACAGCGCCTCGCGGATGGCCGCATCGCTGGGGCGAGGGTCGCGAGCCAGCAGCGCGGTGGCCGACAGGATCATCCCGGGCTGGCAGAAGCCGCACTGGAGCGCACCCTCCGCGTCGAAGGCCCGCTGCACCGGGGTGGGCCCCTCAGGCCCGGCGAGGCCCTCGATGGTGGTGATGGCCGCCCCTTGCTGCACGGCGGCGAGGGTGCAGCACGCCAGCACTGGCTCGCCATCGACGAGGACCGTGCAGGCACCACAGTCTCCCTTGTCGCAGCCTTGCTTCGTGCCCGTGAGCCCCAGCTCGTAGCGCAGCACCTCGAGCAGGGAGTGGTGGGCGGGAACAGCGACCTGGTGAGGCTCGCCGTTGACGTTCAGCGTGAGGAGCTGCTTCATGGGACCTGACAGACGAGGCGGAAGCCCACCCCGGGGTGGGAGGGAAGGGGGAGTCGGAACCGCAGCGCGGAGCGGGCCAGATGGGCGGCCCCCAGCCAGTGGCCGCCTCGCACGTAGCGCGCGGTGGGGCCAGGCACGCTGTCGAGGGGCGCATCGTCGGCGACCACCCAGTCACGCACCGTGCCGCCCAGGCCACGCACCCCCCACGGCGACTCGTCGCGGGGGAAGGCGTGCACGCTGGGCATCGCCAGCTCCCCCCGGTGGCTGTCGGCGTAGCAGCACCAGCTGGGGTCGATGTGCTCGCCCCAGGGGAAGCTTCGGCCATCGGCACCTCGAGCCGCGCGCTCCCACTGCCGCTCGCTGGGGAGGCGCCAGGCCAGCCCGGTTCGGTCGTGCATCCACCGCGCGTAGGCGTGGGCTGCCTCGAAGGGAACGTCGCGGATGGGCTGGTCGTCGGCCCATGCCTCGGGAGGACGCACCGCGCCTCCCCAGCTGGGCGGGGCCAGGGCCGACGCCAGCGCGTCGTGCCCGTTGTCGATGAGGTCGTCGAGGAAGGCCGTGAACGCGGCCACCGTGACCGCATGACGCTGGATGAGGAAGGTCGGCACCCACACGCGGGCTCGCGGGAGGCTCGCCGCCCGCTCCCGGTCGCCGCCGCGCCATGACCAGCCCTGGGGAATGCGGACCGTGCCCTCAGGGTCGTGCCCGACCCGCGCGAGCTGCACGGGGCCCGCACGGTCAGGACCGGGCGGATCGGGCTCGGCTACCCGCTCGGACTCCACCTGCGCGAGGTAGTGACCGGTGACGAAGCCCTCGGCGTACAGGTCGACCCGGTACGAGCCCGGCGGCAGCGCTAGCTGCTCGATGGGCGTGGTGCCTTCGTGCACGGTCTCGCGAGGCTGCAGCCGCCGATGCACCTGCTCGATGCGGCGCACCACGGCGCGTGCGGGGGGCTCGCTGCTCAGGCTGAGGTAGCCGGGGCCGGCGGTGCGCTCGAGGCGGTGGCCGGTGGTGTCTTGCAGTCGGCGCAGGCGGTCGCGCGCCTGGGGCAGCCCTGGCTCGTTGGTCAGGGCGGCACGGAGGAGGTGAAGGTAGCGGGCCTCGTGCCGCAGGTACTCGTCGTCGAGGGCCGCCGCGCGGTCTTCCAGGGCCCACGCGGGGCGCTTGGCCGCTGGAGGGGCGTCGGCGCCCAGCGCGCCCATCAGCTCGCGGGCCCTGCTGCGCAGGGTGGCCGCCTCCTTGCGCAGGCGGGACATGTCGGGCTCGAGGCGGTCGGCCCGACGAACCAGTGCGACGGCCTGCTCGCGGACCTGGGTGGCCTCGAGCCAGGCGGCCATCGCCTCCTCCAGGGCGGAGGCGTCCATGTAGCGATCGGCCAGATCGCGAGCCATCGCCTTGAGGCAGATGGCGCGCAGACCGTCTTCGGGCGTATCGCCGCTGTCGCGTTGCCAGGGGATGCGCGGCGGCGGGGGAGGGCCGCCCAAGACCTTGTCGACGACGACGTCGAGCTCGTCGCCCTCGTAGGGGGGGCGGTCGGTGAGCACCTCGTACAGGATCGCCCCCAGCGCGTAGACGTCGGACCAGGGACCGATCCGCGCCGCGTCGCCAGCGGCCTGCTCGGGCGGCATGTAGTTGGGGGTGCCGGCGACCGCGCCGCTGCGGGTGACGTAGGCGGGCTTGTGGGAGCGCCGCGTCATCACCCGCTGGGCTCCGGTGGTGATGGCCACGCTGTCGCCGAAGCCGTCGTGCTGGGCGACCTTGGCGAGGCCCCAGTCCATCACCACCACCTCACCGAAGGCTCCGACCATCACATTGGTGGGCTTGAGGTCGCGGTGGAGCACGCCTCGGCTGTGGGCGTAGGCCACCGCCTCACACACCGCCTGGACGATCTGGATGACCCGCTGGAAGGTGAGCCCCGTAGGGGTGACGCCCCAGCCTTGCGGACCCGCCGCGCCATGCAGATCCTCGATGACCTCGAGCAGGGTGCGCCCGCGGATCTCTTTCATGGTGAAGTAGGGGCGCCCGTCGGGCAGCTCGCCGATGTCGTAGATCGGCACGATGCCGGGGTGCTCCAGCTGAGCGGTCGCTTGCGCCTCCTCCACGAACCGGTCGATGAGGTCGGGGCGCTCGCACAGCTCGGGGCGGAGGATCTTCATCGCCACGGGGCGATCGAGATCGACGTCCCACGTGCGACGGACCTCGCCCATGCCACCGACGGCAATGAGGCCCATGTCTTCGTAGCGCCGGCCGGCCTCCAGGGTCGAGGTCGTCACGCCGCCAAGCCGCGCCGTCAGCTCCTCGGCCGCAGCGGGAGGAAGCGACCAGCGCTGCGCGAAGTCTTTCGGCCAGCGGCCGTTCATTCCACCTCCGACCCGAGGATAGCGCGCCTGCGGGCTCTAGGGGGGTGGGACCGATGGTATGCTCTGAGAGCCGGCGTCTTGCCGGCCAGACGTCTCCTCACGTCGTCGGAGTTCCCATGGCAGACAAGGACAAGAAGAAAGAGCAAGGTGGCGCAGGGAAGAAGGAGGGGTCCGGCAAGGGCGGCAACGTCTTCGACTCCGGCAACCAGCTCCTTCTCGAGCACGCCGAGGCCTCACGCTCGGCGCTCGGTGCCGTCGACCACATCTCCCCCGGCTCGTCGATGCTCGACAGTGCCGAGAAGACCCTCGAGCAGGAAAAGCAGAAGCGGGAGAGCGAAGACGAGGCCGCCGAGGCGGCCTTGCGGAAGGAGGCCGTCCTCGGTCGCGACAAGGTCGTGGTGCTGATGCAGCAGCTCATGACCAATCCCGACGAGATGCAGGCCCTGGCCAGCATCCCCGACCGAATGGCTGCGGCCACCCAGATCATCGAGACCCTCGCACCCCTCATGAAGGACTCCGAGCTCGACGCCCTCGCCGCCTACGACCACGACGACATGACCTACCGCATGATCATCGCCGCCGAGGCCTACCAGGAGGTCAAGGAGTTCAGCGCGCAGGCCCTCAAGTTCGGCGCCTTCGGCACGGTGCTGTGGCAGCTGGCGTTGGATGAGCTGGCCAAGGTGAGCATCGCCATCAAGAAGAAGGAAGAGGAAGAGGAGGGCGCGTCGTACAACACCGAGGGTGTGAGGACGGCCATGATGGCGATGATCGGGTACATCCGGCTGGTTCGCTCGTCGGATCGCCTGTAGCGGGCAGCTGGTCGTCTGCCGGTGGGGATAGGGGAGGCCATGCTCTGGCTTCTCAGCGTCTCGTGGGCGCACATCCCGGTCATCTTCACGGCGGGTCCCGATGAGGACTGGTGCGCGGTCATCGAGGCGGCAGACGGTGGCGACTACGTCATGCTGCTCCCCGGCGACTACCAGGGGCCGTGCGACATCGTCGGGAAGCTCTCCGAGCCGGAGGGCGAGGTCACCATCGTGCAGAGCTTCGACACGACGCAGCCCGCGCGCTTCGTGCACGACGGCAGCAGCGACTATGTCTTGTCGATCACAGGCGAGGTCCTCACCATCCTGCAGGTGACCTTCGGGCCGGTGCCGGTGGGAGCGGCGGCGGTAGAGGTGCGCGAAGGGGTCGATCTGACGGTTCGCTACAGCCTGTTCGAGGGAGGGGAGGGGCGTGGCGTCGTCCAGGTGGGCGATGTCGACCTGCTCCGGGTCACCGACAACCGCTTCGAGGGGGCCGCGGGGGCGCCGTTCGAGCTGGGCTGTGGGGGAAGCTGCATCGCCGGGGAGCTGCGGGTCGACGGCAACATGGTGTTGGACAGCACCGGGACCATCGAGGTCGAGCTGTCAGCGGAAGACGAGGTGAGCGACAACGCGTGGTTCCGCCACGAGGGGCTGGCGCTGCGAGCCGGCGGGGCGGCCGGGGTGGTCGCGCGCAACTACATCGACGGAGATGTGGAGCTCTACGTGTCCGACGTGCGCAACAACATCGTCGCGGGCTCGCTAGGCGGGGCCGCGAGCTCCCTGCGCTTCAACACGCTGCTCGGTGGCGTGTCGTTCGACGCCGATGCGGTGCAGGCCAATGCCACCCTGGAGGCCGACCTGGGGCCCGGTGGGGTGTCGTGCGATCCATCCTGCTTCACAGATCTGGCCGGGCTCGACTTCTTTCCCTCCGCCGCCAGTCCGCTGCGGGAGGCGGGGAGCTTCGACCCCGAGGTGCGCCTCGACTGGTGCGGCAACGAGCGTCGTGATCCGCCGAGTGTGGGGGCCGTCGAGGCCGTGGGGGTGGAGGGCTTCGGCCCGGTCCGGGAAGACTACAAGGCGCTGCAGAACTGCTCGGTGTCGGAGCCCACGGGCACGGTGCCGACCGTGCCGGGCGCGACGGGCGACACGGCCGATACCGGGTCGGCGGCGGTCAACACGCCGAAAGCATCGGAGGAGGCGGGCTGCGGGTGCACCACGAGCACGCCGGCCGGCTACCTGTCGTGGTTCGTAGTGCTTGGATGGGTGCTGGCCGGGAGGCGCTCGCGGTGGGCTGGTGGTGGCGCTGCCCCGTCGGTCGGGTAGACTGCGTGACCCGGCGGCGCCGCCGGGCAGCCCTGCGGAGGCAGACCAGGTGCATGAGCAGCCTGCGAGCGTAGTCTCACGACGATTCCACTTCCACTCCTGCCTGGGGCGGGGGGGCTTCGGGGAGGTCTACCGAGCCACGATGGAGGGATCCGGAGGGGTACGCACCGAGGTGGCCGTCAAGATCCTCCGGGCCGACATCGATCCCGGCAGCGACGCGGTCAAGCGCCTGCGCGACGAAGGCCGCCTGCTCGGTGCGGTGCGCCACCCCGCCATCCTGCGGGTGCACGACCTGGTGCTCCTCGACGGGCGCGTGGGCTTGGTGACTGAGTTCGTGGATGGCGACGACCTCGATGCCTGCATCCAGTCGCAGCCGCCGATGCCCCTTCGGGTGCTCCTGGGGGTCGTCGGGGAAGTCGCTGCGGCCCTCGATGTGGCATGGAACAGCCGTGCTCCCGGCACGGCGGAAGTCATCCATCTCGTGCACCGCGACGTGAAGCCTGCCAACGTGCGAATCGGTCGCCACGGTGAGGTGAAGCTGCTCGACTTCGGCATCGCTCGGGCAGCCAACGTAGGGCGCGAGGCGCAGACGGCGAGCAACGCGATGATGGGGTCGTCGGCCTACATGGCTCCCGAGCGTTTCCATTCCGACGACGTGCTTCCTCCGTCCGATGTCTACTCGCTGGGTTGTCTGCTGTTCGAGGGCATGACACAGCGTCGTTTCTTCCAGGATCGCAACCTCAAGCAGATCTACGGCACCATGCTGTCGGCCAAGAAGTTCGACGCCCACCTGCAGTCCGAGCTCGAGCGGATTGTCGATGCGCCCGAGGAGGTCCGCGCCCTCATTCGCCGCCTGCTCGACCCCGATCCAGACACCCGGCCCACAGCAGCCGAGGTGGCGCGGCGTTGCGAAGACCTGGTCGAAGACCTCTCCGGGCCGACCTTGAAGCGGTGGTGCCGCAGTCGGGAGTGGCCGCCTCCTCGCACGGTGAACGGGTCGCTGTCGGGCAGTGATCTGACGGCAGAGTCCTTTGTCTCCTCGAGCATGCCCACACCGCTGCCGCAGTCGGTGGGGTCGGAGCGACGCCCCGGAGCCAAGCCGGTGGCGGATCCGCTCGCGGCACCTGGCTTGTTCGGTGCACCCGATCTGCTCGGCGGGTTCGGCGCCCTCGGCGCGCCGCCCCTGGGAGGGGGCGCCGACCCGTTCGGCGTGCCGGAGCCGGCTGCTGCCCGGTCGGCGACCGAGCCGCCAGCGCCTCCTGCACCGCCGCCAGCAGTCGACGAGCCCTCGCCGCCACCGAGTTCTCCGGTGCAAGCGGAGCCACCGCCCGTCCAGCCCGCGGCAGCTCCCAAGGAGGCCGTGGCTCTTCCTGTCGAGGAGCCTGCTGCCGAGGCGCCCCCTGTCGAGGCGCCCCCTGTCGAGGCGCCCCCTGTCGAGGCGCCCCCTGTCGAGGCCCCGCCGCCGTCGATGGCGCCACCTGCGATGCTCGACGAGGAGCCGGCGGCCGCCCCTCCGCCGGTCGCGCCGCCGCCCCCTGCGGCCTCACTCCCTCCTCCCGCGGCGTCGCTGCCGCCTCCCCCGAACCGTGACACCTCGCCGCCGGCGCCCTCGAGCCCCCCCATCGCCGCACCGGCCATGGTCGACGAGCCGCTGTCAGGCGGGCTGGGCATTCCGGGGCCCGGTGCAGACGATCCCGACACACAGGGTAGTGGTGATGGGTGGCTGGGTGATGCCCCCGGGCCGGCGCCCGATCCGATCCCCGGCGTCTTCGACGAGCCGGTGGCCGTCACCTCCGACGACGACGACGCGTTCGAGGCCGAGCTGGCGGCGATGCAGGCGCGCAAGCGCCGTCGCTCCATGATGATGATCGTGGGGGCAGTGGCGGTGGTCGCTCTGTTGGGGCTGCTCGGCGGCGGGGCTGTCGTGGGGAGTGCCCTGCTAGGCGACGGCGGCGATGCCGATGGGGGCGAGGCCGTGGCTCCGACCCCAGAGCCCGCTCCGGTCGATGCTGCGCCCGCTCCGGTGCCCGACGAGGGAAGCGAGCAGCCGGAGCCGGAGCCGGAGCCCGAGCC
>CBDUIC010000050.1:0-50351 GCA_965367245.1 uncultured bacterium | reverse complement strand
CAGCGTCGCCACCCACCTCGGCACCAACTGAGTCGATGGGTTGCTGCGGCTTCGGCCGCGGCTCCAAGGCCACACCTCGGTGTGGCCTTTTCTTTTCCTTGGGCGGCTCTGCGCCCAGGATTCATGGCCGGCGCGATCACTTTGCTATCGTGGTTCTTCCGTCGATTTCGCGACCGAAAAGATCTTTTTCAGGAAAGTGGTAGAAATTTTTTGGCGGTCTGATAAACTCTACTCATCGGCAGGGGGAACGGCCTCACCGATTACCGCACCACCCGCGACACCGAGCCAGGAGAGTCACCATGCTGCAGTTCATCCGTGAAGAAGAGGGTGCCACCGCCATCGAGTACGGCCTCATCGCCTCGCTCATCGCCGTGTTCATCATCACCGCTGTCGGCCTCGTGGGCACCAACCTGTCCAACACGTTCAACAGCGTCGCCACCCACCTCGGCACCAACTGAGTCGATGGGTTGCTGCGGCTTCGGTCGCAGCGCATCAGAGGCCGGCTCTTCGAGCTGGCCTCTTCTCTTTCCTTGGCTCGCCATCTGGGTGGCAGACCTAGCCCTCTGCCCCGGGCCAGCCCCCGTCATCGCCCACCACCCACAGGTCGCCGGCGCCTTCACCCGCCCGCAGCGCATCTTGCATCGACAAGCGCCACGGGCGCTCCGACCGAGGCCACGGCTCGACCCCGACCTCCACCACCGCCAGGTCGGCTCCATCGCAGGCGCGGCGAACCGCAGCGGATGGCGCAGCGCCCGGCACCCAGGCGATGCATGCGTCGGGGGTCTCGACTCGCAGCGCGACGGCCACCCGAGCGCGAACCTCGTCGTTCGCCCAGTCGGGCTCCCCCGCCCGAATGGGCACCAGCGTGACCGCGACGGGACCGAGCTCCACTCGCGCCCCTGGGCGCGCCGCATCGATCGACAGCGGGAAGGGGGCGCCCCAGCCCCGCACCCAGGTCTCGGCCAGCGCCGGCCCTCGCTCGTCGCCCAGCGGTGCCTGCAGATCCATCGCGACCCCGGCCCGGTGGGGCGCGAGGGCACAAAGCAGCTCCACGAGGCCTCCGACGGTGCGGATGCGACCGCCTGTCAGCACGATCCCCCGCACATGGGGCAGCTCGTCGCCGATGGCCGCGGCCACCGCCGGCGGCGCATCGAGCACGAAGGCATCGCCGCGATAGCGCAGCAACAGGCCACCATGAAGCCAGCGGACCGTGGTGTCGCCGAAGCGTGCGGTGGCAGAGTGCATTCCCACGACGACAGGCTACAGCACGGCGGGGAGGCGCGGTGCACGACAACGAGACGTTCATCGACCTGTTTCCCGACGCCGATCCCGAAGCTACGGCCCGCCCCGAGCCCAGCGCCGACAGCCTCGACCCCACCCGTGTGCTCACCAAGCTCCCCCGATGGCAAGACGACGCCCTCGAGGTGCGCGCCACCCTCGGCCAGGGGGGCATGGGCGTGGTGCGCCTCGCCCACCAGCCCGCTCTGGGTCGCGACGTAGCGGTCAAGACCCTCCGGCGGGAGCACCGAACCGAAGATGCGCGCTGGCGCGTGCTGCAAGAGGCGTGGGCCGCCGGCTCCCTGGAGCATCCCAACATCGTTCCGGTCTACAGCGTCGGGCTCGACGATGAAGAGATGCCCTACATCGTGCTCAAGCGCCTCGAGGGCGCCCGGTGGACCGACCGGCTCCGCGAGGGCGGCGACCTGCACGACCACCTGCAGGTGCTGGAGGCCGTGGCCCAAGCCGTGGCCTATGCTCACGATCGGGGCGTGGTCCACCGCGACCTGAAGCCCGACAACGTCATGATCGGTGCCTACGACGAGGTCACCCTCATCGACTGGGGCCTGGCGGTCACCACCGCCGACGATCCCGACCGGCGCCTTCCTCGCGCCTCCGACCAGCGCCGGCCAGCGGGCACCCCCAGCTACATGGCGCCCGAACAGCTCGCCGAGCAAGGGATGCGGCCGTCCCCCCAGACCGACATCTACCAGCTCGGAGGGCTGCTCTACACCGTGCTCCACGGCCATCCGCCCCATGGCAAGGGCAAGCTCGAGTTCGTCATCGACAGCGTGCGTCGGGGCCTTCCCCCCATCGACCCCACCATCGACGAGGAGGCGCGGGCGCTGCTGGAGCGGTCCATGGCGCAGGCACCCGAGCAACGTCACGACGACGTGCAGGCGTTCCTCGCCGACCTGCGCAGCTATCGCCAGCACCACAGCGCCCGTGCCCTGCTCGCCGAGGCCCGGCGGCGGGGCGAGGCGCTGCTGTCGGAGCTGTCCGAGTCCGAGCCCAACCCCCAGCTGGTGCAGCAGGAGGTCGGCGCCGTGCGCTTCGGCTACATCCAGGTGCGCCGCGCGTGGCCCGAGGCACCTGCCGCGGTGGCCGACCAGGTGTTCGCCGCGGCGGCTCGATGGCACCTGGAGCGGGGGGAGCCCGGCGCCGCCAAGCTGCTCCTCGACGACCTGCGCACGGCCGACCTCGCGCTGGAGGCAGCCATCGAGGAGGCCCTGCAGCGGCGCCAGGCCCTGCAGCTGGAGCACCAGGCGATGGTGGCAGACCAGTCGCCGTCCACAGCGATCCGAACCCGTGCCTTCGTGCTGGCCCTGGTGGGCACGCTGTGGGTCATCACCCCCCTCGTGGCGCTCCGGATGGGCGACGATCTCGCGTTCTTCCACGGGGCGAACGCCTGCCTCCTCGTGTTGATCGGAGCCCTGGCGGTGTGGGCCCGGGAGTCTCTGGGTCGCAGCCAGGTCAATCGCTTCCTCACCGGCCAGCTGCTGGCCGTGCCCATCCTTCAGGGTGTGGTGCTGCTGCTCACCGACCTGCAGGGCGGAGGGCGCGACGAAGCCGTGGTCACCATGATGCCGGCCTGGGCGGCAATGTCGATGTGCAACGTGGCCCTGTTCGGCCGCGTGTTCCTCCCCCTCACCCTCGCGTTCCTCGGGGCCGCCGTCGTCGGCACCCTGCGACCGGCCTGGGCCCTGCACGCGCTCACCGTCGCCAACGCGGTGCTGCTGGTGAACACCCTCGTCCCGTGGGCGCCCCAGCTGTACCAGGCCCTCGTCGAGGGCCGGCGTGAGCGGCTCGCCCGCAACGAGGAGGCGTCGTGAACCCCCAGCGGACGGTCGGCCTCGTCACCGCCCTCATCTTCGTTCTGGCCTTCCTCGCCTTGTTGTGGGTGGCCACCCGTCAGCCCGACGTCACCCCACCCGTCGCAGCCCCCGCAACCCCCGCCCCGTCCCCCGTGCCGGCGCCCCGGGAGGCACCCGAGCTCGGCGCAATGCAGCGGCGCCCGCTCCCTGCCCCCGAGGGAGTACGGCCCCCGCAACCTCCCCCCGACGCCCCGGCCGCCCAGCTGGGGGCGGAGCAGTGGCGCGACTACAACACGGCGATCCACGAGATCGTGGTGCAGGCCCGCACCGAGTGCCTGCGGCCCTACGCGCAGCAAGCCGGCCTGGGCAAGGTGGAGGTCATCCTCGATGCCGTGCTGTGGGACGGCCGCGTCGTCGACTTCGGCATCCGCGGGCTGCAAGACGTGCCCGACCACGTGCTCGACTGTGTCGCCGACCTCGCGTGGTCCACCCCGATTCCCGAGCACGACATCCCCGGCGAGCTACGGCTTCAACGAGCCATTCCCGTCGACGGCGGCTGACGCGTCTCGGGTAGGATGGGGCCCATGCCCCCCGTTCGCCTCCACTGGTCCCTGGTTGCCCCTGTGGACCGCGATGCCGCCTGGCAAGTGTTCCGCAACACCGACGCGTTCAACCGCGCGGCGGGCTTGGGCTTCGCGTTCGAGGAGGTGCCCCAGCCCGACGGGTCGGTGCTTCGCTTCGGCCGCACCTCGAAGTTCGGGCTGGTCATCCGCTGGCAGGAGCATCCCTTCGAGTACCTGGCGCCCACCGGCTTCCGGAGCCGCCGCGAGTTCGTGGGAGGCCCCCTCGCCACGTCCGTCGTGACGGTCCAGCTCGAGGAAGTGCCTCACGGCACCAAGGTCGACTACACCGTCGAGCTCACCCCGCGCTCGCTGCTGACGCGCCCCCTGGTCGCCGCCGATGCCCAGCTCACGATCAAGCCCACCCTCGGCCGGGTGCTGCGCCAGACGATCGACGCCCTGTCCGGCGGGGGTGCAGCCCTCGACCCCGTTCCGGCTGTCTCCCCCCAGGTGGCGCAGCGGCTGGAGCAGCTGATCTCGGCCGTCGAGCCCGCGCCCCTCCGTGAGGTGCTGCGCCGTCGGCTGGTTGAGGGGCCCTATGCCACGCTGTTCCGGCTGCAGCCGCTCCAGCTGGCGCACCAGACCGGCGTCGACCCCACCATCGTGGCGCGGGCACTCCTCGACGCCACACGCGCGGGGCTCCTCGAGCTGCGGTGGGAGCTGCTGTGCCCCCGGTGTCGGGGCGCCAAGCAGTCGGTGGAGATGCTGGGCAGTGGCGACCGGGTTGTGCACTGCCTCAGCTGCCAGATCGACTACGACGGCAGCTTCCCCGACAACGTCGAGGTCGTGTTTCGCCCCCACCCCACCCTGGGCCACGAGCCCTCCCCCGTCGACTGCTTGCTGTCGCCCCACCGCACGCCCCACGTGCTGGCCCAGGCCGTGCTCGAGCCGGGCGCCACCGTGCGCTGGGGCCTGACCCTGCAGGAGGGGGGCTATCGGATCGACACCGGAGGAAGTGCCGCGACCCTGGAGGTCACCCGGGGCGAGGCGGCGCAAGACCTCGTGCTCGACATCGACGAGCACGGCGTTCAGCCCCGAAGCACCCGCATCGCCCCGGGCAAGCGCTACCTGTTCCTCCGCAACTGCACCGACGAGCCCGTGGTCGTGGGGCTGCACCGGCAGTGGAGGCCCCCCTTCGCGCTCACCGCCGGCCGGCTGCTCGAGCTCGACGGCGTGGCCGACATGCTGCCCACCGGCACCATCGCCCCAGGCTACGCGCCTCGGGTTCGCGCCATGAGCGTCTTGGCTGCTCAGGCGCTGCCTGGCACGGCGCCCGGTCGGCTGGGAACCCTCACCGAGCGAGCCGTGCACAGCCACCACGGCAACGACGCAGTCATCGCCTGCTTCGCCACGCCCGCTGACGCCATCGAGGCGCTCCGACACAGCGCCCGGCGAGGCTTGGCCATCGGCCTGGCCTCCGGTCCGGTCGTCGACCTCACCGACGGCGAGGTCCATCGCCTGGGAGGCCAGACCGTCGACGATGCCCTCGCCGCGATGCGCGACGCCGGCGCCGGGCGGGTGGCGCTGCACGCCCGACAGCGCGACGACGCAGCGTGGGCCGAGGCCCTGGCCCGGGCCGAGGCGGCCACCGAGTCCCCCGGCACCTTCTGCCATCGCTACGTGCGCTTCCCCAAGGAAGACCACGCCGAGCGCACCGCCGCGAACCAGACGCTGGCCGACGCACCACTTCCCCGGCAGGTGGCAGGCTGGGTCCTCGGCGAGAGCCTCGCGGAGGGCGGCCAGGGGCTGCTGTACGAAGCCACCCGCGCCGACGGCACCCAAGCCGCCTGGAAGGTGGTCCGGCCCGAGCTGGCCACCGACACCGTCGCCTGCCAGCGCTTCCGCCTCGAGGCGCACCTGGTGAGCCAGCTCGACGACGACGCGGTGGTCAAGGTCTTCGACCACGGCCAGCTGCCCGACGGGCGCCCCTGGCTGTCGATGGAGCGCCTGCACGGCCTCGACCTCGCCGACGTGCTCGCCGACGGGCCGTTGCCAGCCGACGGGGTGCGACAGCTGGCCGGCCGGCTCTGCGCTGGCCTCGACGCCGCTCATGACCTGGGCGTCCTGCACCGTGACGTGAAGCCTGCCAACGTGTTTCTCGTCGACGGAGACCCCGCACGGGCCAAGCTCGTCGACTTCGGAATCGCCCAGCCCCTCGAGGAGGCGCGCCTGGAAGACCCCGACGTGATCCTGGGCACCCTGGAGTACATGAGCCCCGAGCAGCTCCAGCTCGACGAAGTCGGCCCCTCCTCCGACGTCTACGCCGCAGGCCTGGTCCTGTACGAGGCGCTCTGTCAGCACCTTCCGTGGGGTGGCGACCTGCCCATCCAGGTAGCCATGCAGCGCCTCACCGTGCCTCCGCAGCCCCTGGGCGACGACGTGCCGGACGATCTCGCACAAGCCATCGAGAAGGCCCTGGCGCCATCGCCACAGGCGCGCTTCCAGCGTGCGAGCGAGCTCGCCGACAGCCTCACCGACAAAAACCGACATGCGCAGACCGCACGTGGCGACACCGTCCGCTAGCCTGGCGGCACCAGGGGGTCCGTGTGCGCTCGCTCATCCTGGCGCTAATGGTCGCAGTCGGATGCCAGCCTGACGACGCGGCCGGCGACAGCGCCGACGACACCGGCTACGGCCCGGTCGCTGCCCACGCCCAGGGAGGCGAGCGGCCCGGCTACGTCGAGACGGCCCACGATCCGTTGTCGACCTTCCCTCTCGACGGGCGCCAGCGCTATGGCGGCACCCTACCGGTGGCTCCTCCCGGGCGCTTCGCGGTGCGCACCCAGCTCGACGAGCTCGCGCCAGAGCACCTGCGCCTCGACATCGGTCTCCGCGCGGGCCCCGCCGCCGTCGACGCGAGCGACATCGGCATGCGCCTCGCCTTCAACCCCCGCGCCGTGCAGCGCTACCGCCTCCGCGACGCCCTCGGCACCGGCAGCGGCACGGATCTGCAGCGGGTGCCGCGGCTGGTTCCTGGCGCGAGCGCCGGGGCGACCTACGATCTGCACCTGTTGCCCTCGCAGCGATCCACCTTTCTCGGCACCGTGACGCTGACATGGACTGAGCAGGGCGAGCCGCATCAGCAGATCATGGTCCTCGAGCGGCCCAACCCCTGATCCCTCTTTGTGAGATTTCTCACAGAAGATCAAAGTGACCCGCGAGTCAGAAGCGCTCCGTTCGATATCCTTGGGGAACGATGGGCGGCGTGCCCCCTTCCCTACCGCGCGACGAACGCGCGGCGGCGACGGGTGAGGTGCGCCTGGGGGAAGCGCCACATGATCCGCACACTCACGTCTTGGACCCTCTACCCCCTGCTGCTCACCGGCGCGCTCACCGCGACCTACGTGGGGCTGCTCATGGGGTGGTCCCCCACCCTGGTGGTGATGGCGGTCATCGCGGGTTCGTCGGTGCCCATGGTGCTGGGGCAGCTGGTCATGCCCTACGAAGAGGAGTGGCGTGCTTCCCCCAGCGATGTGTCCCTCGATCTGCTGCACATGGCCAGCACCGGGCTCACCACCGAGGGCTGGCGGAGCCTCACCCTGGGCGTGATGGTCGGCCTGGCCGGCTGGCTGAGTGGGCAGCTCGGCGACGTGCCGTGGCCGACAGCCTGGCCCGTGCCGGTGCAGGTCGGGCTGGCCCTCGTCGTCGGCGACTTCGGTGCCTACTGGGTGCACCGCCTGTGCCATCGCTACGATGCGCTGTGGCGGGTGCATGCCATGCACCACTCCTCTTCGCGGCTCTACATGTTCTCGTCGGGGCGCAACCACCCCGGCAACGCCGTGCTGGCCTACGGCTCACAGCTGCTCCCCCTCACCCTGCTCGGCGCCCCCATCGAGGTGCTTGCCCTGATGAGCGTGTTCACCGGAGTGCACGGGATGCTGCAGCACGCCAACATCGACATGCGCCACGGCTTGCTCAACCACATCTTCGCCACCGCTGAGCTCCACCGCTGGCATCACGCCGCCAACCGGGCCGACAGCGACACGAACTTCGGCAGCAACCTCATCCTGTGGGACTGGGTGTTCCGTACCCGCCACCTCCCCGCCGACCGCGAGGTGCGTGAGGTAGGCCTTCCCGACCTGCAGCTGCCCGAGAACTTCCTGCACCACCTGGCCAGCCCGTTCGTGCTGCAGCGCTACGTGGTGTCGGAAGAGGTGGCCGGAGCGGAGCCCACGAAGTCATTGTGACAGGCGTGCGGGGGATGTGGGACTCCGCCCCGGCGACGTACAGACACTATGCATGTGCCATGCCACCCTCGCCCGACGATAGAACCCTGGCTTTGCTCCGGGCTGCGACATTTAGATCCGGGTGAGGTGGGGCACCGGCCCCCCCTTCGTAGGGCGCCCGTAGCTTCCCCATCCGGCGCCCGTCAGGTACCCTCGTGGCGTGCGCCATCCTTCCAAGGCAGACCGAGCACGACCCGTCGGGGCCTCCTCTGAGAGGCCCCAGGTGAGCGCGTGAGCCTCGACCTCACCCCCGAGCACATCGGGCCCTACCGCGTGCTCCGCCCCATTGCAGCCGGGGGCATGGCCGAGGTGTACGAGGTGCAAGACCCCTCCTCCGGCGAGCGCTTCGCGCTCAAGCTGCTGGTGGCGGTCAAGCAGGCCCTCCCGCGCTTCGACCGCGAGTACGAGGCCATGACCCGCCTCAACCACCCCGGCATCGTGCGGGTCTACCACTATGGGCTGCACAAGAACCATCCGTGGCTCACCATGGAGCTGCTGCGGGGTGTGCCTGCCCAGACCTACACCAAGACGGCAGGGAGGCCCGGAACCGAGGCGCGCACCGCCGAGGTGCTGCGGATCGGCTACCACGTGGCCCAGGCCCTTCGGTACATCCACGACCGAGGGCTGATCCACCGCGACCTGAAGTCCGCCAACGTGTTGGTGCTCCCCGATGGTCGCGTGAAGCTGCTCGACTTCGGTGCCGCGCTGCTCCTCGACGCCGTCGAGCGGATCACCGCCGAGGGCGAGTTCATCGGCACGTTCGCCTATGCGAGCCCGGAGCAGATCACCGGCCAGCGGGTCGACGCACGCAGCGACCTGTACAGCCTGGGCGTGCTGTTGTTCCGCCTCGCGACGGGCAAGCGCCCGTTCGACGGCACCTCCCCCGAGGAGATGGCGAAGGGCCACCTACAGCTCGCGCCGAAGAAGGCCTCCGATCTTCAGCCCGAGCTGCCTCCCGCCCTCGTCTCGCTGATCGATCAGCTCCTGGCGAAGCGCCCCCAAGACCGCCCCCAGCGAGCCCAGGAGGTCGCCGAGCGGCTCGAGGCCATGGCGGGCCGGCCCTACCACGACCGCTCTCAGCTCGCGATCCACGTCTCTGCCTCGGTCAACCGGGAGACCCAGCGGCGAGCCATCTGGGCGACGATCGAGCAAGGTCCCGCCAGCCACTGGATCGCCATCGCCGGCGAAGACGGCTCCGACCGCATGCGGCTGCTCGATCGGCTGCGGGCCGACGCCGCGGAGCAGAAGCTCCCCTTCGAGTTCCGGGCGATGCGGTCAGGCACAGGCTTGTCGGCCATCGTGTCGGCCTTCGTCGGCCTCGGCAGCTCGGGATCACCGGAGGCCAAGGAGAAGGCCCAGGAACTGGCGCAGCTCGCCCGGAACGACCAGCTGATGCAGCCCACGGTGCGGGGGCAGGTGCGACGCCTGGCTGCGGATGTGATGCGCCTACGCTCCGCAGGGGGCCAGCCCATCTTGCTGTTCCTGCAGGAGCTCCACCGCGCCGATGTGCTGTCGCTGGAGTTGCTGGGGGGCGTGCTGCGTGCGCTGCACGCCGACCGCGCGCCGGTCCACATGATCGCGAGCGTGCGTCGGGCGCCCCTGGGCCGACCGGGCTCGGAGCTTCGGCGCCGCCTCCCCGAGGCGCACATCGTCGAGCTGCCCGCGCTGACCCCTCGCGAGGTCGCGGTGGCTGTAGGCAACATGCTGGGCCGGCGCCCACCCCCAGCCGAGCTCGCCCGCCGGCTGCACCGCGTCACCTCGGGGCAGCCGCTCTACCTGGAGGAGGCCGTCCACGGCATGGTCTCGAGCGGCGGCATCGAGGCCGACGGCAGTCGGCTGGCCTGGGCCGACCAGTCGATGGACGTGCCCATCCCGGAGCGCGCCCGCACCGTCGCCGTGCGCATGCTCCGGGAGCTGCCGGTGGCCTGGCGACGGGTGTTGGAAGCGATCGCCGTCGCAGGCCAGGACGGCTCGGCCCCGCTGCTCGCGAGGGTCGTGGGCCTCTCGTCGCAGGAGCTCCTGCCGATGCTGGTAGCCCTCGACCAGGCCGGCGTGCTGGCCTTCGACACGGCCCGAGCGCGCACGACCTGGCGCCAGCCCGTGCTCGCGCTGGTCGTCTACGAACAGATCCACCCCTGCCGCCTCTCTCTGCTGCAGCGCTCCCTGGTGAGTGCGAGCAGGGGCCTCGAGCCCAGCCCCGAGCTGGTGCGGGCTCAGATCGCCGTCGACCGCTTCGGCCACGCCGTTCGCGACGCCGTGCCTCTCGCCCGCAAGCTCATCGCCAGGCACCAGTTTCGCACGGCCCTCGGCGTGCTCGATGCCCTGACCGAGCGCCTCACGCCCAACGCGGGTGGGGCACTCGTCGCCGAGGCCCACTTGCTGCACAGCAGCTGCCTGCGTGCGGTGCGGCCGGCCGATCCTGCGGCGGGGAAGGCGCTGTCACGGGCCCGCAAGCTGGCGCCACCCCGCGACCGCGCGCTGGCGTGCCGGTTGCTCCTCGGCCAGGGGCGGCTGTTCGGGGGCATCGGCCACTACCGCAACGCCCACAAGTACACCCAGCAAGCGTGGGATGTCTTGCCGGAGGGGGAGCACAGCCTGGCGAGCGAGATCGCCCTCGAGCTCGCAGAGCTGGTGCGGCTGCGAGGGGAGCTGCACGAGGCCGAGGCCTGGTACGAGCGAGCCATCGAGCATGCGGAGGAGACCGACGACCAGTCGCTGCGGTGGCTCGCCGCGGCCGGGGGCAGCTCGTGCATGCTGGCTCGGGGGCGCCTCGACGACGCCGAGCAGGCCCTGTCGCGCACCATGCAGGAGGCCGAGCGGGCAGACGCCCAGATCGCCTTCACCAGTGCGCTGGCCGCCTGGACCGAGACGCTTCGCCACCAGGGCCGCTACAGCGAGGCCCTCAGTCAGCTCTACCGGCGCCTGCCGGCCGCCAGCCAGCACCAAGACCCTCGCCTGTATGTGCGACTCCTCCTCGCCACGGCCTGGCTGGAGCTCGACCTGTCGCGCCTCGGCCGCGCCCAAGAGTGCACCGACACCCTCGCCGCCACCATCCACCGTGGCGAGCTGCTCCACGTGCGCCTGGAGGTGCAGCTGCTCAACGGCCGCATCCTCCTCGCCTCCGGCCAGTATCGGCCCGCAGCCTATGTGCTGCAGGATGTGCAGGAGTCTGCCCAGAAGGCCGAGCTGACGGTGCTGCGGGAGCGGGCCAGGGCCGTGCTGGCGGAGACCCTGTACGCCTTGGGAGACCGCGAAGCGGGGCGTAGCCTGTTCCAGTCGGCCATCCTCGGGCTGATGGGCTCCGGCGAGCTCACGCTGCTGGCAGAGTGCGTGCGAAGCCGTGCTCGCGTGCAGGCCACCGAGACCGACCCCACCGAGCTGTTCCGCCCTGTCGCGACCCTCCTCGACGAGCAGCCCGTGGCGCTGCTCCGGCTCGAGCACCTCCTCGCTCGCGCGGCCTGGTGCCGGGCCCGCAACGAGCGCTCGGAGGCCCGCGTGTGCCACCGGGAGGCCGCCATGGTGCTCAACCGCGTGGCCACCAAGCTCAACGACACCGACCGCGCAGCCCTCAGGGTCCACCCGTGGTCGAACTGGATTCGCCGCGGCCTCATTCGCAGCACGTCGAGTCGCGGCAGCGACCGACGGGGTAAGGGACGCGGATGACCCCCACACTTCCCGAGATGATCGGCCCTTACAAGGTGCTCCGCCCGATCGCACGAGGAGGCATGGCCGAGGTCTACGAGGTGGAGGAGGTGTCCTCCGGCGAGCACCTCGCGCTGAAGCTGCTGGTGCAGACAGGGGGGGCCCTGGCGCGGTTCAACCGCGAATACGAAGCGATGATCCGCCTCAACCACCCGAACATCGTGCGGGTGTACAACTACGGCCAGTGGGAGGCGCATCCCTGGCTGTCGATGGAGCTGGTCGAGGGCACCCCCATCCAAGCCTACGCCAAGCGCTGCGGGCGCCCGGGAACGCCGGAGCGAAGCAAGGAGGTCATCCGCATCGCGCACGACCTCGCCCTGGCCCTCGACCACGTGCACCACCGCGGGCTCATCCACCGCGACCTGAAGTCGGCCAACGTGCTGGTGCTGCCCGACGGGCGGGTGAAGCTGCTCGACTTCGGCACGGCCAAGGTCAGCGACCCCGTCCAGGAGATCACCCGCGACGGCGAGTTCATCGGCACCTTCGCCTATGCGAGCCCCGAGCAGCTGGTGAACAAGGGGCTCGACCACCGAGCCGATCTGTACAGCTTCGGCGTGCTCCTGTACCGGCTGAGCACGGGCAAGCGGCCCTTCAACGCCAAGGAGCTCCACCTCCTCGCGCGCCAGCACGTCAAGGAGGCCCCTCCTCCCCCCTCCCTGCACTGCGAGCTCCCGCCGGGGCTGGAGCAGATCATCCTCGCGCTGCTGGAGAAGAAGCCCGGCGACCGGCCCCAGAGCGGTGCCGAGGTGGCCGAGGCCCTCGAGAGTGTCGCCGGTGAGCCCCTCTACCCACCGGGCACCCTCGACGTCGATCTGTCGTCCGAGCGGCTGGTGGGGCGGGAAGACCAGCTCAGCCAGCTGTGGTCCTTCCTCGACGGTGCCGCGAGTGGCGAGGGCGACAAGCCCGGTAGCCAGCCCGCCGATATGGCCCTCACCGTCGGGCTGCAGGGCTCGGGCCGCCACCGGGTGATGCAGGTGATGGAGCGGGAAGCCGCGAATCGTGGCTGGCGCACGATGCCGCTGTTCTTCTTCCGTGGCGCCGAAGACCTCGATCAGGTCACCCAGGCCATGCTCTCCCTCGTTCGCAGCTTCGGAGGCGATGCACCCGCCGCCGCCCGGCCACACATCGAGTCCCTGCAAGGAGTCGCCCGGGCCCGCAGCCTCTCGGTCGCCGAGCGTCTCGAGGTGTTGCGCACGGCGGGTGCCCAGCTCATCGCCCAGCGATGCCGGCTCGACGACAAGCCTCTGTTGCTCGTGGTGCGCGGGCTGCAGCATGCGGGGCCCGTGGGCTTCGAGGCGCTGGTCGGGCTTCGCGAGGAGCTGGCTGCCCTCGATGCCCCCGCCTTGCTCCTCGCCGACTGCGACGAGACCGCCGACGACCCCCACTCCATCGCCCGCAAGCGCCTCCCGGATGCCATGCGCATCAAGCTGCAGCCGATGAACGTGCGCGGCGTCGCCCTGTTGGTGGGCTCCATGCTGCATCGTCGGCCGCCCCCCGCCAGCGTCGCTCGTCAGATCTACCAGGCGTCCGGCGGCCTGCCGACCTACGTCGAGGAGGTCGTGAACAGCTTGGTGCAGGGCGGCCTGCTGCGAGTGAAGTCCCACGACACCAACCGCATCGAGTGGGCCCAGCGCAGCATCGAGATCCCCGTGCCCGACGGGGCCCGCGCCCGGGTCACCGAGCAGCTCGCCGCCCTCCCCGCCGACCGTCGCCGGGTGCTCGAGGCCATGGCCCTGTGTGGCGGCGAGGGCAGCGTGAGGGTGCTGGCCGGCGCCCTGCAGTGTCGCCCCGGGGAGCTCATGCCCGCCCTGGAAGACCTCACCGCCCGCGGCTGGACGACCCTCCGCAAGCGGCAGCGCATGCCCTACGCGCGGTGGCGGCAGATCATGGCCGAGCAGGTGGTCCTCGATCAGATCCATCCCTGCCGCCGCCGAGTGCTGGAGCGGCTCCTCATCGAGCAGGTGGCCGATCATCCCGCCTTCGCCGCGCAGATCCGGCTGCTGCTCCAGGTCGGCCGGCTGCCCGAGGCACTGCAGCGCGCCCGCGACTGGGCGCTGCACCACCTCGCCAAGAACCGCCCGGTCACCGCCCTCGACGTGCTCGACGACGTCATCCCCCACCTCGAGGGCGCCGAGGTCGACCACACCCTCGCCGCGCAGCTCTACCTGCTCCACGCCACCTGCCTGCAGATGGCTCGCCCCACCGACCCACAGCTCGCCCGGTCCCTGATCCGGGCCGGCAAGGGCAAAGACCCCGGCGACATCTTCGAGGCCGAGCTGCGGCTGATCAAGGCGCGCATTCAGCGGGTGATCGGCCACTACCCGAACTTCCGCAAGCACCTCATGGAGGCGTGGTACGTCGTGGAACACCACGAGGCCACCCCCCTGGGCAGCACCGTTGCCACCATGCTCGGCTGGTCCAACCGGGTGGCCGGGCACGTCGACGATGCGGCCACATGGCACGGTCGGGCACGGCGCATCGCCGTGCAGGTGGGCATCCCTGCGGTGCGCGCCCACGCCGACGTAGGGGTCGCCAGCTGGCAGTTCGCCCGGGGCCTGGTGGCGGAGGCCGAGCGCACGGTGGGCGGCGCCATCGAGATCTTCAGCGACGTGGGCGACCTACGTGGCCTGTCACAGGCCCTGCCCATCTGGGTCGACGCCCTCCGCATCCAGGGGCGATGGACGGAAGCCCTGTCGGTGCTCTACCGCCAGATGCCGCAGATGCGCGAGTGCGAGGCGCCCACCTTCTACGTGCGCATGCTGCTGGCCAATGCGTGGTGCGAGGTCGACCTCGGCCGCCTCGGGCGCGCCCAGGAATACGTCGACGAGCTCGGCGCCACCCTCAGGCGCGGGGAGCACCTGCACCTGCGCCTGCAAGCCGACCTGCTGTGGGGGCGCATCCTCATCGGGTCCGAGCTGCTCCCGCAGGCCCTCAGCCAGCTCCACGCCGTGTGCGATCGTGCCGAGAAGGCGGGGCTGTCGGTCATCGCCGAGACCGCACGGGCCCTGGAGGCCGAGGCGCTGTGGGCCACCGGTCAGCAGCGCGACGCCACCCGGGGCTTCACCGCCGCGGTGTCACAGCTCAAGAAGACGGGCGACATGCCAGCCCTCGTCGAGGCCTGCACAGCGCAGGGGCGCGCCATGGCCGAGACGATCGACCCCGAGCGCGTGTTCAAGCCGGTCCGCGACTGGATGGACAGCCAGCCAGCCACCACGACCCAGATCGACCTGCTCATCGCCCGCGGGCGCTACCTGCAGAGCCGCACCGGTGATGCCCGGCCCATCTTCGACGAAGCCCGTCAGCGCCTGCTCAAGCTCGCCGCCACCCAGAGCGACACCGATGCCGCCGCCCTCCTCCTCCACCCCTGGACCCGCCACATTCGCAAGGCGGGGCTGACGATGGAATGACCATGATCGACGACGACTTCACCCGCGACCAGCTCGTGACCGCGTTTCGCTACCAGCTGGCCCACCGCATCGTCGGCGCCGACGGTGAGGTGAGCCCCCCCGAGAAGGCGCTACTCGACCGCATGTTCCCCGCGGAGCGCCTCCGCGGGCTCGGGTTCGTCGACGCCAGCGGCTCGTTCACCCAGCACTGGCACGATGCCCTCGGTGAAGCCCTGGTGGCCCTGCCCAGCATCCTGAGCGAAGACGAGCGCCTCGATCTGGTCGAGACGCTGTGGGCCGCGGCGACCGCCGACAGCCAGGTCCACCCCGACGAGCAGGTCGCAGTCGCCCACGCGGCCCGTCTGCTCGGGCTGTCGCTGGAGAAGGTCGCGGGCCGTCTGCGCCGCTGATGGGCGACGTCGCGCGTCTCAGGCGCCTGCTGGGCCCGCTGGAGGCCCAGGCCAAGGAGCAGCGCTGGGACCGTGAGCGGCCGTGGCGCGTGGCGACCCACGTGCGCCAGGAAGGAGACCTCACCGTCGTCGACCTGCACGACCTGAAGGTCACCCATGCCAAGCGAGCCCTGCGTCAGACCCTCGAGGCCCACCTCGACGACGGCGCCGTGGTGTTCGTGACCGGCCGTGGGCGCCACAGCCTGGGGCCCGGCAGTGCGCTGAAGCGCGCGACCCACGGAGTCCTCCAGAAGGCCTGTGCCGACCACCCCGACTGGAGCTACCGCATCGTCAGCCCGGGCCGTGTCGCATGGATCTACGACCGGGCCCGCGCCCCCTCGCAGCTCACGGGAGGAGGCATGGGCTGGCTGTGGCTGTGGTTCGCCCTGCTCGCCCTCGCCCTGCTCGTGGGGCTGTGGGGAAAGCTGGGCGGCTGATCAGAGCAGGTCGACGTCGATGTCGACCATGCACTCCTTGCCGACCTCGACGCGCTTGGCGAACAGCTCGGCCTCGGGAAGCACCTGCTCCATGAAGAACCGGGCCGTCTGCAGCTTGTCGCGGCGCAGCGGGTCGCTCTCGTCGCGGTCGATGACCGCCTTGACCTGCTTGGCCCACACGTAGGCGAGGGTGACCAGGGCGAACTGGTTGAGGAAGCTGCTGGCGACCGCGCCGACGAGCTCGAAGTCTTGGCTGGCCTTGGCGCCCAGGGCCATCGTGGTGGCTGTCAGGCGCTTGCTCTCCTGCTTCAGCGGCTCGAGGAAGGGCGCCATACGCTCATCCCCGCTGCACTCGCGGATCAGCGCGGTGATCTCACCGGCGAACACCTGCATCAGGCGGCCACCGTGCATCGGCATCTTCCGGCCGACCAGGTCGAGGGCCTGGATGTGGTTGGTGCCCTCGTAGATCATCGCGATGCGCACGTCGCGCATGTACTGCTCGACGGGCCAGTCGGTGGTGTAGCCCGCCCCGCCCATCACCTGCATCGCCTCGCTCACGTTGTCGAAGCCACGCTCCGAGCCGTAGCTCTTGATGATCGGGGTGAGCAGCGCCACCAGGTCGCCGGCCTTCTGCTTGGCTGCCTCGTCGGTGCTGTGATGCCAGATGTCGTACGACATCGAGATCCAGGTCACCAGGCCACGGAGCCCCTGGGTGGTGGACTTGACGTTGAGCAGCATCCGCCGCACGTCGGGGTGCACCAGGATGTTGTCGGCCGCATGGTCGCGGTCTTGCTTCTTGGGGTCGAGGGAGCGCGACTGGCGCCGATCCTTCGCGAACATCAGCGCCGCCTGGTAGGCCGCCTCGGCCAGCGCCACGCCCTCGATGCCGACGTTGAGACGCGCCGCGTTCATCATCGTGAACATCGAGCGCATGCCCTTGTGGGGCGTGCCCATCAGCCAGCCGCGGGCGCCCTCGAGGTTGATGACGCAGGTGGGCGATGCGTTGATGCCCATCTTGTGGTCGGTGCCGCCGCAGAACACCGGGTTGCGGGTGCCGTCGTCGAGGAACTTCGGCACCAGGAAGGCCGAGATGCCCTTGATGCCCGCCGGGGCATCCGGCAGGCGGGCCAGCACCAGGTGCACGATGTTGTCGGCCATGTCGTGCTCACCGAAGGTGATCCAGATCTTCGTGCCGGTGAGCAGGAAGCTGTCGCCATCGGGCTCGGCCTTGGTGGTGATCAGGCCCAGGTCGGTGCCGCACTGGGGCTCGGTGAGGCACATGGTGCCCGTCCACTCGCCGGTGATGAGCTTCTCGAGGTAGTGCTCCTTCTGCTCGTCGCTGGCGTGGGCCTCCATCGCGTCGATCAGCCCAGCCGTCAGGCCAGTGCACATCGAGAACGACTTGTTCGCTGCGATCAGCACCTCACCACCGAGGGTGGCCAGGGCGAAGGGGGCGCCCATGCCGCCGTGCTCGGGGGGAAACGGCAGTGTGGTGAAGCCGTTCTCGCAGTACGCCGCGTAGGCCTCGCCGAAGCCCTCGGGCATCGTCACCGCGTGGGTCTGTGGATCGTAGCCCACGCCGACCTTGTCGCCAGGGCCGCTCAGCGGCATCAGCACCTCGGTGCAGAACTTGCTGTAGCCCTCGAGCAGCTCCATCGACGTGTCGAGGTCGAAGTCTTCGAAGGGCGGCAGGCTGTGCACGTGCTCGTCGTAGCCGAACACCTCGAACAGGAAGCGGATGTCGTTGAGGGGCGCATGGTAGGTCTGCACGTCGGCTCCAGTGAATGATGATTCATTCATTAGCCTCGCAGCAAGCCGATGGCCATGCAGCGAACCGTCACAGGGTGTCGATCGCCGTGGCGAGGGCGACGTCGCGGCGTGTCACCACGTTGCCTGCGTCGTGGGTCGTGAGCCGCAGCCGCACGGTCCCATACACATTGTGGATCTCGGGGTGGTGATCGAGGGACTCCGCCTCGAAGCCCACCCGCACCAGGAACGCCATCGCGCGGCGGAAGGAACCCAGCTCGAAGGTGCGCACCAGCGCATCGTCTTCGTGGGACCACCCCTGCAGCTCGCGCAGCGCCTCAGCCAGCTCGCCGGCAGACAGAGCCTTCATTCGTCGCCTCCCCCCGCGACGCTTCAGTGCTCGCGGATGTCGCGCACCGTAGCTCGGTGCCCCCGCCTGGGCGCCGCGCCTCCGGCGATCTTGATGGCCCGCGCCACCAGGCCGCGCTGCCCCGCGTAGGGCGCGAGCAGCTCCAGCATCCGCGCGTCGTCGGCGTCGCGCTCCCCGGCCAGGTGGTGCCCGATCAGGCCTGGGAGCTTGGCGTCGCCCACGGGCACCGCGTCGGCATCACCAAAGGCGCTGCCCGCGACCACCCCCGAGGTCCACGGACCGATCCCCGGCAGCTTCTCGAGGTGAGCCCGTGCCTCGTCGTGCGACATCCCCACCGCTCGCTGCAGCGCCCCCGCCCGGGCCGCTATGCGGACGATGAGGTCGGCACGATGCCGCTCGATGTTCAGCGGGTGCAGCGTGTAGTAGGGCGTGCGGGCCAGCTGCTTGGGGTGGGGCAGCAGCCACAGGTCGTCGCGGGGCCCCGGCGCCGGCTCACCCAGCGCCCGCACCAGGCGGCGCAGCGCGCCCTTGCCGTTCTTCCCCGTCACCTTCTGGGCGAGGGCGGTGCCCACCAGCCGCTGGTAGACCTGCCCCGAGCGCCCCACGCGCAGGCCGGCCAACGCCTTCTGAGCGTGGCGCACGATGCCATGGTGGGCCTCCACCCGATCCAGCCCGGGCTGGTCGAGCCCGAGGAGCTGCGGCACCCGCGCCGCCAGCGTGGACCCGCCGTCGCCGAAGGCGTCGACCTGCAAGTGATCGCCTCGGTGTTCCAGTCGCACGGTCGCAGGACCATCCGGCTCCCACTGGGCATACCAGGCGACCTTCCCCTCGACCTGCAGCCACGTCGTAGCGCCCCACATCTCCATGACCCGCAGCGTGCGGCCCAGGTCGAGGGGCACCGTGACCGGCAGGACCTCGCTCAGAGCAGGTCGGTGATCTCGATGGGGGGCAGGATGAGGCCCACCATCGCCATGCACATCTCGGATCCGGTGTCTTCGCCCCAGCCCACCGCCTCGGGGTCGCTCACCCCGGCCGCCTCGAGCTGCGCGTCGATGTAGGGGTTGGCCATCGAGTTGTCGTAGGTGCAGCGCACGTCGACCGTGTCGCCCCCCGAGATGGTGGGCAGGTCTTCCCGATCCGCGTCGTAGACGTAGGAGGTCTGGAAGTCGAACCGGTAGCCCGGCGTGTGGATCAGGCAGGTCTCGTCGTCGGGATCGGAGCCCTTGCGCACGGTGACCAGCATGTCGGTGCCGAGGTAGTGCATGTGGGGGGTGATCGCGAAGATCGGCAGGGTGAACGGGATGTAGTCGGGCACGTACAGCGACACGGTCTCCTCGTGAGCCGACGCCCCGCCGGGGATGAGGAAGTCGCTCTCTCCGCTGTTGCTGGGCTGCACCTGGGCGCCGAAGGGGATGTCGACGAGGTACCAGGTGACGTAGTTGGCAGGCTGATCGTAGGTGAGGTCGAGAGCCACCTGCGTCTGGTCGAGCTCGGTGGTGGTGCCCGTGGGGTGGTAGTGCACGTTGACCACCAGGGAGCCGCCTGGGTGCAGCGGGGTGCCGGAGCCCTCGGGGGTGCGCATCGGGGAGCCACCGGGCGTCCATGCCGCGACGAGCTCGGTGGGCCAGATGTCGGGCTCGCCCGAGCAGCGGTAGCTGCCGTCGGGGCCCGCCTTGCCCGCCGACTCATCGTCGGGGTCGGACCACACCAGCACGTGGTGCACCACCAGATCGTTGTCGGGCAGCACCTCGAGCCCGGTCACCCAGGCATCGTCGTCGATGGGCAGCGGGATCCGGAAGCACTGGTAGATGTCTTGGGTGCCGTCGACCGTGAAGGGCTCCTGCAGGGCGAGCACCTCCTCGGGGTCTTCGAGGTGATCGAGGGCCTTGGGGGCGACCGGTGCTGCCGTGGCGGGGTTGCCGACGGGCGCCCCTCCATCGACCCACTCGCGGAGCAGGTCGACCTCGCTGGCCGACAGCGTGGGGTCGTCGAGGAAGGGCGCGACGGGCTCGCAGTCTTTGGTCGTCTCGGCGAAGAACGGGGGCATCGTGCCCGCCTCGATCGCCGCCAGCGACGCCGCAGCCCAGCTGGATGCCGCATCAGCGTCGTGCACCGAGAACGGAGCGATGCCCCCCTCTACATGGCAGGAGCCGCAGCGATCCACCAGCAGCGGGGCGACGTCGCCGTAGTAGGTCGGCCCCGCCACCGACGATGTCGGGCCCGTCGTCGGGTTCGAGCTCGTCGGCGACGTGCTGGACGCCTCGCCCGTGCCTTCGTCACCGACACCACAGGCCACCAAGGCCAACGCCACGAACGCAGTCCACCCTCTCATGCCACCCCCCGAGCCCACGTTGTGCCCGATAACCGGGTCACCCGCTGCTCAGCTTCGACGGCGACGCGCGAAAGGCACGAGGGCGAGCAGCCACCAGGCCCCCGGGGACGATCCCGCGGTGGAGCATGTGAAGAACGGCGTCTGGGCGGCGGTACCGCCGATGCCGTCGGTGCCCGTGGGTGGGGTGGTGCCGTTGGTGGACCCGGTGGTCGGCCCGGTGTCGATCGAGCCGGTTCCACCCGCTGTGCCCGTGTCACCGGTGAAGGTCACGGAGCCGCCGGTGTCGGCCGTCGACGCGGTGGCGACGGTGTCGGCTGTCAGAGCCGTCCATCGGTCCTGGTCGTTGAAGCCCGTGTCGCCGGTGCTCCCGACGAACACCGCGGTGTCGCCAGAGTCGCCGTCGGTCGGCGGCTCGGGGGGTGCGGTGTCGTAGTACACGCCCGTGTCGCGTGGAGGACGCTCCCCGGTGTCGTTGTCGGACCCCGTCTCGATGAGCCAGATCGAGGTATCGACCGTGTCGACCGGCCCCGGCTCCTCGCGGCCGGTGTCGATGAACGGGCCCGTGTCGGGGTAGGGGCCCGGAATCCCGTCGTCACACTCGCGGCCGGTGTCGGTCGATTCGCAGCGCCCGGTGTCGAGCAGGCCGCTGTCGCCCGTGTCGACCGGCGGCTGCGGGATGTCGTCTTGCCAGGCGCCGATGGCCCGACCCTCGTTCGAGGCGTAGAGAATCGGACTCAGCGGATCGAGAGCCACCTCCCCACAGACACCCGGGGTGAAGTCGAGGAGCGGGTCGTCGAGCTGCGGCTCGGTGCCTGGCGCCCCATCGCCGTCGCTCAGGTTGCCCCAGAAGGCCGAGTGGCTCACCGAGATGCTACCGGTGGTCGCGACCAGAGCCTGCTGGCTGTGCAGCGCCACCAGCGTGTTGGTGACCACCGCGTCGACCCCCTCCACCTTCACGGCGGAGGCGTTGCTCAACAGGTCGACGTACTCGACCGAGAGGGTGCCGTTGATCGACTGCAGGGCAGGGCCCTGGCCCTCTCGCACAGTCGTCGAGGTGACCGTCACGTCGGCCCCGCTGAAGTGCAGCTGGGTGGACCCCGTGGTGGCACAGACCAGGCTGTCGCGCACGTCGACCGAGCCGCCCTCGGCCAAGATCACGCCACCATCGTTGGTCGCGGCCGAGCCGCTCACCACCACGTCGGCCAGCACGATGGCGGTGCCTTCGCCATAGATGGCCCCCCCGACGTTGGCCGAGGTGGCATCGAAGGTGACCCCATCGACCGTCAGGCTGCCGCCCACGGCGTAGATCGCGCCGCCACGGGCTGCGGAGGAGCCAGACAGCGTGAGCCCCGACACGCTGACGGCGCTGTTGTCCATCCACAGGCTGCCACCGCGACCGGTCGCCACGTCACCGCTGATGCTCCCGCCGCTCCCGACGATGTCGAGGGTGGCATCGACCACCCGAATCGACGCGCCATCCACACCGGTGTTGCCCGACAGCGTGGGATGCAGCATCGTCACGGCGGCGCCGTCTCGCACCACCAGAGCCGACTCGGCCACCGAGGTGTGGCCGGAGACCACGACATCCGACAGGGTGACGCCCTGGGCGCCGGACACCGACACCAGCACGTCGCTCGAGCCCGTGAGGGTGAGGTTCTGAATCGCCACACCCTCGCCGGTGACCTCGATGGGGCCATCGAGCTCGAGGACCGACCCGGCGTAGCCGAAGACCGTCACGTTCGAGGTGTTCAGGACCACCCCGGAGGAGGTGTGGGTGCCGGACTCCAGGGCGATGCTGTCGCCCGCGTCGGCCGCAGCCACCGCATCGTCGAGGGTGGTGTAGCAGCTGCCTCCGGTGTCGCACACGGCCAGGGTCTTTCCGAAGGCCAGCGAGGCCAGCAGCCAGATCATGCTCCGCCCCCGCAAACGTCGCTGTGCATCGTGGTTGTCAACACCCCGTCAGCGTATCGGAGTTTGTTCATCCTTTGGGTGGGGATGGTCTCACCTCCGTATCGGGCTACGACAAAGCCCCCGGTGATCCGACCACGAGCCCCGTCCCAGGCCGGCCGGCACGTCGTGACTCGCCGCTCCGTCCATCCCAGGCTGATCCCCATGGCTACATCCCCCACGCCCCCTCCACAACCGCCCGTCGACCCACGCATCGCCCAGGCTCGCCCGGGGTGGGCGCTGGTGGTGCTCGCAGCTCCGATCGCGGCCTTCATCGTCGTCATCGTCTTGTACATCGGCATGTTCTGGCTGGGATTCCAGGGCCGGGGTGGTGATGGCGGGGCGATCACCTACGCGGTGACCAGCTGCGACGAAGCCACCGCCCCCATCGCGGCGCGCCTCGAAGACATGGGCCTGCCCGCCGAGCGCGAGGGATCCTCGCCGGTGCGCCTGCACTCCCGGCGCATCGGCCGCGACGACATCGACGCCACCGTGCCCGACACCCTGGCCACCCCCGGCGTCTTCGAGCTCCGCCACGGCGACGAGGTGCTGGCCACCAACGCGTCGGTGCTCGAAGCCACCACCCGCCTCGACGGCATGATGGATCCCTGGCTGCTCCTCGAGCTCGACCCCGAAGCCACCGAGGCGGTGGTGGCGGCCGTGCGCTCGGATCCTCGCGGGCGGCTCACCTTCTTCCTCGACGACGAGGCCATCGCGATGCAGCCCAACGGCCGGTCGGTGCAGCGCGGTGAGGTGGAGGGGATCCCGCTGGCCGAGATGACGGCGGCCCAGCGCATGCAGTCGGTCGCCGCCTGGTCGGTGATCATCGATCATGGGCCTCTCCCCTGCCCTGCTACGGTGCGGGCAGAGGAGGGATCGTGAAGGTGCTCGCAGGCCGCGCCGCGCTGGTGACCGGAGGAGCCCGCGGGATCGGCCGGGCCATCGCCGAGATGCTGGTGAGAGAGGGTGTCGCCGTGGCCATCGCCGACATCGACCTGGCCACCGCCCAGGCCACCGCCGATGCGCTGCGGCGTCCTGGCTGCGACGTGGCCGCCTACGCCCTCGACGTGCGCGAGCCCGAGGGCTGGGCGGAGGTGGTGGCGGCGATGGGCGACAGGCTGGGTCCACCCACCATCCTGGTGAACAACGCCGGGATCATGAGCCTGGGTTCCCTCACCGACCAGCCCCGCGACGCCGACCGCCGCCAGCTCGACATCAACGTCGTGGGCGTCATCGAGGGGATGCGCGCGGTGCTGCCCACCATGCGCCGGCTGGGGCAGGGTCACATCGTGAACATGGCCTCCGTGGCCGGCAAGATCGGGATCCCCCACGCGGCCGTCTACTCGGCCACCAAGTTCGCGGTGGCGGGGCTCACCGACGCCGTGCGCCACGAAGAGCGAGGCCGAGGCATCGCCTTCACCACCGTGCACCCCTCCCTGGTGCAGACCGAGCTGATCGCCGGCACCGGGCGGCCCCGCTTCCCCCCGCCCGCCACCGTCGAGCAGGTGGCCGACGCCGTCCGTGAGGCGCTGCTTCACGAGCACGTGCACGTATATGTGCCGCGGATCGGTCGCCTGGCTGCCCTCGCCCCCGCGTGGCTCGGCCGGCGCCTGAGCGAGCGCGTCGGGCGCATCCTGGGGATGGACACCATGTTCGCCACCGTCGATGCCGGTCGGGCCGCCTACCGAGCCCGTAGCGAGCGCAGCTGACCCGCTACATCGCCTGGAAGACCAGCGCCGACAGCACCGCAGTGAACACCATCGTCAGCCCCACCACCCCCACCAGGCACAGGGCGACGAACAGGCCGACCCCCAGCCACAAGCCCCACCGCGGCCCCTCGGCCGGCGCTTCCCGCCCCGCCATCGGAGGTGGCGTGCCCCGCAGCGGCAGGTCGAAGGCCTCGGTGGTCGGCTTGAGTGAGTTGCCCAGCGCCGGGGGCACCGGGGGTGGCTCGATGCGGATCCCCTCTTCTTCTTCCTCGAGCACCTGGCCCGTCAGCTCGGCCCCTTCGAGGGCCTTGGCCTCGGGAAAGGCCACCGACCGCGCCCAGCGCTTGTAGGTGAGCCCGCCCATCTCGTCGACGAGCTCGGCGCACCGCACCTCCACCTCTGCCGCCGCCGGGCGCTGGGTGGGGTCCCACGACAGGCCTCTCCGCAGCAGCGCCTGCACCCCCTCGCCTCCTGGGACCTTCGCCAGCTGCGCCTCGAGGTGCGCCGCGTAGGCGTCGGGCTCCGACGCGAGGTTGATCTGCTCGGTCAGCCGCAGCGAACCGTAGAACTTCTCCCCCACCAGCATCCGGTAGATGGTCACCGACAGCGCGAAGATGTCGGTGTGCCCGCCCTGCACCCCCTCGGCGAGGAAGGCCTCTGGCGGGGCGTAGCCAGGGGTGAACGGCATGTCGCCGGTGACCGTGCGGGCCTCGCGGTTGAGCTGGGTCGTGCGGGCCACGCCGAAGTCGAGCAGCTTGACCTCGCCATGCTTCGACAGCCGGATGTTCTCGGGCTTCACGTCGCGGTGGATCAGGTGCAGCGGCTGGCCGGTGGCTGGCGAGGGGGTCGTCCAGGCGCAGTCGAGGGCCCCCGCCACCTCGCCCATGATCCCCATGACGGCGCGGGGCGGAAGCAGCCTCTTGGACGTCACGCAGCGCGCGAGGTCGACCCCCTCGACGTACTCGGTGACCAGGGCGACGCGACCCGCCAGCCGCGTGAGCTCGTGCACCCCGAGGATGGCCGGGTGGTCGAGCACCGCCAGCATCCGCGCCTCGTCGCGCAGCCGCAGCAGGGCCTGGTTGTCTTTCTTGGACCCCGCTCGCAGCACCTTCACCGCGACCCGCTTGCTCAGCTTCCCGCTGGCCTGGGTCGCCAGGTAGACCTCGCCGAATCCCCCTCGGCCGAGGCACTGATGCATGGTGTAGGTGGTGCTCCGCGCCATGGGCGGGATGGTACCCCGCGGGCGGCTACTGCAGCTCGACCTGCTGGTCGAGAGCGCTCAGCAGCGTGTAGGTGATCACCACCTGGGCCAGCTCCGGCGGCACGATGTCGACGAAGGTGATCGAGTTGCGCTCCTCGGAGTAGTTCCACTCCGTGCCCTCGTCGTAGACGAAGGTGACGCCGTTCTCGATGACCTGCACCTCGATGGTGCCGTCGACCGGCAGCTGCGACAGGAAGTACTCGGCCTTCAGCCCGATGGCCTGCAGCCCGAGCTCGCCGAGCATGTCGGACCACTCGTCTTTGGCGATATCGCGCTTGAGCCCACCGACACCGTTGGTCACGTCGATGTAGTTCTGCCCGGAGTTGAGGGCGCCGAAGGGCCCACCGGCGTCGAGGTTGACGATGCTGTTGAACGAGACCATCTCCGGCTCTTCGCGCAGCGTGTTCAGGAAGTCGATGAACTCGTCTTTGCTGATCGGGTTGGCGGTCGACGAGTCGTTCTCGTCGCTCACCACCGTGATGTGCAGGCCTGCGCCGTCGCGGATGAAGCCGGCGTTGGCGCCGTCGGCGTGATCGACCAGGGCCTTGTAGCAGGCCTCGCGACCGCGCTCGTCGCCCGAGCCGCCGTCGCCGACCTTGGCGAGGGTGGCGAAGGCCGCCACCGGATCAGACAGCGTGTCGTCGATCCACTTGCCACCGGTCTCGAGGACGGGCCGCAGCTTGCCGTTGTGCGTCAGGTCGTCGGTGTCGGTGGAGATCACCCCGATGTGGTAGTCGAGCCCGCTGCCGTCGAACTCGACCATGAACTCCGGGAAGTTGTCGGCCAGCTTCTGCTGGTTGTCGGACATCGAGCCCGAGTTGTCGATGACGAACAGCACATCGACCTCGGCGGCCGTCGTCTGCACGATGCGGTCGACGTTGGTGGGGACCTCGATCTGCTGGGGGTTGAACTCCCCGAACACCTCGACGTCTCCAGCGATGTCGTAGTCCGAGCTGCAGCCGACGAGCAGCGCGAGGGCAAGGGTGCGACGCATGGAATCCTCCCACTGGGCGCGGTATAGCCCGACGACCGTACGATTCAAGCCGCAGCCCCTCCGAACAGCCGGTCCTGACGCACGCCTGACGCCCAACGGAGCTTACATGGACGAAGAGCGACTCAGGGAAGAGCTGGAGCTGGCTGCGATGGAGGTATGGGACGGCGCCCCCGCGGGGCCGCTGCAGGCGAGCCGCGTCCGTCGCGCCATCGGCGACGTCCTCCGCAAGAACCGGCTGCAGGGCCACATCGAGGTCCTCCATGGGGGCCAGGCCGCCCGCATCACCCTGGCACCCCGTGCCCCTCGCGCTCGGCAGCTCGTGATCCAGCTCGTGATCGGCTGACTACTCCTCGCCGGCCTCGGCCGACACCACCGGCGCTGGCTCCACCGTGCGCACCCGCGGAGCCGAGGCCTCGATCAGCTCCTGCTGGATCCGGGCCGCCTCCTCCCACGTGACCATCGGCAGCGCCACCGCGCCCCCCGCCACGCGCACGCGCACCTGCCCCAGGCCGTAGCGGCGCAGCAACGGGCCCTGGAACCGGTCGACGCTCTGCAGCTTGTGGCGCGCCACCAGCTGGGTCTGCCGGTGCAGCCAGCCCGAACGCGCCACGATCAGGTCGTCGGTGATCGCCCAGCCCTGGTGCCGATGGTCGAGCCAGGCCAGGCCCAGGGCCGCCGGCACCCACAGCACGATCGGGGTGGCCCACCACCCCAGCAGCCACAGCAGCACCGCCACCACCAGCACACTGCGCCAGAAGGCCCCGATGAGCCCGCGAAGCAGCGCCCGATCGGCTGGAGGCAGCAGCGTCAGCCCCTCGAGGCCCGCCTCACTGATGGGGAGGACCTCGCTGAGCACGCGGTCGAGCTCCTCGGCCTGCACCACCGGCACCGTCGCCACCGCCTTCTGCGTGCCGTCGCCCCCGTCGCGCACCGCCGCCGTCTCCACCTGCAGCGAGGCCACGCCCAGGAACAGGCGCCGAACCGCCGGCTCGAGCACGCTGACGATCTGCACCTTGCGCCGGCCCAGCTCCACCCGCCGCCGGGTGAACAGCCCCTGCTCGGCGACCAGCGCGTCGGCCTTCTTGCGGAGCCGGAAGCCCCAGAAGCGCACCACCGAGGTCACCACCGACACCACCCAGGCCCCCGAAAGGATCGCCATCAGCAGCGCCAGGCCTCCGGCCATGCCGAACAGGTCGGGGAGGCGCTCCATCTGCTGGGGATCGTTGTAGGTGAACAGCTGGAACAGCACGCCGAACAGCACGAACATCGACCCGAGGCGGGCCCCGGTCACCCCATGCCACACCAGGTCGGCGAGGGAGGTCTCGACGAGCACGGGCCAGTCGGCTTCGTCGGTGAGCTCGGGGCCATCGAGCCGCCGCGCCCGCGCCTCGTCGAGCCCCGCCACGAGCTGCCGCGCCTCGTCTTCCGACAGGGCCGACAGCAGCCCCTCCACCTCGGTGCCCGAGGCCGTCTCGATGCGCACCTCGACCAGGCCCGACATCCGGTGGAACACGTTGCGCACCAGCTCCATGTTCTGGATGCGCTCGGCCCGGATCACCCGGGCCTGCCGGTTGAGCAGGCCCGACCGGAGCTCGAGGCGGCCGTCGACCACGCGGTAGCGCAGGGTCAGGAAGTGCACGATCGTGGAGCCGATGGTGCCGACGAAGAAGATGCCGAGGATCCCGATGTCGATGACATCGAGCATCGTGTCGGTGCCCGTGCGACCGTAGAGAAAGGCCACGATGAGCAGCCAGGAGCGCCGCAGGAACGCCCAGGTGCGCGGCAGCAGGTTGACCGCTACCGAAAGGGGATGCAGCGATCGCCAGGGCGCCTCAGACGCCATCGTCGTGCGCCTGCTCCGAGCGCTCCACCAGGGTGTCGCGCAGCTGCTCCGCATCGGCCAGCCACAGGCCCGGGATCATGCCGTCGCTGCCCAGCCCCGACGCCGTGTGCACGTAGACCGAGGCGAGGCCCAGCCACTGCTCCAGCGGCCCCTGCTGGGTGTCGACGTGTTGGATGCGATGGGTCGGGATCGTGGTGATCCGGCGCACCAGCACCCCGCGCGCGATGAGCAGATCGGTATCGCGAAGCAGATAGCCCCAGCGCTCGTACTGGTAGCTGGGCAGCCAGACCGCCAGCATGAACAGCAGGAAGAAGCCGCCTGCACCGAGGATCAGCGCCCCCCCGAGCTGCCACCACAGCGCGAGCCCCGCGACCATCACCCCCAGCATGGGGAGCCAGGCGAACACCAGGCTCGAGAGAGCCTGGAGGTGCAGCAGGAGCCTGGCGCGAGGGGCCAGGGGGGTCAGCTCGGTCATGGGGGGAACTACCCCTTCCGCTGCCTGCTCGACAACCCGGCCCCACAAGGTTCTTTCGGTGCGGCAGCCTTCCCTGCCGCCGAGAGCCTCACGTGAACATCCTCTTCCTGTCGCCTGCCTGGCCCCCCGAGATGCCGAACTATGTGCGGCGCCTGCGCGACGTGGGGGCCACGGTGTGGGGCGTCGGCGACACACCAAAGGCCGCGCTGCCGGCGGGCGCACGGGAGGGTCTGTCGGCCTATCTGCAGGTGCCCAGCATGCTCCGCGACGACACCCTGCTCGATCGCATCGCGGCGTGGCTTCCCCAGCGCCCCGACCGGGTGGAGGCCCTGTGGGAGCCCGTGATGGGCCCCGCCGCCGAGCTGCGGGCACGCTGGGGCCTCCCCGGCCTCAGCCCCGATGCCGTCGCCGGCTTCCGTGACAAGCCGCTGATGAAGGCCCGCATCGAGGCCGCCGGGCTGCCGACCCCCCCCAGCGTGAGGGCGCGAACCCGGGCAGAGGTCTGGGCGGCCGCCGAGCGCGTGGGCTTCCCGCTGATCCTCAAGCCGGTGGCCGGGGCGGGCAGCGCCGACACGCACCGGGTGGCGTCCCCCGAGGCCCTCCGCCAGGTGCTTCCCCGCCTCGCCCACATCGAGGAAGTGGCGGTCGAGGCCTTCGTGCAGGCCCCCGAGTACACCTACGAGACGCTGTCGATCGAGGGGCGACCCGTGCTCCGGAGCGTGTGCCGCTACTGGCCCAACACCCTCGAGGCCCGCCAGCAGGAGTGGATCAGCCCGATCATCCACACCTATCGCAGCCCGCCCCCCGACACCCTGCCCGGCGTAGAGCTCGGCGACGCCGTGCTCGGCGCGCTGGGGATGGGCACCGGCATCTCCCACATGGAGTGGTTCCTCACCCCCGAGGGGCCGCAGTTCGGCGAGGTCGCGGCCCGCCCCCCCGGCGCCAACATGGTCGACCTGATGAACTACGCCGGCGACATCGACCTGTTCCTCGAGTGGGCCCGAGCCATCGTGCACGGGCGCTGCGAGCTACCCACGGCGCGCCCCTGGAGTGCCGCCATCGTCTTCAAGCGCGCCCAGGGCCAGGGCCGCATCCGCCGCATCGAGGGCCTGAGCCGGTTCGTGGAGGCCCATCGGCCCTACGTCGCCCGGGTCGACCTGCTCCCCGTGGGCGCGCCGCGCCGCGACTGGCGGGCCACCTTCTTGAGCGACGGCAACCTGGTGGTCCGGCACCCCGACGACGACGCCTGCCTGGCCCTGGCCCGCGAGGCCGCAGCGACCATCCGCATGGTCGCGGGCTGACTCAGCCGATCACCCACCACACCGCAGCCACTGCGCCGAACAAGCCCCCGCTCGCTGCCGAGCCGATGAGCCACCAGTCGATCCGCTGTGGATCGGCCGGGGGCAGCTGGGCCGCCTGCAGCGGCACTCGGGGCTCCGAGTCGAGGCTGAACACCTCTTCGTCGCGCAACGCACCCTGATCGACCAGCTCGAGCTCGGCGTTGTCGATCTCGAAGATCCCGACCATGCGCCGGTCGACCTGCACGGTCTCCCCGTCGTCATCGTCGCCGAGCTCATCGTTCGAGCCGGCCAGCTGAACCACGCCTTGCAGGCCATCGGGTCCGGATGCCATGTGCCCCCCTGTGGCACCCACTACGCGATGCCCTCATCTAGCGTACCGCACTGCGAGCCAGGTTCGCGCCGATCCGAGGCCTCAGACCGCTACAGCAGCCTTACACGACGCCGAGAGCGGCTGTTTTTAGTGGTCTTGATTCGAGGGCGACCGACCCGACGCGTACGAGGGCTTCGGAGGTCGCCATGATCCGCCGCTGCCTGGTCGCCGACACCGAGTCCACCCCGCTGCGCACGACCCATCGCGCGCTGTCCCGCATCCTGCGTCACCTAGAGCTGCGGGGCGTGAGCGGCATCACCGGGCCCACGCCCTCCCCCTGTGGCGCGCAGCTCACGTGGTCCACACCCGGCCGCTACCTCACCGTGCACCTCGTGGGGAAGGCAGGCGCCGTCGGCGTCGAGGTCCACAGCCCCGACGAGACCCTGGTCGCCCGGGTGATCCGCGCCCTGTGCCTGGAGGTGCCCACCGTGCCGCGGTCCCGTGCCCTCGAGCAGTGCCAGCGCTGGTCGGCCGGTTGCCTGGGTCGGCTGGCCCTGACCTGCGGAGAGGAGGAGGACGCTGCTGTGCGCCTCGTCGTGCTCAGGCACCTGGCGTCGAGGGACTCCGCCCGTCGCCTCGACGCCCTGCAGGCCAGCCTGCGTCTCGGCTGGGCCTCGCTGCTGCCCTCCCTGGAGAGCCTCGCTGCGGGCCGCGGCGACCACTGGCCGCTGGCCGCTCGGGCCGTCGCCGCCTGTGAGAGGCGCGCCCCCGAGTCCCCCGAGACCACCCACCGGTGGGCCCTCGACACCAGCCTGTCGCCCGCTGCGCTATGCGACGAGGTCGAGGCCGTCTGCCGCGCGCAAGGCCGGCCCGCTCGCCGACGCCCCCTGCACGACCGCTGCTCCTTTTGTTGGACCTGGCGCGTGCACGGCAGCACGGTCACCCTCCACCACGACCTCACCACTGGGTGCCGCCGCCTGAGCGTGCGCAGCGACGCTCCAGGCCCCCATGCCCGGCTCGTCGACGCCCTCGCCCGCCGCTTCCCGGTGCCCGCCCTGGGCGAACTCGTGGCCCGCGCCCACGACAGACTGGGGCTGTCCCGGCTCGCCGCCACCGCACCGTCCACGCCCCACCTGGCGGTCATCGAGGCCGTGCACGCCGCGCTGTCGGCCCCCGATCGCGCCACCCGCCGCGAGGCGGCCCGGATCGTACGAACCCTCGCCTGGCCCGTGCTGGCGCCCCCCCTCGCGCCCCCGGTCGGCGTACGGCAGGTGCGGGGGCCCGGTCGCGTCGCTGCCTGAGCCGGTCAGGGGAGCGCCATCACCACCATGTCGGCGTCTTCCTCCGAGTCGACCTCGTAGTAGTCGACGCTCGACGCGCACACCGGGCAGCTTCCCGTGCTGAAGGCAGCCACCAGCACCACCCGGCACCGCGTGCAGGCGCACACCGGCTCGTCGCGGTCGCGCACGGCCCGGGCGAAGGCCTCGCGCTCCAGGGGCGGGAACACCTCGGCGGCTGACGGGTAGTGGCGCTGCGTGAGCAGGCGGACGCCGACGAAGGTCAGCACCAACACCACCGCCCCCAGCAGCGCGCCGGGGAAGCCCAGCCCGAAGGACGACCAGCCCTCCGCCGCGGCACTGAGCCAGCCCAGGCCGAGCACCACGGGCAACATCGCAAGGGCCAGGCCGAGGGCCACCCACCCACCCTTGCGCCCCATGCGCTCCAACCGATCGAGCAGGCCTTCCACCATGGGGGGAGCTTACCCCGCGTGCCCGCCGCGCCGCGTCAGTCGTCGGTCAAGCACTGCCATGGCCAGGGCGTGCGATCCCAGGCCGCCTCCAGCCGCTCGAAGCCCGGATCGCCCGGAAAGGGCACCGGATTGCGCGCCACCCACTGCACCTTGGCGGTGGCGACCTTGCCCTGGGGACTCCGCGTGCGCGGCGACGGCAACAGCGCCACCAGGCGCGCCGCCTGCTCCTTGGTCAGCGACCGAGCCGATCGGCCATACCAGTGCTGCGCGGCAGCCTCGAAGCCGAAGACGTGCGGCCCCGACTCCGCCACGTTGAGGTACAGCTCCAGGATGCGCTCCTTGGGCACCAGCAGCTCGAGCCACAGGGTGTACCAGGCCTCCAGCGCCTTGCGCACCCACGAGCGCCGCTGCACGAGGAACACGTTGCGAGCGACCTGCTGGCTGATCGTCGAGCCGCCCCGGAGGGCCTGGCCCTGCCGGTTGGCGCGCATCGCGGCGCAGATCCCCTGGTAGTCGAAGCCAGCATGCACGAAGAAGCGGCCGTCTTCCGACGCGACCACCGCCCGCGGGAGGGTGTCACCCAGCTCGTCGAGGGTTCGCCAGCGCTGGTCGACCCACGACAGGCCGTCGCCCGCCCAGGCACGCTCCACCACCCGCTGCCCCATCGTGAGCGTGAACGGTGGGTCGATCCAGCGCACCGAGGCGACCTGCAGGACCGACAGCACCGCCCCCACCGCGAGGGCCGCTGCCACCACCTGGAGTATGCGGACCACGCGCTGCCTGACCGCCGCCCACGCGGCCCGAAGGCGCCTCATCCCGGACCGAAGCGGGGGATCCACAGCGACGCCGACACGTCGTCTTCCACCAGCTGCCCGCCGAGCCCCACGACCAGCGCATGGGCCAGCGCCCTGGCCGGACGACTGCCCTCGTGGCCTCCCCGGGTCTCCAGCACCAGGTCGGTGCCCGACAGCCGCGCCTTGAGCACCAGCCGACCGGCGTCGAGCATGCGCCCCCGCAGCAGCGCCACCACCGCCGCCGACAGCTGCTGCAGGTCGGTCTCCAGCTCCGCATCGACCGGCGTGACCACCAGGTCGACGGACCGCGCCCGCAGGGCAGGACGCAGCGTCTCCACCACGCCAGCGAGCAGCTGCTCGACGGTGAAGGCGCTCGGGTGGAAGCCCTCGGCGCCTTCGTCGACACGCACCCGAGCCAGGAGGTGCTCCACGTGAAGGAGCTGGGCCTCCGCTGCGCCGCGGATGCGGGCCAGGTCGAACAGCGCCGCCTGGTGCTCCACCAGCTCTTCCTCCAGCAAGCCCACGTAGCCGAGGATGGCGTGCAGAGGCGTGCGCAGCTCGTGGCTGAGCCCCTCCAGGAGGGTCGTTCCCACCCCCAGGGAGCGTGCCAGGGGAGCAGAGAGGGCATGGGACCACGCCTCGAGGCGCGCACGGCCGAACCGCCCCTCGGCCGGGGCGAGCAGCCCCGCGAACACCCGCCCGTCGACGCTGAGGGGCACCGCACCCCAGCCCTCTTCCGACCACACCGCGCGCCCCTCGCTCGCCGCCTGGACCGCCTCGCGCTCCATGCGCCGCACCACCACCGGCCCTGCCGCATCGAGGGCCCAGTCAGGCCCCACCAGCCGCACCTGTGCGGGCAGCAGCGCGAGGATCTCCCTCGCTTCTCGGCACTGGGTCGCGTGCTGCGCGACGCCCAGCGCCTCCTGGGCCGCCGCCCACGCGCTCACCTCGGTGGCCACGACCACCAAGGCCCCCGCGTCGCGGCGGGTGCTGACCGACCACATGCCCCCCTCGGGCCCCATCGTGGTGTCGCGAGTGCCACTCAGGACCACGGGCAGCAGCGCCTTCAGCAACGGGTCGACGAGCCCCATCCTGCGCATCAGCGCCTCGGGGCTCTCCGGGGGAGCGGGGGGGGCCTCGAGCGGTAGCAACCAGGTGCGCACGGCGGTCATCCCGGGAGGCTACCACTCCCCGCACCGGCCATGGACGGATCGGGCACCGACACCTGCTCGGGGACCCGCCCGCCGCGCTCGAACAAGCCGTAGATGACCGGCACGACCAGCAAGGTGAGCAAGGTCGACGACATCAGCCCACCAATGACCGTCACCGCCAGGGGGCCCTGCATCTCCGCCCCGGCTCCCACCCCGAAGGCCAGCGGCAGCAGCCCCAGCACCGTGGTCGCCGTGGTGATCAGGATGGGGCGCACCCGCAGCGTGCCGGCGCGCAGCATGGCGGCGCGGAGGGGCAGCCCCTCGACACGCAGGCGGTTGATCGTGTCGACGAGCACGATGGCGTTGTTGACGACCACCCCGGCCAGCACGATGACCCCGATGAACACCACCACGCTCACGGAGTGACCGAACAGGGCCAGCCCCGCTACCGCGCCGACCGTCGCGAGGGGCACGCTGAACAGGATCACCAGCGGGTGCTTGAGGCTCTCGAAGGTGCTCGCCATGATCACGTAGACCAGGAACACCGCCAGCCCCAGCGCAAACCGCAGCGAGGCCAGCGACGACTCCATCTCCTGGCTCTGCCCCGCTACCTCCCAGCGCACCTCCGAGGGCAGCGACAGCGACCGTAGCGCGGCCTCGATGCGCGACCCCGCCGTGCCCAGGTCGAAGGCGCCGAGGTTGGCGCTCACCACCACCGCACGCTGCTGATCGACCCGGCGGATCTCCGATGGGCCCACCGCCTCCACGAAGTCGGCCACCGCGCTGAGGGGCACCACCGGTCGCAGGTTGGGGTTGACGTTGAGGTCGCGGAGGTCGTCGATGGAGCTCCGGTCGGGCTCCACCAGCTGCACCCGCAGGCTGATGCGCTGATCGGCACGCTGGATCTGGGTGGCCTCCACCCCCTGCACCTTCTCCCGCACCTGCTGCGCGACGGCGAAGGGGTCGAGGCCGAGGCGATGGAGCCGCTCACGGTCGTATTGGATGCGGACCTCGGGGTGGCCCGCCTTCAAGGAACTCGCCACGTCGCGGAGGCCCTCGTCGCGCGACAGCCGCTCCGCCACCTGATCGCCCACGACCTGCAGCTGATCGAGGTCGAAGCCATAGAGCACCACCTCGATGGGGGTGCGGAAGCTGAACAGAGCCGGCCGCGACATCGTGACCTCGAGGGGCTGCAGGCTCGACAGCTGCCGACGCAGGTCGTCCATCACCCGGGCCTCTCGCTGGGCCATGTCGGGCCCTGCCACCAGCTGCAGCCGCAGCCGCGCCGTGTGCTCCCCCTCGTCGCCTGCTGCATCCGCCGTGCGGTCGACCCCGACCGTGGCGTGCACCGTGTCGACGAGGGCATGGGACCGCACGATCCGCTCCGCCTCGGCCACCACGATCTCCGTGCGCTGAAGCGGCGTGCCCACGGGCAGGGCGAGCTGAGCAGTGACCCGGCCCTGATGCAGCTCGGGGATCAGCTCAGTGCCCAGCGACGGCAGGACCACCAGCGCCGCGAGGAACAGGGCGACGGCCACACCGAGCACCGTGCCTGGGCGGCGCAGCGCGTAGGCCAGAGCGCCCTCGTAGCGGTTCGCGACCCGAGCGTAGCCCCGCTGGAAGCGGTCGGCCGCCGCCATCGCCACGCGGCCGAAGGGCCAGGCCACCCAGCGCCCCACCCACAGCGCCACTCGAGCGCCCAGGGCGGTCGCCACCACGAAGACCGCCCACGCCACCGACACCGTCGCGTGCAGCACGAAGCGGAACAGCGCGTAGGGCAGCAGCAGCCACCGCCACCAGGCCAGCTGACGGCCCTGCCACGCCCCCGACAGGTCGGACCGTGGCCCCGACAAGGCGGTGACCAGGGCGCGACGTGCCCAGGCGATGCGGCCCTCGCCCTCGGCACGCACCAACACCGACGCCAGGCCCTCGGTGGCGTGCCCCCCCACACCGGCGAAGGACAAGCTCGACAGCATGGGCACGGCGAACAAGGCAGCAGCCAGGGAGGCCATCAGCGACGCCACGACGGCGAGCGACAGGTCGCCGAACAGCTCCCCAGCGACCCCCTCGACGAAGGCGATGGGGAAGAACACCGCCACGGTCGTCAGGGTGGACGCCACCACCGCGGAGGCCACGTCGGAGGTGCCGATGACCGCCGCATCCCGCGCGTCGTGCCCCTCCTCGCGGTAGCGCTGGATGCTCTCCAGCACGACCACGGCGTTGTCGACCAGCATCCCCACGCCCAGGGCCAGGCCGCCCAGCGACATCAGGTTGAGCGACACGCCCAGCAGATAGAGCGGGGCGAAGCCGATCATCACCGACACGGGGATGGCCACTCCGATCACCGCTGTGGCCCGAGCGTCGCGCAAGAACAAGAACAAGACGCCGACGGCGAACACGCCGCCCAGCAAGGCCGTGCTCCACAGGTTGCCGATGGCGAGCTCGATGAACGCAGCCTGGTCGTCGAGGACGGCCAGCGTGAGCCCGTCGGGCAGCTCGCCCTCCAGGCCTGGGCTCCCCCCGTAGTCGGCCGGCACCCCGTCGCCCTGAAGGGCGGTCTTCACCCGCCGGGCCACCTCGACCACGTTGGCGTCGGCCTCCTTGAACACCTCGACCAGCACGGCTTCGCCACCATTGAGGCGGGTGATGACCTCGCGCTCCTTGTGGTCTTCCGAGAGCACGGCCAGGTCGGTGAGGGGCACCCGCACGCCATCGGCGCGGCGGATCCGGAGGTCGGCGAGGTCGCGCACGCCCTGAAACTGGTTGAGGGTGCGGATGAGGTACTCGACATCGCCCTCGATGATCGAGCCACCCGACAGGTTGATGTTCTCCCGGGTGAGGGCATCGCGCACCTCGGCCAGGGTGACCTGGCGTGCGGCGAGCCAGTCTTCGCGCACCTGGATGCGGATCTCCCGCTCGAGGCCGCCCTGCACCTGCACCGCTGCCACCCCGGGAAGCCCCTCCAGCTCGCGCTTGAGCTCACGCTCGGCCACCTCGCGGAGCAGGAACAGCCCCGCCTCGCCCTCGGGAGCCCCCTCGACCTCGGGGTCGATGGCGAGGGCGACCCGAAGGAACGGGTCGAGGGAAGGGTCGTAGCGAAGGATGAGGGGCCGATCGGCATCCTGCGGCAGCCAGGTGGTCTGCAGGTTCTCCCGGATCGTCTGGGAGGACGCTGCCATGTCGGTGCCCCAGTCGAAGCCCAGCACGACGTCGGAAGCCCCCGCACGGCTCCGGCTCTCCAGGCTCACCAGCCCATCGAGGGTGGCCAGCGCCTCCTCCACCGGGCGGCTGAGCTGGGCCTCCACTTCCTGCGGCGCCGCGCCGTCGTAGACCGTGCGCACCGTGATGGTCGGGTAGCTGATGTCGGGCATCAGCTCGATGGCGAGGCGCTGGTAGCCGACGAAGCCGAACACCAGCGCCGCCAGGAACACCATGGAGACAGCCACCGGGTGGTCGACCACCGCACCGAAGAAGCCCGCAGGACGAGGGGCAGTCACGGGCCCTTCGCTCACCCCGACTCCTCGTCGGCGGCGGCAGCCGCCTCGGCCGACTCGCGCTGCGTCGGACGCACCCGCGCCCCGTCGCGCAGGTGAGACTGGCCGACCGTGACGACGTCGTCGCCCAGCTCCACACCCCGCTCGATCTCCCCGAACCGGTCGTCGACGAGGCCCAGCTCGACCACGTGGCGCTCGGCCACCAACTTCTCGCTGTCGTCGGCCTCCTCGTCGGCCTCGGCGACCGGCTCCTCGGCGTCGGCGCCCCCGAAGGGCCACCAGCTATTCGACCCTTCCTCCTCGGCGTCGGCTCCCTCCTCTTCCTCGTCGGGCTCGGGCGCGTCGACGACCGTGTAGACGACCGGCACGCCGTCTTCGTAGACCACCGCCTTCTTGGGAACGACCAACACCTCGTCGTGCCGGCCCACCTCGACCACCACCGACACGAACTGGCCCGGCCTGAGGGCCGTCTGACCCGGCTCGACCTGCACCGTCACCCGGAAGGTGCCCGAGGCCGAGTCGACCACGGGCGCCACGCGCGCCACCACCCCGGTGGAGGCCACCTCGCTGTCGTAGGCCGAGACCAGGCGCGCGGGCTGCCCTGCCCGAACCCGCCCGAGCTCCCGCTCCGGGAGCGACGCCACGACGCGCAGCCGATCGAGGTCGACCACCTGGAACGCGGCGGTCGCGGAGGTCGCGAGCTCACCGACGCGCAGGTCGCGCCGAGCGACCACGCCATCGAAGGGGGCGACGATGCGGGTCGTTCCGTAGCCCGCGGAGGCCTCGCGCATCGTGAGCCGTGCCGTTCGCAGCTGATGCTCGGCGTCTTCGAGGTCGCGGGCAGAGACCGCGCCTTGCTGAAACAGCTCACGCGTGCGCTGCACCTGGGCCTGCAGCCGCGCCACCTCCGCCGAGGCCTTGGCGGCCCCCGTGTTGAGCGACACGTTCTCCAGCACGGCGAGCAGCTGGCCCTTCGTCACCGCGTCGCCCTCGTCGGCGTGCAGGCTCGTCACCACGCCCGTCGCTTCTGGCATCAACGAGGCCGAGGCCTCGCTCTCCACCACCGCGCTGGCCGTCAGCGTGTCGCCGACCGAACCGCGCACCACCTCCTGGACCTCGACGACCGACACGGGCTCGGGAGGAGGACCTTGCTTCCCCTCCCCGCCCCCATCGCCGCCGGAACAGGCGACGAGCAGCATCCATACAGCGAACACGACAGCCTGCCCCCATTCGATGGACCGCTCGTACGGACCGAAGCACGCCCCTATTCCACGCCCGCAACGATCGCCTGGTCACGAGGTGTCACCCGGGCCCCACGCGGGCCCTGCCCGACGCGTTAGCCGGGCGGACGGTCCCATGACACAATGGCCGCTCCGAGGTCCGCAGCTTGGCATCCCCCGCCGACCATCCCCACCTCCTCGAACTCCTGGAAGGGCTGCGGAGGCGTGCGTCTGTTCCAGACGGAGCGAGGGAGGCGCTCGACCACCGCATCATCGAGCTGGTCGAGCATCTCGAGCAGGTCATCCAAGCACCGGTGCGCCTCCGGCATGATGGGCCGCCGCCCCGCCGCGTCGCCGTCGCCATGGCCCTCGCCCTGCACTCGGCGCCCCACTTTGCCGCCACGCTGTTCCCCCCGACCCGCAGCGGCGCCGAAGACCCCAACGAGCCCCAGCGCCGCGACGCCGAGGCGGTGCCCCTGCCCTCGAGCGAAGCCCTCGAGCGCGTGCTCGGCCTCGCTCAGTGGGAGATCGACGAGCTGCGGGAGGAGGTCGACCGCCGCGTCGGCGCCGTGCTGAAGCGCGATCGAACCGTGAGCTGGCTGTGGAGCTGGGCCGCCATGCCTCGGGCCGGGGCAGGAACCCTGGGCAACGCCCTGTTTCCCGGGCTCGACAGCGACGCCGTCAGCCTGCTGCGCCGAGGCGGCCACGTCTATGCCATGAACCGCTCAGTGAAGGGCCCGCGCGCGTCGCTGTGGCTGCCGTGGCTGGGCGACTCCGAGCAGGGTCCCACGAGCGGATTTCGGATGGAGCAGGTCGACGACGTGGTGCGCAAGCGCCTCGAGCGCGGCATCGGCGCCGAAGACGGCGAGGTCGAGCACCTCCTCCGCGGGATGGTCTGCATGATCCCCCGGCGCGACGCCCTCGCGATGCTGCAGCTCGACCACTGGCGCTGCTACGGCCGCGGCACCCTCACCGAGGTGGGCCACGACTACACCGCCGGCCGCTGGCTGGTGAAGCCCATCCCCGCCGACGGCGCGGAGTGGCGCAGCTGGCTGGTCCAAGACGAAGACGGCATGCTCGCGGTGCGAGGCACCGTCACGAAGGTCTTCGACAAGCTCGCGCTGCCGCGCTGCGCCGCGATGCTGCAGCAGATCTACGCCGGGCTGCTGGCCACGGTCGACGCCGAGGGGCCCGACGGCACCGGCAGGGTCCACCCCGACGACCTCGACCTGTACGACGTGGAGCAACACCTGCAAGCGGTGATGGAGCCGGTGTTTGCGTGGGCCCACCGCGCCGAGACCCACCAGCTCATCGCCCGCGCCTACGGGCTTCCGGTGGAGATGGTCAGCGATCGGCTGAGGGAGCTGGCCCGCGTGTGGCAAGACCACGCGCGCCGCTCGTGGTGGGGCACCCAAGGCGACACGCCCAGCATCCTCACCATCCTGGTCCCCCACCTCATCGTGCTCCACGGTGCCCTGAGGCGAGGGCTACGCCGCCCTCCGGTCGACCACTGGCCCCACGGCGATCTGCTCATGCTGTTCGTGGCGCACTACCTTCGAGAGGCCCGCTTGGAGCGGCTCTGGGTTCCCCAGCTCTCCGATGTGGTCGAGTCGAGCCAAGACCTCCCTCCCCCCGAAGACATCGCGGGGCACTGGTTCTGGGCGGTGTGGCACCGCCTGCTCGACGAGGTCGAGGTCGAGCACCGCGAGGCCCAGGCCGCGCAGTAGCCGCCGGGCTCGTGGCCCCTCTCCGATCGGGCAGGTTCCCGTTGTCGCGGTGCCACGCGGATACCATGTCTTCAGCATGCGTACGCTCCTGCTGGCCTTGATGCTCTTCGTCGCCACCCTCACCGGGGGGCAGGCCTCCGCGCAAGAGTGGGCTCCCGCCCCGACCTGGACCGACGAGCTGAGTGCGCAGCGCCCCGTGGTCCCCGCCGAGTGGATCACCGAGAAGGGCACCTACCTGCGCGTCCACGGCCACCCCGACGACCAGGCCACCCTGCTGCGGCTGGCACGCTACGGCTCCGACCGGCTGCCCGAGCTGGCTGACCGGCTCGGCGTGCCCATCGGCCACACCATCCACGTGTTCGTCGCTCCGACACAGACCTCGTTTCGCGAGCTGCAGCCCGGCCGAGCGCCCACCTGGGCCGACGGCGTCGCCTACCCCGCCCTGGGAACCATCCTGCTGCGCGCCCCCAGCGTGCGCGGGGGCACCGCCAGCCCCCTCGAGCGGGTCTTCGACCACGAGCTGGTCCACATCCTCCTCGGCCGTGCCTTCGCCCCGGCCGTGCCGCCGTCGTGGCTGCAGGAGGGCACCGCCCAGCTCCTCGCCGGTGAGGTGGGGCCGCAGGTGGCCCGCGACATCGCCAGCGGCATGGCCGTCGGTGGCCTGATCGATCTCGACGACCTGGGCCACGGCTTCCCCGCCGACGCGATGCGGGCACGCCTGGCCTATGCCCAGAGCGCCGACTTCGTGGCGTGGCTGGAGAACCGGCACGGCGAGCAGGTCGTTCCCCAGCTCGTCGCCCACAGCCGGCAGGGCAAGACCCTCGCCGCGGCGATCCGGCTGACCACCGGCGACGCCCTCGCCGACGTAGAGCGCGCGTGGTCCTCGCAGTACACGACCGGCTTCGGCTTCTCGTGGACGGCCGCGATGAACGAGGGCGTGCTGTTCGGGCTGGGCGGCGTGATGCTCGCCGTCGGCGGGGTCATGCGCCGCCGTCGCTTCCACCAGCGCATGGAGGAACTCGCGGCGGAAGAAGCCCTCGTCGACCAGCTGCTGGCCCAGATGGGCCGCACCCCTCCTCGCCCCTGGGCGTGAGCGCCGTTTGATGCGCTGACCCCACGACGCTAAGGGAGCCCGCTTCCGGAGGTGGGATGCCCGACGGCGCGAACGACGCGGAGATCGAGTGGCGCGCGTGGGCTCGCGACCGATGGCTGTGGTGGGCCCTGGCGGCCGGCCTGGTGCTGCGGGTGCTGCCCATGCTGCTGTGGCCGCAGTTCGAGTGCATCCGCGACGAGTGCATCTACCGGGGCATGGCCGAGGCCATCAACAACGGCCGTGGCCTCACGGTGTCGAACAAGGGCTGGCTGCCTTCGCCCGGCTACCCCTACGCCCTGGCGTGGTCCAAGGCGCTCTTCGGCACCTACTTCAGCATCAAGATCCCGCAGATCATCCTGTCGCAGCTCACCATCTTCCTGGCCTACGTGATCGGGCGCCACACCGTCGATCAGCGCGTCGGTCGATGGACGGCCTGGCTGTTCGCCCTGCATCCGACCCTGGCGTGGTTCACCAACACCCAGTGGATCGAGACGATCTACATCTTCTTCCTGATGGCCGCGATCGCCACGCTGCTGGCTGCCCGCGCCGGTCGCTGGCAGCTGGCAGCGGCTTCGGGCGCCTCCCTCGGCATGGCGATGCTGTTCAAGGGCGTCGCCACCTACATGCCACCGTTCTTCCTGCTCGCCGCGGTCTACCCGCGCGACGAAGGCAAGCTGTGGTCTCCCAAGGCGTGGTTCGACGAGGCGAAGCGGCGGTCCAACGTCATCATCGCCTTCGTGCTCGCGTTGCTGATCACCGTGGCCCCCTACTCGATGTCGGCCAGCAAGCGGCACGGAGGCTTCCTGGTCGTCGACGCCACCGTCGGCCACGTGCTGTTCCTCGGCAACAACGACTTCCCGCCCCTCACCTTCGACTACGGCATCGGCATGCTCACGCAGCCGCTGTTCGGCAAATACCTCCGCGCCGGGCGCCGCCCCTGCCCCCGGAACGTGCCCCCGGTGCGGTCGAGCAAGTGCGAGGTCGACGCGACCGTCGACTGGATCACCGAGCACCCCGACGAGTTCGCCGAGCGCATCCCCGTGCGCCTCGCGCAGCTGTTCAACCCCAACAGCTTCCTCACCCGCCACATCCGCTGGGGCATGTGGGGCGGCCTGCCCTGGATCCTCAAGGAGGGTCTGTCGGTGTGGATCGTGCTGTGGTCGGTGCTGATCACCTGGGGGGGCACGGTCGCCGCCTGGGCTCGCGGCAAGGGGCCCTACGCCCTGATGGCCGTCACCAGCGTGGTCTACACCATCTTCACCACGATGATGGCCTACGGCATGACGCGCTTCCGCCTCCCGATGGAGGCGCTGTGGCTGTTCTACGTCGCGCTGCTCCTCGCTCAGCCCCGCGAGACCTTCCAGGCCCTCCGCGACGCTCCCGTGCGTGCAGCGGGTGCCTTGCTGACCCTTCCGCCCCTCGTGGTGCTCACCCTGTGGTACCTACCCACAGGATTCCCGATGTTCTGGTGAGGAGCCGATGACCCGGATTGCCCCCCTGCTCGCCCTCGCCCTCGCAGCCTGCGAGCCGATGCCCTCGTCGGGCTCGCCCCTCGAGCCCGTGCCGGCCACGCGTGCGCCTCGTGCGCCCGCTCCGGCGTCGGCCGATGCCGAGCTCCCGCCCGATCCCGACTCCCCCTTCGTGGAAGACCAGGTGTTCGACGCGCCGCCCGATCCCGACGCGGAGCCCACCGGCGCCGATGTCGTGTTCAAGGCGCAGCTCGGCAACCCCACCGCGCCCAGGGCCGAGCCTGAGCCAGAGCCCGTGCCCGCGGCCCCCGAGCCCCCCCCGGCGGCCGCCGTGTGGGATGGGCAGGCTCCCCCCGACGGTGCAGGAAGCTGGGGCGTGTCGCTGCTGGCGACGCTCCTCGACGTGCAGCCCCCGCGGGCCGTGGTCGCCCTCCCGGATGGCACCGAGCGCGTCGTGCAGCCCGGCACCTTCCTGCCCGAGCATCGGCTCGTGATCCTCGCTGTGGGGCGAAACGCCGTTCAAGTCGCGCACATCGAGCCGATGGGTTGGAACAGCCGCGTACAGACTCAGACCCTCCGGTCGCTCTTCGACCGGTAGTCTGTAGCGGTCGAACGAGGCCCGCGCGTGCACCCCCACGATCACCACACCCACCTGTGGCTCTACCGCTCCGTGATGGCGATCATCGCAGTGGCCGTGCCCGTGATGGGGTTCATGACGTGGCCCGATCCGCTGGCCTTCGATCCCTTCGCCGCCCGCCTCGGGATCGCCGCCCTCGCTGGCGGGGGGCTGATCGCCACCCACGTCTCGGAGCAGGCTCGCACCTACGCCCGCCAGTGGGTGTTCGCCCTCGGCGTCGTGGTTCTCGGCTGGTTCTGCTACCTGGCCGGGCACCACCAGCTCACCTCCGCCGATGTCGTCGGCCTGCTGCCCTGCGCCTGCATCATGCCGATGGTCTCCGTCAGCTGGCGCGAGCTCGCGTTCGCCACCGTCTACACGTTCGCGGCCACCGCTGTGGCCTGCACGATGTCCACCGCTCCCGAGTTCCCCCCAGCCACCTTCGTGACCCTGTTCGTCATCATCACCCTGGGGCTGGGCCTGCCGAGCTTGTCGCGGGCCGAGGCCGAGCGCCGGCTGCAGGAGCTCACCGCTGAGCTCGACGCCCGGGTAGAGCACCGCACCGTCGCGCTGCGCAAGGCCCTCGGCCGCGCCGAGCACGAAGCAGAGGAGCGCCGCGTCGCCGAGCAGAAGGCGGTGCGGGCGAACCAGGCCAAGTCCCGCTTCCTCGCCAACATGAGCCACGAGCTGCGCACCCCCCTCAACGCCGTCATCGGCTACACCGAGATGGTGGCGGAGGAGCTCGACGACCTCGACGGGGGCGACGAGCTGTCCGCCGACCTGGGCCACGCGACCGGTGCCGCCACCCACCTCCTCGGCCTCATCGACGACCTGCTCGACCTGTCGCGCATCGAGGCCGAAGAGCTGACGATCGACATGTCGCCCGTGGCCGTCGACGAGATCGTGCAGCAAGCCCTCGCCCACACCCCCCAGCTCACCCCGACCACGATCCGAGGGCTGCGGGTCGACGTGCCAGCCGTGCGGGTCCGCGCCGATCCCTACCGGCTGACCCAGGTGCTCACCAACCTGCTCACCAACGCCGCGAAGTTCACGCCATCGGGCCTCGTGTCGATCGCTGCCGCCCAGCAGGGCGACCGGGTGAGCCTGTCGGTGCAAGACACGGGCGAAGGCATCGCCGCCGACGACCTTCCCCACGTGTTCGAGCGCTTCCGACAGGTCGACGGGTCGGCCACCCGCCGCCACGGTGGGACCGGCCTGGGCCTGGCCATCACCCAGATGCTCGTGCAGCGGATGGACGGCCACATCGAGGTCACCTCAGAGCCGGGCAAGGGCAGCACCTTCACCGTGTGGTTGCTCGCCGCCTGATCCCTACCGCTGCAGCTTCAGCCACCCGGCCAGCCACAGCCGACGGGCCGGGCTCGACGCCACCATCACCGCGCCGGCCACCCCGTCGGGCAGCGCGTCGGCGTCGATCAGGCCCTGCTCCCAGGCCGTCGACACACACCGGGCTCCCACCGCCCAGCGGGGGACCTCGCTCGGCGCCTCGCAGCGCCGCATGCCCTCGACCGCCTCCCGCAGGTGAGGCCCGAGATCCGCCACCTCGGCCCACGCCGCCCACGGCTGCCCCTGCCACCGCCGACCCACCTCTGCCAGGCTGAGGCCGACGTGGGCCAGCTGAAGCGCCAGCGTAGGGGGCAGGGGGGCTCTGGCCTCCGCAAGGCCCCGCAGGGGCACCGTGGGGCCCTCACCGGGGTCGTGGTGGGGGCAAGCCGGGTCGAGAGCGACCCTGCCCCCCGCGATCACGAAGGGGAACTGCCGGCACACGTGGGGCTTCGCCTCCGCCCCGAAGGCGGCATGCAGGCGGCAGCCGACCCCCTCTTCCCACAGGCAGCACCGCCCCATGTTCCTCCGCAGCGCCCCGTCGCTGAGCGGCGACGGCACCCCCAGCTTCACGGCGAGCCGGGCCACCCGGTCGGCCTCGGCCTCGTCGAGGGGCACGACGCGGCTGCCCGTGCAGCTGCGACCACAGCCGCGGCAGTGATGGGTCGGGAGCATGGTCCCCCCTCACCTTCCCCGACCCACCAGACAAGCCGTGACGTCGGGACCCCGGCAGACGGAATAGTCGACCCGGTGGCGCGTAGTGCCGCCCCGAGGACGCATCGATGAACCTGCGCGAGCGACTCCCCGCCATCGCCTTCGACCGGCCTGTCAGCGTGCTGATGCTGTTCGTGGCCCTGTTGGTGGTGGGCGCGATCGCGTGGATGCGCATCCCCGTGCAGATGATGCCCGGCGGCTTCGAGCCCGGCTTCCTCTACGTGTGGATCCCCTACGGCAACGCCTCGCCCCTCGAGGTCGACGAGCAGATCGTCACCACGGTGCAAGACCAGCTGAGCACGGTGGGCGGCATCTCCTCGATGAACACGCGCGCCTCGCCAGGGTCGGCTGGCATCGGCCTGGAGTTCTACTCGTCGACCGACATGGACGAGGCCTACAACACCGTCGCCGACCGGCTCGAGCGGGCGATGCCCGACCTCCCCGACGACGTAGAGCGCTACTGGATCTGGCGCTACAACCCGAACGATCAGCCGGTGATCTGGGCTGGCGTGCAGCTTCCCGACGGCATGGAAGACCCGTACCACGTCATGACGCAGGTGGTGCAGCCCCGCCTCGAGCGCATCCCGGGGGTAGCCTCCATCGACGTGTGGGGCGTGCCTCGGCGAGGCGTGTACATCGACTACGACAAGGAGCGGGTCTACGCCCACGGGGTCGACCTGGGGAGCCTGCAGGGCCGCCTCGCCACCGACAACTTCCAGATGTCGGCCGGGCAGATCCGCAGCGAGGGGCGGGTGCGTCAGGCGCGCAGCCTGTCCCCCATCCACGGCGTGCCCGACCTACGGGCCTTCCCGGTCAAGGAGGGGGTGCGCCTGGGCGACATCGCCGACGTGCAGCTCCGCGCCGCCTACTCGGCCAGCCTGTCGCGGGTCAACGGCGAGGAGGCCGCCGCGCTGGCCATCCGCAAGGAGAGCTCCGCCAACGCCGTGGAGGTCACTCGCCGGGTGCGAGAGGTCTTCGAGGAGCTGTCGGGCGAAGCGCGGGTGGAGGGCGCCAGCTTCTTCGTGTTCTTCAGCCAGGGCGACCTGATCGAAGACAGCATCGACACCCTCACCCAGACCGCCATGACGGGTGGGTTCTTCGCGCTGATCATCCTCTACGTGTTCCTGCGCGAGACGCGGATGACCCTGCTCATCGCGGCGTCCATCCCGTTTTCGCTGTTGATCACCGTGGGCGCGCTGTACTTCCAGGGCGACAGCCTCAACCTGCTGTCGCTCATGGGGCTGATGCTCGCGGTCGGCATGGTCGTCGACAACGCCATCGTCGTGGTCGAGACGATCTACCGCCATCGCGCCGACGGCCTGTCGGCCCGCGACGCCGCCGTGAAGGGCACCGCCGAGGTCAACCTCGCCATCTTGCTGTCGACGATGACCACGATGGTGGTGTTCCTGCCCGTCATCTTGATGTCGGAGAACGCGCAGTTCAGCTTCTTCATGAGCGTGCTCGGCCTGCCCGTCGTCTACGCCCTCGCCGCCTCCCTCGTCGTGGCCCTGCTCTTCGCGCCGCTGGCCACCCGCTACATGGGCAACGCCCAGATCAAGCCCGACCCGCGCTGGCTGCAGGCCCTCGCCGACCGCTACGGCCGCACCCTGGGCTGGATCACCCGACACCGTGTCGACGCTGGCGTCGCCTTGCTCGCGATGGGGCTGCTCACCTTCACCGTCGCCATGCCGGGCGTGCAGTGCACCAGCGGCGAAGGCGAGAACCTCAACGACTTCGTCATCCGGTTCAGCGTGCCGCCCCAGGCCGACATCTACCAGCGCGACGACATCCTGCGGGAGGTCGAGCAGGTGGTCGAGGCGAACCGCGAGGCGTGGGGCGTGCGGGTCTACCGCAGCCAGCTGCGGGCCGACGACATGGAGGGGCGGCTCAACGTCTACCTCACCGACGACGCGCCCATGGCCCGGGAAGACGTGATGGAGGCTGCCCGTGAGGCGCTGCCCGACGACATCCCGGGCGTCCGGGCGACCGTGGGCTGGGAGGGGTCGACCGACGCGGGCACCGGAGGCAACCAGCTGTCGCTGCGGGTGTTCGGCGAAGACATGGAGACGCTGTTCGGCCTCGCCGAGGAGGTGGGCCGGCGGGTCGAGAGCGTCGAGGGGGTGCTCAACGTGCACCTCGACGTGCAGAACGACGGCACCCAGGAGGTGCGGCTGCGGATCGACCGCGAGGCCGTCGCTCGCTACGGCGTCAGCGCGCGGCAGGTCGGCAACCTCGTGTCCTACGCCATGCGGGGCGGGTCGCTCCCCGACATCCGCGACGGCGACAAGGAGATCCCCATCGCCTTCCGCTTCTCCCTCGAAGACCGCACCGGCCTGGAGAAGCTGCTCGACTTCGACGTGTGGAGCCCGGTGACGATGTCGCTGGTGCCCGTCAGCGCGCTCACCCACGTCGAGTATGGGCGAGGTCCCACCAACATCCGTCGCAACGGGCGCCAGACCTCCACCAGCATCACCCTCGACCTCGCCGAAGACGCCAACGAGCGGGAGATGTTCGCCGAGCTCGAGGCCGCCTTGTCCGACATGGCCTTCCCCCGCGGCTACGGCTGGACGCAGGGCGAGAAGTTCCGTGGCCAGCAGGAGGAAGACGCCGCCATGGGCCTCGCCTTGTTGCTGAGCGTGGTGTTCGTCTACCTGCTGATCGGGGTCCTCTTCGAGAGCTGGATCCTGCCGATCAGCATCGTCACCACCATCCCCATGGCGATGATGGGCGCCTTGTGGGGCTTGTTTTTATCTGGGACTCCGATGGACACCATGGCCGGCGTGGGCCTGGTGATCCTGGTCGGTGTCGTCGTGAACAACGGCATCGTCCTCGTCGACCTGATCACCCAGCTGCGCGCGGAGGGCATGCCGCGCGACGAGGCCATGATCGAGGCTGGTCGGCGGCGGCTGCGCCCCATCCTCATGACGGCCCTCACCACGGTCTGCGGGCTGTTGCCGATGGCCCTGGGCTCGTCGAGCTTCATCGGCATCCCCTATGCTCCCCTCGGGCGCACCGTGATCGGCGGGCTGCTCGCGGCCACGCTACTCACCCTCCTCTTCGTTCCCTACCTCTACAGCCTCCTCGACGACCTGCGCAGCGGCGCAGGCACGTGGCTGGCAACCGTGCGAGACGCCTCATGATCGGCTGGCTGGTCCTCCTGGCCCTCACCGCCCACGCGCAAGACGAGCGCCCCCTCACCTACGACGAAGCCCTGCGCGGCGCGGTCGACCACAACCCGTCGCTGGCCACCGCGCGCCTGCAGCGCATCCAGGCCCAGGGCAGCCTGCTGGGCTCCCGAGGGCAGTTCGACCCCACCTACACCCTCGACGGTCGCTGGGAGCAGCGCCGCAGCCAGGGCTTCTTCCAGGGCTTCCCCTTCAGCAGCCGCAGCGAGTCGTGGAACGTCGGCAACCAGCTGTCGGGCACCGCCGCGACCGGCACCACCTACAGCGTCAACGCCGACCTCGACCGCAACTACTCCGAGTTCGTCACCGACTTCGGCGTCGGTGAGCAGGAGCAGATCCAGGACGCCTACACCTCGAACATCGGGGTGTCGGTCACCCAGCAGCTCCTCGAGGGCATCCTGTACCGCTACAACCTGCAGAACGTCACCCGCGCCCAGCAGAGCCTGACGACCGCCGAGCTGCAAGAGCGCCAGGCCATGCAGGATGCTCTGTATGCCGCCTCCGAGGCCTACTGGAGCTGGGTGTACACCGACGAGCTGCGCCGCATCGCCGACGAGAGCGTCAAGGTGGCCGCCGAGGCACTGCGGGTCGGCAAGCTGCAGGTCGACAGCGGGCAGCTCGCGCCCGTCGAGGGCACCCGGCTCGAGGCGGCCATGGTGCAGGCCGAGCAGCAGGCCATCGATGCCGCCAACAACGCCGAGAAGGCCGCCAATGCCCTGCTCGTGGCCATCGGAGAGTCCCCCGACCAGCCCATCCGGCCCGCGACGCCGGCCGGCGACGTGCCCCCTACCGAGCTCGACGAGGGTGCGGTCATCGAGGTCGCCATGGCACAGAACCTCGACCTCGCCGTGGCCCGCGCCACACTGGAGCAGGCCCGCCTCGACGAGAGGATGGCCAAGCACGCGCTGCTGCCGACCCTGTCCGCCACCGGCGCCGCCGGGATCGCCGCACAAGACACCTCCACGGGCGCCGCCGTCGGTGGGCTGCTCGACAGCGACAACCAGCCCTACGTCAGCCTCGGAGGCCAGCTGTCGGTGCCCCTCGGCAACCGCAGCGCCCGCGGCGACCGCGACCGGGTGCAGGGCCTCGTCAGCCAGCGTGAGCGGGAGCTGGAGAACCTCGAGCGCACCGTGTCGGCCCAGGTCGAGGAGCAGGTGCGAGCCCTGCAGAGTGCACGGCGCAGCATGGAGCTCGCCGACGTCAACGTGCGGCTCGCCGAGCAGACGCTGTCGGCCGAGGAGGCCCTGGCCACCGCGGGTCGGAACATCCAGAAAGACGTGCTCGAAGCGCGCACCGAGCTCGACCGCAGCAAAGCCGAGGCCGCCAAGGCGCGCACCGACTACCGGCTCGCCCAGGCCCAGCTGCTGCGTCTGCAGGGGCAGCTCGATCAGCAGGTGCCGTAGGCTCGCGCACGTCGCGGGTCCAGGGGTGCAGCCCTTGGCGGGGGGCGAGCGAGGGCGGAGCCCCCCGGCAACCCGTAGCCGGAAGACCGGGTCAGCGAGGCCGAACCCGCCTACGCACCTGCTCGAAGCCACACTACCGCTCGCCGACGCACGTCGCGGGTCCAGGGGCGCAGCCCTTGGCGGGGGGCGAGCGG
>CBDUIC010000049.1:0-51425 GCA_965367245.1 uncultured bacterium | reverse complement strand
GCGTGGGCAGCCAGGCGCAGCCGCCACAGCTGCAGGGAGGGGTAGGCCGACAGATCGAGGGCTCGCAGCTCGTCGAGCTCGACGTGGGCATGAAGGCTGCGAGCCGCGAGCTCCGCGAGCTGCGCGACAGCCGGGCGACTCCGCCGAGAGGCCTCGCGGGCGACGGCAGCCAGCCAGCGCCTATGGCCCCCCTGCAGCGCGATGTGGGTCGCGTGCAGGAGCAGCTCGTCGTCAAGCGCGCCCAGGCGGCGCTCCATCACCAGCCCCTCGTGGGCCACGGCCCAGGCCTGCGTGACGGCCCCCTCGGAGAGGCGCGCGCGGGCGACCGCGAGGGCGGCCTCGGGCACGGCTTCTACCTGACTCGCCGCCAGCAGGTGGCCCACCCTGGCATCGGCCTGGGGTGGCACGAGACGAGCCGCGGCCTCGTGCCGACGGCCTTGGTCGTGAGCGGCCCGTGGCGACCGGAGGCTGCGAAGCTGGGCCTCGTCGACGAGGACCAGGCCGATGCGCGCCAGCCGCTGTGCCGCTCGGCTCACCTGCGCCGGCTCTGCGTCGGTGGCCTCGGCGACCCGCTCGACGGTGGCCCAGGGGCCCAGCAGATCGACCCATGCCCACACCTCCCGCTCGAGGCGCTCCAGCGGCTCCGAGGGCTGCGCGCCACGGCTGGCGTCGACGACCATCCCTGCGAGGAGGCGGTCGACCTGTCGCCGGGCCATCCGCAGGCGGCCCGAGGCGTCGATGCCCGCCATGCCGGCCCGCACCCAGCTTCCCAGGGCGCGGCGCACCGCCTGCCGCTGGCCAGCCGTGCGCTGCCACAGCACCCTGGCTGGGTCGGACCGTAGCCGATGGCCGAGCTCGGGGCCGGCGAACAGGCCCTCGAGCTGCTGGGCGGACCACGGCCCCGCGGCGTCGAGGGGAAGCTCGAGGGCAGGGAGGTGCGGCAGGAGTGCGCGCGCGACTTCCTCCGCGTCGTCGGGGCGATCATCGGGTGCGCGGGCCAGCAGGCGGTGCACCAGCTCGGCGACCGGATCCGGCACGTCGGCGACGTCGCGGAGCGGGGGAGGGGACCGCGTCAGCACCCCCTCGATGATCTCGAACAGGGTGGTGCCCGGGAACGGCAGGCGCCCGGCGAGGGCCTCGTAGGCCATCACCCCCACCGAGTACAGGTCGCTGCGGGCGTCGGGCTCGTCGCCTACGTACTGCTCGGGCGACAGGTAGGCGGGCGAGCCAGACAGGCCGTCGTCGTCGACGCGGAGGCGGTCGCTGACGGCCAGCCCGAAGTCGATGAGCACCGGGTGCGAGCCGACCCACAGCACATTCGCCGGCTTCAGGTCACGGTGGAGCACGCCTGCGCGATGCACCCGGGCCACGGCCTCTACCAGGGCCAGCACGCGAGGCCCGACCCGCCCCCACCTTCGATCGGCGGCCTCACCGGGGAACGGAATCCCCTCGACCAGGGGCATGACGACGTAGGGCTGCCCCTCGTGGTCCCCCTCGTCGAGGAACTCGACCACGCAGGGCAGGCTGAGACGCCGGAGCACCGCGATCTCACGGCGCATCCGCTCGACCAGGCGGTCCGCCACGTGGGTGAGGAGCTTCACGGCGACGGGCTCGCCGGTGGCCTCGTCGGCTGCGCGGTAGACGGCACCGAAGCCCCCCCGCCCAATCTCCCCTTCGACCCGGTAGCGGCCGTCGAGGAGGGTGTCGGCGGACAGCGAGGGTACCGATGGCGGCTCCGCCCACGGAAGCTCGGTGAGCATCCCCGTCGCGAGGGCGTCGGCGACGGCCTGCCGGCGCTCGATGCTGACGCCGAGCTGGGTGAGGGTGTGGGAGACGCTGTCGGGCACGGCGGGAATCGTATCGGAGGCGGAACGGTAGGCCCACCCTGGCACATCTGCGCGGTGCCGCGCGCAGGTGCCACAGGGTTTGTGCAGGGGCGCGCGTGCCGTGGGCCGTTGGCCGGCTACCCTGGGGCAGGAGGTGCGCATGCGATGGATGGTTCTGGCGACGATGGGTCTGGTCGCCTGCGGGGGCGGGCGGTCGAGCGATGAGGGCACCGCCGACACCGGCACGAACGTCGAGCCCGTGAGCGAGCGAGTCGACAGGTTGCTGGCGCTGACTGGCGACGCCCCGGCGGGTGGCGAGGTCTACGGGGCTGCCTGCGCTTCGTGCCATGGAACCGATGGCTACGGGGAGATCGGGCCGATGCTGGTCGGCACCTACCTCGAGCTCGACGACGTGCTGACGACGGTGATCGCCGGCGAGGGCGACATGCCACCGACCGGCCTCGACGATGACGATCTGGTCGACCTGGCGGCGTATCTGGAGGCCGACGTGCTGTACGAAGACCTCTGCCGCAGCGCCACCTACCGCTGCGACTGAGATCTACAGCAGCCGCACGACGGGCTCGTTGTCCATCAGCTTCTTGTTCGTCTTGAGGTCGGTGACCGTCGCGACGAGCCATCGGTCTTCGTCGACGCCCATCATCACGTCGAGGCGAGGGTGCCGGTCGCCGGGAGGATGGGGCGGGTCGAGGAAACCCAGGGCGGGGTTGGCCTCGTTGAGTGGCACGACGAGCTCGCCGCTGCCGTCGTCGAGCTTCTGCAGCTGCCCGGCGTCGTCCCACCCGAAGCTACGCTCCCCCTCTGGGGCCTTGCCGATCTCGCAGATCACGAGCTTGAAGATGCGCTCGGGCTCGCCGAGGGAGCAGGTGGGCACCAGGTGGCGCCGCCACAGGTCGGGCTTGGTGGGAAAGCGGGTGCCGGCGGGCACGATGGGGGTCGTCTGCCGCTCGCCGCTGGCCTGGTCGTAGACCACGATGGCGTAGTCGTGCACGATGTAGTCGCTAGGCGCGAAGCCTCGGGCCGACAGCGAGCAGGCGCCATGCACCACGGCCTGGAAGGGCTGCCAGGCCCGCACCCGGTCGCGCCCGAAGCGCTCCTCGAAGTGGGGGAAGACCTGGGGGAGCAGGGTGGACCCCCCGACCATCAGCACATCGTCGGGGGGCTCGGTCACGCCCTCCGCACGGGCGCGGTCCATGATCTCGTCGGTGCAGTCCCCCAGCAGGTCGTACATGCCCTTGGCGCGCAGCAGCGTCTGCAGGTCGCCGCGGGTGAAGGTGAGCTCCTGCACGCCCCGCCCCATGCGCGCCGCGGCGACGCTGGTGTCGCCGGGGGGGCGTAGCTGGAAGGGCTCGCTCTCCTTGAGGAACACCTGCTCCTTGACCCAGCGCGCCTCGTCGAGGAGGAGGCGACGCCAGAAGGGGTCGTCGGGCACGGCGGTGCCCAGCCGCTCGCAGACGTGCTCCAGGATCCATCGGTCGACGAGGTTGCCGCCGATGGGCCGGCCCGCCTTGGCGATGACGTTGCCGCTGCCCGACTCGACGCTGCGGGCGTCGATCTCGATGAGGGCCAGGTCGAGGGTGCCGCCGCCGAAGTCGACCACCAGCACCCGGCGCCGCCCCCGCACCGACAGGCCGTAGCCAGCCGCCGCGGCCACGGGCTCGTCGACGAAGCGCACGACCTTCACGCCGTGGTCGCGGAACAGCTGCCGCACCTCGGCCCGGTAGCCCTCGTAGGCGTCGACAGGGGCGGTGACCGTGATGGTGCGGATGCGCTCGCCGGTGGCGCGATGCACCTCGGCGAGCAGCTCGCGGAGGAAGGCGCGGGCTACGTCACGGGCGGTGAAGGCCTTCTTGCCCACGCGGGTGATGGGCTTGAGCGCCTGGTGCTGCAGGTGGCCCTTGAAGCTGGGGGCGTAGGCGGGGTGGTGGCGGCTGACGTTCCTGTCGAGGGCCGGCCGGCCGATCAGCGCGTGGCGGCCCCAGAACACCCGCTTGGCGAACACGCCCCAGCGCCCAAGGGAGGTCCACACATCGGTCTCATGGACCATGTGGGTGGCGGAGGGCACCACCCCAGGGGCGGCCAAGGGGTCTTCGCCGTCGGGGTCGCGACAGATCGCGGGCAGCCGCACGATGCGCGGCCGCTCCTCCTCGGCGTTCCACTTGGCGAGAACGGTGTTCGTCGTGCCGAGATCGATGGCCCAGTGAGACATGGACTACCAGCCGCAGGTGCGGCCCGCGTTTTGCTTCTCGAGCCAGCCCTTCAAGGGGGTGAAGTAGGAGACCAGCGGGGTGGCATCCATCTGGCGCGAGCCCGTGGCGGCCTCGAGGGCATCGGGCCAGGGCTTGCTCGAGCCCATGGCCAGCAGCTTCTTGAGGGGCTCGCCGGCCTCCTTGCTGCCGTAGACCGAGCACGTGTGCAGCGGGCCCTCGTGGCCAGCCGCCTCGCACATCGCCTGGTGCAGCTGGAACTGGAGGACCTGGGCGAAGAAGTAGCGCAGGTAGGGGGTGTTGCCGGGGATGTGGTACTTCGCGCCGGGGTCGAAGTGGTCTTCGCCGCGCTCGGTCGGGGGCGCGATGCCCTGCAGCTCTTGCCGCAGCTGCCACCAGCCCTCGTTGTACTTGGCCTCGGGGATGGTGCCGTCGAACACGTCCCACCGCCAGCGGTCGATCATCATGCCGAAGGGCAGGAAGGCGACGTTGCCCAGGGCGCGCTGCATCTGCTGGTTGATGATGGCCTTGTCGTCGGCCTTCACGTTCTTCGCCAGGCCGATCTGCTCGAGGTAGCCGGGGGTCATCGACAGCACGACCGCGTCGCCGATGGCTTCGTGGAAGCCGTCGTGGGCGCCGTTGCGGTACAGCGGCGGCTGATCGACGTAGTAGTGGTTGTAGTAGTTGTGGCCGAGCTCATGGTGGATCGTGGTGAGGTCTTCGTACAGCGGCCGGATGCACATCTTGATGCGCTGGTCGTCGTTCCACTCCACGTCCCACGCGCTGGCGTGGCACTCGACCTCGCGCCCCTCGGGCTTGACGAACATCGAGCGCTCCCAGAAGGTCGCGGGCATCGGGTCGAGGCCGATGCTCGTGAAGAAGCCCTCGCTGGTCTTCACCATCTTCAGGTGGTCCCACTTCTGCTTCTTGAGGGCCTTGTCGACGTCGAGGCTGGCGTGGCCCTTGAACGGCTCGAGCTGGGGGTAGAGGTAGGACCAGTCTTGCGCCCACATGTTGCCGAGCAGGTGGGCGGGGATGCCCTTGGTGGGGTCGACGATCTCGTCGCCGTATTCCTTGTTGAGCTCTGCCCGGGTGTAGCAGTGCAGCTGCTCATACAGGGGCTTCATCTGGGCCCACAGCCGATCGACTTCTTTGCGGACCTCGTCGGGGGGCATGTCGTAGCCCGAGCGCCACAGCTCACCGAGGTCGTCGTAGCCGATCTCCTTGGCGCCCTTGTTGCCCAGCTCGACGAAGCGGGCGTAGTCGGCGCGCATGGCGGGGCTCACGGTGCGCCAGGCCTCCCAGGCCTCGAGCTGCACGGCGGGATCGGTGCTGTCGGCGAGCACGCCCTCGAGATCGCCCAGGGTGCGGCAGGTGGTGGCGTCGGCCGGGTCGGTGCAGTGCTTGCCCTTGCCGTACATTCCGCCGAGCTTGGTCATGATGCCGGCGAGCTCGGCGCGCTCTTCCGCGTTCGCCGGGGCGGGCAGGGTGGTCGAGCGCTTGAGCAGGTCGAGCTTGCGCGCGGTGTTGGCGTCGAGGCCCTCGACGCCGTCGAAGGTGGCGGCGCGGGGGATGATGGCCGACATCGCCTTCATCACGGCCTCGTCGGCCTTGGCGGCGGCCTGCTCGTGCTCGTCGGTGATGTCGGTCGACAGCGTCCAGTGGGCGGACTCGGAGGCCTTCCACAGGGTGAGCAGCTGAGCCTCGGCGCCGTCGACGAAGGCCTTGGCCTCGGCCGGGGTCGGGGCGGCCTTGGAGGGAGCCTCGGCGGGCGCGGGGGTGGGAGCAGGACTCGGCGTGCTGGAGCACGCGAGCAGCGACAGGCTGAGGATGAGGGTGTGCATGGGCCGGTGTCTATCCGTTTTCGCGCTCGGCGGGAGCCCCGGGGGGCCTGGTTGGCAGGTGCACGGTGAAGGTCGAACCCATCCCGGGCACCGACGCGGCGACGAGGTCACCACCGAGCAGCCGCGCGAAGCCCCGGCTGATCGCCAGGCCCAGGCCGCTCCCCCCTTGTCGACGGGTGGCGCGGCCGTCGCCCTGCTCGAAGGCTCGGAACAACCGCGGGAGCTGTTCCGCGGCGATGCCCGACCCGGTGTCGGACACCTCGGCGCGCAGCACGGGGCTCGACGGGGGGCCCTCGACCCGGGCTCGCAGGGTGATCTGGCCTGCTCCCGCGTGGGCGGCCGCGTTGGCCACCAGGTTCGTGAGGATCTGCACGAGCTTGTCGGGGTCGGTGTGCACGGTGGTCGTGTCGGTCGCGCGCACGGTCAGCTCGGCTCCGGAGGCCTCGACCAGGGGGGCGGTGAGGGTGAGGACTTGCTCGACGAGGTCGCCGACCCGCACCGACCGATACGACGGCTCGACCTGACCCGACTCGATCTTGGCGAGGTCGAGGATGTCGGAGATCACCCGCAGCAGGTGCTGTGAGGCCCGCTGGATGTGGCCGAGATCGTCGCCGGCCTCCAGCCCGGCGTCCTCCAGCTCTTCCTCGAGCAGCTCGGTGTAGCCGAGGATGGCGGTGAGCGGGGTGCGGAGCTCGTGGGACATCGTGGCGAGGAAGGTGCTCTTCGCGGCGCTCGCGGCGAGGGCCTCGTCGCGCGACAGCTCGAGGGCCTGCAGCCGCATGGCGTGCTCCGCCTCGAGCTGGTGTCGGCGCGTCGCAGACTCCACGGCGTGGGCCATGGCTCGCGCCACCATCTCGAGGGACTGCAGGTCGCGCGGGACGTAGGCAGTGGGGTTGGTGTAGCTCTGCACGACGACGACCCCGATGACGCCGCGAGGGGTGACCATGGGGGCTCCCATCCACAGGGGGGAGAACGAGCCGACCGCACCCGCGGCGGCGACCTGCCCTGCCGCTGCGAGGGCTTCGTGCGCCGACGCGTCGCACAGCAGCGGCTCGCCGGTGCGTCGCACGTAGTCGGTCAGGCTGTCGTCGAGGCGCTGGGGCGCGACATCCGCGCCGTCTTCGTCGGCGTTGTAGGGAAAGACGTACAGCTCGGAGGCTGGGTCGTACACCGCCACATACAGGTTGCTGGCGTCGAGGAGACGGAAGAGCACCTGGTGGATGCGCGACAGCTGGTCGCAAAGCTCGACGGGCTGCGCCAGGATCTCGAACACGTCGAACAGGCAGGCTTGCACAGCAGCGGTGTGAGCGAGGCCCTCGCTGGGCTGGTCGGTCATGCAGGCTCCGGCCGACAGGCGGCGACGGCAGGGCACTCTACCGCTTGCCGCCACCCGCTGGTACCGAAAAGCCCAGCGTCTGGTCAGTTTCGCTCGAAGGCCATGATCAGGTTGTCGCCGTCGGGAACCGGGCCCTCACGGTCGACGCTGTCGGCCCACAGCACGTCAGCGGACGGCTCGACCCAGTAGGTCGACGGGTCGATGGGAAACACTGTGGCGCGGTTGGTGCCGTTGTAGGCGCCGTCGGTGTCGTGGAAGTCGGCGGAGCTGGTGACGTCGGTGACCGCCGGCAGGTAGTCGGTCAGCAGCTCGGAGCCGTCGCCGGGTTCTTCCCCCTTGGTGAGGTCGGCCAGCGGGTCGGTCATCAGGTTGTACCAGTGGCCCCAGTAGTGGCCCGTGTTCTGGCTCACCGTGTAGCTCTGCACCAGCAGCTGCAGGTCGTCTCCGGTGAGCACGATGCCCTTCACGCGGTGCTCGATGATCTCCTCCGCTCCCTTGCCGCTGTAGTACATGCTTCCCCACTCGTAGGCGCCGTCGGCGCTGCCGAGCGACATCAGGAAGCCCTCGCCGAACTGCGTGTCGGCGGTGGCCTGCGCCACGCGCCCACCGACGTAGACGCGGCTGTTCGCGTCGTCGACGGTCACCGTGTAGGTGTTGTTGTTGTCGCCCGAGTTGGCTTCGTCCCACACCTTCGCCCAGGCCAACGAGCCGTCGGTGTCGACGCGCGCCACCGACAGCTGGGTGGGCAGGCCTCGGCGGTCGAGGGACAGGTAGGCGTTGCCGGCCCCGTCGAGGTCGATGGCGTTGATGTTGCTGCCCACCCCCATGTCCCACTCCTGCACGAAGTCGAGGGCAGGGGTGGCACCGTCGGTTCCGGTGACCCGCAGCAGCATGCCGCGCCCATCGGTGATGCCACCGATCCAGGCGTTGCCGTTGGCGTCGACCGCCAGCGAGTGCCCACGGTCGTTCGACCCCGACACCACGTCGATCTGCTTGCTCCACAGCAGCGACCCGTCGGCCTTGGACAGCGCGATCAACGAGACCTCGGCGTCGCCGAAGCTGGTTCCGGCGACCAGCACCCGGTCGGGTAGCGAGGCGTCGACGGCGTAGCCGTGGCTGGTCTGCCAGGCGAGGGCCGGTGGGTTGACGTCTTCGGGGGACCACCCCACCGCCCAGCCCATCGCTCCACTGCTCTGGTCGATCTTCATCACCAGCGTCTGGAACGCGGAGTTGAACGACGACTGGCTGCGGTGGCCGACGACGTAGACGAAGCCGTCGTTCACGTCGAGGCTGTCGGCGCTTCCGCCGCTCTCCGCGTTCTGCCCGGGGTCGGGCTGCAGCTGCTCGTAGTCTTCGTCCCACTCCCGCTGCCACGCCAGGGTGCCGTCGGCATTCATCCGCGACACGACGATGTTCTCGGAGAAGCTGTCACCCCATCCGTTGACGTTGCCGCTGAAGTACAGGTTGCCGCTGCCATCACCGTCTGCTGCACCCGACAGGGTGTCGCCGTCGGGGCTGCCGTGCACGCGCTCGAGGGTGTTGCTGCCCTGGTCGGACAGCGACAGGGCGTCGCGGCCGCGACCGGTGATGGTGAAGGGGTAGACCACGCCGCCGTCGTAGGTCAGATCGACCGCACTGGTGCGCAGGCCCGACTCCACGGGGTTGAAGTAGATGTCGAAGGACTGCGAGGTCTTGGGGGCGAGCACGGTGCCGGCCAGGTCGATGGGCACCAGATCAGAGGTGGAGGAGTCCACCACCGACCACTCCGAGGGAAGGGTCTCACCCTGGGGTGTGAGCACGATGCCGTCGATGATCACGTCGACAACAGCGTCGTTGACGATCTGGAGCTCGTGGCGGGAGAAGCTGTAGGGGGGGATGCCGTCGGCGGTGAGGTCGAAGTAGTCATCGCCGGGGCCGACGTACTGGTTGTTGAAGCCGTACACCGAGATGGCGTGGACGACGTCGGTGTCGGTGTCGGTGTCGGTGTCGGTGTCGGCATCCGTGTCGGTGTCGGTGTCGGCATCCGTGTCGGAGTCGGTGTCGGTGTCGGTGTCGGCGTCGGCCACCGTGCCGGTGTCGGCCGTGGCGCCGCTCTTGGGCTCCTCTTCGCAGGCGATGAGGGCGAGGGTCAGGGTGAGCAGGGAAAGGCGGGTCATGGAGTTCCTCCGTGGGTCGCCGTCAGAAACTCCGGCGGGCCGCGAGGCTCTCACTCGGATCGTCGAGAGGGGATCTCCAGGGTTGATGATCCCCGTCGGACCGCCCACAGGCCACACAGCAGCGCCACCAGCAGGGCGCCCGCGAACGACACCAGGGCGGCGCCTGCGCGTGACGGAGGGGGGGCGATCGCGGTGACCCGCCCGTCGCCCAGCACCATCAGGCCGCCCCACGACATGTGGGCGACCCCTTCGTGGCGAGGCACCGCCTGCACGTTGGCGACCGCTTCGTCGAGGCGGGCGCCCTTGGCCCACTCGCGGGCGATGTCGCCGAACAGCGCGGCGGCCTGGTCGTCGCGGAGGGGCACGGTGCTGGCCACGACCGCTCGTGCCCCGGCCTGCAGGAAGCTGCGGGCCAGGCTGATCGCTCCCTCGGCGGCGAAGACCGGACCATCCGCGCCCTGGCACGCGGCCAGCGCCACGACCTTGCCGTCCAGGGGCAGCGTGGCAGCCACCTCGGGGGTGAGCGCTCCGTCGGCGAGCACGAGCCGGTGGTGGCCCAGGTTGTCATCGACCTCGGCGTGGGTGGCGATGTGCAGGATGTCGTGGTCGGCCAGGCCCGGCACGAGGGAGGCCAGGGTGGCCTCCGCCCCCAGTCGCTGCACGCCCCCGAGGGCGCCGACCCAGGTGGCCGACTCGGCGCGGCTGTACGGCAGGCCTTGGTCACCTGGGTCGGCCAGCGACAGCACGCCCTCCCGCGGCTGGCCTACGGGCAGCCCGTGCCACATCGTGGCGCTCGGCACCACCGACACCGCCACGCCCTCGGGGGCGAGCAGCCCCCACGGCAGCCGATGGAGGGGGCCGTCGGGAACGATCACCAGGTGGCGTGCGGTGGTCAGGGCGAGGGCATCGGACAGCACGGCGTCGTGAAGCGACTGGGACGCGGCCGGGGGCACCACGTCGAGGCCGAGGACCAGCGAGATGGGGGCCTCGAGGGCCTGCGGCTCGGGGAGGGGCACGGTGTGCACGGCATCGGGCTGCACCACCCACGCCCACGAGTCGATGGCGGGCTCGTCGGCCATCACGTAGACGATCATCGCCTCGTCGGCACCGAGGCGCTGCTGGATGTCGGGCAGGCTCGCCCAGGTGAGCTGCACCCGGGACGCCGCCTCGGCGTCGGCGAGGCGGTTCAGGAGCGCGGAGCGTGCCTCGCCGCTCATGTCGTCCCACAGCTCTTCTTGCAGCGACTCGACCTTCTGCTTGGCCTCGGCATCCGCCACCACGTCGAGGCGCTCCGCCAGCAGCTGGCGCGCCCGCATGCGCTCGGCCCACGCCCACGCACGGGGCACGTTGTCGGCGGCCAGCCAGCGCGCTGCCGGCGCCAGCCAGGCCGTCCTCCAGATGGTGGCGAAGCCCGCCTTCGCCAGCTCGCTGCCGTGGGTGTCGCGGATCGCCTCGACGGTGCGCACCGCCTCTTCGGCGGCCTCGTCGCTGTCGTCGCGTCGGCCGTCACGCCACAAAGCCGCTGCGCGCTCGTGCTGGGTGCGCGCGACCGTGAACCGCAGGGCGACCTCGGCGGCGGCCCGCTCTGCCTCCTGCAGGTGCGCCAGGGCGGTCGGGGCGTCGGGGGCGAGCTGGGCGAGGGCGGTGAGGGCATGGTTGACGATGGCCGGTTCGTCGAGCTCGCGGCCCTGCTCCAGGCACCGCCTGAGGCGCTCGATGTCGCCTTCCAGCTGGCCGACGTGGCACGAGGCGCCGACGATTGCCCAGGGATTGCCCCCCCGCTCGGCGACCTCCAGGGTCTGCCGCGCGAAGGTCGCCCGGTCGACGACCGACAGCTCCGGGTGATCGGCGAGCATCTCCAGGGCGTTGAGCCGCGCCGTGGCCTCTACATAGGTGTCGCCGGACGCCGCGGTGAGCTGCACGAGGCGCTCGGAGTACGACCACGACGCATGCACCCGGCCGAGCTCCAGGTGCGCCCCGGCGAGCACGTGCAAGACGAGCACCTTCAGCTGGTGCTCCGCCCCTTCGAGGTCGATCTGCCCCGCGATGCGCACCGCCGCTTCGTTGTCTCCGCGTCGCCACAGGAAGCGGGCCGTCTCTCCGTCGACGCGGGCCACCAGCTCAGGCTCGGTGCCGGCGGCGGCTCGGGCCTCGTCGAGGGCCTCCCGGGCCTCGTCGAAGCGGCCCTGGTGGGTCCACAGCGCCCGCAAGCCTAGCCAGGCGCTGACCTGCCCGGCGGGCTGCTCGCTCAACCCAGCAACGGCTCGTCGGTAGGTGGACTCCGCCTCGTCGCGCCCGACGGCGGCGTACACGTGGGCCAGGTTGAGCAGGGCCCAGGGGTCGTCGTCGGCGGCGGCCAAGCGCGCCTCGGCGGTAGCGAAGTCGCCCGACTGGCGCGCTGCCATGTACACGCACCGCCCGTGCTCTCTGGGGGTCGGCTCGCTCATCGCGTCGCAGGCCGCGAAGGGGCCCTGGGCGAGGGCGGGTGCGAGCAGCCACCCCAGCATCACGGAGCCACCAGGGTCGCGGTGCGGCTCGACAGCGTGCTGCCGTCGGCCAGGGTCGCCTCGACCCGCCACAGCAGCTCGGTGCCCGCCGGAAGGTCGGTCAGCACGACCATCGGCTCCACCACGCGAGCCTGCTGGACGGTCTGCAGATCGAGGGTGGTCACCCACACCTCGTAGGACACCGCGTCGGGCACGGCGGACCACCGCAGCGTGCTGTCGACAGGGGGCGCGGCCTCCGGCACGAGCAGCTCGATGGGGGAGGGGGAGGCGGCTCGCCAGTCGGGGGGCGGCGGGGCAGCGCCGGGCCACAGCCCCCACAACAAGGCGCCCGCCGCGGTGGCCACCATGGCGCCGAGCAGCCACCGTCGGTTGGCTGGTTTTGGGGTCGCTGGGGGGGCGGTGGCGGTGGCCTGCCGAAGGGCGGCGTGAGCCTCCCGCGCCGACGACCAGGCAGCCGCGCAGGTGCCGCAGCCGCGGACGTGGGCCAGCAGCTCGGGGAGTTCGTCGGCTGGCAGCTCTCCTCCGGCGGCCCGCCACATCTCATCAGCGCGCGGGCACGCGTCGCCCGGGGTGGCGAGGAGGGCTCTGAGCGCGTCGTCGTTCATCGGACCCCCTTTCCCTCGAGGCATGCCCGGAGGGCCGCCAGGCCCCGGTAGATCGCGTTCTCGGAGGTCTTACGGCTCACATCGAGGAGCTCTGCGCACTCCCCGGGCGTGTGCCCGAGCAGGTAGAGGGTGAGCAGGTCGCGGCGGCTGGCAGGGGCGGCCTCGAGGCACTCCGCCAGGGCGCCACGCACCTCGTGGTCGGCGGCATGTCGCTCGGGACCAGGGGCATCGTCGGAGACGTAGCGCAGGCCCGCCTCCCCGTGCTCCGGCTTTCGCCGCCGTCGCCGGCGATGGTCTTGCACCACCGACCACGCGACCCGCCACACGTAGGTGTTGTTGGCGTGCCCGTCGTGGTTCACCAGTCGAACCATGCCGTCTTGCACCATGTCGTCGAGCTCGGCTCGCAGGTAGGCCGGCGCGAGCCGGTGCACCGCCCGGGTGAGGGTGGCGTGCAGCTCGCTCCATCGCTCTGACGGGAGGGTCGTCGTCAATCGCATTCCGACAGGGAGCACCATCTTCACACCGTCCGCGGGTTGGTACTACCCACCAACTCCGGCGACGGCCCAGACTCTCACCTGACGCTGGGGTCGCGTCGCTGGCGGCGCCACAGCGCGCACAGGGCCCACAGGCCGGCGAAACCGGCGCCTGCCGGGCTCGTGGAGCAGCCCACGCCGAAGCCGTAGTCGGGGGTCGCAGCCTGTGGCGTCGCTGTGCCTCCCTCGTCGCCCTCCCGCACGGTTCCGTCGGTTCCCGTGGGGTTGGTGGGGCCGGTCGGCCCTGTGGTGGGGGTGCCGGTGGTTCCCGTTCCCGTTCCCGTGGTGGGGGTGCCGGTGGTTCCCGTGCCCGTGGTCCCGGTCCCTGTGGTGGGGGTGCCCGTGGTCCCGGTTCCGGTGGTTCCCGTTCCGGTGGTTCCGGTTCCGGTCGTTCCCGTTCCGGTCGTGAGGGGCTCGTCGACCCCGTCACAGTCGTTGTCGATGCCGTCCCCGGCGACCTCTGTTGCAGCAGGCGAGACCGTGTCGTCGAGGGGCGCGCAGTCGCCGTCGCGCTCGGCGTACCAGGGCGCCTCGCACCCGGCGACCTCCTCGTCGGACCCGTAGCCGTCGAGGTCTTCGTCGTAGAACCACAGCCGCGGCTGCTGGCTGTCGTTGTCGTCGCAGTCGGCGTCGTTGGCGACGTAGTCGTGAGGGGCGACGCAGGCCAGAAGCGGCTCGGAAGGGTCACCGTAGCCGTCGCCGTCGTCGTCGAGGAACCACAGCTCCGCCGTGCAGTTCACCTCGCAGATGAACGGCTGGCGTGACCAGCAGCTGTCGTCGTCCCATAGGCCGCTGGGCTCCATCTCGGCGCAGTCCTCGCCGTCGTAGCCGCCATTGTTGGGCTCGTTGTACCGCCAGTTCGTCCAGCCCAGCGCCGATCCGTTCACCCACTCGAACTGGCCCTCGACGTTCTGGTCGTGCAGACCGAGCCAGAAGTCGGATCCGTAGCTGGCCGCCACGTCGTAGGCATTGTCGTGCTCGTTGGCGTCGCGGCTGGTGAGCAGGTGGTAGCCCATGTCGTCGCAGGCTTGGTCGGCATCGAACCAGTTCTCGTCTTGCAAGCAGATCTGCAGCACGTCTTCGTCGCCGACCACGTAGGCGTCGCAGCCGCAGGCGCCGTCTTCGTCAACCTCTCCGTCGCAGTCGTCGTCGAGCCCGTTGCAGGCCTCGGCCGTGTCGGGGTGGCGGGTGGGGTCGGTGTCGTCGCAGTCTCCGGCCGGGGCGCCATAGCCGGCGGCCTCCGCGCAGCTCGCCACCACCATGGCCCCCGAGGTGGGGCCGAAGCCGTCGCCGTCGCTATCGGCAGACACGAGCACGGGGCCTTCGTCGACGTCGCCATCGCCGTCGTCGTCGACGCCGTTGCACAGCTCCGGGGCGGCCAGGGCCGCCAGCACCATCATCGTCCACATGAAAAGAACCCCGCACGCGTGACGTCTGCGAGCTTCGTGCCAGGGCCTGAGGCAGGCGTGATCGAGGTCCTACCCCTGTGTTGCGACAGGAAAGCCGCAGTAGGGGGACCTCGCCCCTGCCGCGTCGGGGCCTGTGCGATAGACGGACGCCATGCATGCCTACCCCACTCGGTCCCAAGCCCTCGTCGACGCCCTTCGGACGCGCATCCTCATCCTGGATGGCGCCACCGGAACCCTCATGCAAGCCCGCAAGCTGCAAGAGGCCGACTTCCGAGGTGACCGCTTCGGCGACCACCCCATCGACCTGCAGGGCAACATGGAGGTGCTGTCGCTGGTGCGGCCCGACATCGTCCGCGACTGCCACGACGCCTACCTGCGGGTGGGCGCCGACCTGATCGAGACGAACACCTTCACCGCCAACAGCCTGGCCCAGGCCGACTTCGGTCTGGAGGAGCTGGCGCGGGAGATGTGTGCGGCCTCGGCGCGCATCGCTCGGGAAGCGGCCGATGCGTGGTCCACCGACGACAAGCCCCGCTGGGTGGTTGGCGTCCTCGGGCCCACCACGCGCACCGCGAGCATCAGCCCCGACGTCAACGACCCCTCTGCGCGCAACGTCACCTTCGAGCAGCTCCGCGCCGGCTATGTCGACGCAGCGCACGGCCTGCTCGACGGCGGCGCCGACGCGCTGATGATCGAGACGTCGTTCGACACCCTCAACGCCAAGGCAGCGCTGTACGCCATCGAGCAGGTGAAAGAGGAGCGCGGCGTCGACGTGCCCGTCATGGTCAGCGGCACCATCACCGACCGCTCCGGGCGCACCCTGTCGGGGCAGACCGCCGAGGCCTTCCTGAACTCCGTGGCGCCCTACCGGCCGATGTCGGTGGGCTTCAACTGCGCCCTGGGCGCCGACGATCTGCGCCCCCACGTGGCCACCCTCGCGGAGGGCTGTGAGGGCTTCGTCTCGGTCCACCCCAACGCGGGGCTTCCCAACGAGATGGGCGGCTACGACGACACCCCCGAGCAGATGGCTACGGTCCTCGCCGACTTCGCCGACGCCGGGCTGGTCAACATCGTCGGCGGCTGCTGCGGCACCACGCCGGCGCACATCGAGGCCATCGCCCAGGCCATCGCCGGCAAGGCGCCCCGAGCCCCCGTCGAGGTGCCCCCCGCCCTGCGCCTGTCGGGTCTCGAGCCCACTACCATCGACGAGCACACCCTGTTCGTGAACATCGGGGAGCGCACCAACGTCACCGGCTCCAAGCGCTTCGCTCGGCTCATCAAGGAAGAAGACTACGAGACGGCCCTGCGCGTGGCCCGCCAGCAGGTGGAGAACGGCGCGCAGCTCATCGACGTGAACATGGACGAGGGCATGCTCGACGGCCCCGCCGCCATGACCCGCTTCCTCAACCTGGTGGCCACCGAGCCCGACATCGCCAAGGTCCCCCTGGTGATCGACTCGTCGAAGTGGGAGGTCATCGAGGCCGGCCTGCGCTGCGCCCAGGGCAAGTGCGTGGTCAACAGCATCTCGATGAAGGAGGGCGAGGAGGAGTTCCTGCGCCAGGCCCGCGAGGTGCGCCGCTACGGGGCTGCGGCCATCGTCATGGCCTTCGACGAGCAGGGGCAGGCCGACACGGTGCAGCGCCGCGTCGACATCTGCGGTCGTGCCTACGACCTGCTGGTGAACGAGGTCGGCTTCCCGCCCAGCGACATCATCTTCGACCCCAACGTGTTCGCCGTCGCCACCGGCATCGAGGAGCACGACCGCTACGCCCTCGACTTCATCGAGGCGGTCAAGCTGGTCAAGGAGCGCTGCCCGGGCGCCCGCACGTCGGGGGGCATCTCCAACGTGAGCTTCAGCTTCCGGGGCAACAACCCGGTCCGTGAGGCCATCCACGCGGTGTTCCTGTTCCATGCAATCCGCAACGGCCTCGACATGGGCATCGTCAACGCCGGCGCGCTGCCTGTGCTGGAAGACCTCGAGCCCGAGCTCCGCGAGCGGGTGGAAGACGTGGTGCTCGCTCGCCGCCCCGACGCGACGGAGCGCCTCCTCGAGATCGCCGACTCCGCCAAGGGCCAGGCACGCGAGCGAAAGGCCGACATGAGCTGGCGGGAGCTGCCGGTGCAGGAGCGCCTCCAGCACGCCCTGGTCCACGGCAACGCCGACTTCATCGAGGCCGACACCGCCGAGGCGCTCGAGGAGCTGCGCAAGCCCATCCTGGTCATCGAGGGCCCGCTGATGGACGGCATGAACGTCGTCGGCGACCTGTTTGGCTCCGGCAAGATGTTCCTGCCGCAGGTGGTCAAGTCCGCCCGCGTCATGAAGAAGAGCGTGGCCTGGCTGCAGCCCTACCTGGAGGCCGACAAGAGCGACGGCACCGAGGTGAAGGGCAAGGTGCTGATGGCTACGGTGAAGGGCGATGTGCACGACATCGGCAAGAACATCGTGGGCGTGGTGCTGCAGTGCAACAACTTCGAGGTGATCGACCTGGGCGTGATGGTGCCCACGGCGCGCATCCTCGATGAAGCAGCCAAGCAGCAGGTCGACCTCATCGGCCTGTCGGGCCTGATCACTCCTTCGTTGGACCACATGGTCGGCGTAGCCAAGGAGATGGAGCGCCGCGGGCTGCAGACCCCGCTGCTCATCGGCGGAGCCACCACATCGGTGGCCCACACCGCGGTCAAGATCGAGCCGAACTACAGCGGTGCGGTGGTGCACGTCAAAGACGCCTCGCGGGCGGTGGGCGTCGCCGGCGCGCTGTCGAGCGAGACCCAGGCCGAGGGCTTCCTCGCCGAGCTGCGTCAGCGCTACGACGACGTGCGCAAGCGGCGCGCCGCGGGGCGCAAGGCGCTGCGCACCCTCACCGATGCCCGGGGCCGCGAAGAAGAGCTGGAGCGCGTCGAGCGGCCGGTGGCGAAGCCGGGGCTGCACGTCATCGACGACGTGACGGTGGCCGACCTGGCCGAGATCATCGACTGGACACCGTTCTTCCAGGCCTGGGAGCTACGCGGAAGCTACCCGCGCATCCTCGACGACCCCAAGGTCGGGGAGCACGCACGCAGCCTGTTCACCGACGCCAAGCGCGTGCTCGACACGCTGTCGACGGCCGACTGGGTGGATCTGCGCGCGGTGGTCGGGCTGTGGCCGGCGCGTCGCCGGGGCGACGACGTGGTGGTCTACGCCGAGGATGGGTCCACCGAACGCGAGGTCCTCCACATGCTGCGCCAGCAGGGAGAGAAGCTGCCGCAGTGTCGCAGCCTGGCCGACTTCGTCAGCGACGAGCCCGACTGGATCGGCGGCTTCTGCGTCACGGCAGGCCACGGCATCCACGAGCAGGCCGCGAAGCTGCAGGCCGCCCACGACGACTACGAGGCCATCCTGCTCAAGGCGGTAGCCGACCGGCTCGCCGAGGCCTTCGCCGAGTACATGCACCGCCGCGTGCGCACCGAGCTGTGGGGCTACGCCCCCGACGAAGACCTCGACACCGTCTCGCTCATCAAGGAGCAGTACGAGGGCATCCGCCCCGCTCCCGGCTACCCCGCCCAGCCCGACCACACCGAGAAGCGCACCCTGTGGCGGCTCCTCGACGCGGAGGCCCACACCGGCGTGTCGCTCACCGAGAGCTGCGCGATGTGGCCGGCGTCGTCGGTGTCGGGGCTGTACTTCGCCCACCCGCAGTCGAGGTACTTCGCCATCGGCGATGTCGGCCGCGACCAGGTGGAAGACTACGCCAAGCGCAAGGGCTGGTCGGTGGCCGAAGCCGAAGAGGCACTGGGAAGCCTGCTCGGCTACGACCCGGCTTGATCCGCTAGCGGCGCTTCTTGCGCCCGCGGGCGGGCGGCAGCTCCTCCACTCGGAACACCAGCGGCAGGGCGACGTCGCTGGGCTCCTCCCCGGCGCCCCAGGGCTGGAAGCGCCAGCCCTCGATGGCGAGCTCGAGGCAGTCGAGGAAGGGCCGGTCGTTGACCGAGCCGTAGACCGAGGTCGACAGGATGGTGCCGTCGGGGCGGACGAGGGCGCCGAGGAAGGCGGAGCCGGCGAGGTCAGGCACCTGTGCCTGGCGCTCCTGGTAGCAGACGCGCACCTTGGGGAGGAGCGGCTCGACGGACAGATTGGCCGCGCCGGCCGTGAGGGTGCCGCCGGTGACCCGGGCATCGTAGGAGTAGGTGCGCGCCGGGCTGTTGAGGTCGGGCGCGGGCCAGCTGCGGCTGGCTGGCGCGGGCGGCGCAGGAGCCGGCGCGGGGGCGGGGACCAGGACGGCGGCTGGAGCGGGCTGAGGGGCGGGAGTGGGGGCCGCTGCAGGGGCAGGGGCCGCCGGAGCAGGGGCCTGGGCTGTCGGCGCGGGTGCAGGAGCAGGAGCAGGCAGGGAGACGGGTGCAGGCTCCGGTGCGGGCTGCGCAGCGGCCACGGCGACGGGGCTGATGACCGCGTCGAGGAGCCCGCGGGACGACAGGGCCTGGTCGAGACCGGGCACGGCGGTGAACAGGGGGCGAACCTCGTTGTCGACGGCCATGCGCGTGGTGACTTCACGGTGCTTGGGCTTGAGGACCCAGCTCTCGCGCCAGTCGATGCCTCCGGGCCCCGACACCGCTTGCTTGCGCACCTTGGCCTTCACGTCGAGGGGCTCGATGGAGCCGTCGGCGTCGACGACCAGGTAGTAGCGCCCCTTGCCGCCGTCCCACTCGGCGTGGACCATGGTGTCTTCCGCCGCCGCCGAGCCGACCACCGCGGTGTACGCAATGCGGGCATCGAGCTGGTCCCCACGCTGGAGGAGCTGCACCTCGATGTCGGTGGCGCCCGACTCGGTCAGGCGCTGCACGAGCCGGTCGGACAGGGCGCTGGGGAAGGCCGCCGGGGTGAGGCTGGTCGCGCGATGGATGGCATCGGCGCAGTCGCCGAGGTCGACGCAGCCGAAGAAGGCGGGCTCGACGTTCTCCAGCCGGCGCACCACCCGGAACGACTGCTCGAAGGGGTCGTAGGTGACGGTGGTGACCAGGCGCTCGAAGTGCTCCAGGCAGCCCGTGGAGAGCCACAGCCCGCTGAACACCACCGCCAGCTGTGCCCACCCACGAATCCTCACGGCGCCTCCGGTCGTGGAGGATGCCACAACCGGCACGCCCCCAGGGCGTTGGTTAGTCCAGCGCGTGGAGGGCCGCATGGGTGGTCGATGGTGGTGGTGCGGCGTGGGCATGCTGGCGATGTCGGCCTGCACGGAGGAGCCCCCGGGCGAGCTGGTGGAGTGGTCCAACCAGGGGCGCGTGTGCTTGTCGACCACCGACCGCTACCCTCCGACGACCCCCACTGGAGCCACAGGCGACACGGGCACGACGACGACAACGCCGACGACGACCACACCGACCGCCACGACGACCACGGCCGACACGGGCACCAGCCCGAGCCCGGCGTTGGTGATCGAGCACGGCGATGTCATCGTGGCCTCGGTCACCTTCGGCGGCTGCGACTGCGGCGATGCCACGGTCGCCAGCTGCACCGCCACCCGCGACGGCGATCTATGGACGATCACCAGCACGGCGCAGTCCCTCAGCGAGTGCGAGCCGTGCGAGCCCATCGTGGCCACCTGCGAGCTGGGCGTGCCGGCGGTGGGGTCCCACACCTTCGCCCACGGGGGTGACCGGTTGATCGTCGAGGTGCCCGGCGAGCTGGAGCCCTCGTGCATGGGTGCCCCCGTGATGGGGGAAGCGCTGTGATCTACACGGTGGCGATCGTCGCCCACAGCTGGATCCGGTGGGGCGCACTGGTGGCGGTCGTGGCGCGGGTAGGGCTGGCCCTGGCCGACCGAGGCGCGGGGCGCGACTACGGAAAGCGTGCACGGATCACCTCGGGCATCACGGTGGGGCTGCTCGATCTCAACCTGGTGCTCGGGCTGGTGCTGTGGGTGTGGCTCTCCCCGCTCACCACCTCGGCGATGGTCGATGTCGGCGCGGCGATGGCCGATCCGTTCCGTCGCTTCTGGCTGGTGGAGCACCCCACGGCGATGATGCTGTCGGTCACCGTGGCGCACGTGGCGTCGGTGCTCGCCAAGCGGCAGGCCGACCCACAGCGAGCCCACACGCGACTGGCGATCGGCCTGGCTCTGGCCTTGTTGCTGATGCTGGTGGCCATTCCCTGGCCGGGCCGCGAGCTGGTGGGCCGCCCGCTGTTCGCCCTGTAGCTCCTCGTCGACAGATGGCCGCCCGCCCATGCGGTGGCATTGTCGCGCATGGAGGGTTGTCGGCGTAGGACTGATGGCATGGGCCTTGCGACAACGGCCGGCAGGAGGTGTCTGTTGTGTACCCTGCCCCTGTGGTTCGTCTGGCTGACCGCGTGCGCTCCGTCCGCTCCGGCCCCCGCGCCCACGCCCGAGGCCGCTCCGACCGAGGCCATGTCGCCGCCGGCGTCCCATGCGGCTGCCGGTGACACCGACACGGCCTGGGTGGTCGACACCAGCGGTGGTTCGGGGGCCCCCACGGCGGGCGGTGCGGGCGTGAACAACCCGTTCTCGGGCGGGCTGGGCGGCTCGGGGCTCGGCGGCTCGGGGCTGGGCTTGGGTGGCTCGGGACTGGGCCTGGGCGGCTCGGGACTGTCGCTGCCCGGTGGCTCGGGACTGTCGCTGCCCGGCGGCTCGGGACTGTCGCTGCCCGGCGGCTCGGGGCTCGGCGGCTCGGGGCTCGGCGGCTCGGGCTGGTTCTAGATCTCCACGGCCATGTGGCCCCGATAGCGCCCGCGCTGCACCGCGAAGAGCACCTGGCTGCGGTGCTGGGCGCGGGCACGACGGATGGCCGACAGCAGGTCGTCGAGGCTGCCGAGGCGCTGCCCGTCGGCGCCGAGGATCAGGTCGCCCGCGCGTAGGCGCGCCTTGGCCCAGCTGCCGTCGACCCGCGATGCCGTGACCACCAGGCCGGCCTGGCTGGGCTCGACCTCGATGCCGACGATGCCGGTGAGGCTCTGCTCTGCAGCGGTCGGGGGGACCTCGCTGGTGGGCCACACCCCCGACGCGATCTTGCCGGCGTGGACCCAACGCCCGCGGAGCTCGTCGCCAGGGTTGTGGGTCGCGAGGCGGGTGTTGAGGTCGGCTCGGGACCTCACCCGGGCACCGTCGACCTCGAACAGCAGATCGCCAGGCTGCACGCCCGCCTGCTCGGCGGCGCCGCCGGGCCACACGCGGGTCACCAGCACCGCCCCCTCGTCGAGGGGCGTGCCACGGAGCCGTCGCCCGTCGATGTCGGCCACGTCGCATCCCAGCCACGGCGCCCTCACGATGCCGTAGTGCACGAGATCGTCGGCGACCTTGCGGGCGCGGTTGACCGGGATGGCGAAGCCGATGCCCTCGGCATCGGCCCGGATGGCCGTGTTGACGCCGATCAGACGGCCGTGGATGTCGACGAGGGCTCCACCGGAGTTGCCGGGGTTGATGGCGGCATCCGTCTGGATGAACGTCTGCGCCACGCCGTCGCGCAGCTCGACCTCGCGCTCGACCGAGGAGACCACCCCGATGCTCACCGTCATGCCGAGGCCCAGGGGGTTGCCCACGGCGATGGCCGTCTCGCCGAGCAGCAGCTCGTCGCTGTCGGCCAGCTCGATGGTAGGCAGGCCCTTGGCGCCCTGCAGCTGCAGCACGGCGAGGTCGAGGTCGGCGTCGAGGGCGAGGACCTCGGCGGGGTAGCGGGTGCCGTCGGCGAGGTTGGCGCGGATCTCCCGGGCGCCCTCCACCACATGGGCGTTGGTGAGCACCACGCCGTCCGCACGGATGATCACGCCGCTGCCCTGCGACGCGGCGACCCGACTGCCGAAGGGATTCGCCTGGGCCACCTCCACCTCGATGGCGACGACGGCCGGGGTGGCGGCCTCCACGGCCAGCACCACAGGGGTGCGACGGAGAGGGTCGACCTCGGGGGAGGCAAGGGCGAGCGCGGCGAGCAGGGTCCACATGATCACGACGTGTAGACACCAGCCCTGGGGGTGTCCAGTCGTCACGAAACGTCACGGCAGCGACCTCTGGGGCAGGGGGTGCGCCGATGGTGGGTTGCGGAGACAGCGGCGCGGTGGTGTGCTGCGGGTCCTGTACAATGAAGGCACCATGCGCACACTGCTCCTCTGTTCTGTCGCCTATTTGCTCGCATTCGCTGTTCCTTCCTACGCATCGAGCGAGGAGGCGGAGCGCTATCGGCTGCAGCAGGAGCTGGAGAACCTGGCCCGGCGCAACGCCTGGGCGGGGGTCGAGCGCACCTACACCGAGCTCGAGAAGCTCAAGCTGCCGCTGAACCTCGCCGACCACCTGCTGGGGGCCCAGTCCGCGATTCAGGCGGGCGACATGTTGGCGGCGCTCACCCGCCTGCAGGTGGGGCTGGCGGCGGCCGAGCCCGATGACGACCCGAACTCGTCGTACGCCACCGCGCAGGCCCTCAAGGAGGGCTTCGAGACCCGCTACGGTCAGGTGCAGATCCAGCTGGGCGACTGCGGGCCCATCCTGTTCATGCCCAGCAAGCCCTTCGCCGAGCAGGAGCGCATGGCCTACACCAATGCGCGCACCAAGCTGATGGAGGGCGGCAGCTTCACGGGCCTGCTCCCCGCAGGCGACTACCGGGTCGACACCTTCCCGTTCACGGTCGAGGCGGGCCAGGCGATGACGCAGGTCAAGGCGGAAGGCTGCAAGGTTCCGTGAGCCGGTCGCGGTTGGCCTGAGCCGTGGCGTAGTGCAGATAGGCGGGGGCCTCCCACTCCACGCGGGGTCGGTCGTCGGTGTTGAGCCAGCCGCTCCCGGCGACGCAGCGAACCTGCTCAGGGCCCAGCAGGGGCTCGATGGGGAGGCTGGATGGAAGGGGGGACCCAGCTGGCACGCCGATCAGCACCAGGTCGGCCCCGGGCAGGGTCTCGAACACCCACACGTCGTCGAAGGCGGTGTCGAAGGTGCGCAGCAGGCCGCGGAGCTGCTCGGGGCCCATGCCGTACAGCTGCACCCACTGGCAGAACACCCCGTCGTCGGTGAGCCGGCGGCGCGCGAGGTCCCAATACTCGAGGGTGAACAGGTTGCTCACGCCGCTGATCCACGGGTTGCTGGGCTCGCTGATGATCAGGTCGAGGCCGCCGGGGTGGCGGGCCAGCCAGGCGCGGGCATCGTCGAGGGCGAGGTGGGTGCGCGGGTCGTCGAGGGGGCGCCCGTTGACGTGGTCGAAGGCGTGGCTGGCGGTGACGATGGCGGGCTCGAGCTCGAGCAGGTCGAGGCGGGCCACCCGTGGGTCGGACAGGGCAGTGCCGGCGGTCACCCCGCTGGCGAGGCCGACGACCATGGTGTGCAGCGGGCGGTCGGGGGTGAAGGCGAGGGGCAGGGTGGCCGACAGCTGCTGGGTGGGCATGTCGTCGCCGGTCGACGCGTCGACCTTGCCGTTGACCGATAGCCACACGTTGCCGGTCTTGTGGGACCTCCCCACCGCGACGGCCCCGGTGGCGCCCTGGTCGTAGCGAACCAGCGACCAGCCCTCGTCGACGAAGCGCTGCACGGCCTGGTGGCTGGGGTCGGCGAAGTCGCTGATGCGCAGGTGCACCCCCACGGCGAACAGGCGCGCGTCCCATGGGGGCACCGCGACGGCCAGCACGAGGGTGGCGAGGGCGGCCCAGGGGCGCCGAGACCACGCGGCGGCGGCGAGGGCGCTGGCGGCGACGAACAGCCACAGGCTCCCACGCAGCTCCAGCACGGGGAGGGCCCACAGGCCCCCGAGCCAGGCCCCCGCGATGCTTCCGGCCGTGTTCGCGGCATACAGCGGCCCGGCGGCGTGCCCGGGATGAGGACCCAGCGCACGCACCGCGAGGGTGAAGGCCGCTCCGCTGGCGATCGGAGCCCCGCCCATCGCCAGCGCCGCGAGCCCGATCGATGCGGGCAGCATGCCCTCGGCCCCCCCCAGCTGCCACGCGGTGGCCATCAGGAACGGCAGCTGGCCCCACACCATGGCGCCGAGCAGCGCGAGCACCGCGGTGGCGGTGAGGGCCTGCGACAGCCGCTGATCGGGGTCGCCGGGGAGGCGGCGCCCGAGCTCGGCCCCGACCGCCACCGCGGCGAGGAAGCACGCCAGCACGCCTCCGATGGTCTGCACCGTCGCCCCGAAGGACACCGCGGCGAGCCGGAACCAGACCATCTCCAGGCCCAGGGCGGTGAACCCGGAGGCCGCGGCCACGGCCCACAGCAGGGGACGGTGTGTGGTGGGACCTTGCGGGAGGTCGACGCGTGGTGGCAGCCTCGAGCGGGCGCCGAGGAAGGCCGCGAGCAGCCCCGTTGCCACAGCGACCAGCTCGGTCCCCCGAACCCCGAGCCAGGGAAGCAGCCAGAAGGTCGACAGGAGGACCCCGCCGACAGCGCCTGCCGTGTTGGCTGCGTACAGCCGGGCGGCGTCGCGCCCGGTGAGGTGGGCCCCGAGCAGGGGCCAGGTAGCGCCGAGGGCGGTGGCAGGAGGCAGGAGCAACGCGGCGGCGCCCACCCAGCGCAGGGCGGGCCACCACGCAGTGACGGCCTGAAGGGCGAGGAAGCCCAGGGGGAAGCACAGGGCCCACACCGCGGCGGAGGCCTCCAGGGCCCCGTACAGTCGGGGTGTCGTAGGGGATGTGTAGGACAGCGCCCGCGCCCCGAGGGCCCCGAGCCCGAGGCCCGCCATGAAGCACCCGACGGTGACCGCGCTCGCGACCGAAGAGCCGCCGAGGACCAGGCCCAGTCGGCGAAGCCAGACCACCTCGTAGGCCAGCCCAGCGGCCCCTGAGAGGGCCAGCCACAGGGCCCATCGTCGAACCTGCTCCTGCATGTGCGCGACTAACGGGTCGGCCTCGCCGACGGTGCTTGCTCTGGGGCCCCACCCCTGGCACGCTGACGGACGGAGGAACACACATGCTTCTGTGGCTCGCTACGGTCGCGCTCGCCCAGGAGGCCGCGGCGCCTACCGGGGGCTTCGACGCCCACGGCTTTCGGCTCGCAGCCCACGACGCGGATCTTCGAGACCCGCTGATCGTCCAGCGCCCGGGGGCCTTCTCCCAAGGAGACTGGTTCTTGTCGGGGCTTGCCGAGTACGCAAAAGCCCCGCTGGTGGAAGTGCGGGTTCCCGAGGAGGGGGGCGAGGCGCAGGAAGTCGCAGTCGTCGACAACCTCGTCGCCATGAACATCTCTGCGGGGGTCGCCGCCCACGATCGGCTGCGGTTCGACGTGCTCGCTCCGGTCTACGGCCTGTCGACAGGCATCGACCAGACCTCCCAGGGGCCCGCCCTCGGCGATCTTCGCGTGTCGATGATGGCCATCGGCGTGCGGCCCCAGCACATCACGGGGGGCGGCGGTCCCGGTCTGGGCGTGGTCGGCTACCTCGATCTGCCCACGGGCACGCCGGGTCGGTTCCTCGGTCAGCAGGGGGTCGGCGGTGGCGCCAAGCTCGCGGCCACCTTCGAGGCCGACCAGATCACCGTGTCGGGCGACATCGGCGCGGAGTTCGACAAGGCGGTGGAGGGCTTTGCGAACGTGCAGGGCACCGACAAGGTCGTGGCCAGCCTCGGCTTCGGCGTGCTCGCCAGCGACACCGTGGGCCTGACCCTCGAGGGCGTCGTGCAGCCGCCCATCGAGGCGACCAGCTTCGACCTCGCGACCACGGCGTTCCCGGCTGAGTCCATCCTGTCGGTGCGCTACCGCGACGCCAGCGGGGGGCACTTCACCATCGGCGGTGCCGCCGGCATCACCGACGGGCCTGGTGTGGCAGCCTTCCGGGTGTTCGTGGGCGGGGGCTTCGGCAAGCAGGAGCCCCCCCGGCCTCCCGACTTCGATCCCATCGGCATCCTGCAGAGCACCGACCTGTGCCCCCTCGAGGCCGAGGTGATCAACGGCTGGAAAGACGACGACGGCTGTCCCGACGAGCTGTCTGCTCTCAGCGTCGACGTTCGCTACGGCGGCATGTCGCGGGAGGCCGACGCGGAGATCACCGGTCCCGACGGGCCGCGGATGGAGCGCATCGGGATCCAGGGCCTCGCCCTCGACGCGGTGCCTGGCAGTCGCTGGCAGGTCAAGGCCAGCTCCGGTTGTCTGGAGGGCTCAGCGGCCGCGACGGCCACCGAGCAGGGCGCGCAGATGGTCATCGAGCTGCAGCCGCTGTACGACTCCGAGGTCATGGTCGAGGTCGTCGGTCCGGAAGACCAGCCTCTGCCCGAGGCCCAGGTGCTGTGGCAGTCGGAGAGCCCCGAGTGTGTTCCGGCACAGCCCACGGCGGTCGACCCCACCGGTCGCCTGACGCAGAAGATCGCCTACGGCACGCACACGGTGAAGGTCACGGCGCCCTTCCACAGCGTCTACGAGGAAGAGGTCACCTTCCGAAAGGGCGACAGCAAGACCATCCAGGTGAAGCTCGGCGCGGCGATGATCTCGGTCGAGAAGGAGCAGATCAAGATCCTGGAGAAGGTGCAGTTCGAGACGGGCAAGGCCGTCATCAAGCCCGAGTCCTTTGGCCTGCTCAACGAAGTGGCGGCCACCATCATCACCAACCCCGACCTCGGCCGGGTCGAGGTCTCCGGGCACACCGACAGCCGTGGTGGGGAAGACTTCAACCAGAAGCTGTCCGAGCGCCGGGCCGAGTCGGTGCGCACCTACCTGCTCGAGCAGGGAGTCAGTGAGCAACGTCTGCTCGCGGTCGGGTACGGTGAGACGAAGCCCATCGACACCAACAAGACCGTGGAGGGCCGCGAGGCCAACCGTCGCGTCGAGTTCAACCTGATCGACGCGAAGAGCGACGACGAAGGTGAAGGAGCCACCCCATGACTTTCGGATTCGGCCTCGCAGCGCTGGTGCTCGGTCCCACCATGGGGCATGCCGCGGAGCGCGACGACCTCGGCGCGCTGCAGCGCCTTCGCCCGCGCACCATCCTCCGTGTCGAGATTGTCGACGACACCACCGAGACCATCTCGTGGTTCGGCGAGACGACCGACCCTGGCGGCGGCACGGTCGGCAACCTCGTGGAGGTCAGCGACCCCCTCGACCAGTACATCGGTGTGTTCTCGGCGTCTGACACCATCGTGCCGACGGCGGGCCCGGGGGCCTACTACCTGCGGCCCATCGGGATCGACCTCGACGGCCCGGGCGGCATCCCCGACGGCCTCGAGGATGCGATGAGCGACTGGCGCGTCGAGGTCGTCGGCGCTCCGGTCGGCCTGGGGCGCGTGTGGTCGCGCAGCTGGGCCATCTTCTCCGACACCTTCGGCATCGGGGGGGCCACCGACGGCTCGTTCTACGCCGTCGTCAGCGGCGGCTCGCCCACGTCGGAAGGCGTGGTGGAGCTCGCTGCCACGGGCCTGTCGGGCAACAGCTACACCCTCAACGCCAACGACGAGGGTGTCATCGGCGGCAACGGCCGCTCCCTGCCGGCCGAAGACAACCAGTTCGTCGCAAAGTACCCGCTCTACCTGCGCCCGCCCGACCCCGCAGTCGTCGGCTACGACGTGCTGTCGCCCGATGTGCCCGAGCCGCTGCTGGCCAACGCTGGCACCTGCGACGATGGGGTCGCGCCCACCATCGCAGAGGCGACGGTCAGCTTCGAGAGCAACGTCGAGGGCACCTACCACCTCATCTGCGACCTCAACCACGACGGGTTGTACGACCTCACCTCCGACGTCGACCTGCACATCCTCGGGGAAGCCACGGTGGGCACGGTGGAGGTGCCCGTCGACGGCACCGACAACACCGGGGTTCCCCTGGCGGCCGACTCGCTGCAGTGCATCGTGAAGGTCACCGTCGGCGAGTTCCACTTCGTCGCCAACGACATCGAGACCTCCTACGAGGGCTTCCGGCTGTTCAATGTCGACGCGACCCTCGCGCGCTTCGGCCTGTTCATGTTCTGGAACGACTCCGAGGTGCAGTCCGGCGCGGTCACGATGCCCAACGGCGACGTGTCCCTCGAGACGAGTGGTGCCCTGGGCATGTTCTCGGGCGACTACACCGACGCCACCGACCCCAACGTCAACGCCCGCTCGTGGGGGGCGTTCACCGTCGCCAGCAAGGGCAACACCACCTACCTCGACACCTACACCTGGATCGACGCGGCCGATTCGCTACCTTTCGATCTCGAGGTCTACGACATCGTGGGCGACACCGACGGCGACAACCTCGTCGACGGTGAGGAGAGCTGCCTGTGGGGGACCGACCCTGATCTGGTCGACACCGATGCGGATGGGCTCGATGACTACGAGGAGGCCATCCTCGGCCAGTCCGACCCCACCAACCCCGACACCGACGGCGACGGTCTGACCGACGGTGAGGAGACGCCCGACCCGCTGACCCCCGGCGACAGCGACGGCGACGGCCTCGAAGACGCCAACGACCCCGACGACGACGGCGACGGCGTCCTCACCATCCTCGAGCTCGACGACGACACTGACAAGGACCTCCTGCCCAACCACCTCGACGACGATGACGATGGCGACGGCGTGCCCACTATCTTCGAGGACGGCGACGGTGATGGTGACTGGCTCAACGACGACGCCGACGGCGACGGCACCCCCGACTACCTCGACGACGACGAAGACGGCGATGGGATCTCGGGCGAGTTCGAGACCGACGGCTACGGCGGCTTCGTCGACGACATCGACAGCGACAAAGACGGGATTGTCGACCGCCTCGACGCCGACGACGACGGCGATGGCGTTCCTTCGCTCGATGAGGGTACGGAGAACACAGACGCCGATTTTGAATACGGGTCCGACGACATTCCCGATTACCTCGATCCCGACGACGACGGCGACGGCATTCCATCGATCGAGGAGGGCACCGGCGACACCGATGGCGACGGCATCCCCGACTACCTCGACCCCGACGACGACGGCGATGGCCTGCTCACCATCCTCGAGCTCGACGAAGACACCGATGGCGACGGGCTGCCCAACCACCTCGACGACGACGACGACGGTGACACCATCCCCACCTCCGTGGAAGACCACAACGAGGATGGGGTGTGGGACGACGACAACGACGGCGACGGCATCCCCGACTACCTCGACCCCGACGACGACAACGACACGATCCCCACGGCGGAAGAGCCCCCCGGTGACCAAGACGACGACGACATCCCGAACTACCTCGACCCCGACGACGACGGCGACGGGATCCCGACGGCCGACGAGCGCGACCTCGACACCGACGAAGACGGCATCCCCGACTACCTCGACACCGACTCCGACAACGACACAATCGAAGACCAAGACGAGGGCCTGACCGACTCCGACGGCGACCTGATCCCCGACTTCCAAGACGACGACGACGACGGCGATGGCGTGCCCACCCTCGACGAGGTGCAGGGAACGCCGGAGTCTCCCCCCGACACCGACGCCGACGGCAGGGCCGACTACCTCGACGACGACGACGATGACGACGGGGTGCCGACGGCGGCCGAGGGTGGCTTCGGCGATGACGCCGATGCCGACGGGGTCCCCAACCACCACGACACCGACGCCGACGGTGACGGGCTGCTCGATGGGGTGGAAGGGACCGACGACCTCGACGGCGATGGCCTGCCCAACTTCCTCGACGACGACAGCGACGCCGATGGGGCCAGCGATGCGGTGGAGGGCGATGTCGACACCGATGGTGACGGCATTCCCGACTTCCTCGACGGCGACGACGACGGCGACAGCGTCCCGAGCGTCGAAGAGCCTGGCGACACCGATGGCGACGGCGTGCCTGACCGCCTCGACCTCGATGACGACGACGACGGCATCCCCACGGCCACCGAGGCCGCCGATGGCGCGGTCTTCGGCAACGACCCCGACGGCGACGGGGCGAACAACTGGGTCGACACCGACGCCGACGGCGACGGCCTCCTCGACATCGACGAGGGGGTGCGCGACGAAGACGGCGACGGGGTGCCCAACTACCTCGACCCCGATGGGGCGTTCGTCACCTACTACAAGGGCGGTGGCTTTGCTTCCTGCTCGACGGCCGCTGGCTCGTCGAGCGGCTGGCTGGCCTTGCTCTTCGGACTGAGCTTCTTGCGCCGTCGGAGGGCGTGTTGATGACCCACCTGTCCCGAGTCCTGGCCCTGGCCCTCGGTGCCCCTGTTGCCCTCGCTGCCCTGATGCCCGCGGCTGCCTTCGCCGGCGCTGACGGCGACGAGATCAGCCGCTCTCGCGGCCGCAAGGGGGGCGTGGTGGTGTTGTACCCACGCATGGTCCCAGACACCGTCGATCCGAGCATGACGGCGCTGGCGGGGCAGCTACAGCAACGCTTGGCGGCATCCGCCACCCGGGCGGTGGACGATCGCCCGGTCGACGTGCGCCCGGCGCCGGAGCGGGTGTGCCCGCAGCAGGGCTGCAAGGCGGCCTCGGTGTCGGCCTTTGTGGGCCATCACGAGGGCGGCTGCGCCGTCGTCGCGATGGTCGGCAGCCCTGGGCCCTCGAACCGGCAGCTCTTCCCGCTGGTCGGCACGGTGAACCTGCAGTCGGCGGTCACGACCTTCCGCCAGCCGCCAGAGCGGCTGATCGTGGTGACCGAGTTCGTGCCGTGCACCGAGGTGGTGGGGGCCCTCGACCTGGGTGCGGTCGAGGCGGCCATCAGCTCGGCGGCCGCCGCTCCGTAGCGAGGCCGCCCTGCCGCGGGGGTGGTGGCGCTACTTGCGCGTCCAGGTCGTGCGCAGGCCGAGCACGCAGTCGTGGCGGCCCGGGTCGTCGAGGAGGCCGTCGATGGTGAGCTGATCGTCGATGCTCGTGTCGATCTCGATCTGCTCCGACAGCTTGCGGTCGCCTTCATCGCACGGGGAGCTGTTGAAGGTCATCTCGCTCTGCTCGAACTCGCACTCGGCGGGCGCGCAGTCGGTGATGCCCTCGTAGGAGACGGTGGCCTTGCCGTCGTAGTCCCACTCCTTGGGGTCTTCGTCTTCGGTGAACTCGGGGATGGTGGGCGTGATCACCCACGCTTCCTCTTCGGCGCAGGTAGCCGCCGACCAGGTGAACTCGACGTTGCAGCCGTTGGCGCCGTCGGCCTCGATCACCATCTCGGCACTGTCGTAGGTTGCATCCCACTTGTCGTTGTAGGGGAAGGAGCTGCACTCGACGACGGCGAGCTCCCACTCGCCTTCCCAGGGGCAGCCGACCGTGACAGGGCCGGTGTCGGCGGTGAACACCACGCCCAGGCCGCTGTTGGTGCAGCCCGTCGCAAGGAACCACCAGGTGACCCACGGGGTGAACAACGAAACGAGCATCGACGCCTCCACCAGCCAGGATGGCTGGCGCCCCTCCTAACGTCAATCCCCGCGGTGCGGTCATGCGCCCTGCACGGCGAGCGGCTACCTTCTACGCCGGAGGTCGGCATGCGGAGGTGGCTGGGGGGCGTGGCAGTAGCGGCATGCGCGTGGGGCGCGCCCGCGTGGTCCCAAGAAGCCGACGAGGAGCTGTTCGACGAGATCGTGGTGTACGGCGATCTGTTTGCCCGGTGGGACGACACCCGCTGGATGGTCGAGACCGAGCTGAGTGTGCCCCTGCCGCTGCTCTTCGCCAAGGATCAGAACCTCGAGATCCGCGCCACCGCGATGCAGGTGCGCGCCATCATCCAGTGCACCAAAGACGAGCAGCTCCGCAAGAAGCGGTGGGTCGTCGACTGCGAGGTCGAAGACATCAGCCTGAAGGTCGTGCCGTTCCGCAACGACCGCAGCCAGAAGAAGATCGGCGATGGGGCCCTCATCCTCGACGAGGTCGACGCCAAGCTCACCGGCTCGAAGCTGCAGCTGCAGGTGGCCGACGACGGTCGCGTGACGAACATCGACCTGGAGGGTGTGCCCAAGACGAACCGCCGCCTGTCGGAGATGCACGAGACGCTCCGTCAGGTCATGAGCCGGGTCATCGTCGGCTTCGACCTGAAGCTCCGCAAGTTCAACCAGCTGCACGAGGGCAAGTGGGTGGAGTACAACTCCGCGCTCATGTCGATGCCCGTTCCCTCGGCCTACAGTGGCGTGGCGGGCTCGTCGATGCTGGTGCACTACCTCAACAAGTACCAGGGCCAGGTGCTGGTGCAGTCGATCGGCAAGGGCGGGGTCAACATCCCGATGCCGGGCAGCGATCGGCAGCTGAACTTCATCACCGAGCTCATCGGCGTGTCCATCTTCGATCCGGAGGAGGGCTACATGACCGAGCGGGTGTGGTCGCTGACGGGCAACAGCTCGGCGTCGAACCTGTTCAACACCGGGTCGTACAACCACGCCGGGCGCATCCGGATGCTCGGCACCAAGGAAGCCCCCAACCTCGGCGTGTCGGAGCTGGTGAACGGTCCCAGTGAGACCGACCGGGGTCTGGGCACCTGGGAGCCGATCGAGAAGTAGGGATCGCCGGGCGCTCCTCGCGATCCCCCCTACAACGATCCCCCCCTGTGTCGATGAGGAGACAGGCGCGGTGCGGATCGGTACGCGACGACGATCCACAAAACTGGACGGTGGGTCAGAATCGTAGCTACGATGAAACTGAACGGTGGGTCACAATGGCCGCCGTCGTGAGTGGGGGCCCGATGTACACCGACTTTGCCGACACGCTGTGGCAGCTGCTGTGCACCGATGAAGAGGCTGCGGCCAGAGTCCTCCAGCCACTGGGGGCCGACAGGGCCGTGGTGGAGCTGATCGAGGCGGATCTCACGGTCGATGAAGCACTGGCCTACGCCCGCGGTCTGCACGAGCTGGGCATGGATGCCCAGGCGCACGAGCTGCTCGAGGCCATCCTGCAGTCGCTGCTTGCGATGGGGCCACAGGGCCCGCAGGTGGCGGCCGAGCCCGTGCCGATGGGCAGCCAGGGCATCTGCTGGAGCTGACGGTAGGCTGCTACTGCAGCTGCGTGAGGGCGGCCCAGGCGAGCACGACCAGCGCGACGAGGTAGAGCTTCGCCAGGAACGGCAGCACGAAGCGCAGCCAGGCCGGGTAGGGCACCCGCGCGAGGCCCAGCATGCCCATCAGCAGCGCGTTGGTCGGCACGATCATGTTGGTGAAGCCGTCGCCGAACTGGTAGGCGAGCACCGCTGTCTCGCGGCCCACGCCGGTGAGGTCGGCCAGGGGAGCCATGATGGGCATGGTGACGTAGGCCTGACCGCTGCCCGACGGGATGAGCAGGTTGCACAGGCTCTGCACCGCCAGCATCCCCCAGGCGCCGACGACGGGTGCCGCCTGGCCGAGGCCGTCGGCCGCCTGCAGGGCACTGGCGATGCCATGGATGACCGTGTCGATGACCTGCCCGTCGACCCAGATGACCTCGATGGTGCGGGCGAAGCCGATGAGCAGCGCGGTCGAGGTCAGCTCGGCGGCCCCCTCGGTGAACCGGCGGGCCACGTCGTTGACGGGGATGCGACCGATGAGGGCGGCGGCGAGGCCGAGGGCCAAGAACAGGGCCGCGAGCTCGGTGAGGTACCACCCATGGGCGTTCACGCCCCAGACGAAGACCCCGATCATCGCCACGAACAGGCCGAGGATCACCGCGCGGGCACCGGTGAGAGCGGTGTCGTCGGGCATGGCGAAGGCGCCGTCGGACACGTCGATGTCGGCGACCAGGCTCACGGAGGGGTCATGACGCACCCGGGCACCGTAGGCGAGCACGTGGTGGGTGCCTATCGCCACGCACACGGCGAGCAGGGCCCAGCGAGGCCAGAAGAACACCGAGGGGTCTTGGCCCGAGATGTCTTTGGCGATGAGCACCGTGAACGGGTTGAGAGCGGCACAGCCGTAGCCGACCCCCGCACCGATGTAGACGATACCCATCGCGACCATGGCGTCCATCTTCAGGGCCAGGCACATCGCCACCAGGATCGGCACGAACGGCATGTACTCCTCGGCCATGCCCACGGTGGCGGAGCCGACAGCGAACAACGAGATCATCCCGCCGACCAGCAGCGCGGGGCGACTGCCCAGCCGCCGAATGGCCTCACCGATGAGGGCGTCGATGGCGCCGGTCGCCTTCACCACGCCGATCACGCCCCCGACCAGGAACACGAAGAAGATGATGTCGGCTGCCTTCTCGAGCCCCTTTGGGAGCGAGGTGAGGGCCGCGTGCCAGGGCAGCGGCGTGGCCTCGACCTGCCGATAGGAGCCAGGCACGACCTTGCGCCCCGGGGCGCGCTGCTCGGTGCCGGCAGGCAGGGTGAGCTCGGTGCCGGGGGGCAGGGGAGGGTCGGCGACCGAGAGCGGCTCGGCGAGCACGAGGGTGCGCTCACTGGCCCAGCTCGATGTGGTGGCCTCTCGCTCGAAGGTGCCGGAGGGGAGAACGTAGGTGCACAGCTGCGCCAGCACGATCATCGCGAAGATGAGGACGAGGCTGTCGGGGAACCGGCTCTTCACGTGGTGGCTGCGCCGGGCACGTCGATGATCATCGCAGTGACGTTGTCGCGGCCCCCTGCGTCGTTGGCGGCCCGCACCAGCGCACGCACGGTGCGCCTGGGATCGGGGGACTCGCCCAGCAGTCGGCCGAGGCGGTCGGCGGTGAGCTCACCCCACAGCCCGTCGCTGCACAGCAGCAGCCGGTCGCCAGGCGCCAGGTCGACCTGGCTGATGTCGGGGTCGGCCTCGTCTTCGTGGCCCAGGTAGTGCAGCAGCAGGTTGGAATCGGCGTGGTTGCGCGCCTCTTCCTCGGTCATGCGGCCGGCTGCGACCCGGGCCGCGACCATGCTGTGGTCGATGGTCAGCGGCTCGAGGACCCCGCCTCTGAGGCGATAGGCGCGACTGTCGCCGAGGTGCCCCACCCATGCGGTGAGGCCGTGGATCAGCACCGCCACCAGGGTGGTGCCGGAGTCGGTGCCCTGCTCCTTGTTGGTGCTGCGTAGCGCGGCGTTCGCGTCGACGATGCACCCGCGAAGCACCTTGTCGAGGGAGCTGACCGGCACGGGTGCCTCGCTGGGCAGGGCGCGCAGCAGGGAACGACTGGCGGTGCGCACGGCGAGCCGACTGGCGTTGGCCCCGTCTTCGTGCCCGCCCATGCCGTCGGCCACGGTGTACAGCGCGGTGCCCTCGGGATGCACGGTGCGCCAGGCCCAGCTGTCTTCGTTGGCATGACGGACCACGCCCGCATCGGTCATGACGGCTGCGCCGTCGGCGCGTGGGTCGGGGCCCCGCGACCAGGCGAAGGACGATACCCCGGCCGCGAGCTCGTCAGCGGTGACGAAGCGGCCCCGGCGCACCTCCTTGAGGAAGTGCAGCAGCTCGGCGTCGGCCACCGGAACCCAGCGCTCCAGCAGGCTGGCGAGCTCGCGCAGGTCGCGGAGGGGGGGGCGGGTGGCGTCGTCGGTCGGCGGAAGGGACCGGTCGACGAGGTGATCGATCTCCAGGTCGAACAAGCGGACCGAGCCGTCGGGGCGCACGAGGATGTTGCCTGGGCGCAGCTCCTTGAGGAAGACCCCGTGGGCGTGCAGATGGGCCAGGGCGTCGGCCACCTGGAAGGCCAGCGACAGGACGGTTCGGCTGGGGAGCGGCGCTGGCTCCCCGACGAGCAGCTGGTCGCCTTCCCATGCGAACGACGCCAGCAGCTGCTCGTTGTAGCGGTACAGCGCCAGGGGGTGCGACAGGGTCTTGTGGCGGAGGCGGCGGTGGACGAATGCCTGGTACTCGAGGGATGAGGCCGGGTTCCACCGCGCTGCCATCAGGAACCGCCGCGCGCGCAGGGGCGAGGAGCAGTAGGTGCACGCCTGTGCGTTGGGAGGCGAGTGCTTGTTGCCGCACTCCCAGCACTTCTTGGTGTACCAGCGCGGCGTGCGGTTGCTCACCAGGTAGTAGATGCGGTCGCCCGCGATGCGCACGAGACGCTCGACCCGGAGGTGCATGCCAATGGGCGTGCCGGGCGCAAACACGCGAGGTCGGGGCGGGAGGACTGCGGTGCTCATGAGCGGCGCGAGTGTACCAGCGTCGTCAGGGAGTACAGTCGACTACGCCGGAAGTGCCGTCGTCTTCGGGCTCTTCGTCACCCTGCAGGTAGCCGAGCTCGCGGAGCATCGCGATCTCGTCGTCGGACTTCTCCCCCAGCCGGGCGTTGGTGAGGAACCGCCCCTCGAAGCCCAGCGGGCAGCCGGCGCCGGGCACGGCGCCCCCCAGCGGCTGCCAGGGCCCGAAGGTGGTGCCGTCGGCGGCGACGAAGTCGACGACGGCGTCGCCGGGGACGATGGTGAGGCGCTGCCCGGGGGTGACGGGCACGGGCTGTTGCTCGGGGCGGCGCTGGCCGTCGACGAACACGGCGCCCTGGCGCACGCGGACCGAGCCGGCCTGGGCGACCGTCCACGGGGCCTTCAGGTAGTCGATCATCTCGCCGAACAGCACCTCGACTTCGTCTTTGTTGTCTTTGTAGATGTTGGTGCTGCACCGGGGGTCGGCGACGAGGTCGCACAAGGCGCGCTTGCGCCCCGGCAGGTCGACGTACAGGTCGTAGGGAGCGCGATGGAAGCGGAGGCGGTTCGTGTCGAACCGGGAGGTCGCGGCGTACTCGGCGGCCGGTGCGTTCGCCGGCCGGCGCCCCGAGCGAACCGCCGAGGCCAGGCTGGCCCCATCGAGGGCGTCGAAGCCCAGGCCAGCGAGCTCGGCCACGGTGGGGGCGATGTCTTCCGTGCCGACACGCTCGGCGATGCGCTGAGCCTTCACGCCGGGGCCGTTCACGATCAGCGGAACGTGGAGCTGCTCGGGGTAGAGCGTGTGCCCGTGGCCCCACGAGCCGCGCTCGCCGAACTCCTCGCCATGGTCGGCTGTCACGACGACCACCAGGTCGCGGCCCGAGGCGCGCCAGGCCTCGACGAGCTCCCGGAGCATCGCGTCGGTGAACGCGATCTCTTCGTCGTACTGGTCGATCTGGTGCTGCATCTGCTCGGCAGGCGGGAGACCGGCTCGCAGGTAGTGGAAGTACTTCTTGTACTTCTCGTCGCCCAGCGCGGGCCCGCGGTCGAACTTCTCGTTGAAGGGCGGGGGGGCGTCGTAGCCGTAGTGCACGTCGTAGACGTGGGCGAACGCGAACAGCGGCGTGCCCTCCGGCTGCTGCTGCGCCCAGTGCAGGGTGGTGTGGAACACATGGTCGGCGTCGACGATCGACAGGTTGTTGGTGGCCTTCGACTTCACGCCGAAGTCTTCGAAGTGGTCGAAGCCGCGGTCGAACCCGAACCGGCTGGACACGAACAGGGTGGCCACCGCGCCCGAGGTGGCGTAGCCGGCCTGCTGGAAGACCTCCTGCACCAGGGGCAGGTCGTCGGCGATGCGCAGGTGGTCGTCGATGATGCCGTGGTGCACGGGCAGCTGCCCCGACAGCATGGTCGTGTGCGAGGGGAGCGTCCAGCTGGTGGGGGACCAGGCCTGCTCGAACACGGTGCCGCCTGCGGCGAGCTCGTCGATGAACGGGCTGGTGTCGCGCTCGTAGCCGTAGGCCCCGAGGTGGTCGGCACGGAGGGTGTCGACCGACACGAGCAGCACGTCGGGGCGGCCCTTCGCACCCGCTGCGAGGGGCTTGCTGGCGTCGAAGCCTTCGGGGTCGAGGTCTTTGCGCACCGCGGCTGTGGGCGGGCCCTCTTCCAGCAGCTTGGTCAGCGCGTCGGCGCGTGCCTCCAGGTCGCGGACCTGGGCGTCGAGGGCGGCGATGTCTCGCTCGAGGGCCTCGATGCGGGCAGTGTCGGTGCAGGCGCACAGCGCCAGGGCGAGAACGAACGGCCTCATGGGGCGCCCTCCGGAGGATGTCGCTTGCTGGTGACCACCGCAGCGTGGCTGTCGTTGCCCATCGCCAACGACTCGACGAGCACGTAAGGCCCTCCCTCGGGAGAGGCGATGGTGATCTGGTGGGGGCGAGGGGGAGGCACGAAGGCCTCGGAGCCGCGCCAGGTGGTCGACTCGCCTCGCATCACCCGCCCGTCAGGCAGGGTGAGGGTGGGTTGGTGGGAGGGCCCCATGGGGGCCACGGCGCGCAGGCGCAGGTCGTAGACCACGTGAGGGGCGCCCCACTGGCCTTCGTCCCATGTGCCGGCGAAGGAGACCACCAGAGCCGTGCCCGGGTAGACCCAGTAGCGGAGGCGCCCTTCCTCATCCGGCAGGGGAATGGCCTCGGCCAGCCCCAGGGTCGCGGTAGGGGCCTGCTCCGCGGGCTCGGGGGGCGAGAAGAACAGGAACTGCCCTTGATGCCGGAAGGCCCCTTCACACGCACGGTCGTAGCCGGCAGGCTGGCTGTGGGGCGTCAGCGCGACGCCAGCCACCGTCAGGCGGAGGGGGCTGGCTCGCCCGAGGCCGTCGCGACCGAGTGCGAAGTCGCTGAGCGGCTCCAGCTCGGGGAGGGGCAGTCGCCACCCGCAGGGTGTGTCGGCGCGGCGCTCCGCGACAGGAACCGCGAGTGCTGGCGCGCTGCCCTCACGCTGGATGGTGAAGGGCAGCTCGTCGACCAACAGCTCATGGGGCGCCACGGCACCGGCGGCGGGCGAGCGCGGGCCGTTCGGTCCGGCACGAACCGCCCCCTCGGCCTGCAGGGCCCCGCGCAGGTCGCCGACCGTCTGGCGCAGCACCGCCACCTCACGCTCCAAGGAGCGCTGGCGCGTCTCGAGGCGGGTGAGCTCGTCGCTTCCGCAAGCGAGCAGCACGAGGAGCACTGGGGCAGGCATCACGTCTCCGGACGACCCACCTATCTCGGCGTGGGGCGCCTCGCGGGCTCAGCCCCCGAGCATGCCCTTCTTGAGCTTCGAGGTCGGCGGGCTGTCGCCCAGGTAGACCGCGAACAGCGCCTTCATGAAGTCGGCGCCCTCGATGGTGCCCTTGGTGCTGCCCTTGACCGACACGGTGGTGCCCGTGCCGGGCACGTAGTCCAACACCACCTCGTCGCCGGTGGTGAGATCGGCCATGTAGCTGTTGAGCTTGTCGATCTTGGCCTTGAGTGCGCCTGCATCGGCGTTGTTCGCGAAGCCGTCGTTGTAGGTTTCACGCATCTTGTCGGCGGGGACCGAGCTGTAGATGAAGTGCATCACGATGCGCTTGGGCTCGTCGGCCTGGATGGCGGCCTTGCCGTCGGTGGTGGGGGACTTGAGGTAGAGCCCGCCGACGTAGATGTCGATGAAGTACTTCTCGCGCAGGCCCATACCGACGAGTTTGACTTCCTCGCCGCCGACCGTGGCGGTGTCAGGGAGGGTGACGCCGGCAAGGGTGCCGCCGAAGGCCATCTGGGCCAGCATGAGGAGGGTCGCGAACATGGGGTTCTCCTGGTGTCAGGGGGCACAGACCCCGTGGGGGACCGATTATTCCTGGAAGCGGGGCACTCTGTCGACGAACGACGTATCGCCGATGGAGGCACACAGCGCGACGAGCCGCTCTCTGTCGGCTCCCTTCCAGCGCAGGTCTTCAAGGGACTCCGGCAGGGGCACGTCGGTGCGCAGGGTGGCGAGGGTGCGGTAGAGGAGTGCCTCGCTGCGATGGCCCTCGAGCTGCTCGGACAGCGAGGCGGCACCGCGCACCTTGACCGACCAGGTGGCGGAGTCGCTCGGGATGTCTTCGATGCGCCCGTAGGCAGCCAGCATGGTGGAGGCGGACTTGGCTCCCCAGCGGGGGATCCCGGGGATGCCATCGGCCTTGTCGCCCACCAAGGCGAGGTAGTCGGGGATGGCGACGGGAGGCACGCCGAACTTGTCGATGATGCCGGCTTCGTCGAAGGTGTTCTTGCGGAGTCGGTCTCGGAGGACGACACGGTGGGTGCGCACGCACTGGCCGAGGTCTTTGTCGGGGCTGCAGATGATCACCTGCTCCACCTCGTCACCCCACCGATGCGCTGCGGTCGCCAGTGCGTCGTCGGCCTCGAAACGAACCATCGGCCAGACGGTCAAGCCCAGGGCGCGGGTAGCCTGCTCGGCGAGGGGGAACTGCGCCAGCAGGCCCTCTTCGATGCCCTGACCGGTCTTGTAGCCCTCGAACAGGTCGTTGCGGAAGGACTCGATGACTCGGTCGAAGGCGACGCCCACGTGGGTGCAGTCGTCTTCCTCGAGCAGACGCAGCAGGGTGCGCAGCAGCGCACGAGTGGCGCCGACCTCACGCCCGTCGTCGTCGGACACCTTGGGAGCGCCGAACCAGCAGCGGAACAGCTCGAACGTGCCGTCGACGGCGTGGATCTTCATGCGACCTTCCTCGGCGGCGGGTGTAGGCGCTTTGAAGCCCGCTGTCCAGACGTCGAGAGGCGAGACCCGTCGGGCCTCGCCTCCCCCAGCGCCGCGGCGCTGAACGTCGTCAGCCCTTGAGGCCGAGGAGGTCCTTCTTCATGTTGTCGACGGCCTGTACGAGGGCCTCGACCTCACCAGGCGCCTTGCCGAGCACCTTGAGGTTGCCGGTGAGGGCCTTGGTCGCCTTGGGCACGGCCGTGACGGGCTTGATCGACTTGGGGTCGAAGGACTTCGCAGCCGCGATGACCTCCTGCACCTGAGCCGGAACCTCCGACAGCTTCATGGTGGCGTCGACCGCCTCCTTCACGCCGGTGTTCAGGCCGTCGATGGCTCCCTGGACGTTCGCGGGCATGCCGTCGGCCGCCTTGACCGTCGGGACGTCGCCGTCCATGCCGACCTCAAGCTTGCCTTCGGCCTTGCTCTTCAGGTCGGCCAGCGCGTCGGCGAAGGGCGTGCCTTCGGGCAGGTCGAGGGCCTTGTTGAGGTTGGGCGCGACGGCGTCGACCTTGGTGCGGGCCGTGCGGATGGTGTCGATGGGGGCCTTCGCCTTCGCGAACAGCTCGTCGACCGAGGCGATGCCGGACTCATCCAGCTCGAGGTCTTCCCCTGCCGACTCGGCGGCGTCGGTGCCCTTGTCTTTCTTGCCGGCTTCGGCGTCAGCGGTGAACCCGACCGACACCATCATTGCGACGGCGAACATCATGAAATGGCGCATTGTGCCTCCTCCTGGCGCGCAGCGAGCGCGACCGGTTGAAAGCTACTCGTTCGGTTTGAGCAGGTCAACCGCGACCTAGGCGCATCGCGGATCGTGTACGACAGCTCGCCGACAACGGAGTCTGGCGGAAGGTCGGCGGCCCTCGGGGCGTTGCTATCGCCGCGAGGAGCCGGCCCCTCGCCGCCGCATCAGGGCGGCACCGAGGGTGAGCAGGATCGCCAGGCCGCCTGTGCCGGCGGGAGCACTGGTGCAGCCGCAGCCGCCGCCCCCCGACAGCTTGCCGTCGTCGACCGTTCCGTTGGGGGGCGTCGTGGTCGTGCCCGCTGCATCGTCGCTGGGGTCGAGGGGGTCGGTTCCCCGCGCCACTTCGGTGCCGTCGGGGACGCCGCCCTGGTCGGTGTCGGCGAGGGTCGGGTCGGTGCCGTGCACCTGCACTTCCTCGCCGTCGGACAGGCCGTCGACGTCGGTGTCGAGGGCCAGTGGGTCGGTGAGGTGGATGAGCACCTCGTCGCCGTCGGACAGCGTGTCTCCGTCGGTGTCGGCGAGGGTCGGGTCGGTTCCCCGGAGGACTTCGTCGAGGTCTTCGAGGGCGTCGCCGTCGGTGTCGCGGACGTTCGGATCGGTGCCATACACGCCGACCTCGTCGCCATCGCTCAGGCCGTCGCCGTCGCTGTCGTCGTCGTTGGGGTCGGTGCCGAACAGCAGCACCTCATCACCGTCGCTGAGCCCGTCGTCGTCGGTGTCGGGGTCGAGGGGGTCGGTCGCGTGGGTGAGCACTTCCAGCCCGTCGTCGAGGCCGTCGTCGTCGGTGTCGGCATCATTGGGGTCGGTGCCGAGCACGAGCTCGTCGGCGGTCGGGAGCCCGTCGGCGTCGGGGTCGTCGTTGGCGACGACGTCGTCGCTGGGGTCGAGGGGGTCGGTGCCAGCAGCGACCTCGAGCCCGTCGTCCACGCCGCCGCCGTCGGTGTCAGCCAGGAGAGGGTTGGTGCCGTACAGGCCGACTTCGTCGAAGTCATCGAGCCCGTCGCTGTCGGTGTCGACGCTGAGAGGATCGGTGCCCAGGCCGAGCTCTTCCGCGTCATCCAGCCCATCGCCGTCGGTGTCGGCCGCCAGCGGGTTGGTGGCGTGCTGGTACACCTCGTCGCCATCGGTCAGGGTGTCGCCATCGGTATCGGCGTTCGTCGGTTCGGTGCCGAGGGTGGTCTCCAGGAAGTCGTTCAGGCCATCGTCGTCGGTGTCGTCGTCGTTGGGGTCGGTGCCGAGCGCGATCTCCTGACCGTCGTCGAGGCCGTCGTCGTCGGAGTCGGGATCATCCGGGTCGGTGCCGTAGTCGTAGATCTCCTCGAAGTCCGTCAGGCCGTCGCCGTCACGGTCGCCGACCACGTCGTCACTCGGGTCGTTGGGGTCGGTGCCATCGTCGATCTCGATGCCGTCGGGCACGCCGCCACCATCGGTGTCGGCGTTGTTCGGGTCGGTCTCGAAGATGAACAGCTCTTCACCGTCGAGCAGCCCATCGTCGTCGCTGTCAGGGTCGTACGGGTCGGTGCCGTACAGGAACTCCACCACGTCGGGAAGACCGTCTCCGTCGCTGTCGACGAACGGCACATCGTCGCTGGGGTCGAGGGGGTCGAGCCCTGCGGGGGGCTCGAGGCCGTCTGGGGTGCCGCCCCCGTCGGTGTCGGGGTTGTTGGGGTCGGTGCCCTCGACGAGGACCTCGACGTCGTCGCGAAGCAGGTCGCCATCGGTGTCGGGATCGTTGGGGTCGGTCGACCACGTGAGGACTTCTTCGCCGTCGCTGAGGTTGTCGTTGTCGGAGTCGGGGTCGTCGGGGTCGGTGCCATGGACCTTGAGCTCAGCTACGTCGGACAGGCCGTCGCCGTCGGTGTCGATGGGGGGCGACCCGTCGTCGCTCGGATCGAGGGGGTCGGTGCCGTCGTCGACTTCTGCGCCGTCGTCGACGCCGCCCCCGTCGGTGTCGGGGTTGTTGGGGTCGGTGCCCTGCACGATGACCTCTTCGCCGTCGTTGAGGCCGTCGTCATCGGTGTCGCTGTCGAGGGGGTCGGTGGTGCCATTGGCCTCGAATCCGTCCGACAGCGCGTCGTCGTCGCTGTCGGTGTCGAGAGGATCGGTGAGCCAGACGAGCACCTCGTCACCGTCGTCGAGCCCGTCGCCGTCGGTGTCGGCGAGGTTGGGGTCGGTGCCGTACACGTTGGTCTCGTCGTCGTCGGACAGCCCGTCGCCGTCGGTGTCGACCACGGGGATGTCGTCGCTGGGGTCGAGGGGGTTGGTGCCGGCATCGACCTCGTCGCCGTCGCCGGTACCGCCTCCGTCGGTGTCGAACTGGAGGGGGTCGGTCGCGAAGGTGGCGAGCTCTTCCCCGTCGCTCAGCCCGTCGTCGTCGGTGTCGTCGTCGAGGGGATCGGTTCCGGTGGTCAAGACTTCCTGGCCGTCGGACAGCCCGTCGTCGTCGGTGTCGGGGTCGAAGGGATCGGTGCCGTGGGTCTGGAACTCCGCATCGTCGCTCAGGCCGTCACCGTCGGTGTCGAGGGGGGACTGCTGGTCGTCGCTGGGGTCGAGGGGGTCGGTGCCGTTGGCCACCTCTTGCCCATCGGGGACTCCGCCATCATCGGTGTCGGCGTCGAAGGGATCGGTGCCGTAGATGTTGTTCTCGTCGTCGTCGGTGAGCCCGTCGCCGTCGCTGTCGCCAGGCACGATGTCGTCGGCGGGGTCGTTGGGGTCGGTGCCCTGGACCAACACCTCGGTGCCGTCGTCGACCGAGCCACCGTCGGTGTCGGCGAGGGTCGGGTCGGTGCCGAACAGCACGATCTCGTCGCCGTCGGTGAGGCCATCGTCGTCGGTGTCGGGATCCGTGGGGTCGGTGCCGAAGAAGAAGTCTTCTTCGAAGTCGGACAGCTCGTCGTCGTCGGTGTCGCTGTCGAGGGGGTCGGTGCCCAGAGCGATCTCGTCGCCGTCGTCGAGGCCGTCGTCGTCGGTGTCGTCGTCGAAGGGGTCTGTGCCGTACACATAGACCTCGTCGTCGTCGGACAGCCCGTCGCCGTCGCTGTCGAGGATCACGTCGTCGGATGGATCGTTGGGGTCGGTTCCGGCGCTGACCTCGTCGCCGTCGCCCACGCCGCCACCGTCGGTGTCGAGCTGGAGGGGGTCGGTCGCGAAGGTGTCGAGCTCCTCACCGTCGCTCAGCCCGTCGTCATCGGTGTCGTCGTCGAGGGGGTCGGTGCCGGTGACCAGCACCTCCTCCCCGTCCCCGAGCCCGTCGTCATCGGTGTCGCTGTCGAAGGGATCGGTTCCGTAGATGCCGAACTCGTCGTTGTCGCTCAGACCGTCGCCGTCTGTGTCGGAGGGAGGGGGAGTGTCGTCGCTGGGGTCGAGGGGATCGGTGCCGTTGGCGACCTCCTGCCCGTCGGGGATCCCGCCGTCGTCGGTGTCGGCGTCGAAGGGGTCGGTGCCATGGATGTTGGTCTCGTCGTCGTCGGTGAGCCCATCCCCGTCGCTGTCGCCAGCGACCAGATCGTCGGCTGGGTCGTTGGGGTCGGTGCCCTGGACCAGCACCTCGGTGCCGTCATCGACCGACCCACCATCGGAGTCTGGGTTGGTCGGGTCGGTGCCGTACAGCACGATCTCGTCGCCGTCGTCGAGGCCGTCGTCGTCGGTGTCGGCGTCGGTGGGGTCGGTGTAGAAGAAGAACTGCTCTTCGAGGTCGGACAGGCTGTCGCCGTCGGTGTCGGCGTTCAGCGGGTCGGTGCCTCCGGTGATCTCTTCGCCGTCATCGAGGCCGTCGTCGTCGGTGTCGTCGTCGAAGGGGTCGGTTCCGTAGAGGTTGTTCTCGTCATCGTCGGTGAGGCCGTCGCCGTCGGAGTCGAGGGCGGGGGAGATGGCCACGAGGAGGTTGGGACCCAGCTCGCTCGTGTCGCCACCGCTATGCGCCAGCCCGGTGATCTCGCTGCCGTCGATCAGGCCCAGGCCTGCCACGTCGAGGGTACAGGCGAAGCGCCCTGCCGCGTCGGTGGTGCACTCCCCGAGCAGGCCACCCGCCTCGCCGTGGGCAGCGGACAGCGCGTCGCCGACCACGATCTCGCCGTTGTTGTCGCCGTCGTCGATCGCCCACTGCACCTCGACCACGTGGGGGCCGGGGAGGGGGAGGGCCGGGTCGCCGACCGCTCCTTCCAGGGTCAGCAGGTCACCATCGAGGTCGGCGCGCTCGAAGATGGGGTAGTCGAGCCCGTTGTTGCCTGCCGCGTCGAGCTGGCTGTTGTTGGCGGACACACCGTCGCCGGCGCCGACGACGAAGGGGTCACCGTCTTCCCGATCGAGGTCGATGGCCGGCCCCTGGCTTCCCGTGATGACGTTGGCCTGCAGGCTGACGCCCTGCGCCCCTGCCTGCACGACCACCCCGGGCCCGGCGGTGTTGTCGATGTGGTTGCGGGCGATGACCAGCTCGGAGACATCCACGATCTCCCGCACCAACACCCCGGCCGCCCCGACCGTGCTGGCGCCACCGACGCGCCCGTTGTCGAACAGGTTGTTGTCGAGCAGCTCGAACGGCCCGATCTCGCCGTTGCCCCACCCCAGCTCGACGCCGATGCCACCTTGGCCAGCGATGTGGTTGAAGGCGATCAGATCGTCACGATTGGCGTCGAAGACCGTCACCCGCCACACGATGCCGCTGTGCCGTGAGGTGTGGCCCGCCAAGGGCGCCTCGATGACGTTGTCGGTCACGGTGGCGCGGTCGCCCGAGCCGTCTCGGACCAGCCCGTCGCCGTCGACCGTCAGCCAGTTGTGGCCCACCACCACATCGTCGAGGGTGCCTTCCACCTCGATGGCCGTGCCCGCGAAGGGAATCGCCTCACCGCCGTCGGCGTGGCGCCCTACGAAGGTGTGTTCCACCGTGGCCCCGTCGGCGCTGACGGTGATGCCGCCGCTGACGAGGGCGACATGGCTCACCCGGGCCGCGTCGAGCAGGGTGAGGCGGGTGCCCCCCAGGTCGAGCTCGAGCTCCATCCGATCGAAGGCTGCGATCACGTGCTCGTCGCCGGAGCCAGCCCAGCCATCGGCTCCGACGCCGACGCTCAGGGCGCCCCCCGCCGTGCCGGGGTTCTCGTCGCGCGTCTGCCCCGCGTCGCAGGCGCGGTCGTCACACCATGCCGTACCGTCGAGCACGGTGGTGGGGTCGGCCACGACAGGGAGTTCCGATCCGACGGGCACCGTCCACCACGACCCGCTGCCATCGCTCGCGGTGGTGGTGGGGGCGGTCGTGGGAACGAAGCGAAGGGTCTCTGCCGCCGTGGTGGTCGCAGCGTTGAGCAGCACCTGGCGAACCGTGCCCTGGCTGGCGCGCGGGCCTACCCGATCGTCGGCGTCGTCGGCGCGGGTGATCACGGCGAAGGAGAAGCCGAAGTCGAGCCCGGCGACATCGGTGGACCCCAGGTCGACCAGTGCCACGTGCTGCGACGTGGCCAGGCTGGCGGGCACGTCGGAGGCATCGACGGAGCGGCCGCCGTAGCAGCTGTCGGCCGCTGGCAGTGGCGAGGCCGTGCCGGTGCCGTCGTCGCACAGGGAGCCCGCCGGGCCGAAGGTCTGCTGGGCCCACAGGTTGTTGGCCGCAGTACCCGCCTGCAGGGCCTCGGCGGTCACCGTCAGCGAGTTGGCGGCCACCCAGTAGGTGGTGTCGTCGACCAGCCCGTTCACCACCCACGATCCGTCGGCGGCCGTCGCCGTGGTCGCGATCAAGATGTCGTCGACGCCGTCGGCCACGCCGTCGCCACCATCCCTGACCACCGCGATCGTGACCCCACCCACGCCTCGACCGTCGGCGAGGTCGCTGTCGCCGTCGACGTCGTCGAAGACGTGCCCGCTGACGGTGCGGTCGCCGCCGGCATCGGAGCCGTCGCAGTCCTGATCGATGCCGTCACCGACGATGTCGATGGCGTCGGGGTTGCGGCCAGGGTCGCTGTCATCGCAGTCGCCTCCGGCGTCGAGGTGCTCCCCCGGACCCGTGCAGTCGCCGCTGCTGTCGAGATCGACGCCGGAGGGGCACCAGCCGTCGCCGTCGTTGTCGGCGTAGACCTCGCAGACGGCGCCCTGGAGTCGCACGTCGTCGACCAAGGAGAACTCTGCGGGCTGTGCCACGGAGAAGCCGGAGACGCTGAGCTCCACCAGGTCGCCGCAGGCCCCGGTGGTGCCGATGGTCTGCTCGGTGAACGCGCCGGGGCTGTTGGCCGGGAAGCTCGTGCTGAGGACCGCTCCCGAGCCACTGTCGATGACGAGCACCTGCAGCACGGTGTTGGCGCCCTCGTCGAGGGTGTCCATCGCCAGCTGCTCGTGGGTGATCCGGAAGGGGGCCGAGTCGAGGTTCGCGAACTGGGAGGCGAACAGATCGCCGCGGAGCAGCAGAGCCTGGCTGGGGCTGGGGAACAACAGGGTGGTGCTGTCGGTCAGCGTGGAGAAGTCGGCGCCCTCGACGACGAGGACCGCCTCTGCTCCGTTCTCCGAGGTGTCGGACCAGAACGGGCCGAGCGTCGCAGACTCGAAGTCTCCCTGCGGCAGCAGCTCCTGGGCGGCGGCGGCGTGAGGGATCCCGAGGGCGAGGACGGTGAGCAGGCGAGGCGTCGTCATGAGAGGGTCTCCGTGCGGCAGACGGTACCCTATACGGTCAGATGGGCCTCCCTCGACTCCTTACTGTTACAATCGGGCGCCGGAGGTCGGGTTGTCGAGCAGCGAGACGCCGGTGGGGCAGTGCCCCCTGCCGGGCAATCCCAACTGCGTGTCCTTCGCGGCTCCGACACGGCAGGTCCTATATGGCCGGGGCTGGGGCAAGGTGCAGGAGCTGGCCGAGGGGGCCTTGCTGGTCTTCCATCGGGCCTGCGAGCTGCCGGTCCTGGTGGGTTTTGGGGCACGGATGGCCCTCGACCGGAAGAACCGGCGCCAGTCACAGCTGACGATGTTCTTCCTCTTCGACGGCCCCGCCTCCGCCGAGCACATGGATCTCCTCGACGCGACCGTGGCCCACAACCCGGTGGCCTGGAGCGACGCGCACATCGAGCGGGTCCCCGCCAATGGGGTGCATGCGCTGTATGCCCACGATGGCGACGCCCATCTCGTGGTGCGGGTGGAGGGGGGAGAGCAGCGCATCAGCTCCCTCGTGCAGCGGGGAGCTTCGGTGCGGGTGGTCGACCGGCGGGTAGCCGACCTCGAGGCTAGCGACGCGCTGCTCGACCGGCCGCGCATGCAGCTGGGTCCCCCTACCTATGGGCACGAAGAGCGCGAGGTCGAGCGCATGCGGCTGGCGTTTGCCCACACGTTCGCGCAGCGCATCGTCGAGGCCGACGGGATCATCCGCGACGACGAAGCCGAGTTCATGAGCTCGGTGTTCAGCCCGGAGTCGTTGGCACGGCTGGGGCTCGACCATCCCACCGCCCACGAGCAATACCTGGCGGCGGCCCTCGACGAGCTCCCCGAGCGCCTCGGCTACCACGACAAGCTCGCTCTCATCGGGTTGTTCTTCACGGCTTGCTACAGCGATGGCTCCCTCGATGCCCGGGAGATGCGGGTGCTCAAAGACGCCTCGGATGCACTGGGAGTGGAGCGAGGCCGCGTGGTGAAGTACCTACAGCGATTCTGGTAGGAGGACGCCGTCATGCGCTGGCTCTCGATCGTGTTGTTGTGGAGCTGTGGCGGCGCCGACCCCGAGCCGGTGTCGACCCCGATGCCGCCGAGCCCGGTGCCCACCTCATCAGCCACCGGGCACACGGCCAGCACCGCTGCCACCGGCGACACGGGCGCTGTCGAGGCGCCGCTGACGGGTCCTGGAGAGCTGCGGGCACTGGCCGACCCCTTCGTCGGCTCCGGCGGCCTGGGGGCAGAGGTCGTCGGCGCGACCCCGGCGGCCAGCGCTCCCCTCGGCCTCACCCTGGTGGGCCCCGATACGTGGAGCAGCATCACCGGAGCGCTGTCCTTCTACCACTTCGGCGGCTACCACTACGACGACGACCGCATCGTCGGCTTCTCGTTCACCCACAGCCACGCCATGGGCATCAACGACTTCGGTGCCGTTCAGGTGATGCCGCAGGTGGGCTTCGACGCAGACGACACCCGGGCCTCGGGTCGTCAGGCGGCCTTCTCCCACGACAACGAGAGCGCCTCGCCCGGCGTCTACGAGGTCCTCCTCGACGCCGATGCCGTGCAGGTCACCATCGTCGCCACCGACCACGGCGCCCACATGCGCTACGCCTTCCCCCCGGGGGTTGAGCCCGTCGTGGTGCTCGATCTGGGCCACACACTGGGCACGGTGGAGGTGGGCGAAGCCTGGGCCGATGTCGACCTGGCGGCCGGCGAGGTCACGGGCCTTCAGCGGCTCAACGGCGGCTACTCGGAGCGTTTCGGCGGGTTGCTCAACCACTTCTCCCTGGTGTTCGACCCCGCCCCGGTGGCGGTCGGGGGCTGGGCCGATCCGGCGAGTCCGCAGGAGGGGCTGGCGTCGGTTCAGGGCACCGAGTCAGGGCTGTGGCTGGTGTTCCCCCAGGGCACCGAGACCGTCGACCTGCGGGGCGCGCTGTCGTACGTCGATGTCGATGGCGCGCAGGCCAACCGGCAAGCGGAGCTGCCCGACCTCGATCTCGACGCCCGACGGGCCGAGGTGGAGGCGGCGTGGGATGGCTACCTCGACCGGGTGCAGATCCGCGGAGGCAGCGACGAGGAGCGGGTCGTGTTCGCCACGGCGCTCTACCACGCGCTGTTGATGCCCAGCCGCCAAGACGACGTCGACGGTCGCTACCGGGGGCTCGACGGCGAGGTCCACGCCACCACGCATCGGATGCTGTCCGATCTGTCGCTGTGGGACACCTTCCGCACCATCCACCCGTGGTATCTGCTCGCCTGGCCTGAGGTGCAGCTCGAGGTGCTGCAGTCCCTCGAGGCGATGGTCCGCGATGGGGGCAGCCTGCCGCGCTGGCCGATGGCCCATGGCTACACGGGTGGCATGGTGGGCACACCGGCGGCGCAGGTGCTCGCAGGCTCCTGGCTGAAGGGGATGCGAACGGGGTACGACGCCGACCTGCTGTTCGACGCCACCGTAGCGACCTCCACCGGCCCGATGCCCGACGCCGGCCGAGCGGCCATCGACAGCTTCACCACCCTCGGCTGGGTGCCCGCCGACGAGAGCGGAGGGTCGGCGTCGCGCACGCTGGAGTACGCATGGTCCGACCATGCGACGTGGCGCTGGGCTCAGGCCATGGGGCGCGATGGGGCGGCCCTCGAGGCGCAGTCGCAGTCGTGGCGGAACATCTGGGACCCCACCACCCGCTTCTTCCGGGGCCGCATGGCCGATGGCAGCTTTCCGGAGTTCGAGGGCGAGCACAACTGGACGGGCGACTTCGTCGAGGGCAATGCCTGGCACTACCGCTGGTATGTGCCCTACGACCTCGACGGCATGATCGAGGTGCAGAACGACGGCGATCGGGATGCCTTCCTCGCCGAGCTCGCTTCCTACTGGGCCGCGGTGGAGGCCGAGCCCGACGACCTGCTGCCCGACGATTGGTATTGGCACGGCAACGAGCCGGTGATGCACTACGCCGCTCTCGGCTCCCTGGCCGGTCACCCCGAGGCCTCCGTGGGCCCCGCCACATGGATCAGCGAGCATCGCTACGACAGCAGCCCGGAGGGGCTCGACGGCAACGACGACGCAGGCACACTGTCAGCCTGGTACCTGTGGGTCAGCCTGGGCGTCTACCCGGTGGCCGGCACCGAGCACTATGCGGTGCTGTCCCCCCGCTTCCCGGAGATCGTGGTGCAGCGTGACGACGGCGACGTGGTGATCACGGGCCCCGGGGAGCCCGATCGCTTCGGAGGGCTGCAGGCCGCGGGCGAGCCGGTGTCTGGCGGGGTGATCACCCATGAGCAGCTGCTCGGAGGGCTCCAGTTCCTGTCTACCCCGTGACCTGCGCTGGCCTCTGCTACGCTGGGTCATCCGGGGAGGAACCATGGGTTGGGTTCGTTTGGCAATGATGGCGTCGATGATGGCTGCCTGCGGGGGCGACAAGGGCGACGACGGCACGACGGCCGACGCCGGCGACGCCGACACGGATGCCGACACCGACGCCGACACGGATGCCGACACCGACACCGACACGGATGCCGACACCGACA
>CBDUIC010000048.1:0-53121 GCA_965367245.1 uncultured bacterium | reverse complement strand
GCCGTTTGTGCCTTCATCCCTAAGGATGGGCACGGAATCGACGACATTGACTCGAAGTTTCCTGTGAGAGAAACCTCGATGGTCACCATATCTTCTACCTGAATTTCAAAGACCGAAGAGCCGCACCGTTGTGCGCGCCCCGGTTGTGCGGGCCGGCGAGGATGACCTCGCCTCCCAGCGACCCAACCAATCTAACGGGGGCGCAAGGCCCTGCAAGCGTGGTGATCCAACTTTTTTTGGGATCTGGATTGAACCCCGACTTCCGAGGCCAGATCGTTCCTGGGAGCTGCTGGCGAGCCCCTCAGAGACCCAGGAGTGCCAGCCCAGCACTCGCCACGAGGCCCATGCCGCCCGCGACGGCGCCCGTTCCGGTGAGCATCGCCATGCCCACGAGCCATTCCTTCGATGCAGCCTGGAGTTCCTTGCCCATGTCGGCCTCCTGGGACGTGTCTCTGCAAGCACCGATCCACGAAGGTCAGCCGAAAAGACCGCTTCGCCCGTTAGGGGTGCGGTCTTTTATCCCCACTCACCTGGGTCGAGCCCGCTGCATCAGCTGCTGCAGCCGATGGCGCACGCCCCTCGCCTCCAAGGGGAGGCTGTGCCGGAGATCGGACAGCGCCTCCACCACAGGCCCTGGCGCGGGCCTCCCGTCGAGGAAGCGGTCGGCCGCGTCGAGCAGCCCTCCCAGCTGGTCGGGCGACATCCTCGCTCGGGCCGCCCCCCGGGCCACCGAGGCGAGCTGGTGCCCATCGAGGGTCGCGCGCCGCAGCACCTCGTCGATGACCCGCTCGAGCACGCGCACCCCCGGTCGGAGCCCTGGTCGCTCGACCCCCCGGGGCCAGGTGACCAACGCATCGACCAGGGCCACGGCGACCGAGCCGCCATCGCCCGCTGCCCTCCTGACCACCGCCCGCGCCTCGGGGAGCGTCGCTACATCGACCCCGCCCCCTCGGGCCAGCAGCTCCCTCACCCTGTCGACGAGGGCATCGCTCAGCTCCTGCGGCGTTGGCTCCGGACGCACGAAGGGCGGCACGGCTCCCCGCTGCAGCGCGTCGCGCTGGCGCAGCCACCAGCTGAGGTTCTCCCACGCCATGCCGTCATCGTACAGGAGGAAGCGTCGACGGCGCGCCCTGCGCCTCAGCCGAAGCGAAGCACCGGCTTGGGATGCGCGGCCATCACCGCCTCGAACGCCACCGGGTCGAAGGTGTCCATGTCGACAATCGTTCCCTGCCCGCGGCGCAGGATGACGTTCCAGATCGCCTCTTGGATGCCGTTGCTCTCGTTTTCGAGGAGGGACTTCGTGATGTCCCACGTCTGATAGAGCCGCCGACCCACCACCCCCTGCAGCCGGATGCCGTTCATGATGATGCGGTGGAAGTCCTGCACCCTGGCGTCGCCGTTCCGCAGCCCGAAGAGCACCACCTGCCCGCCACGCCGAACGATCTGGGTAGCGTTGTTGATGGAGGTCTCGAAGCCAGCCATCTCGAGGACGACGTCGGCACCGACCCCCTCGGTCAGATCGCGCACCTGCTCGCGTAGCGAAGGGTCGGCTGCGTAGGGCGCGTCGGCGGGAGGCATCGCGGGGCACAGCACATGGTCGGCGCCCAGCTCCGTGGCCATCGCCCGCCTGCCCGGATCGGGGTCGATGCCGATGACCCGCCGCGCGCCCATGCCCTTCGCGATGAGCACCGCGAACAACCCGATGGTGCCCGTTCCCAACACCACCACGCTCTGACCACTCATGTCGGTGGTCTGGCAGGCGTGCACCGCGTTGCCGAAGGGCTCCTGCACGGCCGCGACCTCTGGGCGGATCTTGTCGAGATCGGTGGGCCACAGGGCAGCCGCTGGCAGCTTGACGAAGTCGGCGAAGCAGCCGTCGACCGACACGCCGATGATCTTCTCGTTGGCGCACACATGGTACTCGCCGAGGCGGCACTGGTAGCAGGCACCGCACACGATGTGGGACTCCGTGCTCACGGTGTCGCCGGGGCGGTAGCCGAAGGTCGACGCGGCCACCGGATCGACCGCGACCACCTCTCCGAGCAGCTCGTGGCCGAACACCCGCCGGTCGACCTGCTCGCGGTCGAGGGACTCGAGGATCATGTCGCCCATGGCCTTGCGCGACCAGATGCCACGGTCGGTGCCGCAGAAGCCCGCATAGCGAACGCGCACCACCACCATCCCACGGTCGTGCACCGGGTCGAGCTGTGGCACCGGAACGTCGTCGACCACCATGCCCCTGGAAGACAGCCAGGTCTCACGGGATCGATCGAAGGTGAGGGCGCGCATCGTGGCCACGAAGCCTCCAGTCCTGGCAGGGCGGTCGCTGTCCGCGTATCCTCCGCCATGCTCTCCGACCCGTTGGCCGACGCTGTACGTCATCTTCGCGCAGGCCGCCTGCGCGCGGCGCTCGGTGCCCTCGACACCCTCGACCCCGCCCACGCCAAGGGGCAGCTGGTGCGGGCCGTGGCCCTTCGGCGGCTGGGGCACCACGGCCAGGCGCGCGACGCGGCGAGCCGGGTCCTCGCCCTCACCGACGACGAAGAGCTTCGGGTCGAGGCGTTGGTCTACATCGCAGCGGCCGAGCGGGCCGCGGGCCGCATTGCCACGGCTCGGCATCGGCTGTCGGGGGCGAGAGCGTCAGCCGCAGCGGCCGACAGCCCCTTCCTGACGGGTCAGGTCTACACCGAGCTGGCCCGCATCGAGCTGCGCCTGGGCCGCACCGAGGAGGTGGAGGGGGCGGTCCAGCGCGCCGAGCTGTCGTTCCGCATGGCCTCTGCCCCTGTGCCTCTCGGCTACGCATGGCTGCAGCGTGCCCGCGCCAGGCTCGACGCCGGGCGCCTCGACGAGGCGCGCGTCACCCTGGGGGCGGCGGCGGCGGGCTTCCGGCGTGCCGACGACGAGGTCGGGTCGGCATGGACCCACCTCGCTCAAGCCAGCTATCTGCTGGCCCGCAACAGCCACGACGCGGCGGAGGCGAGCCTCGGGGAGGCCCGAGAGACCTTCGAGCGCCTCGACCTCACCCTCGGGCTGGCCCGCATGCACGACACAGCGGGGGAGCTGGCGCGGGCTCGCGGCGCGCTCGAGGAAGCCGCCGATGCCTACCGCGCGGCGGTGGCGTTGCTCGACGACACCGACGATCCCGCGGTCGGTCCCCGCTTTCACCTGGCCCAGGTGGCCCTGGCACGCGGCAACGCCCGAGACGCCGAAGCCTGGCTGGAGCCGGTGCTGGTCGATGCCGAGCGGCTCAGGCTACGCCGCCTGCTGGGTCCCATCCATGCCGCCATGCTGCGGGTGGCCGCGCCATCGGGTGACGGGGAGTCCTTCGCCCACCACCTTAGGGAGGCACGGGAGCTGCTGGCGGAGACCGGCACCACCACGCCCGACGCCGCTCGGGCCGCCCGAGAGGCGGGTCAGCTCGCCGCCCGCGACACCGAAGGGCACGGGCTGGCACGGGCCGTCCGGGCCCACGGGCTGGCGTTGTCTTGCTGGCGGCGCCTGGGCGACGACCAACAAGCCGTGGAAGATGCGCGCACCCTGCGCGACCTGGCCGAGCGGGGGGCCCCCATCCCCTGTGGCGACTGGGACCTCACCGAAGTGCTGGGGTACGGCGCCATGGGCGAGGTCTGGCGAGCGCGGCACCACGACCACCACACCGAAGCCGCCGTCAAGCTCATGCTTCGCGGCGAGGCCGGCAACCGCCGCCTGGCCACCCTCATCGCCGCCGAGGTGCGGGCCGTCGCGGCCCTGCACCATCCCCACATCGTCGAGGTGCTCGACCACGGCCACCTGTCGACGACCGCCGAGGTGCTCACAGCGGGCAGGCAGCGCGCCGAGACGCCCTGGTTCGCCATCACCCTCGCGCGCGCGGGCACCCTCGAGGCGCAGGTCGGGCGCCTGCCGTGGAGCGAGTGCCAGCGGATCCTCCTCGCGCTGCTCGATGCCCTCGCCCATGCCCACGCGCGGGGCGCCATCCACCTCGACATCAAGCCCGCGAATGTGTTGTTGGACCCCGAAGAAGACGGGCACCGCGTCTTGCTGACCGACTTCGGGCTGGCGGGGGCCCTCGCCGCCTTCACCGGCAGCCCCGGCCTGCTCGGCACGCCCTACACGATGGCACCCGAGCAGTTCCACCAAGACAGCAGCGCCTTCGGGCCCTGGACCGACCTGTACGCGCTGGGCTGCCTCACCTACCACCTGGTGCAGGGGCGGCCGCCCTACCCCGGAGCCACCGTCGAGGCGCTGCGCGAGGCCCACCTGCATGCCCCCCTCCCCGAGCTTCGGCCTGCCGTGTCGGTGCCCGAGGGGCTCGAGGCCTGGCTGCACCGGCTGCTGGCGAAGTCCCCAGCAGACCGTTTCTCCTGTGCGGCCGACGCAGCCTTCGCCCTCGCGGGGCTGGGCGAGGCCACCCGGCAGGCCACCGACGAGGCCCCCGCGCCGAGCAGCGTGTCCCCCAGCCTGTCCACCCTGTCGCTCACCCACCTGGGCAACACCACCGGCACCCGGGTCCACATGCCCAGCGGCACCCCAGTGCCCACCAGCTGGCAGCTCCCTCACGGCGGCACGGTGGCCGCTCGGAGCGGCGCGAGCCTCGACCTGTTCCGCGTTCGCCGCCCGCCGATGATCGGGCAAGACGTGGCCCGCGACGCCGCGTGGAAGGGGCTGATGCGCGTCACACAGCAGGGCACCCCCGGGCTCGTCGCCCTCAGCGGGCCGCCGGGGAGCGGCAGCTCACGGTTGCTGCACTGGCTCGGCGAGCTCGCCCATGAGCGAGGCGCGGCCGATGTCATCGCCCTCGCGGCCGAAGCGGATCTCTGGCCTGCCCTCTCAAGGAGTCTCACCGGCTTGTCCGGAGACGCGCCCCCCCAGCAGACCCAGGCAATGCTGCAGCAGCGCTACCCGCTGCTGGCCAACGACACCGTGCGCGAGGTCGCCGCTGCGGCCTGTCGCGTGCCTGGTCCCCCCAAGCCACGGGCCACGGCCCTCGCCCGCCTGCTCGCCCATCGAGCCGGAGCCCGGCCCCAGCTGCTGCTCCTCGATGGCCCGTGGCTCGCCCGCCACGACGGGCGCATGCTGGTCGATGCCATCCTCGCGGGCGACGGCGGCGTGCTGGTCGCGGCGGAGGCGGGGCCCGGCGCGGTGGTGCCCGATCATCCCCAGGCCACCCAGGTAGCCCTGACCGCCACCTCCGACGACGACATGGCCACCATCCTCGGCGACCTGCTGCCCCTGCAGCCCCACCTCATTCGCACCCTGGTGCGCCGGGCGGCGGGCAACCCCCAGCTCGCCATCGAGCTGCTCACCGACCTCGCCGACCGCCAGATGCTGCTGTGGCGTCGCGGCCGCTATGAGCTGCGCGAGGGCGTGGTCCTCGAGATGCCACAGGGCACCCGGGAGGTGTGGGAGCGCCGGCTCGAGCGTGGGCTGATCGGCGTCGCGGGGGCCGAGCGTCCAGCGGTGGTCGCCGGAGCGCTCCTGGGTGGGTCCATCCCCTTCTCCGACTGGGAGACGGCCTGCGCAGCCCTCGGGGCCCAGCGGCCCTACGACACGCTGCAGCGGCTCGAGCGCGCGTGGCTGGTCGAGCGCGGCCCCGAAGGCTGGCGTTTTCTACACCCGATGCTCGAGGACGTGGCCCAGCGGCTGGCCGAGCGCGATGGCGGGCTCGAGGGGGCCTGCCTCGCGGTGGCCGAGGTCCTGACGAACCGACAGCCGGCGCACAGCCCGGGCCGTGTGGGGCTGCTGCTCGCGCGGGGAGGCGCCTACGAGGCCTCCCTCGACCCGCTGGCGGAGGGCCTCGACGCCGCCTTCGTGCAGGGCGATCTCGATCTGGCCCACCAGCTCGTCGATCGACGGGCCGACGCGCTGCAGCACCTCGGCGTCGCCGCCAGCGATCCGCGGTGGGTCCACGATGCCCTCGGTCGCGGTCGCATGGCTCTGCGCGAGGGCGATGCGGGTGCCACCCTGCGCGAGGCCCGGCGTGCCCTGGCGCTGGCGAGCCACGACGCCGAGCAGGCGGCCGCCCAGCTCCTGCTGGCACGGGCGCACCACCTCGGCAACGACCTGGAGGAGGCCCAGGTCGCCTATGGCAAGGCGCTGTCGGTGGCCGGCGATGCACGCCACGTCGTGGGCCTCGCCCTGCTGGGGCTCGCCCAGCTCCTCGACGTGGGCGGCGACCTCGATGGCGCCGAGGTCCACCTCGACATGGCCGAGGAGAAGCTGGCCGACCACCCCACCACCCTCGCCGAGATCAGCCTGCTGCGAGGCCACATCGCGCTGGTGCGCGGGGATCTCGAGCTGGCGGAGGTCTCGCTCCGCGACGCCGTCGCGAGGGGTCGCACCCTGGGCCTGCGCCGGGTCGAGCTCGTAGCGCACCGTCTCCACGGAGATCTGCGTCGCTGGCGAGGCGACCTCGACGACGCACGCCGGCGCTACCTGGTCGCTCGCGACCTCGTCGGCGCCCATGAGCCGCACCTCGCCGCCCCCATCGAGGCACAGCTCGCCCTGGTGGCCCTCGCGCGCGGCGATGCCGACGACGCCGCCCACCACCTCGACCGTGCCGTTCGGTCGGGCAAGCGGCCCCCCCCGGTCGCCGCGCTGTGCCAGCTGGCCCTGCAGGCGCAAGCCCCGGATGCCTCCTTCGAGGCCGCGCTGCACCAGGCGCGTGCCCAGCTTCAGGTCACCAGCCCCCATCCCGACCTCGCCGCGGCCCTCGAGGCCGCCGCAGTCCGCGCGGCCCAGCCCAGCCGAGAGCGCCTGCTGTGGGCCATGGCCGCCGATCACTGGCGCGAGCTGAGCCGCCCACGCCATGCCAAGCGAGCCGAGCGAGCCCTCGCCGCCCTCGCCCGGCCCCCCGAGTCCCAAGAGGAGACGTAGATGAACGACGCCACCCGCACCGAGGTCGAGGCCGCCGCCTTCCGGCGCCTCCTGAAGCACCTGCGCACCCACGACGATGTGCAGAACATCGACCTGATGATCCTCGCCGACTTCTGCCGCAACTGCCTGGCCGACTGGTACCGAGAGGCGGCCGCCGAGCGCGGCGTCGACATCGACAAGGGCGCTGCTCGGGAGCACGTCTACGGCATGCCCTACAGCGAGTGGAAGGGCCGCCAGCCCCCCGCGACCCCCGAGCAGCTCGCTGCCTACGCCGCACGCAAGGGCTGATCAGGCTCCGGCGAGGGTCAAGAAGCGCTGCATGAGCGCCCGGCCGTCGCCGGTGGTGTCACGCTGCCGAGCCAGCTCGGCATCGACGTCGAGGCCCAGCTCGGGGTGGGTCTCCGCTCGATAGCGGAGGATGCGCTCCTGCTCGTCGAGGCTGTACTCGAGGTGGAACTGGGTGCCCCAGGCGCGCTTGCCCGGCACCCGCAGCGCCTGCACCGCGCACGCATCCGAGCGACCCAGCACCTGGAAGGGGCCGTCGGGCACCACCTCGTCGCCATGGCTCACGAAGGGAAGCAGCTGGGAGGGGACCGCGCTCAGCAGCGGGTCATCCGCCAGCGCCACAGGCAGGAAGCCCACCTCGGCCCGGTCGCGCTGGCGCACCTGCCCACCCACCGCCGCCGCCAGCACCTGGTGCCCGAAGCACACCCCGAGCACGGGCACGTCGCTGCCCACCGCCTCGCGGACCCAGCCCACCGTGTCGCGCACCCAGGCATCCTCGTCGTTGGCCGAGGCGCGGCTGCCGCTGATCACCACGGCATCGACCGAGCCCACGCTCTTCATCCCTCCGACCACAGGCGGGCGCACGACCGTGAGCGAGGCGTCGATGAGGGGCTCGAAGAAGCGCCGTGAGCCCGCGTCGTCGATGTAGCAGTCGATCAGCAGGACACGCACACGGCACCTCGAAGTGGGTCAGCCTCCGTATCCCGCCGCTCCTCCTAGAACCGACCCGACAAGGCCACGCCGCCTCCATCGCTGGAGAGACGTGGTCGCAGCCGCACTTCGGACAGTGCACTGCGCGCCACCGCGTCCTCCAACAGACGACGCCGATCGCGGCGCATCGTCGATCGAGAGATGCCCGCGCCCACGGCGGTCGGCAGCGCCGTCCAGAACAGCAATGTGCTGCCGTACGCCGCCACCTGGCACCCCACGTCTTCCAGATTGAAGACGCAGTCGTCCGCAATGGCTCCCAGCACGACGACCGAGGCTACCGAGGCCCCGAGCCCTGCCCCCACCAACCAGCCCATGGTTGCTCGCTGTCGCCCGAGTCGATCCCAGTTCGCCCGCTCCCTGTCGCTGAGGACCACGCCAGCGGGCAGGGGAGGCACCTCGCGCTGTCGGAGCGCCGCCATGGCCGTCCAACGTTCGGTGGCGGAGAGCTCCGCCCAGGGCTCGGTCGGCCACACCCACTCCTCCAGCTGCTCGTCGACCTCGGGCTCGGCGCCCCCCTCCCCTTCGTGGTCTTCGGCTGCCGCTATGCCCATCGCTACCAGGATCATGCAGACCCACATCCGTTCCTCCGACTCGTGATTCGGTGCGGCGCGTGCCCATACCAGGACAGCTCGCCCCCCCCTCCATTGCACCCCGCGGGCCAATCGGTACCCGGCGTTGTTCCGTGGGCAGCCCCGCAGGCCTGTCGCGTAGCGACGACACCTTGGCGCCGAGCGACGACACATCCCCATGCCCGGCCGCCATCCCGCGATAGGGGGCGTGCCGACGCCGAGGAGCCCCGATGGCCGCCGCCCCCGACAACGACGCCTCCACCCTCTCCCTGGGCCAACAGTTCGCCCAGCTGTCGCGGGTGTTCTGGATCGCCAACACCATGGAGATGGTGGAGCGCCTGGCCTACTACGGCCTGCGCACCGTGCTGCCGATCTACATGGTGCTGTCGGTGGCCCAGGGCGGGCCCGAGTTCGACCACGTGCAGAAGGGCCAGATCTTCGCGTGGTGGGCCGCGATGCAGTCGTTCCTGCCGGTGTTCACCGGGGGCTACGCCGACCGCTACGGCTACAAGCTCACGGTGGGCGTCGCCATCGCCGTGAAGGTCCTCGGCTACCTGATCATGGCTTTCGCCGTCGACATCGGCGCGGCCCTCACCGGCGGCGCCTCCGGGGCCATCCCGGGGCATCCAACGGTCTACTGGACCTTCCTCGTCGGGGCGCTGTTCCTCGCCGCGGGCACGGCCATCTTCAAGCCGGGCCTGCAGGGCATCCTCGCGGTGCAGCTGTCGAAAGACAACGCCTCGCTGGGGTGGGCGCTGTTCTACCAGCTCGTCAACGTCGGCGGCTTCCTCGGCCCCTACCTGGCCAGCGCCATGCGCCTGCTCGCCTGGAAGTGGGTGTTCGTCAGCTGCGCCGTCATCGTGTGCGTCAACTACCTGCTGCTCCTCACCTTCCCCGAGCCCGACAAGGAAGTGGGCGCCGAAGCCGAAGGAGAAGACTCCGGTGGGTTCTTGTGGACCCTATGGACGAGCTTCATCGGCATCTGCGAGCCGCGCCTGATGAGCTTCCTCGTCGTGTTCTCGGGCTTCTGGATGATGTTCTACCAGCTGTTCGACCTGCTCCCGAACTTCATCACCGACTGGGTCGACTCCAGCGCCGTCCTCGACGCCTTGGTGCGACCGGTGTTCGCGCTGTTCGGCGCCGGCGTGCCCGAGGAGTGGGCCGGCCAGGTGCCTGCCGAGCAGCTCATCAACCTCAACGCCGGCATGATCATGCTGCTGGCCTTCGCCCTGGGCTACGTCACCGGCAAGGTCCGCTCGATGACCGCGATGATCGTCGGCATCCTGATCTCCGCGGCCGCCATCGCCGGCCTCGGGGTGAGCTTCAGTGGCTGGTATGTGCTCGCCGCCATCGCCCTGTTCAGCATCGGCGAGATGTGGGCCAGCCCCACCAAGATGCGCTACTTCGCGAGCATCGCTCCCCCCGGAAAGAAGGGGCTCTACCTGGGCTACGTCAATGCCACCACCGGCATCGGCTGGTTCATCGGCAGCCTCGTCGCCGGCGAGCTGTACCAGACCGGCGGCGACCCCACCGTGCTGGGCCGCAAGTGGCTGTCCAGCGAGGGCGGCCTCACCCCCGACGCCGCCGGCGCGCTCATGAAAGACGACGTGCTGCCCCGGATGGCCGAGGTCGCGGGCACCGACCTGCTCGGCGCCCAGACGATGCTGTGGGACCTGTATGACCCTCAGCTGATCTGGTTCCGCTTCGCCGTCATCGGGCTCGTCAGCATGGTGGGCCTCATCGTCTTCGACCAGATCGCCCGCCGCGACCTGAAGTCCGAGCCCTTCCTGCAGATGGCCCTCACCTTCGTCGTCGCCCTCGTCAGCTACGGCCCGGTGTGGGGCGGGGTGTTCGTGGGGCTGATGGCGCTGTGGCTCGTGCTCGACAAGCGCGCGCCACAGCTACTGCCCAGCGGCTCGACCTGACGGCACGTGGTCGACGATGGCGCCGGTGGTCGTGCCCTGCGCGATGACCCCGGACGGCCCGAAGATGCCGCCCCCGGCTGCGTCGCCTGAGGCGCTGTTCGCCGCGACCACGATGACACCCCAGTCGTGGGCGAAGGCGGCAGGCCACCGCGCCGCGCCGGGCACGGTCCACCGCTCGGAGACAGCGACGATGTCGATCCCTGCCTGGACCAGGCCCACGTGCAGCGCCGGGTCGGCGTACAGATCCGCGCACACCAGCATCCCCACCCGGCCGAAGGGCGTGTCGAACGTGGTGGGGCCCTCCCCGGGTGCGAGGGTGCGTCGCTCGTCGCCATACAGCTCGACCTTGTGGTGGACGGCGCGCACGGTGCCATCGGGGCCCAGGGCCACCTGGCTGTTGAAGCGCTCGCCGCCGTCTTCGGTGAGCAGCTGCACCACCACGAAGGCATCGACCGCATCGGCGGTGGCGGCGAACTGCTCCAGCAGCCTGGTGGTGGGGACCTCGCCTACCGCCGGCACCGCCTCCGCCGTCGGCTGCGGCAGCGCGTACTCCGGGGCGACGATCAGCTTGGCCCCCGCTGCCGCGGCCTGCCGCACCAGCGCGTCGACCGCGCACACCGCGTCGGCACAGCCCGGCTCCACCGAGGCCGCGGTGCCGTCGAGGTAGAGCACGGCCGCCACGGCCACCAGCGCCTCAGCGGGAGCGGACACAGCGAAACCCCACCCAGGACAAGCGCGCATCGGCCGGAGCTACCAGGCGCGCCGCCGAGCGTAGGTGCTCGGCGTTGTGGTACCAGCTACCCCCACGCACCGCCGCGGTGCCGTCGGCAGCGACGGTGGCGGCCCACTCCGCCACGTTGCCGGCGAGGTCGTGCAGCCCCGCTGCGTTGGCCTGCTTGCCGCCGACTGGCTGGCTGTAGCCGCCACTGTTCGCTTTGTACCAGCCGATGCGATCGGCCACCGGGTCGGCTGCCATGCACCGGGTGAGCTCCCCCGCCGGGGTGCCACCGGACGACCCCGCCCGCGCCGCCGCCTCGTGCTCTGCCTCGGTCGGCAGCCGGTAGCCCACACAGCTCCCAGGAAGCGGCTCGCACCGCACAGCGGCCCCCTCCCCCTCGCAGGCGTAGCACGAGCCCAGGCCCTCCTCGGCAGAGCGCGCCTCACAGAAGGCCTCGGCCTCATCGTGGCGCACGCTGTCCACAGGGCAGGTCGGGCAGTCGCGTCGGAACGACGGCGCGTAGCCCCGCAGCGCCGCGAAGCGCTCCTGGGTGACCTCGTGCACGTCGACCTGCAGCGCGGGCACGTCGACCTCACGCTGCCCTTCGCCCGTGGCCCGGCAGGCTTCCGTCTGGGGGGACCCCACCTGCACCGTGGCGGCCGCCAGCTCCCCCGCCACCGGGACGGGCGCCGACACGCAGGCCGCGCTCCACCAGACCCATCCGACGAGCCCCACGTCGCCTCCCGCCTCGCCACAGCCTATCCTCTCGGCGGACCCACAGGAGGGCCCGGATGCAGCAAGACGCTCCCGCACCCGCCCCTTCGCGGGTCGTGGGAATCGACGTGGCCCGGGCCCTGGCCATCCTGGGGATGATCTGGGTCAACTTCAAGTACCAGATGGATGCCGCCGAGCGTGGGCCGGCGACCCTCGTGTGGGCCAGCGACCGCATCGACGGGCGAGCCGCAGCGCTGTTCGTCGTGCTGGCCGGGCTCGGGGTGTCGCTGCGCTCCCGCAGGGTCCGCCACGACCCGAGTGCGTTCGGAGCCGAGGCCCGCGCGCTGGGCGTGCGCGCGGCGGTCCTGTTCGTCATCGGCATGCTGTTCGTGCACCTGTGGCCGTGGGACATCCTGCATGCCTACGGTCTGTACCTGGTGCTGACGGTGCCCTTCTTGCGGCTCCCCACCTCGGTGCTGTGGCTGGCTGCCGCCGTGGTCGCCCCGTCGGGCCTCTTCGTCCGCGACTGGTACACCTGGCCCTGGGGCGACACGGTGTGGACCCCGCTGGGGCTGGTCGGCGACCTGTGGGTGAGCGGGCTGCACCCCGCCCTTCCCTGGTTCGCCTTCGTGCTGGTGGGCATGGCCGTCGGTCGCCTCGACCTCGCCGACCGCAGCACCCGCCGCCGGCTGCTGGCCGTGGCCGTGCCGCTGGCCCTGATCACCGAGGGGCTGGGCATCGCTGCCATCGAGGGTCGCTGGGCCGACGCCTGGCAGGCCCTGCCTCGGCCGCCGGGCCCCCTGTTCATCGCAGCAGGGAGCGCCTCTGCCGTGGCGCTGATCGGGCTGTGCGTCGAGGCGACCCAGTCACGGGCTCGTGCGGGCTGGGTGGTCGCGCTGGTGGCCACGGGCCAGCTGGCCTTCACCTGGTACATCGCCCACGCGGTGGCCATCCTGGTTCCCCTGCAGCACGGCTGGTTCGACGAGGCCCCCCTGTGGGTGGCCCTGGCCTACGGAGGCGGTTGCTTCGCGCTGGCGGTGCTCGCGAGCCTGTGGTGGCGGCGCCGCTATCCGCTGGGTCCCCTCGAGGGTCTGATCCGACAGCTCACGGGGCGCGCGACGCCCGCCCCCTGGGGCGGTAGGACGCTGGTATGACACCGTGGCTTCTCTCTTTCGCCCTGGCCGCTCCCGACGTGGCCGCCTTCGACGTCGCTCTCGACCAGGCCGAGGCCACCGGGGGCCTGTACGGGGAAGTCGTCGTGCTCGACGGAGCGACCGAGCTGTACCGGCGACGGCTGGGGGGCGCGCCGGAGGGCGGGGCCTACCGAATCGGCTCGATCTCGAAGTCGGTGACCGCGGCCACCGTGTTGTCGCTGGTGCAAGACGGCGAGCTGGGGCTCGACACCGCGATCCACGAGGTCCTCCCCGAGCTGACCGAGCTCGCCGAGCCGCCGATCACGGTGCACCAGCTGCTCACCCACACCTCGGGCCTGCCCGGGCTCGACATCGCGCCGTGGTCGCGAGAGCCCACCTTCGACGAGTGGCTGACCGGGCTGCGGAGCAACCAGCTGCTGGCCGATCGCGAGCCTCCCGGCAGCGCCCATCACTACAGCAACGGCGGCTACCTGCTGCTCACCGAGGCGATCCGCCGCCTGGAGGGTCGTAGCTACGAGGCATCGGTTCGCGATCGGCTCCTCGAGCCGCTCGGCCTGGAGAGCTTCCACATCCACGAGGGCTGGAACGACGTCGCTGGGCATCTGTGGACCCCCCTCGGGCGGGTCGAGAGCCGCCGCGTGCTGCCGCACCTGTTGCGCAACGATGCCCGGTGGGACCTCGGCGGAGCGGGGGCGTGGTCGGCCACGGTCGACGACCTGGCGGCGTGGGGGATGGTGTGGCGCGATGGGCAGCTGCTCACCCCCGAGCTGCGCGACGCAGCCATCACCCGGGCCCTCGATGACTACGCGATGGGCTGGGTGGTCGACGAGACGGGGGTGTGGCACAACGGCGCGCTCTCGCCCGTGGGAGTGTACGCCTACGTGCGGTGGTCGCCTGACGACGACGTGGTCGTGGCCTGGGTGAACGCCGTCGACGTGAGCAGCGTCACCCCCGAGGTGCGTGCCCTCACCCGGCACCTGTTCGACGGGGAGGGGCCTACTCTTGTGGTGCAGGGAGGGCCAATGGCCACGCTGGCGATGCTGTCTCGCCTGTGGGTGCCGTGGCTGCTGGCCTTGCCGTTGCTCGGTGGCTGGTTCGTGTGGGCACGGCGGCCGGGGCGCGCCAAGCTGGCGGTGGCCGCGGGGGGCATGGCCGTGGGCGGGGCTACCCTGTTGCTGCTCGCGACCAGTGGGTGGGTGGGCATCGCCGTAGCGCTGATGGGCACGGCGGCGGCGACCGCAGCGCCGTGGCGCGGGGCCGAGGCGCGTCGGCCGAAGGCGTGGCCGCTGTGGGCGGCCCTCGGGGGGCTGTCGCTGTCGGCAGGGGTCGGCTGGGCGGGGCTGGTCAGCTTCGTGTACGCGCTCATCGCCGACCCGTGGGCCTTCTTCGCGGCGATGGCGCCCTAGACCACGCCGCATCCGAGCCGCCACGAGGCCGGAAGGTCTGGTTGTGGCTCCTCCTTTCGGGGGCGCGCTCTCGTTGCGTCCACGAAATCCGGATTGTACGGGAAGCCGCAAGTTGCGCCTCGCCGTACAATCCGGATTGTACGGGAAGCCGCAAGTTGCGCCTCGCCGTACACTCCCGGTTGCGGCTCGCCGTACACCCCCGGTCGGGCGACCGTCCCACCCACGACGGCACCGCCGCCTCTGCGCGGTTAGCCGTCAGGCCATCCCACGGAGGCAGTCATGGCCTGGTTCGAAGGCTCCCACACCACCACGTTCACCGTCCCCGCCGACCTGGCGACCACCCGCGCCCACTTCGCCGACCCGGCGACCATCGTGGCCCACACCGAGCACGTGGCGTCCCACACCATCGGCGACGACGGCACCGTGCACTTCGTCCTCGCCAACCAGGACCACGGCGTGGTGAGCTTCCAGGGCGACTTCCGCTGCCGCTACGTGCTCGACGGCAACACCCTGCGGTGGACGGCCGAGGGCGGCAACACCGACCAGGCCGGAGAGGCCACCTTCTCCGCCGACGGCGACGGCACCAAGGTCGACTACACCGAGACGGTGAAGGTCGACCTCGACGTGAACGCGATGATGGCCCCCATGCTCAAGCCCGTGATGGGGCCAATGATCGCCCACGAGATCAAGGAGTACCTCAAGCGCATGCAGAAGAGCGTGACGGCCTGACCGCGACCGGCTACGCCTACTGCATGCTCGTTCGTCCTGCCGATCTGTTCCCCTGTCGTCGCGCCTTCCGATCTCCGGGCGCAGGCGGGGGCACGTCCGGCTGACGCCGCGTTTCGCCGCGTTGTCAGCGCCCCCTCCTGCCGTGTGCACGAGGGGGCGTCGACGTCCGGCGCCTCCGACCGTTCCCCTCACGGGCCCCGCGCATTAGGGGGCCGCCTCGGAGACGCCATGATCGACCCGCACCTCATCGCCGAAAAGCCCGAGCTCGTGCAGCGCCACCTCGAGCGCCGCCACGCCGACCCCGCCATGCTGCACGACCTGCAGACCATCGTGGCGCTGTCGGAGCGACGCAGCCAGCTCATCTCGGAGCGCGATGCCCTGCGCGCCGAGCGCAACACCCTGTCGAAGCAGATCGGCCAGCTCTACCGCGAAGGCAAGGGCGACGAGGCCGACGCCATGAAGGAGCGCGTCAGCCACGGCTCGGTGCGCACCAAGGTGCTGGAGGAGGAGCTCGACGGGGTCGAGAGCCGGCGCCTCGAGCTGTGCATGGGCCTGCCCAACCTGCTCCACGAGGCCGTGCCCGACGGCAAGGGCGACGAAGACAACCAGGTGCTGCGCACCTGGGGCGAGCCGAGGCTGAAGCTCGGTGAGGGCCTGGCCCACGTCGAGGTCGGCCAGAACCTCGGCGTGCTCGACTTCGACCGGTCGGCCAAGCTCACGGGAGCTCGGTTCTACGTGCTGGTGGGCGCCGGCGCGCGCCTCGAGCGTGCGCTGATCAACTTCTTCCTCGACCAGCACACCGAGCACCACGGCTACACCGAGCTGCTCACCCCCTACATCGTGCACGGCAGCGCGGCGGAAGGCACCGGCCAGCTGCCCAAGTTCGCCAGCGACATGTTCAAGCTCGCCGAGCCCCTCAACGGCGGCGATGCCTACCTGATCCCCACCGCTGAGGTGCCGGTCACCAACCTGCACCGCGAAGAGATCCTGGAGCTCGACGAGCTGCCCAAGAAGTATGCGTGCTTCTCGCCGTGCTTCCGCAGCGAGGCGGGGAGCGCAGGCCGCGACGTGCGGGGCTTGATCCGAGTCCACCAGTTCCACAAGGTCGAGCTGGTGTGGGTGACCGAGCCCGACCGGGCCGAGGCCGATCATCAGGCCCTGCTCGGCCACGCCGAGGCGATGCTCCAGGCGCTGGAGCTTCCGTACCGGGTGATGGAGCTGTGTGGCGGCGACGTGAGTTTTTCGGCCCACCGCTGCTTCGACATCGAGGTGTGGCTTCCCAGCCAGGGCTACCGCGAGATCAGCTCGGTCAGCCACTTCGGCGACTTCCAGGCCCGCCGCATGGCCCTGCGCTACCGGCCGGCCAGCGAGGGCAGCAAGAAGGCCAAGCCCCGCCTGGCTCACACCCTCAACGGGTCGGGTCTCGCCGTGGGGCGCACGGTCGTGGCGATCTTGGAGAACAACCAGCAGCCCGACGGTTCGGTGGTCATTCCCGAGGTCTTGCGCCCCTACATGGGCGGCCTCGACGTGATCCGTCCGCCGAGCGGTTGACGCGACTCGACCGCCGGTTATGCCTCTGCCGCCGCGCTGCGGAGGTGTGGCCGAGTGGTTGAAGGCAGCGGTCTTGAAAACCGCCGACCGAGAGGTCCGTGGGTTCGAATCCCACCGCCTCCGTCCTGGAACTGGAGTCGTGACCGAGTGGCCGAAGGTGCTGGATTGCTAATCCAGTGTGGGTGCAAGCCCACCGAGGGTTCGAATCCCTCCGACTCCGCCAGTTCCCCCCCCCCCGCCGCGCCTCGATGACCGTCACTGCCGACGAGGTCATCGACGGCTGCCGCCTGCGCTGCTCCCAGCGTCTCGCTGAGGCCACCGCGATCACCTCACGATCGGCGCGCTGTGCGTGCACCACGGCAAAAATCCAAGGGCGACCAGCCTCTTGCCTACCTCGTCGGATCCGACGATCGCAGATCGTGTGCAGCCGTCAGGAGCCGCGTTATGAGAGGGCGCGCTTCGCAGGGTCACCTGTGGAGCTCTGCACCCATAGCTCAATTGGATAGAGCGTCGGACTACGGATCCGAAGGTTAGGGGTTCGACTCCTCTTGGGTGCGCCATCTACGAAACGCCCCCGTCAGCTTGCTGGCGGGGGCGTTGTCGTTGAGGGCCCTGTCACCTGCCAGGCGCCGCCGACCGCCCCACGATACGCACGGGCCGACGCGAGGTTCCCATGGCGACGCCCCCCTCCACCCTGACCGACGGCGATCTGGTCCTCAGCCGCGTCGACCCGAGGCAGGCCGAGGCCATCCTGGCCTCCGTGCGTGCCTCGATCACCGAGCTCAACCGCTGGCAGCCGTGGGCCTCCCTCGACTACGACCTCGACACCAGCATGACCTGGGCCTGCCAGACGTGGCTGGCCTGGCAGGCCGGCACCGCCTACGACTTCGTGGTGCGCCGCCGTGACGACCCCGTCGTGCTCGGCACCGTCGGCATCAACCAGATCGCCGGCAAGCAGGCCAACCTCGGCTACTGGACGCGCACCGACGCCGAGGGCCAAGGCCTCGCCACCCGGGCAGCCCGCCTGTGCGCGACCTTCGGCTTCGAGCACGCCGGGCTGCGCCGCATCCACCTGCACCACCACGTCGACAACCACGGCTCCCGCCGGGTCGCGGAGAAGGTCGGCTTCGTGCGGGAGGGGCTGCACCGCCAGGTCGCCATGCTCCGTGGCGAGGCCATCGACGCGGTGTTCTACAGCCTGGTGAGCCCCGACGAGATCACCGCCCCATGATCCGCCCCGCCCGACGCCTCGATGCCGAGGCCCTGGCGAGCATCTATGCCCCGTTCGTCACCGAGGGCTCTACCAGCTTCGAGGCGGTCGCCCCCGACGCCTCCGCGATGGCGCGCCGGCTCAACGGCCTGGTCGACGGCGGCTACCCCTGGCTGGTGGCCACCGACGACGACGAGGTGCTCGGCTACGCCTACGGCAGCCCGCACCGCGCCCCCGAGCTGCCCCGCTAGCTCACGGCGCGACGGGCCAGGCGTCGTACTTGCTGGCGGGCCCCGGCCCAGCGAACACCTGCAAGATCTCCGACGCCGCGTCGCCGTTGGTGTAGGACACCTCGATCCCGGCCGGCATGTACACCACCGACCCCTTCGTCAGCCGATGGGTCTCGCCGCCGAGCACCATCGTGCCACCGCCCGACAGCACCACCACGAACTCCTCGGTCGCGTCGGCATGCGCGGCAACCTTCGCCCCCGGCTCCAGCATCATCCGCCCGACGAAGGCATTCTGCCCACGTGCCAGCGCCTGCACCTTCGCCTGCCCCGAGCTCGCGACACGCCAGGGTGTGTCGTCCATCGATCCCACCGTGGGCCACATCGTGGCCGCGTGCGCCGACGCTCCCACGACCACTCCCACCACCAACCATGCCCACTTCGGCATCCCCACCTCCCGTGCCACGATAGCAGGCACGAGGAGGCACGTATGCCCGCTTGGTGGACCGCCCTTCGTGCCAGTGCCCCCCCGGTTCCGGCCGACCTCGATGCGTGGTGGTCGTGGCATCGCCAGGTGCGGGCCCCCACGCCCTTTGCCCGTGCGGTGCTCGCGTCGGCCCGGGCCGACCGCGCCGGCATGGCCTTCGTGTCGGGCTACCAGGCAGCGCTGCAGCACCTCCTGGGCGACCACGGCCTCGCCGCCCTCGCCGTCACCGAGGCCGAGGGCAACCACCCCCGCGCCATCCACACCACCATCGTCGGAGGCCGCATCAGCGGCACCAAGACCTTCGTCACCCTCGGAGACGTGGCCGACACGGTGTGGGTGGTGGCCCGCGACCCGTCCGTCGAGGGGCACCGCCCTCGCCTGGTCGTCGCCCGGGTGCAAGCGGGTGGCCCCGGCCAGACCTGGACGCCCGGTCCCCCCACCCCCTTCGTGCCCGAGGTGGCCCACGGCCAGCTCGTGCTCGACAACGCGCCGGTGGTGCAGGTGCGCGAGGCGGATGGCTACGACGAGGTCGTCAAGCCGTTCCGCACGGTGGAAGACCTCCATGTGCTGGGCGCGCTGCTCGGCTACACCCTCGGTGAGGCCCAGCGTAGCCATGGCGACGAGGCGTGGCGCGAGCAGGCCATGGCCCTGGTCGTCACCCTGGGGGCGCTGAGTGCGGAGTCCCCTGGCGACACGGCGGTGCACCTCGCCCTGGCCGGCGTGTGGCGCCAGGCCGAGGCCCTGCTGAGCGCCGCCCCGCTGACGGGAGAGGCAGCGACGCGCTGGCAGCGTGACCAGGCCCTGCTGTCGGTGGCCTCCACCGCGCGCAAGGCACGGGCCGCCCGCGCGTGGGACACCTGGCGAGGCTGATCAGCTCCAGTAGTCGGCGAGCCGCTCGGTCCCCACCTGCGGGGCGACCCCGTCGTGGGTGAGGATGAACCGAAGGAAGTCGAGCACGTCGGCGGCACGGCGGTCGACCAGGCGTAGCGCGCGGGCCGACGCCGTCAGCAGCGCTGGGTGGCTCGGTAGGTGGACTCCGCCCCGGCCCTGCGCCGCGAAGGCGAGGTCCCAGATCTGCGCCCTCGTCAGCACGTCGGGCCCTCCCACCGCCTGCACCTCAGCCGGCGCCTCGTCGACCACGGCCTGAGCCAGCACCGCCGCCAGATCCCGCTCCGAGACCGGATTGGTCAGCGCCCGCCCTCCCTGCAGGTCGACGCCCAGGCCCAGCCGAGCCATCGGCACCAGCTGGTCGAACGCACCGAACAGACCGACGGGCCGCGCCGCCACCACCTCGGGCACGGCCTCCCGCAGCGCCGCCTCCGCCTCGTGGTGCGCCCGCACGTAGGCGAGGTGCTCCATGCCCTCCCCGAAGACCGACACGTACACCACCCGCCGCACGCCCTCGCGACGCGCCGCCAGCCCCAGGGCACGATGGCCGTCACGGTCGATACCTTCGAAGGTCACCCGCGGAAGCACGGGCCAAGGAACGATGGGCGCCCCCGCCACCGACACCACCACCTCGAGCCCCGCCAGCGCTTCCCCCATCCCCGTCGGCTCGCCCAGATCGAGCCGACGGGCCCCGGGCAGGGCGTCGGACCGGCGCAGCAAGGGCACCACCTCGTGCTCCGCCAGCGCCTCCACCGTGCACTGCCCCAGCCGACTCGTCGCGCCCAGCACCCCTACCCGCATCGCGCCTCCCCCCCGGTGGTATGAAGGCGCGACCCACACGTCTCGGGAGCCCACGTGATCACCACCGTCCTGGCCGCCATCGTCGCGGCCCTCCACGTCGGCTTCATGGTCCTCGAGAGCATCTTGTGGACGACGCCTCGAGGGCGCAAGATCTTCCGCCTGTCCGAGGAGAAGGCTGCGCTCACCAAGGATCTGGCGTCGAACCAGGGGGTCTACAACCTGGTGCTGGCCCTGTGCATCGTGTGGGCCCTGCTGGTAGGCAACGCGGGCGCTCTGACCATGCTGCTCGTCTTCGTCGTGGTCGTGGGCATCTACGGCGCGGCGACGGTCAGCCCCGCCATCCTCGTGGTGCAGACGCTGCCTGCTGCCGCGGCCCTCGTGGCCCAGCAGCTCGGCCTGTAGCTACTGCACGACCCAGGTGTTCTCGGTGGGGCCAAAGCCGATGGCTTTGCGCCCCAGCTCCGGCACGTCGAAGAACACCGAGCCGTCGGCCGCGTAGGGCACCTCGAGCTTGATGTTCCGCCCCGACAGCACATCGTCGAGGGCGTCGTTGATCAGCTCGTCGCCGAGATCGAGCATCACGCCGGCGTCGAGGTCGAACTGGATGTGGGCCTCCACCGACTCCCCGCCGTTCACCCAGCGCCAGTCGCCGTTGTCGACGTCGTTGGCCATGACGGCCTCGCCGATGCCGACCAGGTCGTCGACGGTGGGGATGATGTCTTCGAAGGAGTCGACGTCGTCGGCCTCGTCGGCCTGGCAGGCACCCTCGGCGTCGATGCCCGGGGCACACGTCTCGTCGTCGGGGTCGCAGAACGACACGCAGGCGCGACCGAGGTTGTTGCCCTCGTAGACATCCATGCCCAGCAGCAGCTCGACCAGCGGGATGGGGAGCTTGTCGTTGGGGTTGCCCAGATCGAAGACCAGATCGAAGCTGTACAGCAGGTTGTTCTTCTTCGGCTTGTCGGACAGGTCGCCCTGGCAGAAGAAGTCGTCGAAGCTCTCGTGGCACTGCCATGCCGCGAGCTCCATCGCCTCGGGTGCATGCACCAGGTCGACCCGCTCCAGCGAAGCCGTCGGCGGCTCCACCCCATCGGCGATGTCTCCGAGCACCTCGCAGCCCGTCAGCAGCGAGCAAGCCAGCACCCACGTGGTCGTCCGTCGCATGTCCCCTCCAGCTGTGCACAGTGTGGCGCTACCCGACGCGCCCGACAACCCCTTCATTCGATGCGAAGGTCAGGTGCGGCGCGATAGCCGACGGAATGTTCATCGTACTCGAGGGCCTCGACGGCGCCGGCACCACCACCCAGCTCGAGCGGCTGGCCACCCATCTCGAGGCGCAAGGCCGCGTGGTCCTCCGCACGAGGGAACCCACCGACCTGCCCGTGGGCCGGCTCATCCGCCGCACCCTGCAGCGCGACCCCGACGCACCGGCCCCCGCGACGCTGCCGTGGATGTTCGCCGCCGACCGGGCCGACCACCTGCACCGTGAGATCGAGCCTGCCCTCGCCCGCGGCGAGGTGGTGATCTCCGACCGCTACCTGCACAGCTCGCTGGCCTACCAGTCGCTGCAGCAGCCCCTCGACGAGGTGTGGGGCCTCAACGCCTCGTTCCGCGTGCCCAACCTCACCGTCTTCGTGGAGGTACCAGTCGCCGAGAGCCTGCGGCGCATCTCCGCCCGCGGGGGCGAGCGGGAGCTGTTCGAGGAGGAAGGCCGGCTGGTCGCCATCCGCGACAGCTACCACCGCGTGATCGAGCGCCTCCGTGCCCGCGGCGACCACATCGTCACCCTCGACGGCACCGGGAGCATCGACGAGGTGACCGCCGCGCTGCTGCCCCACGTGGAGGCGCTGTGGCGCGCTTCCTGAGGCTGAGAGGGCAGTCCGACTACCGAGCGGTGCACGCGCTGCAGGAGGAGCTCGTAGGGCTGCGCGCCCGCGATGCGATCGGCGACGTGGTGTTGTTGCTCGAGCACGCCGAGGTCATCACCCTCGGGCGGGCACGTCACGCGCAGGCCTCGGTGCTCGACCCTGGCGACGTGCCGGTGGTGCCCATCGAGCGTGGAGGGGATGCCACCTGGCATGGTCCCGGGCAGCTGGTGGCCTACCCCATCGTGAAGCTCGAGGGCCGCCGCGCCGACCTGCACCTGCACCTGCACAGCCTCGAAGACGCGGTAATTCAGTTGCTGCAGGGCATGGGCTTGTCGCCGGTCCGCGACGAGCGAAACACCGGCGTGTGGCTGCCGCAGGCCGATGGGTTGCCGCAGAAGGTGTGCTCCATCGGTATCGCCTGCCGGCGCTGGGTCACCTGGCATGGCCTGGCCCTCAACCTCACCGTCGACCTCGCCCGCTTCGAGGCCATCCAGCCCTGTGGCTTCGACGCCTCGGTGATGACACGAGTGGCCGACCACCTCGGGTGGGCCCCCAGCGTCCAGGCCACCGCCGCGCCCCTCGCTCGCTGCCTCGCGGAGGCCCTCGAGGTGCCGCTGGAGGGGTCGGTGACTGCCCTCGACCCGGGCGACGTAGTCGCTGAGCTCATCGCCCCTGTGTGACCGTTTGGTGACGCGGCGGTGGCCCCACGGGCCAAGCCTCTTTTCGGCCGAACATCGCCGCCCTGCGTGCCCGTGACACACAAGGACAACGGTTATTCTCGGCGTTCGTCCGTGATTCCAGCATCGCGCCCGCAACCTTCTGTTGCTATTGTGTGACGGCTATGTGACAATAGCGATGTACCCCCTCTCTGGAGACACCATGTCTGTCGACCCCCTGGCGCACCGCTACGCCGAAGGTCTCCGCCTCTGCTCCCTCGCTGTCGGCTTCGGCCTGTCGGCCGTGTTCCTCTTCTCCCTCTAGTCCTCGCGGCGCCCCCTGCCGCTCATGCCCCACGCTGCTACCCTCTGGCAGATGTGGAGCGACCATGCTGACTCTCTTGTTCCTGCTCGCTTGCTCTGGCGATGACGGCTCGCCGTCTGCGCCGGGTGCACGCGAACCGCAGCAGCTCGTCGTCGTGCCCCCTGCGCTTCACACATCGGTGTTCGCCGACTTCGTCGCGTTCGCCGACAGCCCCGTGCTGACGAAGGGAACCGTCAAGACCGAGGGCTTGCCCATCACGTTCGTGGAAGACCTCGACGGGGAGGGCTGCTACCGCGTCGACGACCTCGGCGACGTACTCGAGGTGCATGCCGGCGACATCACCGGCATGCAGTATGGCGCCGCCGACATCGCCGAGGCCGCGGGGCACCGCTTCTTCCATCCCGTCCGCCCCCACGCCCCCGAGACCCTCGAGCTCGACCGCTCGGGCTTCGGGGTGGAGCACTGCCCCGACATGGCACGTCGGGGTCTGCACATGCACACCCTGCACCCCATCGAGGGGCTGTTCGTGTTCTGGGAGCCGGGCTCGAACACCGACATGGAGAAGGCCAAGCGGATCATCGACTGGGTCGTCAAGAACCGAGGCAACCACATCCAGTGGGTGGCCTTGAGCAACATCACCGGCGGCGACGACCGGTGGACCGAGCACACCACCGAGCTCATCGACTACGCCCACGCGCGCGGCATGACCACCGGCCTGGGGGTGCAGCTGTTCGGCGGTGCCAACCTGCAGCTCGCCTTCGATCTCGAAGACAGCTCCACCATCGACCCGGATGGCGTGCGAGCCCGGCTCGAGACCCTCACCAGCCCCGGCCCCGACCTGCTCAACCTGTCGTTCGGGGAGTTCAGCGGCGAGGAGCCCGAGACCTTCGTCGAGGCCGGCACCCTCGCCGTCGAGCTCATGCACGAGGTCGACCCCGACATCGAGGTCACCACGGTCATCCACGTGGGCAACTACGACGACCTTCGCATCGAGTACCAGGGCGAGGAGATGCTCTACTACTTCTTGGGGACTCTGTTGGGTGCGAAGCCGTGGATCCACACCACGATGTACTACAACCTCTTCGAGGACGCAGGCCTGGCCTACCTTCACGAGGAGTTCGACGAGCACCGCGACTACCTGCTCGAGGCGCTACGCAACGACGAGCCCGTCGGCTACTTCCCTGAGTCGGCCTACTGGGTCGCCTTCGACATCAACGTGCCCACCTACCTGCCGCTGTACATCCGCAGCCGCTTTCACGACATGGACCAGGTGCGCCAGCAGGTCGGTCCCGGCGCGCTGCAAGACCACGTGCTGTTCAGCTCGGGCTGGGAGTGGGGCTACTGGCAGAACGACATCGCCACCCTGCGGATGAACTACGAGCTCCCCGAGCGCTGGGAAGACGAGGTCGCTACCTGGTTCACCCCGTGGGGCGCGGAAGGCCAGGTCGTGTCCGACGCCATCATCGCCGCCGCCGACCGGCAGCACCAAGCCCTCATCGTCGACCGACTCGCCGCCTACCTGGCCGGGCGGGAGCTGATCATCGATGTCGGCGGCTACCAGGGCATCGTCAGCCAGCCCGACCGGCCCAGCTTCGCGGGCATCCAGACGATGAACGAAGAGCAGCTCGACGAGATGTCGGCCCGGGTCGACAAGCTGGCGGCGCTGTCTGACGACCTGCTCGCCATCGCTGCCACCGTGCCGGCCTCCCCGTACCGCACCTCCGTGGGGCCACCTCCCAACATCTGGTTCCCCGAGGTGCACCAGGGCCTGATGGTCACCGGTCTGCGTGCCCGCTTCGCCTCCGAGGTGTTTGGGGCCGCCGTCACCCTCGCACGCGGTGGCGACCCCCAGCCCGAGCTCACCGCCGCAGCCGCCACGATGACCGACGCCGCCGCACAGGTCGACGCCCGCCACCGCGCCCTGCACTGGGGCGCCGCGCGGATAACCGACCAGGTCGACGACAACGACACCCTCTACCAGTTCGGCTACCTCGCCAAGGCCGACGACCTCTGCTTCTGGGAGCGCGAGCTCATCCAGATGGAGAACGAAGCGGGTGGCACCCCCCAGTCGGTGCCCGATTGCTTCTAGCCCTGGCCGGCCTCGCCCTCGCCGGCACCCTCGACCTGACGGTAGAGGCCGCCGACTACGACCTGTCAGCGTCCACCAAGCAGTCGGTCGTGCGGGCCGCCGGCCGCATCCACCACCTCATCGGCACCGACCTGGGCCTGGCCCTGCCCGAGCCGACGACGGTGCACATCCGCACCATCGCCTCGCGCGACCGCTACGACGAGGAAGCCCGAGCGCTGGGGCTCACCCAGCCGACGCTGGGCTACTTCTCCCCGCTCCTCGGCAAGGGCGTGGTCTGGAAGAACACGTCCACCGACGACTTCCACGGCACCTTCCTGCACGAGATGACCCACTACCTGCTCGCCGTGGCCGGCGCGGGCCGAGTCCCACAGTGGGTGCAGGAGGGCTGCGCCGAGGTGATGGAGACAGCGCAGACCGACGGCAACGCGGTGTGGCTCCGCCCCAACCCGCGGCTGGTTCGCTGGCTGCAGGCCCACGCCGACGGGCTTCCCCCCGCCTCTCGGCTGCTGTCGGAGAGCGCAGTGTGGTCGCAGCTGCCCTCCACACCCGTCGGGGGGCCCGAGTACGGCATCGGCTGGTCGATGTGTGCCTTCCTGCTCACGACGCCGCAGGGCAAGGCCACCCTGTCGAACGTGATCATGCAGACGAGCCGCGGCAGCCACCGCGCGGGCCTCGACGCCGTGGAATCCAGCTACCCCCGAGGGGTGAGCGGCTTCGATGCCGGGTGGCGAGCATGGATCAAGGCGGGCCCGAGCCCCATCCAGCTTCCGATTCCCCTCGAGGGTGGCCCTGGCGCCGGCTGGACCGAGTGCCTCGACGGCTCGTTCGTGCGCGACGGCACCGACCAGCGCTGCGGTCGATGGGTGACCGGCGACGACGGGTGGATGCGCTACGTCGAAGACCCATGAGCCCGCGGGCCGAGCACCTGCTGCAGTGCGCCGTGCATGCGCTCGGCCGTCGCCGGCTTGTCGATGACGGGCCGCGCGCCGGGCTCCCAGCCCATGCTGGTGAACTGCCCGCGATAGCCCGACATGAACACCAGGCCGACCTCGGGGTGCCGCGCCTCGATGAGGTCGGCCAGCTGCACACCCGTCATTCCCGGCATGGCCAGGTCGGTCAACACCACCTGGATGCCGTGGTCTCCGCCCAACATGTCGAGAGCCTGTGGCCCGCCGCCTGCGGTGCACACGGAGTAGCCCAGAGAGCGAAGGGACCTCGCCACCGCCTCGCGCACCTCGGGCTTGTCGTCGACGACCAGCACGTCGCCTCCCGCGACCGCACCCGTGGATGCTGACGGCGCTACCTCGCGGATCGGCGCCCCGGCTCGCGGTAGCCGCACGACCATCGACGTGCCGAGACCCGGGGTCGAGTCGACCGACAGCACACCGCCCACGCCCTCCACGCAGGCATGCACGATCGACAAGCCCAGCCCCGTTCCCTTCCCGTGCTCCTTGGTCGTGAAGAACGGCTCGAACATGCGATCGGCCACCGCTGGGGACACCCCCACCCCGTCGTCACGCACCGTCAGCTCGACCTGGTCACCCTCGTCGGTGTGTACGTTGCGAGCCCGCACCTCGATGCAACCGTCTCCCTCGATGGCATCCCGCGCGTTGACGCACAGGTTGGTGACCACCTGCTGCAGCTGCCCCGCGTCGGCCCACACCGGCCACAGGCCCTCGTCGGCATCGATGGTCAGCGCGATCCGCTCGGGAGTGAGCCTGCGCAGCATGCCCTCGCATCCGAGCAACACCTCCCGCAGGTCGACCGTCGACAGCGAGCGCTCCCCCCGGCCGGTGAAGGTGAGCAACTGGCTGGTCAACACCCGAGCGCGCTCCGCCGCGTCGAGCACCACCTCGGCGTCGCGGCCGACGCTGTCGAGCGAGTCGGCCTCCAACAGCATCTCCGCGGCGGACAGGATCACCGTCAGCAGGTTGTTGAAGTCGTGGGCTACGCCGCCCACCGCGCGGCCGATGGCCTCGAGCTTCTCCGACTGGCGTGCCCTCCCTCGCTGCTCCAGCTCCTCGCGGATGTCGCGCGCGACCAGCGCGCCTCCGCCGGCCACCGAGGCCACGACGACCTGGAAGGGCCCCCTGCTCCCGTCACGATGCGCCAGACGCAGCACGCCCCGCCACACCTCGCCCCGTTCCAGACAGGCCTCCACCTCGCCCCGCAGCCCACCTTCGCCGTCGACCATCACCCCCCACAGATCGATGGCATCGAGCTCGGTGGGTCGGAAGCCGAGCAGCTCGTGAAAGGCGTTGTTGACGTGCTGCACCTGGCCGTCGAGACCAAACAACGCCACGACGTCAGGGCTGGCGGCCACCACCGACGCGAACCGATCGCGCTGCGCCGATGCCTCCGACAGGGCGGTCGTGTCGGAACCGATCCAGCACCGCTGACTCGAGCCCACCGGGAAGCGCAGACTCAACAGCGCATGCGCCTCGCCATCGATGGCCACCTCCTCGAGCGCCGGGCCGACTCCCTCGGGGTCGCCATCCAGCAGGTCTCGAAAGGCCGTCTCGTTGGCAGCGGAGCGGCCACGGACATCCTCGAGGTGCCGACTCACCAGGACCTCCCGCCCGTCGGCGTCGGACACGGCAATGAACAAGGGCGTGTGCTCCATCAGCGCGAGCAGCTGCCGCGCCTGACGCTGGACCGGAGCGGCAAAGCGACGCGCCAGGATCCCCAGCACGGGAACCGCCGAAGCGACCAGCACCCCGATGGCGATGACGATGACCCACGCGGCGTCCCACAGAGTCTGCCCCCAGGAGCGCGTACGCACCCCCACGCGGAGCACCCCGAGGAGGTGGTTCTCGAACCCCCCACGAATGGGCACGTCGACCTCGGTGAGGTGCTCGCCGGCCTCCCAGCGGCGCTGGAGGCCCCGCTCTCCGGTCTGCAGCGTCGACATCGCCTCGGCAAGCCCATCGCCTGTCGCCACGGTGCCGTCGCGCGCCGGGTCGTGACTCGCGAGGACCACACCGTCAGGGCCGACCAGACTCAGGAACACGATGGCGTCGTTCTCCTCGTGGAGTCGCTGGAAGAGCTGTCGGGTGTGCCACTTCCCGGAGAACCCCACCTCGGCCGCCGACCCCGCCAAGGTGGCCGCGATGGTGTCGACGAACTCCGCCTGCTCCCGCTCGTTCGACGACGCCGTGGCCGCCACCGCGATCAGCCCGAGCACTGACAGCATGACCGCCGCCAGGGCACCAAAGGCGATGGCCAGCTGCCGGTCGAAGCGCAGGCTCGGGCTATCGAGGACCGTCGGCAACGCCACTCCCGCGAAGCGTAGGGCGCCACTGGGGCTCCGAGGTGGACCACGGAAGGGCGACGGCCTCGGGAAGCGGCGCGGCCCAGCCCCCGTACAGGTCGACCGTCTCCCGAGTGATCGGGAAGGTCGGCACCAGCTGATGACGCTCCACGGGCTTGCCCTGAAGCACCGCGTAGGTGGCCCGCATCGCCGCTGCGCCCAGCTCGCCACAGAACTGGGCGGCGTCGATGACCGTCAGCCGCCCCGCCCGCACGTTGGCCACGCTCGCTGGGTCGCCATCGATGGTCGCGACGACGATCTCGTCGCGCCCGGCCGCTGCCAGCGCGTCGACGACCGCCAGCCCGCCTCCATCGTTGACCGTGAACACGACATCGACCGAGCCCTTCTCGGGATGGGCCGCGAGGAGCTGGGCGGCGGCGCGCGCCCCCGAGACCGGATCGACGCCCTGGAAGGTGCCGACCACGGTGACGGGCTGGCCGGCCGCCTCGAGGGCATCCATGAACCCGTCGACCCGCTCGATGGTGGACGACACATGCGGGTACTCCACGAGGACCAGCCTCATGGGGCGGTCATCGGGAAAGCGCGCTGCGATGTACTCGCCGTCGAGCCTGCCCGCCTGCCGGTTGTCGCTGGTGAGGTAGGCGGCGAGCTCACCCCCACGGATGTACTGGTCGTAGGCCACCACCGGGATCCCCGCTGCATTGGCCTTCTGAAGAGGCACCGACAAGGCCGCCGAGTCGGTCGGCTGCACCACGATGGCATCGACCCCCTGGGAGACCAGCGCTTCCATCTGCTGGATCTGGCGCTCGATGCCCTTCTCCCCATCGCCCGCCACGTGCACGTGCAGCTGTAGCGAGGCACCAGCCGCTCGCAGCCGGCCCGCCTCAGCCTCGAGGCCCTGGCGCATCGCGATCTGCCCAGGGATCGTGTCGGACCAGGTCAAGACGCCCACGTCGTAGCCTGCCCAGGCCTGCGACAGCCCCCAAAACAACGTCCACACGCCGGCCCCCATAGGAGCGTAGTACCCAACTCTAGCCTGGAAGTCCAGGCAAAACGGCCACTTCGGGCCGCACCAAAACGAACGGTACCGTAGGCCCTGCCTTTTCACGCGGCTCGGCGCACGAATCGCGGGTAGCCTGCCCACAACCCCGAGGTGGCATGGCTGAACCGACGCGAGACGCGCTGGCGCGATGGATCACCCTGCGCCTGCTCGGGGCACTCGCTGTGGTCGCCTTCGTCAGCCTGGCCTGGCAGGCGGAAGGCCTCATCGGTCCCGACGGCCTGCTGCCCTACCAGCCCTGGCTCGACCGCGTGGCCGAGGGCCTGGGTGACCAGGCCATCTGGCGGCTCCCCACCCTCGCCTGGTGGATCCCCGTAGAGGGCCTGCTGTGGGCCGGCGCTCTGGCCAGTGCCGCCGTGATGGTCGGCGTGCCGGCGGAGGGGCCCCTGCTGTGGGTCGCGTGGGCCTGCTACCTATCGGTCAGCCTCGTCGGCCAGCGCTTCCTGTCGTTCCAGTGGGACACGCTGCTCCTCGAGGCGCTGTTCACCGCCGCTCTGTACGCCCGCTGGCATCCCTGGGGAGCGCGGGAGCCGTCGCGGGTGGCCACGTGGCTGATGCGGCTGCTGTTGGTGAAGCTGATGTGGCTGTCGGGGGCGGTGAAGCTCGCCAGCGGCGACCCGACCTGGTGGGACGGCAGCGCCATGGCCTACCACTACGAGACGCAGCCGCTCCCCAACCCCGTCAGCTGGTACGCCCACCACCTCCCCGCCGCCTTCCACCAGCTGGAGACCTGGGCCACCCTCGCCATCGAGCTCGTCCTTCCCCTGCTCGTCTTCGCCGGCCGCCCAGGCCGCGCGGTGGCCTTCGGCGGCTTCGTGGCGGTGCTGTGCTTGCTGCTGCTCACGGGCAACTACGGCTTCTTTCAGTGGCTCACCCTCGCCCTGTGTGTGCCGTTGCTGGGCGACGACGTGTGGCGCCGGGTGCTCCCCGCTCGCCTGGTCGCGCTCACCGAGAGGCGAGGCCTGCCTGCCAGCGAGGGCTACCGCAGGGCTCGTCGGGGAGTCCACCTGTTGATCGCGGGGCCGATCGTGGGCTTGGGGGTGGTCCTCGGAGCCCAGCGGCTCGGTGCCCCCGCCCTGCCCGAGCCTCTGCAGCAGCGCGTCGAGGCCACCCGCGCGTGGCGCACCGTCAACAGCTACGGGCTGTTCGCGACCATGACCCGGGCTCGGCCGATGGTGTGGATCGAGGTCAGCGACGACGGTCAGAGCTGGTCTCGCTGGCCATATCGCTTCCAGCCGACGGCCCCTGAGGAGCGCCCCCCCGTGGTCCCCCTCCACATGCCACGTCTCGACTGGCAGCTGTGGTTCGCCGCCCTCGGCTCGTGCCGCAGCGATCCTTGGGTGGGGACCCTCCTCCAGCGCCTCCTCGACCAGGAGCCTTCGGTCGTCGCGCTCATGGGTCCGCCACCACTGGCGGCACCCCGCTACGCCCGGGCCCGGGTCGCCATGTTCCGCTTCACCCAGCCCGGCGACGAGGGCTGGTGGGTTCACCGGCAGGCGGGGGCCTACTGTCCGACCCGACAGCTGCACCCCACCTCGGGGCGACGATAGAGCCGCTTTTTCCCCTGGAGCCGCCATGAACACCTACGCCCTCGCCGTCACCCAGCCCGCCAAGATGCTCGGCAACCTCCTTGCCTGGCTCGACAAGGCCGAGGCCCACGCCGAGGCCAAGGGCTTCGACGTCGCCGTGCTCCTCGAGGCCCGCCTCGCGCCCGACATGTTCCCCCTGCGCCGCCAGGTCCAGGCCGCCGCCGACGGCGCCAAGTTCCTCGGCGCCCGCGTCGCCGGCGTCGAGCCCCCCAAGCATCCCGACACCGAGACCACCCTCGCCGAGCTGCGCGACCGGGTGCAGGCCGTGCGCACCTTCCTCGCCGAGCTGCCGACCGAGGCCTTCGAGCAGGCCGGCGAGCGCAGCCTGAGTCTGCCCTTCCTTCCCGAGGGCAAGACCATCCGGGCCACCGACTACGCCAACGAGTTCGCCCTGCCGAACTTCTCGTTCCACGTCGTCACCACCTACGCCATCCTGCGGAACAACGGCGTCGAGCTCGGCAAGCGCGACTACATCACCGGCCTGACGCTGCAGTAGCGGCCTACTCGGCCTCGGAAGCCACCAGCTCGAAGGTCACCCGACCCAGCTCCCGGCCGTCGGGGGTCTCGACGAACACCCGCCACGAGCCCGGCTCCGTGCGTCGCTTCAGCGAGTAGGTGCGGAAGCCCTCCTCCCGGCCGCCGCGGATGTCGAGGGCGATGCGATCGGTCGCCACCCACTCGCCCTCCCCCCACCGTGACCAGCGGTGCACCACCGTCGTCGCCATCGACGCCGGCAGGTAGATCGGGGTGCGAACGCGCACCACCTCGCCGGGCTGCCAGGCCAGCTGCGGCGTCATCAGGCCCACGGGGGCGAGCAGCTCGGAGACGGAGTCCATCGCATACAGCTCCTCCTCTGCGGCGGCGCTGGTGACCTCCGCCGACATCAGCGTGAGGGGAAGCGGAGGGACCAGGTCGGCCGCCACCATCCACACCTGCAGCCCCAGCGCGCCGAAGCCCGCCACCAGCGCCTGCAAGACGGGCTGGCCCACCTTGGCGCGCCAGCTCGCAGCCCACATGGTGCCCATCACCAGCCACGACGCGCCGATGAGGGGAAGGATCGGCCCCACCAGGGTGCCGGTGGCCAGCGGAAGCACCGCCAGCAGGTAGTTGAAGCCCACGAAGGCCAGCAGCGGCACCCGAAGCCACGGCAGCCGGGCGGTGTGGTCCGCGACCTCATTGAGCACGGCGATGGCCGCGAGGAGCAGCAGCCAGACCAGCTCCCGCTGCACCGGCGCCCCTCGCAGGTAGTGCACGAAGTAGGCCGACAGCAGCCCACCAAGGGCGAACTGCCCGGCCAGCTGCAGCCACCGCCGGTAGCGCGAGGCGAAGGCTGGCACCGGCAGCCCGAGGTCGAGGCGGACATCCAGCACCGTCACGCCCGCGAAGCCCACGAGGTAGGCGAACAGCAGCACGTTGTCGAGGAGCCGGTCGAGCTGCAGGGTGTAGTAGTCCCACACGCCGCCGCCCAACAGGAACAAGGGGCCGTGCACCCATCGGGTGCGGTCGAGCACGGCGCGCCAGCCGGTGGTCTGCATGCCCGGCCGCCTATCCAGGTTGTGGCATGCTGGGCTCTCTCCCGGAGCCTGCTTGCACGGATCCCCGGCCCGCTTCGCCCCTCTCGACACCTGGCCCGCCAACCGCCCCCTCGAGCTGATCGGGCCGCCAGGCATCGGCAAGAGCGCCCTCGCCCGTCACTGGGCCGTGGGGCGCGACGTGGTGTGGGTCGGGCTGCAGGGCGTGGTCTCCCCGGAGGCGCTGGTGCACATGCTGGCGGTGCAGCTGGGGGTCGACGACGATGCCCAGGCGATCGGGGCCCTGGCCTCACGCCAACCCGATGCCTTGGTGTTCGACGACGCAGAGGGGGCGGCGGAGGCCCTTCGCGCGCTGCAAGACCAGCTGCCACCGGCCCTGGGGGTATTGGTCACGTCGCGGAGTCGGGTGGGGCTGCGCGACGCGACGGTGGTCGATGTCGGGCCGCTGGGCCACGAGGCCAGCGTGGCGATGTTCGTCGACCGCGCCCGCGCAGCTCGGCAGGGCTTCGACCCCGAGCTCGAGGCCGACGCCATCGCCCGGCTGTGCCAGGAGCTCGATGGCCTGCCCCTCGCCATCGAGCTGGCCGCCGCACGGATCCGCACCCTGCGCCCCAGCCAGATCCTGGAGCGCCTCAGCCTCGACCAGCTGCGCGACCGCCGCCGCACCGGCCGTCACCACTCTCTGCGGCACGCCCTGGCAGGCAGCACCGAGGGGCTGTCCACCGAGGCGCGGCAGGCCTTCGCAGATGCCGCCGCCTTCCAGGGGTGGTTCACACTGGAGGCCTTCGAGGCCTGTGCCGTCGGCACCGTCGACGAGCTCGAGGAGCTGGTCGACGCAGGCTTGGTGCACCCCATCGAGGGGGGTGCCTTCCGCATGCTGGCCCCGGTGCGCGCCTTCGCCAGCGAGCTCCAGGGCACACCAGGCACCCACGAGAGGGTGTTGGACTGGGTGGTACGCGAGGCCTCCACCCGCGACCCCTTCGACGACGCCGCGTTCTGGTCCGCCTGGCGCCTGGAGCTCGAGACCGCGGTGAACCGTGGCGGGCCCCGAGGGGCCGCCGCCGCGGTAGCCCTGTCACGCCGAGAGGAGCACTTCGGTCCCATCGGGCTGCAGCTCGCGCGCCTGGCACGCCTCGGCCCCCTCGAAGCCCTGCCCCCCGACCTGCAGTCGCAGCTGCACCGCTCCGTGGCCGTGGAGGCCATCGTGCGCAACGACTACCCCCTCGCCAAGGTGCGGGCCCAGCTGGCCTCCGAGCTGGCGGCCGACCCGGTCATCCGCGCCGAGGCCTACACCACGCTGGCCCAGATCCACTCCGACCTGCGCGACCAGGACGGCCTGCCAATGGAGCTCCTCGCGAGGGCCCTCGACGGCTTCGCCGAACACCCCGTCGGCCAGGCCAAGGCGCTGCTCGTGCGCTCCGTGGCCCACCAGCGCCTGGGCAACGCGGAGGAGGGTGCGGGCGATGCGCGCAGCGCGGTCGAGGCCGTCGCAGGGGGGCGCCACCCCGACCTCGAGGCCCTGTCCCTGGCCTTCCTCGCCGACGCCGAGCGCCGCATGGGGGTGGCCGCCGCCGACCGCCTCGGCCGCCTCGACCGGGCCACATCGCTGGCCATTCGCTCGACGAAGTACCGCGCCCTCGTCGCATTGAAGCGTGCCCACGCTCTCGCCGACGCGGGTCGCTTCCAGGAGGCCATCGACGACCTCGACGCTCCTGCCGCGCGCATGGAGCAAGCCGGCGACGCCCTGTTCGCCCTGGGGCATCGGCTGCTGCAGGTCGCCTTCGCGCTGTGCGCCCGCGACATCGACGGCGCAGAGCAGCGGCTACGCCTGGTGCCGGGCGACCTGGTGCACTACGCCGGCTCCCTGGTCGACCTGCGCCGCGCCCAGGTGCGGCACGCCCTCGGCGACGTCGACGGGGCGCGTCTCAGCTACGGCAAGGTGCTGGCGCTGGAGGGAGACGGCTATGCACCGCTCCGACGCGAGGCGGGCGCGTTCCTGGCCGCCATCGACGGGGGCGAGGCGTCGGGGCTCCTCGGTGGCGTGCTGGAGCGGGCCCATGGCGGGCCCGAGCTGCGGAGCTGGGTCGAGGCCGTCGGCCGGTGGGAGGCTCGCCTGCTCGCCACCCTGGTGCAGCCCCCCGTCACCGTGTCGGCGACCGGCAAGTGGTTCAGCGTGGGCAATCAGCGGCACGACCTCGGGCGCAAGACGGTGCTCATCCGCGTCCTCGCGGGCCTCGCTGCCCGCGCGCGGCGCGAGATCCCCCTCGAGGAGGTGCTCGCCTTCGGATGGCCGGGGGAGAGCCCCCGCGGCAACAGCGGCCGGGCCCGTGTGCACGTCGCCATCAGCAGTCTGCGCAAGCTGGGGCTGCAGGGCGCCTTGTGGACGACCCCAGGCGACGATCTCGCCTACGTGCTCGACGCCGACGTCGACGACGACACATCGCCGTGATGGCGCGCCCAGCGGCGCCTCTCCCTCGCCTGGAACACCCCGAACTTCGGGGGCACGGGCATCGTCAGCGACAACGGCTCGTCGGTGACGGGGTGGCGTAGCGACAGGCCCACGGCCGCCAGGAACAGCCCGTGCTTCCGCAGCACCGGCCCCGACGGGTAGCGCCGGTCGCCCAGGATGGCGTGGCCGATTCCCGACAGGTGGCGCCGCAGCTGGTGCATGCGCCCGGTCACCGGATGCAGGGTCAGCTCCGTCGACCAGTCGACCTTCAGCGACCGGGTGTGGCCGAGCACCACCACCTCCGAGCGAGCGTCGCGGCCATCGAGGGGGACCTCGATCACGCGGTCTCCCTCCAGCCGCCCTGCGACCAGCGCTCGGTAGGTCTTGTGCACCCGCCGCTCCTGGAACGCCCGGCCCAGTGCCACCATCGCCCCTTCCGTGCGCGCCACCACCACCAGGCCCGTCGTCTCGTAGTCGAGGCGATGCACCGGTCGGGGCGCAGCCAGCGCGTCGGGCCGCGACGATCGCCGCAGCACGTTGGGCAGCGAGCGCTCGAGGGTGCGAAGCCTCGCGCCGTTGGTGAGCAGCCCTGGCGGCTTGACCACCACCGCGAGGTGCTCGTCGGCGAACACCACCTCCGGCGTCAGGCGGTTCGGCGGCAGCACCACGTCGTCGAGGGCCAGCGTGACCACGTCGCCCACCCGCACGAAGCGGCTGGACTCCACCGGTGCCCCGTTGAGCTGCAGGTCGCCGCGCTTCGCGGCCTTGCGCGCCGCCGCGCGGCTCGGCAGGCGCACGAAGTGCTCCGCGGCCCATCGGTCCACCCGCAGCCCCTCGGCCTGCACCACACCCTCTTCGATCGTGCCCCGCTGCGTCACGCTGCTCCTGCTAGCCTCGGCCCATGACCGCGTTCGTGTCCAAGGCCCTGCTCCCCATCGTACTGGGCTTCGTGATGCTCGGCATGGGCCTCGCGCTGGAGGGCGACGACTTCCGGCGGGTGGCCCGTCGCCCCCGCGACGCCGCTCTCGGGCTGGTGCTTCAGCTCGGCCTGCTTCCCCTGCTGGCTCTCGGCCTCCTCGCCGCGCTGCCCCTGCAGCCGATGGCCGCCGCCGGCCTGTTCCTGGTCGCGCTGTGCCCAGGAGGGGCCACGAGCAACCTGTTCAGCTTCCTGGCCCGTGGCGACCTCGCCCTGTCCGTCACCCTCACAGCCATCGTGAGCCTGCTCGCCCCGTTCACCCTGCCCCTGGTGTTCCTGGCGTGGGTCAGCGCGTCGGGGCTCGACCTGCCCGCCTTCCGGATGTCGCTGGGGCCCGCCATCGGCCAGCTGGCGGTGGTCACCTTCCTGCCGGTGGCCCTCGGCATGGGCTACCGCCGCTGGTCGCCAGCGCGGGCCCAGGCGGCGCAGCCGTGGGTGAAGCGCGCATCGACCGTCGCGATGGTCGGGGTGGTCGCGGCGCTGATGGTCGTGCATCGAGAAGCGATGTGGCACAACCTGGGCTGGAATGCCGTGGCGGTGCTGGCCCTCAGCACCTCCTCGCTGGCGCTGGGCCACCTGATCGGCGGCGCCCTCGCCAGCGGCCCTGAGGCTCAGCGCACCATCGCCATCGAGGTGGGCGTGCAGAACGCCGGCACCGCGATGATGGTGGCCCTGTCGATCCTCGATGCGCCGGCGCTCAGTGAGGTCCCCCTGCTGTATGGGCTGCTCATGAACCTGCCCGCCTTTGCCTTTGTCGGGGCGATGCTCAGCCGACGGCCCTAGCCGCTCCACCTGTGCTACGACCGGTCTTCGGAGGCACCATGAACCACGACCTCGACGGCCGGCACATCGTCGTCACGGGCGCGACGGGCGACCTCGGGCGAGCCGTCGTCGCCCAGCTCACGGCTGCAGGCGCCCACCTGACCGTTCCGGTGCGCGACAGCAGCACGCTGCCCGAGGCCCTGAAGCACCACCGCGTCCGAGTCGTCGACGGGGTCGATCTGCGCGAGGAACGCGACGTCGACCGGCTGTACTCGGCGGTCGGGGATCCCCTGTGGGCCTCCCTGCAGCTCGCCGGCGGCTTCTCCATGGCTCCCCTCGCCGACACCACCGCCGCCGACGTCGAGCACATGTGGCGCCTCAACGCGCTGTCGTGCTTCCTGTGTTGCCGGGCCGCCGCAGGCCGCATGGGCGACGGAGGCGGGCGGCTGGTCAACGTCGCCGCGCGCCCGGCCCTGGTTCCCTCCGGCGGGGCGGTGGCCTACACGATGAGCAAAGCGGCGGTCGTGGGGCTCACCCACACGCTGTCCGAGGAGCTGGCCTCCCGCGAGATCTGGGTCAACGCCGTGGTCCCATCGCTCATCGACACGCCGCGCAACCGAGCCGACATGCCCGACGCCGACCACGACCGCTGGCCGTCGACGGCAGCGGTAGCCGACGTGTTGGTGTTCCTGGCCTCCCCACGCAATAGGGTCGCCCGCGGGGCGCTCGTCCCCGTCTACGGCCGCACCTGACCCGGAGCCCCTCGGCATGTTCGACCTCAAGCGCACCGCCCTCATCGGCATGGTCCACCTCCGGCCCCTTCCGGGGGCACCGCGGTGGAAGGGCTCGATGACCAAGGTGCTCGATGCCGCCCGCCGCGACGCGCAGACCCTCCGCAAGGGTGGCTGCGACGCCCTGCTGGTCGAGAACATGGGCGACGTGCCGTGGCTGAAGGGTCGGGTCGACCCGTGGACGGTCGCGGCCATGACCCTCGCGGTGCAGGCGGTGCAGGAGCAGGGCCTTCCCGTCGGGGTGCAGGTGCTGGCAGCGGCCAACCGAGAGAGCCTCGGCATCGCCGCGGTCACCGGAGCAGCCTTCATCCGCGTCGAGAGCTTCGCCTACGGCCACGTCGCCGACGAAGGCTGGATCGAGGCCTGCGCCGGGCCGTTGCTCCGAGAGCGAGCCGCGCTGGGCTGCGACGTGGAGGTGTGGGCCGACGTGCGCAAGAAGCACGCTGCCCATGCCGCGACCGCCGACATCCCCCTCGACGACCTGGCGGCAGGCACGGCCTTCTGCGGCGCGGATGCGCTCATCGTCACCGGCGGCACCACGGGCCAGCCGCCGGCGCGCGAAGACCTCGCCGACATGCGCCGAGCCGGGCTCCCGGTCATCGTGGGGTCCGGCATCTCCCCCCACACCGCGCCAGCCCTCGGCGACGCCGATGCCTGGATCGTGGGTAGCTGGCTCAAGGAGAACGGCGACTGGCGGCGCCCCGTCGACATCCAGCGCGTCCGCACCCTATACACCTTTGCCACGCTGAGCGGCCGGTGAGGCGCTGGGCCTGGCTGGGGCTCGTCGCCGGCTGCACCTGCGCCTCGTCTCCCCCAGCCAGCGAAGGCCCCGACATCGTGCTGATCACCGTCGACACCCTCCGCGCCGACCGGCTGGGCTTCGCGGGGCACGCCGGGGCGACCACGCCCCACCTCGACGCCCTCGCCGCCCGCGGGCGGGTGTTCTCCCAGGCCAGCACGCCGCTCCCTCGCACCACCCCTGCCCTGGCCTCGGCCCTCACCGGCCTGCGCCCTCCCCGCCACGGCTCGGTGGAGGTCGGCGACCCCATCCGTCCCGACGTAGCCACCCTGGCCTCGGTGCTGCAGGCCGACGGCTGGCAGACCGTCGGCCTCAGCGCGATGCAGGTCGCGGGCCCCGACCAGGGGCTCGACCACGGCTTCGACCGCTTCGAGGTCCACCACGACGCCCGCGCATCCGACCTCGTCGACCGGGCCCTCGCCCTGCCCCACGACGGCCGCCGCTTCCTGTGGGTCCACCTGTCCGACCCGCACTTCCCCTACCTGCCGCCCGGCGAAGACGACGAGCCCTGCCGCGCGGTCGGCGAGCGGGCCGCCGCAGGCGACCTCGCTCGTGTCGAGCTGTTCATCGATCTGCAGGGGCGTGCCAGCGAGCTGAAGCCCAGCTGCGAGCGCCTCTACGACGGCGAGATCGCCGAGGTCGACCGCGCCGTGGGTCGGCTGCTCGAGGCCACGGGCGACGATGCGTGGGTGATGTTCAGCGCCGACCACGGCGAGCACCTGGGGGAGGAGGGGCTGTTCTTCGAGCACGGGCCCACAGTGCACCAGGCCAACCTCGCCGTGCCGCTGGTCGTCGCGGGCCCCGGCATCGAGCCAGGGGTCGACCCGCGGCTCGCCCAGCTCGTCGACATCCTCCCTACCGCCCTGGCCCTCGCCGGGGTGGCGCCGCCCGAGCACGAAGGCCTGGATCTGCTCGGCGACACCACCCGAGGCGTGGCGACGGCGACCTCCGGCTCCGCCCTGCAGGCGAGGCTCTCCACGTCGCTGGTGAGCGGGCGCGCCAAGCGCTGGTGCCTGAACGGTCCGCAGTACAGTCGCTGCGTGGGCCGACGGGGCCCCACCGTGCACGACCGGGCACGTGACCCTGCCCTGCGCATCGACATCGCCCGCGAAGAGCCCGAGGTGGCGGCAGCCCTGGCCGAGGCCTCCACTCGGTGGGGTCCCGAGCAGGCACGAGAGCGCTCCGCCCGCGACGCCCGCTACCAGCTGGTCGCGCGCCCCGTGCTCGAAGGCGGCTATCGGCTGTCGCTGTACGACCTGCTGAGCGACCCCACACAGTCCACCGACCTCGCCGAGCAACACCCCGACGTCGTCGACCGGCTCCAGAAGGCTGCCGCAACCGAGTGGGGCGACCTCCCCCCCGCCGCGCCCCGCTCAGCCGATGAGCTCGAGCAGCTGCGAGCGCTCGGCTACGTCGAGTAACCGCCACACAACACCGACTCCCTTGCACACGGCGCCGCTGCAGCCTACAGTCGGCCGCGTTTCCGTAGAGGCTCTGTCATGTGGCACCTGATGTTGACTGCCGCTCTCGCCGGCCCCTACGGGCCCATGGCCGACGATGTCCGCGGGGTGTCCGACACGGGCGTAGCCATCAGTGCCTGCGACGACCACTGGCCCTTCGACCTGGTTCAGCTCCCCCACGAGCCCGAGCTGATGCACCTGTTCGACCCCCGGCGCTCCTGGGGAAGCCCTACGATGGTCGACACCCTCGTCTCAGCGGCGGGCCGGGTCGCGGCGCGCCACCCCGATGCCGATCCCCTGTTCGTGGGCGACCTGTCCACCTCCCGCGGCGGCGCCCTGCCCCCCCATCGCTGGCACCATGATGGCCGCTCCGCTGATATCGGCCTGTTCGCCTTCGACGGCCAGCAGCCCCCCGCCGGGTTCGTCCGGGTCTGGCCGAGCCAGCTCGACGTCCCGCGCACCTGGACGCTCATCGAGGCCCTGCTCGACACCGGCAACGTCGAGCACATCCTCCTCGACCAGGCGCTCATCCAGCGCCTGAAGGCCTATGTGCAGGAGGAGGGTCTGATGCCCCCCGACCAGCTCGCAGCTACCTTCCCGCCGAAGAACACCCGCGACATGTGGCGAATGCGCGGCATCGTGCGGCACGCGCCGCGCCACGGCGACCACATGCACCTGCGCGTCGTGTGCACGAGCCCCTGAGGGCGGCCTCGTGCCGGTATACTGCGCGCCTGGAGGCACTGTGCGGAACGTCCTGACAGCCATGGCGCTGGTCGGTCTGGTGGCTTGCAAGGGTGATACAGCTGGCGCTCCGCCCGAGCTGGTCGTAGACCCGCTCGCGCTCGACTTCGGCACCGTGGGGCTCGGGTCCGAGACGATGCAGACCGTCACCCTGTCCAATCTGGGCGGCGGCTCCGTGGCGGTGCTCAGCATCACCCTGACCGACGGCGACGAAGACGTATGGCTCGTCGACCGCAATGGGGTCGACGAGGTGCTCGGAGGCGAGACCGTCGATGTCGAGGTCACCTTCCGCCCGGAACAGACCGAGCCCTATGGCGGCCAGATCCAGATCCGCACCGACTACAGCGACCAGGCCAGCTGGCTGGTCTCGCTGCAGGGCTTCGGCGGCCTGTCGGAGAGCGACGACGACGGCGACGGCGTGTCGGTGGCCCAGGGCGACTGCGACGACGGCAACGCCAACGTCTACCCCGGGGCCCCCGAGCTGTGCGACGGCGTCGACAACGACTGCAACGGCTCGGTCCCCTCCGACGAGACCGACGCCGACTACGACGGCTACCGCCTGTGCGACGACGACTGCGACGACAACGACGGCGAGGTCAACCCAGGCGCCACCGAGATCTGCGACGACAAAGACACCGACTGCGATGGCATCAACGCCGACAACGACGACGGCGACGGCGACGGCCTGTCGGTCTGTGAGGGCGACTGCGACGACACGGAAGCGCTGCGCAGCCCCGATCTCGACGAGATCTGTGATGACGGCCTCGACAACAACTGCGACGGCGGCATCGACGACATCGACGAAGACGGTGATGGCCACGGCCTGTGCGGCAACACGCCCGACTGCAACGACAACGATGCCAACGCCTACCCCCTGGTCGTGTCCAACGGTGGCAGCTCCGACGGCGACGGCACGCCCCTCGACCCCCTCGACCGCATCGACGACGCCCTGGCGATGCTCGATGTGGAGTGCCGCACCATCATCCTGGAGGCTGGCTCCTACGACCTCGGAACCACCTGGACAGGCGGCGAGCTGCACCTCGAGGGGCGCACGGGCAACCCCGACGACGTCACCCTCGTGGCCCCCAAGAAGGGGCGCCACCTGACCATCTCCGGCGGCGAGGTCTACCTGCAAGACGTGACCCTCACCGGCGGCAACGCCACCGAAGACGGCGGTGCGATCAGCGTCGCCAACAGCGGCACCGAGGTCGAGCTGCGCAACGTCGTGATGCTGGGCAATGCCTCGGCCAATGATGGCGGCGCCATCGCCGTGTCGAACGGCCTGCTGCGGCTGAAGCGGGGCTGTGTCTTCGATGGCAACATCGCGGAAGACGACGGCGGCGCCCTCTTCATGGACTCCGGCACCCTCACCGACAACGAGGGAACCACCTACGTGTCGAACGTCGGCAAGAAGGGTGGTGCGCTGTACATCAACGGTGGCACGACCAGCATTCGTGAGGCGGTGGTCCGCAGCAACGCGGCCACCGTGGAAGGAGGCGGCCTCGCCGTGGCCGGCGCGCCGAGCTCCCTCACGATCGAGCGCAGCGAGATCGCCCTCAACGACGCCACCGGCGACGGCGGCGGCGTGGTGTTCAACGGGGTGAGCGCCGCGGCGGCCACCTTCCGCAACAACCGCGTCCAAGACAACACCTCGGTGAAGGGCTTCGGCGGCGGCGTGGCCATCGTGGGCGGCATCGGCGGCCTGGAGGTGGCCAACAACACCCTCACCGGCAACGCCGCGGCCCTCGACGGTGGCGGGCTGTTCGTCGGCGCCACCGACACGTCGGGCACCGACGTGCTCGGCAACATCGTGCACACGAGCGGCCCCAACAGCGGCCTGTTCGCCACGGGTGGCGCCACCGTGCTCTACAACACGGTCTACGGCACGCTGTCGGGCACGCACTTCGCCGGCGACGCCGGCGACGGTTCGGGGGAGCCGGTCGATCCCACGAACAGCACGCGCTCGCCGGCGCTGGTCGACTTCAGCGCCGACGGCAACCCCGACAACGACGACCTCACGCTGAGCGCCGGCTCGCCCGAAATCGACGACGGGCCCCCTGACAGCGCGTACGATGACACCGACGGCACCCGCAACGACCGTGGCTACACGGGCGGGCCCAACGCCGAATAGGCAGGCACTCACCCCGGGGGGGTACGACATGATCATCTGGCTCGCAGCGGCGCTCGCCGCCGACGTGACCATCTCGGCAGGCGACAACATCGCCACACTCACCTCCTCGCTCAACCCGGGCGACACGGTGCTGTTCGAGGCAGGCACCTACGACATCGAGGCGCCCCTCGTCTGGACAGGCCTGGGCACCGAGGAAGAGCCCATCCTGCTCCAGCCGGCCGAGAGTGGCGCTGAGGTCATCATCCGCAACACCGGCTACGGCTACGGCGTGGAGGTGCGCGAGTCGGCCTTCATCATCGTCGAGGGCCTCACCATCACCGGCGACGAGAACGCCGAGTACAACGGCTACTCCGGGCTGCTCGTGGTCGACTCCACCGACATCGTGGTCCGCAACGTCACGATCGACGGCGTGTGGAACACCGGGCTGCGCGTCGATGGCGACACGTCGCGGATCACCCTCGAGGGCAACGAGGTCGCCAACCTCGGCAACGGCACCGGCATCTCCATCGGCTGCGGCGACGCCAGCTGCTGGATGCAAGACTCCCTCATCGCGGGCAACCTGGTCCACGACGTGGCCTACACCGGCATCAGCCTGTCGCCCGGCACACAGAACAACGAGTTCCGCGACAACGTGGTGTTCCGCACCGGCGACTCGGGCTTCTACATCGGCCCGACCGAGAACGGCCCCCAGAACATCATCGAGGCCAACGCCGTGTGGCAGACGGGCGGTGTGGGGCTGTATGTCGAGGGCTCCGCCCTCATCCGCAACAACGTCGTCTTCGAGACGGGCGACGACGGCATCTACACCAACAACGACGACCGCAACGGCCTGTACGACACGGTCATCAGCCACAACACCTTCGCACGCACCGACGGCTACGGCGCCTACCTCAACGACTTCTACGAGGGCTCGGGCCTGGTGTTCGCCAACAACGCCATCGCCAACCCCACCGGCTACGGCTTGTACTGGGAAGACGACTTCGAATACCTCGGCGTCGGCCCCTCCTCGTTCCTGTCGAACAACGTCGTCGCAGGCCTCGTCGAGGGCTTCGGGCAGCTCGACTACCCCGGCTATGTCATCGCCGGCGGCGGCTACGCCGACTTCGTCGACGCCGACAACTTCGACTTCTACCCGGTCACCGGGTCCACGGTCGTCGACGCGGGCGATGCGTCCGGCGACGCCTACATCCCCGATGTCGACTTCAACGGATCGATCCGCCAGGGCGACCAGCCCGACGCGGGCGCCTACGAGTACGTCGGCGGCACCAACCCCGGCTGGGTGATCCAAGAGAGCTTCAAGGAGACCGGCGCCACCGCCGGCAGCGGTCGCTTCGACGTCGGAGGAGGTTGCTGCGGCAAAGACGACGCCGCCGGCGGTACCGAAGCGCTGTTCTTCCTGCCGCTGATGGGCCTCGGGCTCGGGCTGCGTCGCCGGCGTAGCTGAGGCCGGCATCGCCAGGCTCATCGAGGCACCATACGAGGGCGCCATGCACACTCGCGTGGCCCGCCTGTCACATCTGTCTGGTGACGAGCTCGATCGCTACCTGGCCCGAGGCTGGTACCGCATCGGGCCCACGATGATGACGTGCCGCTTCGTGCACTTCGATGGCGAGCTTCGCACGGCAGTATGGACCCGCCTCGACCTCGCTGACTACCGGATGCGCAAGAGCGCACGACGCACCCTGAACCGAGTCGAGCGCCACCTGCACATCTCCATCGGCGAGCCCGTGCTCGACCAGGAGCACGAGGCCGTCTACCAGCGCTACCGCGAGATCGCGCGAGGCGAGCGGTCGAGCTCCCTGCACGACTTCCTCTACGGCGACCGTGACCCTCGCACCGACGTGTTCGACACCCGGGAGGTCCGCTTCACCCATCCTGACGGGCGCTTGGCAGGGTTTTCCTGGTTCGACCTGGGCAGCACCGCCATCCAGAGCCTCGTGGGGGTCTACGACCCTGAGGTCGCGAACCTGTCGGTGGGCTTCGCCAGCATGCTCGCCGAGATCCGCTGGGCGCAGCGGCACGACCTGCGCTGGTTCTACCCCGGCTACGTGCTCCCAGGGGCCCCCGCGATGGACTACAAGCTCCGCGTCGGCCCGATGGACTACCTCACTGACGACGGCCACTGGAGGCCGTGGGCCGAGCTCGACCGCGACCAGCTCCCGACCGAGGTGCTCGAAGAGCGCCTGGCCGCCGCCGAGGTGCACCTGACCGACCGCGGCATCGCCTTCGAGCGCCACCTCTACCCGATGTTCGAGGCCCCCGCGTGGCACAACAACCTCGCGACCTGTCTCACCGAGCCCCTCATCCTGCTCGTGCCAGGGGGGAGGCATCGGTCGGTGCGGGTGGTGTACTGGGACCTCGAGCGAGAGGCCTACCGGCTCCGGCGCTGTGTGCGCGCCTCGGCCATCGCACGTGCTGCGAGCGACGACGAGGGCGAAGGCACCCCCGTCGAGCTGTTCGTCTTGGTGGAAGACCTCGCCACCAGGGCCGAGCCGGGGGCCATCGCGGCAGCGGTCGCCGCCACCTGATGGCCCCGGGGCCTCCCTAGGAGAACACGCCCATGGGCATCCGCAGGTAGCGCATCCCGTTGGACTCGGGCTCGGGCAGGGTGCCCGCGTTGACGTTGACCTGCAGCGACTGGAAGATCAGCTTGGGCGGGCGAAGCGTCTCGTCACGGGCCGTGCGCCACGTCACGAACTCCTCGCGGGTGGTGTCGTGCCGCAGCTGGATGTTCTCGGTGCGGCAGGCATCGATGGTCGTCTCGCACTTCAGCTCGCGGCCGCCGGGCTGGTAGTCGTGGCCGACGAACACCCGCGTGTCTCCGGGCAGGGCGTACAGCCGCTGGATGGAGTCGTACAGGTCGTTGGCCGACCCTCCCGGGAAGTCGCACCGGCCGGTGCCGAAGTCGGGCATGAACATCACGTCGCCGGTGAAGATGGCGTCGCGGATCTGGTAGACGTAGCAGGCAGGGGTGTGCCCCGGACTGTGGATGGGCAGGATGCTCAGAGAGCCTGCCTCCAGCGCTTCGCCGTCGTGCAGCAGCACATCGAACTGGCTGCCGTCGGTCGGGAAGGCGGGATCGAGGTTGAACACCCCCTTGAAGACCGACTGCACCGCACCGATCTCGGCTCCGATGGCCATCTTGGCGCCCAGGCGCTCCTTGATGTGGGCCATGCCCGACAGGTGGTCGGCATGGGCGTGGGTGTCGATCACATAGTGCACATTCAGCCCGAGCCGTTCGGCCTCATCGGCAACTTTGTCGGCAGAGGACGTACTCGTCTCGACGGACAGTGGGTCGTAGTCGAGCACCGGGTCGATGATGACCGCGTCGAGCGTGTCAGCGTCGTACACGAGGTAGGTGAGCGTCCAGGTATTGGGGTCGAAGAAGTGGACGACGTTCATGGGGCTCTCCAAGGATTGTGGCGGAGGTTCGTATACGTTTGACATGCAGTTTTCGCGCCAGCGACGCCGGCGAGGCACCGCGAGCCCATCATCGGTAGGGCAGGCCCGAGGCGCGCCAGCCCAGGATGCCGCCCTCCATGCTCGCCGCGTGAGTGAAGCCCGCCCCCTGAAGGGCGCGCACCACGCGACCGCTGCGACCACCGGACTGACACATGACCACCAATGGCGCATCGCGGTCAAGGTCGTTCGCCTGGGCCATGAACGCCTCCAGCGGGATGTTCTCGGCCTGCGGGACCGCGCCGTTGGCCAGTAGCTCGGCGGGCTGGCGCACGTCGACGAAGCGGAAGCTTCCGAAGTGCTTTGCGACCCACGCTGCCGACACCTCCGGCAGGCCGTTCGAGTGGAAGATGGCCTCCGACAGCGTCTGGGCGCGGGCGTTCGCCTCGTCGTGCGGCACCCCCTCGTTGCCGAGCACATCGACGTTCCAGGCGATCATGCCGCCTTCTACCGAGGCGACCGTCTTCACTCCGTGCTGGCGCAGCTCCCGAGCGGCCCGCGCGGAGCGACGACCCGAGCGGCACAGCAGCACCAGCGGCTCGTCGGCATCCAGGCTCGAGGCCTGCGACAGCAGGGTGAGGAGGGGCACGTTCGGCACGCCCTCGACGTGGCCCAGCGGGCCCTCGAGCTCGTGGGGCTCGCGGATGTCGAGGAGGCGAAAGGCATCGCGATGCGCGGCCACCCAGGTCGCGGGCACTTCATGCTCGCCGGTGTCGGTCTGGATGGCGTTCGCGAGAAGGGAGGGATCGTAGTTCGTCATGAGAACCTCGTCGTAGCAGGGGTGGGCAAGAACGCCCGAGTCGCTCAGGAACAAAGCAAGCTCCGGGCCAACGGCCAGCGATGCGCCTGGCCCGCCCACCCGTGCCATAACGTTGCGATTTCGTGCGCACCGGTAGTCCCATCCGACTCTATTCGACACGCCCGCGCTGCCCCTCTCCTCACCGCCGTCACGAGCCGCTCCCGCCGCCCTGCGAATCCCAAAACTTGCACACAACGCAAAGTTGGGGTCGTTCATGCTAGGCTCGCCGCCCCATCCAGGAGAGTGCACCATGGCCCGCTACAACTTCTTCGACTTCCCCCACAAGCCGTTCCGCTTCATGTGGCTGGAGCTCATCCAGCACATCGGCAACGCCAACTACACCAGCGACGACGCGCTGCGTGCCCTCAAGGCCGAGGTCGACTTCGCCGCGAACACCTACATCCATCACGGCCGCGACGAATCAGAGTGGTTCGGCGCGCGCCTGGCGGAGCTCGACGCCGACCTGGCCAAGGCCTGGATCGCCGAGCACTCCAGCCAGGAGGCCGAGCTGCTCGAGTTCCCCGCAAGGGCCCAGGCCCTCCTCGACGAGCCCGACCACGGCAAGCGCGCCGAGCTCGCCCGCGACTTCTACATCTTCGCCAGCGCCTTCCTCGCCCGCGAGCTCGACCACATGATGAACGAGCAGCAGAAGGTGATGGTCCCGTTCCAGGAGGCCTACGACGACGACACCCTCATGGAGATGGAGCAGCAGTTCCTCCGCGACCGCATCTCCCCCGAGTACATGCAGAGCCTCACGCCCTTGTTCCTGCGCAGCGGCAACATCGACGAGCGGCACTTCACCCTGTCGATCATCCAGTCACAGATCCCCGACGGCCCCTTTCGCGGCATGCTCGACGACTTCGCGGCGCAGTTCGTGCCCGCCGACGAGCTGTCGGTGATCAAGCAGCGCCTCGGCGTCGCCTGATCCTGGTCGCTACCCCTGCGCGGCGAGCACCGGATCGTCGCGACGCTCCACCACCAGCAGCGTGCACGGCCCCACCCCGTCGCCGAAGGCCACCAGCGCCCCCGCGGGCGCCTCGTAGGTGGCGCCGTCGTCGACCTCCACCCGGGCCACCCGCACCTCCTCGAGGTCGCACAGCACCCGCTCCCGCACCCCCTCGGCGAGAGCGACCGCCGCCAATTGCACCTCGTGAGCCCGCCGCCGCAGCCGCACCCCCGGCAGCGCCCGCGGCATCACCTCGGGCTTCCGTAGGTGGACCTCGACTTCGCCCAGCGCCGCCCGCGCCTCCCCCGGCCCCACCGGCGCCAGCAGCCACCGCAGCGCCACGAGCGCCATCGTCTCGATGAGCAGGAAGTGCCCCTCCCCCGCCAGGTGCCGCACCATCGTGTCGGCGTCGGCGTAGTTCACCGACGAGCCCAGGTCGCCCGTCGTCGCGCAGGGCGTCAGATCGAGGCCCATGACCAGGGAGCAGCGCAGCTCCTGCGGCGTCACCCGCTCCCGCGGCAAGATGCCGACGATGCAGTCCAGATCGAGGTCGAGTGTCACGTGGTCCATCAGTACCTCTTCGACAGCCCGCCATCGACGGGAAGGATGCAGCCGTTGAGGTAGTGCCCCTCGGTGGCCACGAAGCGCGCCAGGGTGGCCATGTCGGCGGGGGAGCCCACCCGGCCCAGCGGGATCCGGCGCTCCAGGCGGCCCCGCTTGGCCTCGTCGTAGTCGTCGGGCCAGCACACCTGCCCGGGGGACAGCCCCACCGTGCGCACCGCCGGCGCCAGCTCCACCGCCATGGCCTTCACCAGCATCACCAGCCCGGCCTTGCTGACGCTGTAGTGCGCGTAGCCAGCCACCGGGTTGTCGGCGCCGATGTCGCACAGGTGAAGCACCACGCCGTGCTGCGACGACGGCGCCCCGGTGCGGGCCGGGTCGCCTGCGCGCAGCGCCCCCAGCAGCCCCTGCGACAGCAGGAACGGCGCTCGCAGGTTGATCCCCAGCATCGCCTCCCACTGCCCCGCCGTGATCTGCCCGAATGGGACGGGGTCGAAGGCCGACGCGTTGTTGACCAGCAGCTCCAGCGCATCCCAGTGCCCCAGCACCCCCGCCACGAGGGAGGCGCAGCCGTCGGGGTCGGCCAGGTCGGCCTGGTGTAGGTGGACCTCGCTCCCCGCGGCACGGCAGGCCTCCGCCACCCCCTCCACCGGGCCCCGGCTCGTTCGGTAGTGCAAGGCCAGGTCGAAGCCGGCCTGGGCGAGCTCCAGGGCGATGGCGCGGCCCACCCGCACCCCAGCACCCGTCACGACCGCGCGAGGTCTCAGTCCCACGACTCCCCCAGGGCCCGCTTCACGCCGTACACGCCGAGGTAGATCAGCGGCGTGTCGAGCACCGCGAAGGCCAGCTTGTAGACGTAGATGGTCAGCATGATGGAGAAGCCGGTGGCGTAGTCCATCCCGAACCCGATGAAGAACAGGATCGAGTTCACGACCAGGGTGTCGACCGCCTGGCTGACCATCGTGGAGCCGTTGTTGCGCAGCCACAGGTGCTTGCCCTTCGTGAGCCGCTTCCAGAAGTGGAACAGGTAGTTGTCAGTGAGCTGGGCACACAGGTAGGCCAGCATGGAGCCGACCAGCAGGATGCCGTTGAGGGCGAAGACGCTGTGAAAGGCGTGCTGGTAGCCCTGCAGGGCCGTGCCGCCGGCCGACAAGCCCTCGCCCGCCTGCCAGCCGTCGCCGAAGAACGGGGCGTCGGGGGGGACCCAGTAGGGATGTGGCGCCAGGTAGACCGCCATCTGCACGATGCCGAGCATCAGCAGGCTCATCAGAAAGCCCACCAGCACCATGAAGTCGGCGCGGCGCTTCCCGTAGACCTCCGAGACGATGTCGGTGATCAGGAAGGTCACCGGGTAGGTGATGATCCCGGCCGTGAGGGCGAAGTCGGGCTTGAACGGGGCCTGGAACAGCTTGAAGCCGATGATGTTGGTGAGCACCAGCACCACGGAGAACGCGGTGGCGAGCAGCAGGTAGATCCGCTCCCGCAGCGGGTAGAGCTCCAGGTCGGCAGACAAGGTGTCAGACATGGGCCGGCTCCGGGGTCGCGGGATGGGAGGGGACCTCGCCAGCAGGCGACGACACCCCGAGCAGGGCGCAGGCCCACAGCACCGCAAACAAGCCCAGGCTCTTGGCCTCGCGCCAGATCCCGTGGCCGATCGGCCCCATGGCCTCGGCGGTGCGCTTGAGGTCTTGCAGGTCGAACAGCAGCGCTGTCAGCCCCAGGCCGCCCACCACCGCCACGGCGGGGGTGAGGCGCCCCTGCGCCGCACCGATCACCACCACCAGCATGGCCGGCAGCGCCCACACCAGGTGGTGCTCGTAGGTGTACACCGGGAACAGCAGCATCACGATGCCCACGGCACCTACCTGTGCCGCCACCGCCAGCCCGTCGGACGGAGCGCGACGGAACCACCACCCCAGCCCGACGAGCAGGCCCAGGTTGGTGAGGGTGGTGGCGGTGCGGGCAGGCATCGAGAGCAATCCACCCCCCGAAGGCAGGGCCTGGTGCCACAGGTTGGGCACGGAGTGGTTGCCGAAGATGCCGATGGGCACCGCCAGGCCGTTGTAGTCGCCGGAGCCGAAGCTCGGCAGCACCTCGGTGAAGAAGCCGATCTGGTAGCCGAGGCCCACCAGCGGCAGCGACAGCACCGACAAGGCCACGGCGGTCGCCACGCTCGACGCCACCGCCACCCACTCCCGCCGTAGCAGCCACCACGCCACCAGCAGCGCGGGGCTCATCTTCAGCATGCACGCCGCGCCCAGCAAGACGCCGCCGAGCCCGGGACGGCCTCGCTGGGTCGCCCACAGCCCGCCCATGGCCAGGGCCAGCCCGGGGAAGTTGGCCTGCCCCATCGCATGGTTGTTGGGCACGGCCGTCATCAGCGCCACCAACACGGCGAGGGCCCAGGGCACCGCCGGGTGCAGGTCGCGCCACCAGCCCCACAGCACCAGCATGGCCCCCAACAAGCACAGCTCGTGCAGCCAGAACCACAGGTGGTAGGCCGTCGGCAGGTCGAGGGGAATCGCCCAGGCCATCGTCGTCACGAAAGGAGGCGCGTACAGGAAGGGGTGCACCCCCTTGCGGGTGCCGTCTTGGCGGGCGCGGGCCGACAGGGCCTTGGTGTCGTAGGGGTCGCCGCCATCGGCCGCGACCTGAACGGCGTAGTAGTACGACGCGAAGTCACGGCCGTTGCGCACCGAGGCCGTCTGCCACCAGGCAGGCGACAGCAGCGACAGCGCGTGAAACAGCGTGGCGGCGACGAGGAGCACGACCGGCAGGCGAGACGGCACACCGCGAGCTATCGCCTGGTCCGCGTGGTGACCAGCGGACAAGGCCGACACCACCCCGGAGGAGTCCCATGGTTCAGACCGACATCGAGGCCTACTTCACCGACGGCTGCGGCCGGTGCGAGCACTTCCAGACCGCTCAGTGCAAGGTCGTGGTGTGGGCCGACACCCTCGCAGCACTGCGCGAGGTGCTGCGCGCCTCCCCGCTGACCGAAGACATCAAGTGGGGCTCCCCCTGCTACACCTTCGACGGGGGCAAGGTGTTGATGCTCACCGCCCTGCGCGACCGATGCGCCCTGGGCTTCTTCAAGGGCACGCTCCTGCACGACGAGCACGACGTGCTCCAGGCTCCGGGGCCCAACTCCCAGGCCGTGCGCCAGCTCGTGTTCACCTCCGCGGAGCAGGTGCGGGAGCGGCGTGACCAGATCGACCACTTCCTGTCGCAGGCCATCGACCTGCAGCGCGCCGGCGCCAAGGTGGTGTTCGACCCGGCGCCCGAGCCCATGCCCGACGAGCTGCAGGCGGTTCTCGACGCCGATCCCGCCGTAGCCACCGCCTTCGACGCCCTCACCCCCGGTCGGCGGCGCAGCTACGTCCTGCACGTGTCAGGGGCCAAGCAGGCCAAGACGCGCACGTCGCGAGCACACAAGTGCATCCCCAAGATCCTGCAGGGCAAGGGCTTCCACGACCGCTGACCGGCCCGCCCATCCCCCCACGCCTGCGGCGGGCCGTGCAACCCCAACACACCCGGCCGCCTTCCCTTCGTCACTACAAGGCAGCGAAGGAGGCGCCGTGACCCCCCACGAAGCCCTGCCCGAAGCGCAGTCCCTGTTCGACCAGCTCCCTGACGCGGCCCTGGTCATCGACGAAGAGGGGGTGATCCGACGCTGCAACCAGCGGGTCCACAGCCTGCTGGGCTACCAGGCCGACGAGCTCACCGGCCAGGCGGTCGAAGCCCTCATGCCCGTCGCCCGGCGTGGCGCCCACCGAGGGCATCGAGCCCGCTTCCAGCGGCGGGAGACGCCCACGACCATGAGCGTGCGAGGCGTCGTAGCGCAGCGGGCCGACGGCAGCTCCGTGCCGGTCGACGTCGTGCTCGCCCCCTTCGGCCCCGACGGTGCCCACATCCTGGCGATGGTCCGCGACGTGACCCACCTACGGCAGCTCGAAGACGAGCTGCGGGCCTCCAACGAGCAGCTAACCGCGCTCAACGAGAAGAAGAACCACTTCCTCGGCATGGCCGCTCACGACCTGCGCAACCCGCTGACCGCCGTCTTGGGTTTCGCGCGCCTCCTCGGCGAGTGCGTCGTCGGGCCCCTCAACGACGACCAGAAGCAGCTCGTCAGCCGCATCGAGCGCCAAGCCGACTTCATGCGAGCCCTGGTCGATGAGCTGCTCGACGTGTCGACCATCGAGGCGGGCAACCTCGTGCTCCGTCATCGCGACCTCGACGTCGAGCGCCTGGTGCAGGAGGTCCTCGTCGTCCAGCGCATGATCGCCGACCGCAAGGGAACCATCATCAAGCTGCACGCCCCGGGTGACCTGCCCCTCGTCTCCGCCGATGCGGGGAAGGTGGAGCAGATCCTTCACAACCTCGTCAGCAACGCCATCAAGTACTCACCTCGAGACACCCGCATCGACGTGACCGTCGCACGAACACACAGCGGGATCTGCGTGCGCGTGCAAGACCAAGGCATCGGCATCGAGCCCGACGAGATCGAGTCCATCTTCGAGCCCTACGGCAAGGGGCAGGCCCCCACCGACGGGGAGCAGAGCACGGGGCTCGGCCTCGCCATCGCCCGGCGAATGGCCAGGGCCCACGG
>CBDUIC010000047.1:0-54030 GCA_965367245.1 uncultured bacterium | reverse complement strand
CGACGCCACCCGAGGGCCAGCGCCCCCAGCCACCCTGCAGCGCCCAGACCCGTTGGCGCGGAGGTGCACCCGCAGCCATCACCCTCGACCTTGGTGGACCCCGTGTCGCCGGTGTCACCCGTCGCGCTGGTGGTCGACCCGGTCGTGGGGCCCGTGGTGGGACCGGTGGTCGGGTCGGTCGTTGGGTTGGTGGTGGGACCAGTCGTCGGGTCGGTCGTGGGCGACGTAGCCACCGGGTCGTTCGGGTCGGTCGGGTCGGTGCCGGCAGCGACCTCGTCGCCGTCGTTGATCCCGTCGCCATCGGTGTCGGGGTTCAGCGGGTCGGTGCGCGGGCCGTACTCCTCGCTGTCGCTGAGCCCGTCGTCGTCGGTGTCGCTGTCGGTCGGGTCGAGACCGTAGCTCACCTCCAGCCCGTCGGGGATGCCGTCGCCGTCGGAGTCGCTGAGCAGTGGATCCGAGCCGTAGGTCACCTCGGCACCGTCGTCGAGGCCGTCGCCGTCGGTGTCGGCGTTCGTCGGATCGGATCCGAAGGCCACCTCGTCGAAGTCGTTGATGCTGTCGCCGTCGGAGTCGCTGTCGTAGGGGTTGGTGCCCAGGGCGAACTCCTCCACGTCGAGCAGCCCATCGCCATCGCTGTCGCCGACCGGATCGTCGCTGGGGTCGAGGGGGTCGCTGCCGAAGGCCACCTCGGCACCGTCGGGCGCTCCGCCGCCGTCGGTGTCGGCCAACAGCGGATCGGTGCCCTCCGCCAGCTCGTCGCCGTCGTCGAGGCCGTCGCCGTCGCTGTCGGCCAGGTTCGGGTCGGTGCCCAGGCCCAGCTCAGTGGGGTCGTCGAGGCCGTCGCCGTCGCCGTCGGCCGAGGCCGGGTCGGTGCCCCCCGCCACCTCGTCGGGGTCGGAGATGCCGTCGCCGTCGCCGTCGACAGCGTTCGGATCCGAGCCGTAGGCCACCTCTTCGCCGTCGGTCAGGGTGTCGCCGTCGGAGTCGACCTGCAGCGGGTCGGTGAGGCTGACGTAGACCTCGAAGCCGTCGAGGAGCGTGTCGCCATCGGTGTCGCCGACGTTGGGGTCGGTGCCGAGCGCGGCCTCCTCGGCGTCGGTCAGGCCGTCGCCATCGGCATCGGGCGGGGTGGTGGCCGGGTCGAGGGCGTCGATGAGGTCGTTGCCGCTGGTGTCGGGGCCCCCCGCACCCCCCTCGGCGGCATCGGTGGCTCCGTCGAAGTCGGTGTCGCGGAGGTTGGGGTTGGTCTCGTCGTCGGCCGTGCCCGCGAGGTTGCCGTCCCACACACCGTCACCGTCGAGGTCTTCCTCGCCGTCGAGCAGGCCGTCGTTGTCGCTGTCGGCATCGAGGGGATCGGTGGTGGTCGCCCCAGCGTCGCCGTCGGGCACGAAGCTCGGCCCCGTGCCGTCGTAGCTGTCGCCGAGGGGGCCCACGCCACCGGACAGCCCCGCCGACAGACCGATCTCCACCCCATCCGGAAGCCCGTCGCCGTCGGTGTCGGGGTTGGCCGGATCGAGACCGACCGCCAGCTCGTCGGGGTCACTCGCCCCGTCGTCGTCGGAGTCGATGTCGAGATCCGACGTGCCGAGGCTCGCCTCCATGGACGCCGACAGCCCGTCGCCATCGAGGTCGTCGCCCGCCGGAGGCAGCCCGGTGTCGACGTAGCCGGTGCCCGAGTCCACCTGCGGCAAGCCCGTGTCGGCCGTGCTCCCCGTGGCGCCCGTCTCCACCACCGCCACGCCGTCGACCCCATCGCAGTTGGTGTCGAAGCCGTCACCCAGGGGGTCGGGGGAAGCGGGACTGAACTGGGAGCGCGTGTCGTCGCAGTCGCCATCGCACACCGAGAAGCCATCCCCGTCGGCATCGAGCCCCGAGCAACCGGTGTCGGCGGTGGAAGCCGTGGTGGCCCCCGCAGCGGAAGACCAGGACAGACACAGAGCGAGCACGAGGGGCTGGGCGAGACGACGCGACATGGGGACTCCACTGAGGCTGCCCATGTATGCCCGCTCGCGGCGCCACGCCGCCACTCCCGTCACAGATGCGGGAGCAAGGCCCCCTCGACATCGACCGTGAGGTCCCACAAGACCCCGTCGCGATCCATCACGTACAGGTGGTCACGCTCCCAGCCGCCGACCCCCGAGCCGAACCGGATCGAGGTGGTGAAGCCCGCGTTGCCCAGGTCGGCGTACTCGACCACGGTCGCCGTGTCGGGATCGACGCGGAACAGGCCCCCCGCCACGTCGATGACGTAGTAGCGCCCGCAAGCGTCGACGGTGGCCCCATCCAGGGAGGTGCCGAAGCCCCCCGACACCAGGTCGATGATGCCGGTGAACCCGACGACGTTGCCACTGCCGTCGAAGTCGATGCGACCCACCGTGCCGCCGTCGTCGTGGTTGAGGTACAGCGACGACTCGTCGGGGGAGAAGGCCGCTCCGTCGAAGTCGGTGTTGCTGATCTCCAGGATGCGATCGACGCTGCCGTCGACCTTGATCCGCACCACCTCGCCGTAGCCCGCAGCGAACACCTCACCGGCGCTGTTCACGGCGATGCTGTTGGGCGACACCAGCCCGCTGGCCAACACCGAGCGGGAGCCGTCGTTCATGTCGACCTCGATGATCGACCCGCCGGCCTCGTCGGCGAACACCAGCTTGCCGTCGGGCAGGAACCGCGTGCCCGCGACCTCGTTGCTGTCGTAGGGCGCCACCAGGGTGGTGTTGCCCGAGCGGTCGGTGGACATGATGGCTTCGTTGGTGTCGGACACGTTGACGAGGAAGCCCAGCGCATCGAAGTCGAACTCCTCCGAGGTCGGGATCCCACTGATCGGCGAGATGGCAGAAGGGCCGGTCGCCAGCACGCTCAGATCACAGTCCGACGGCGGCAGGGTGGCCCCCGTGTCGCCCGTCTCGGCCGTGGCCGCCGTGCCGCCGACCACCACGAAGCCGGTGTCGGTGTCGGTGTCGGTCGTCACGGCCGTGTCGCCGGTCGGCGTCGGGAGAGGCGTGTCGGTGTCGGTGTCGGTGTCGACCGGCTCGGAGTCGTCGGTCGTGGTGTCGCCCGGGTCGGAGCCCGAACACGCCAGCAGCAAGGTCCATAGAAGCATCGTCATCTCCCGATCATACGATGCCCGCGGTGGACCTGCGCCTTCAGCGTGCGATGCCCAGGGCCTCCCGTACTCTTGCCAGCATGGGCTGCGTCGTGGCGCGGGCCTTGTCGGCACCAGCCGCGAGCAGCTCGTCGAGGCGACCGGGATCCGCCATCAGGGCCTCGTACCGCTCCCGTGGCTCGGCCACGTGCCGCTCGATCTCCTCGAACAGCAACTGCTTGGCGCCGCCCCAGGAGATCCCCGCCCGGTACTCCGCCGCGAGGGCCGCCTCGGCATCGGCGTCGAGGAGCGCACGATGCATCTGGAACACCAGGGAGCTGTCGGGGTCTTTCGGCTCTTCGGGGGGGGTGGAGTCGCTCTTGATCTTCATCACCATCTTCCGCAGCTTCTTGCTCGGCAGGAAGCAAGGGATGGTGTTGCCGTAGCTCTTGCTCATCTTGCGCCCGTCGAGGCCGGGCACGATGGCGGTCTGCTCGCGCACGTGGGCACTGGGAAGGTGCAGCGTGCCCTCGCCATACAGGTGGTTGATGCGCTGCGCGATGTCGCGGGCGATCTCCACGTGCTGGATCTGGTCTTTGCCCACCGGCACCACGTCGGCGTCGACCACCAGGATGTCGGCGGCCATCAGCACCGGGTAGGTGTACAGCCCCATGCCGACGCCCGCGTCGTCGGGCTCACCAGCGGCCACGTTCACGTCGACCTTCGCCTTGTAGGCGTGGGCCTTGTTCATGAAGCCCTTGGGCGTGAAGCAGGCGAGGATCCACGACAGCTCGAACACCTCGGGCACGTCGCTCTGCCGATAGAACACCACCTCGTCGGGGTCGAGCCCGAAGGCGAGCCAGAAGGCCGCCACCTCGTAGGTGTCGTGCAGCAGCTGCTGCCGGTCGTGGGTTCCGGTCAGCGCGTGGTAGTCGGCGATGAAGTAGTAGGCGCGCGTGTCGGGCTGGCGCGCGAGGGCCAGGCCCGGGAGCACGGCGCCCAGGTAGTTGCCGATGTGCGGGGTGCCGGTGGGCTTGATGCCCGTCAGCGCAATCTGAGGCACGGGGACTCCGGGGGCGACGCAGCCAGCGCTAACGCGCGAGGGCCCCAGGGCCGAGCACGAAGGAGAAGGTGGTGCCCGCGCCGTCGCTGTCGACCTGCAGATCCGACCCGTGAGCCTCCAGCACCTCTCGCACCAGCCGCAGCCCGAAGCCGGTGCCCCCTTCGCCCGCCGTGCCCCGGCGCCGATCCGGGGAGCCCTCGCGCAGCCGCGCCAGCTGCACGGCATCGAGGCCGATCCCCGTGTCGCGCACCCACAGGCGCACGGCTCCCTCCTCGGCGGGGCCCGCACCGACGACGACGAGCCCGCCGCCCTCCGTGAACTTCACCGCGTTGTGCACCAGGTTGGCGAGCACCTGCTGGATGCGCGCCGCATCGCCGTGTGCCTCGGCCACCGCCACCTCGGAGACCAGCCGAACCCCCTTGTCGAGGGCAGCCCCCTCCACCGTGAGCAGCACGTCGTCGACCACCGCGTCGACCGCGAACGGGGCGGGCTCGACATGCACGCTGCCGAGCTGCAGGGCCGAGATGTCGAGCAGATCGCTGACGAGCTGCCGCGACTGCGACGCGACCCGCACCAGCCGCTCGGCGAACAGCGCCGACTTGCCGTCGAGCTCGCCCATGCGCAGCAGGGCTCGGCCGTAGCCCTCCATGGCGCCGATGGGATTGCGCAGGTCGTGGGCCACGATGCCCACGAACTCGCGCAGGCGCCGGTTCGCTTCCTCCAGCTCGCCAGACTTTCGAGCGATCATCGCCCGCGCCTCGAGCTGCTCGACGAACTGGCCAGCGGCCCGGGCGATCAGGTCGATCATGTGGCGCTCGGCCTGGGTGAAGCCGTCGGGCCGCGCCTCGGTGCTCGTGAAGTTGACGGTGCCGTACAAGGCCCCGTTCGCGTAGATCGGCGCCGACAGGTAGGCCTCCAGCCCCAGCGACTCGTAGACCGGGTGCCCTGCCAGGGCCTTGCTAGCTCCTACCTGGGGAAAGCCCAGGGTGCGCTGCGCGCGCACGACCTCGCGACAGTAGGTGTCGCACAGCGGGAACTCCGCCCCCGCAGCCAGCCCCTCGATCGGCGTGCGCACAGCGACCACGGTGTAGCGCTCGCCCTCGATCCGGCTGATGATGCCCGTCTGCATCCGGAAGATGCGGCACCCGGCGTCGAGGTAGGCCTCGCACAGCTCCGGCAGCGACTCGTAGCCCGCCGTGATGGCGTCGTGCAGCGTCTCGAGGTGCTGCACATAGTCGAGGGCCGCCGCGTCGTCTCCGACGCGCCGCGGCGCAAAGCTCGTTCCTTCCACCGACTCGGCCATCGACCCAAGGTACCACCCCCACCCCGTGCGCGCAGTGCCTGCAGCCGCTACCAGGCATTCCCGGGGGGGACCATGCTCAGAGCCGTACGCGACACGCGCCTGTGGGTGCACGACACTGGCGGCGATGGCGAGGCCATCGTCTTCAGCCACGGCCTGCTGTGGTCGGCCGACATGTATGGGCCGCAGATCGAGGCGTTGCGCGGCCACTACCGGTGCATCGCCTACGACCACCGTGGCCAGGGCCGCTCCGATGTGCCCGCCGGCGACGAGGTGAGCATCGAGACGTGCACCGCCGATGCCATTGCCCTGATCGAGCAGCTCGACATCGGCCCCGTGCACTTCGTCGGCCTGTCGATGGGCGGCTTCGTCGGTATGCGCATCGCTGCGCGCCGCCCCGAGCTCGTGCGGAGCCTGGCCCTGCTCGACACCGCTGCCGATCCCGAGCCCGCCGCCAACATCCCCAAGTACAAGCGGCTCAACATGGCGGTCCGCCTGGTCGGCGTGCACCCGCGGCTGGGTGCCAAGGTCATGCCCATCATGTTCGCCGACAGCTTCCTCGCCGACCCGTCTCGCGTCGGCGAGGTCCGCCACCAGGAGCGCCAGCTGCGGGGCAACGCCCCCACCATCTACAAGGCGGTCAACGGGGTCATCCGACGCCAGGGATGCACCCAGGAGCTGGCGAGCATCCGGTGCCCCACCTTGGTGCTGCGTGGCACCGAAGACACCGCCATCGCTCGGGAGCGGGCCTACGCGCTGGTCGACGGCATCGCCGGCGCCACGTGGGTCGAGGTCGAGGGAGCGGGGCACACGTCGACGATGGAGCAGCCCGAGGCGGTCACCGCCGCGCTGAGCGAGCACCTGGCGGCCGCCTCAGAAGCCCAGGGCGCCCCAGTCGAGGGGTAGGCCGCGGGCCAGCGGGGCCCGGCTGCCGCAGCTCACCGTGGCCGACCAGGTCGCCTGCCCCGACGCGTCGAAGGCCTGCAGCTCCCCGCTGTTGCCACAGGTCGTCAGCAGCCCCCCGTCGGGCAGCTCGTAGGTGGAGCCCTGAACGGGGCAGGAGCCCCCCACCGCCACCGAGCGGAGCTCCGTGGCTTCGCCGGCAGCCAGGTCCACCTCCACCACCAGGCCCCGGGAGCTGCTGGTGCCGTTGTCGAACAGCATCAGCTCCCCCTCGCGGCTCCAGCTCACGTGGTGCTGGCCGTAGAAGCCCCCGCCGTCGGGCCAGGCCAGGTCGCTGGTGAGCTGGCTGTCGTCGCCGGTGAGCACCCAGTCGACCGCTCCGAAGTCGGCTGCGTCGGGATCGAGCACCACCTGCATCACCGCGTTCTGCGCCTTGAGCGACAGCAGGGCGGTGCCGTCGGGCCCCAGCTCGACGGAGTTGGTGTGGGCCCAGTCCACAGCGCCCGGGAACTCGCTGGCCCAGAACATGTCGCCACCGGTGGTGCCGGTGGGGGTCAGCACGTCGGCCAGGTCGAAGCGGGCCACCGAGGCCTCGCCGTCGAAGATCTCCACCCCATCGAGGATGTAGCCGTCGACCTCGTCGGCATCGAGGACGTAGATCCGGCCGTCGTCGTCGACGGCGAGGTCGTGATGCAGCGGCAGCGTGTCGGCGACGAGGTCACGCAGGAGGGTGCCGTCGGGAGCGACCTCGGCGATCTGCTCCCCCTCTACCACCGCGACGAAGCCGTCGGGGCCTACGTCGAAGCCGTTGATCCCGCCCCGCATGTCGGAGGAGCCGGGGCCGAGCACCTGGTACCAGGTGATCCTGCCCTGCCCATCGAAGGCGACCAGGCCGGTGGTGTCGGTGCACTGCAGCGGCACCAGCACGCTGTCGAGGGCGGGCGCACGGCCCACCGCGGAGATGGCGAGCTCGCCGAGGTCGACGGTGCCAGCGGTGAGGGTGCCCGAGGCACTGCCGCCGTCGGTGGTGGCCTCCCAGGTGTAGGCGGTGCCCTCGGCGAGCCCCCACAGGAGCTGCTCGTGCGTCGTTCCTTCGGTGGTGAAGGTGCGCACCTCGTCGCCCGCCTCTCGCAGGGTCCACCACACCGTAGAGGAGGACTCGGTGGTGAGCGTGCACCGCGCCATCAGCGGGTGGTCGACCTCGCGGCAGCTGGCGGTCGTGACCGTGCCGTCGAAGCTCACCTCACCGACCGCGGCGGGCGTCGCGGGGTCGTCGTCGCTGCCACCGGGCCCCCCGCAGGAGGCCAGGAGCAGGGCAACCATCGGCAGGGAGCGAGGCATCGGGAACCTTCGGGGCGGGGTAGGGTCAGACCCCCAACGGAGGATGTCATGCTGACGCTGTGGCTGTCGATCTCGCTGTCGTTCGGTCAGGGGCTGCAGGAGCAGGCCGAGCGGATGATGAACCTCGACTTCTCCCTCGACGAGATCAAGGCCAAGGTCGCCAAGCCGGCTCGCCGAGCGCCCGCCCCGATGGCCGCCCCCGCCGAGGCGTACGACACCGGCTACCACGACCCCTACGCCCAGCCCTACGTCGAGCGGCTCCCCCTCGAGCCCAACTCCACGCTGCGCTCGGTCACCGTGTTCCGCGACCGGGCCATGGTCACCCGGGTGCACGAGGTCACCCTCGACCCGGGCGTGCAGTCGGTGACCTTCGAGGGCCTGCCCTGGTCGCTGCTCGAGGCGGGCCTCACCGCCGGCATCGAGAAGGGTGGCGCCCGCATCGTCGGGGTCGAGGTCGTCTCCGCCTCGCGGGAGCTGCTCGACGACGATGCCTCCCTCACCACCATCCGCGACGAGGCCGAAGACGCCGTCGATGCCCTGGGCGGAGTCCGCGACCGCATCGAGGCGCTGCTGGCCGAGCGCACCTACCTCCGCTCCGCGCTGGTGCCCCCCGGAGCCACCCAGGGCGCCTCGGTGTCGCAGGTGCAGGCCGGGCTGCGCTTCGTGTCGTCGACCGAGTCCCGCATCAGCAAGGAACTGCGGGAGCAGCAGACGAAGGCCGAAGACCTGGCGGAAGACCTGCACCCCCTCCTCGTGAAGCTCGAAGACCCGCTGGCCAGCGGGCAGCCCGTGCAGGTCGACGTCGAGGTCGACAAGCGGGGTCCTGTGCGGCTGGTGCTCGAGTACGCCGTGCCCGGCGCAGGGTGGGAGCCCGCCTACAACGCCCGCCTCGACCCGGTCACCAGCGAGGTCGACCTCGACGTGTACGGCGTCGTGCAGCAGCACACCCTCGAAGACTGGACCGACGCCGAGATCCTGCTGTCGACCGCCAGCCCCGCCTCTCCCTCGGCGGCCCAGGGCCTCACGCCGTGGGCCCTCGGTCGATCCGGCTCGGCCGGCGTGTACCACCTCGATGCAGGCACCGGCGCCACCACCGGCGCCCCCCCGGCACCGTCGGGCGGCGGGGTCGTCGGCAGCGACATGCAGGCCGACGTGCAGCGTGGCGGGGTCGTGGTCCTCGCCATCCCAGGGAAGCGCACGATCCGCGGCGATGGGTCGGCCCAGCGCCTGCCCGTGGGCACCCAGAAGCTCTCCGCGGCGAGCTCGTTGCTCACCGTGCCCAAGCTCGAGCCCTCCGTGTCGCGGCGGGCGCGGGTCACCTACGACGGCAAGCTGCCGCTGCTCCCCGGCGAGGTCAGCACCTTCGTGGGCAAAGACTACGTAGGCGCTCGGCACCTCGACACCGTCATCCCCGGCGAGACGCTGGAGCTCGCCTTCGGCACCGACGACCGCTTCCGCGTCACCCGCGAGCTGGTCGAGCGAAACGCGGAGAAGGCCGGCCGCCGCGCCACTCGCTACACCTTCCGCTTCGAGACCACGGTGACCAACCACGGCGACGCGACCGCCGAGGTCACCGTGATGGACCAGGTGCCCACCAGCCAAGACGCCGGCATCGAGGTCGAGATCCTGGAGCTGTCGGGCGGCAAGCAAGACAAGGTCGACGGCAAGGTCACCTGGGCACTGACCGTGCCCTCCGGGGGGCGGAAGAAGGTGGACCTCGCCTTCGAGGTGGTCATCCCCGACGAGCTGATGCACGTCGCGCAAGAGCTCAACCTGATGCTGTGATCGGGTCGAGCTCCGCGAGGCGGTCAGCCGGGCCGCGTCGCGAGGAGCAGGAAGATCGGGTAGCTGCGCCCGTCGCGCACCACCTCGCAGGCGGTGACCAGCCGCACGTCGGTGAAGCCGGCGTCGCGGGCGAGGGCCGCGATGTGGTCGCGCGCAAACCCCGGGTGGAACACGCCCTCGGCGCCCGGCGGGTGAAACGAGCCGTCTTCGGCGTCGAGGTCGGCCAGGGCGAGCTGGCCGCCCGGGGTGAGGTGAGCGAACAGCGTGCGCAGCAGCGCGGCGGTGTCGCGCACGTGGTGGGCGGCCATCGCGCTGACCACGACGTCGACCTGCCCGTCGAGGGGCTCGTCAAGGATGTCTTGGCAGAACACCTCGACCTTGCCCTGCAGCTCGGGCTTGCTGGCGAGCTTGTCGAGCATCGCGGGCGACACGTCGACGGCCCAGACCCGCCCTACGAGGGGGGCGACCCGGGTGGCCACCAGCCCGGTGCCGGCACCGAAGTCCATCACCGTGGCGTCGGCGCGGAACCTGACCTCCCGAGCCATGGCCCCGAAGACCCCCTCGGAGATCTGCTGCGGGACCGGCCGGGCATCCCAGTCGTCGGCCTTGTCGTGGAACAGATCAGCCATCGTGCCTCCCATGCGCACCTAACCTTCGCACCGACGCGCGATCGGATAGGCTCGCCGGAACCCGAGGCACCGCTCCCGTGGACTCTTCCGACAAGCTGGGGCTTCACACCCACGCCGCCACCTTCGTCCTGGTCTCCCTGGCCATCGTCGACGTGCTCGCCGGCGGGGTGGGCTTCCTCGGCATGGCCGCGTTCGCTGGCGGATTCGCCCAGGAAACCGGTGAGTTCCACGCCGTGGGTGACGGCATTGCCGGGATGCTCGTCGTGGCCGGTGTGGTCGTTCTGCTGCTGGCGGTAGCCAAGGGCGCCCTCGCCGCCCTGTGCGGCATCGGCCTGCAGCGACGATGGTCGCGCCTCGCCGTCGGCGGGCTGGCCCTTCTCTCTTCGGCCTCCTACGCCGTGGCCGCACCGTTGGGCTTCATCGTCGCCTTCGACTCCCGAGAGGCCTTCGTCGCTGGGATGGCCGTGGGCGTCGTGTCGCTGGCGCTGGCTGCCACGGTGCTGGTGGCCGCGGCGATCGGGTCGTACTCGCGGTCGGGTGGCTAGACCCAGGTGAAACCAGACCGCGCTCTGGAACCGCCTACCATACAGACATGCAGGCCCACTCCCCACCACAGGCAGCGGCCCCCCTCACCGAGGTCTTTCGACGCGCTGAGGGCGGAGACGACGAGGCGCTCGAGCAGCTCCAGACCCTCGCCGACGCCGAGGTCCTGCGTCGCTGCGCCACCTCGACGAACCCGTGCCTGCTGCACGTGGCGGCGACGCATGTCGACACGCCCGCAGACATCCTCATCGCCCTGGCGAGCACCCCCGACCTCGCCCTGCAGTCCGCCCTGCTCGACCGCGACACCCTGCCCGAGGGGGTCCTGACGCGCTTGGCCGAGGTGGATGCGCTGTTCTTTCAGGTGCTGGCGCGGCTCGACTGCCCGGCGTCGCTGCTCGAGCAGGCGGGCGAGAGCAACGAGCCGGAGGTCCAGCGCATCGTGGCAGGCCATCCCAGCACGCCGGTCCACACCCTCGATGCGATCGCACAGCGCACCGTCGACGCCCAGGTGGAGGAGCTGCTGTGGCAGCGCGGCATCGACGACGACCCCAACCGACTCGGCACCCTCGCCAGCGCCATGGATCCAGACGTGCGCGCTCGGGTCGCTCGCTCCAAGGCCACCCCCATACCGGTCCTCGCCAGGCTGTCCCACGACACCGACGATGAGGTGCGAATGGCAGTGGCCGCCCGCGGCGATCTACCGACGCGCATGGCTCTGGATCTCGCCACCGACGGCGTGGCCGACGTGGCCCGAGCGGCCCGAGCCAACCCGGCGGTCCGCCTCCGCCGTTTGATCCGCCTGGCCGCGCTGGTCCTGGTCCTGGTCGGCCTCGCCGCGGCGGCGCTCCTGTACGGAACCTGACGCCAGCCCTGCCCCGCTCCGCCCGACGCGTCGCAAGCGCTGTGCTCCGTGCCGATTGTGCATAGGGAGGGAGCATGAAGCTCACCGTCCCCATCGAAGGCATGACCTGCGCCACCTGCTCGACCCGCCTCGAGAAGGTGCTCGCCGGGGTCGACGGCATCGGGTCGGCCACCGTCAACCTGGCGACGGAGCGAGCCACGGTGGACCTCGGGGCCGCTACCCCGCTGCAGGTCGCCGAGGCCGTCGACGATGCGGGCTTCGACATCCCCGAGGGCACGACCCGGCTGACCATCCACGGGATGACCTGCGCGAGCTGCAGCGGGCGGGTGGAGAAGGCGCTGAGCGAAGTCCCCGGGGTGACGGCGGCGTCGGTGAACCTGGCGACCGAGGTGGCCACGGTGTCGGCACCCCAGGGCCTGGTGCCCATCGAGGTGCTGATCGAGGCGGTCGACGATGCCGGCTACGACGCCGAGGTGGCCCCCAGCGACGCGGCGAGCCGGGCGGCGGAGCTGGAGCAGGCCGAGCAGGCCGCACGGTCGGAGCGGCGGCTGCTGTGGGCCTCGGCGCTGCTGACGGCGCCCCTGGTGGCGCCGATGCTGGCGATGCCCTTCGGGGTGCACTGGATGCCCCCAGGATGGCTGCAGCTGGTGCTGGCGACGCCAGTGCAGCTGGTGGCCGGGCGGCGCTTCTACCGTGGCGCCTGGGGCGCGCTCAAGCACGGCAGCGCCAACATGGATGTGCTCGTCGCGCTGGGCACCACCGCCGCCTTCGCGCTGTCGCTGGTGCAGCTGCTGGCGGGGTCCCACGAGCTGTACTTCGAGTCGGCCGCCGCGGTGATCACCCTGGTGTTGCTCGGCAAGCACCTCGAGGCCCACGCCAAGCGCCGCACCACCGATGCACTGCGGGCCCTCGTCGCCCTGCAGCCCGACACCGCCCGGGTGCTCCGCGACGGCAAGGAGGTCGAGGTGGCCGCCGAGGCGGTGGGCGAGGGCCAGGTCGTGGTCGTGCGTCCCGGCGAGCGTGTCCCTGTCGACGGCACCATCACCCAGGGCCACAGCGAGCTCGACGAGAGCCTGGTCACCGGCGAGAGCCTGCCCGTGGAGCGCACCGAGGGCGACCCGGTCATCGGAGGCTCGCTCAACGGCTCGGGCCTGCTGCACCTGCGCGCCACCGCCGTCGGCAGCGACGCCACCCTGTCGCGCATCGTGCAGCTCGTCGAAGACGCCCAGGCCAGCAAGGCCCCCATCCAGGCCCAGGTCGACCGCATCGCCGCGGTGTTCGTGCCGGTGGTGATGGCCATCGCCGCGGTGAGCTTCGTCGGATGGCTCATCGCCGGGGCGGGGGTCGCGACGGCGCTGATCACCGCGGTGAGCGTGCTAGTCATCGCCTGCCCCTGCGCCCTAGGGCTGGCGACGCCGACGGCGCTGATGGTAGGCACCGGCGCGGCCGCTCAGGCGGGCATCCTGGTGCGCGACGCGGCGGCGCTGGAGCACGCCAGCCAGGTCGACATCGTGGTGTTCGACAAGACCGGCACGCTGACGGAGGGCCACCCCGCGGTGACCGAGCTGCTCGGCGACGAGGCGATGCTGGCGCGGGTGGCGTCGGCCCAGACGGGCAGCGAGCATCCCCTGGGCCGGGCGGTGGTGGCGGAGGCGGAGGCGCGGGGTCTCGCGCTGCCGGCGCTGGGGGGTTTCACGGCGAAGGTCGGCCGGGGGCTGGAGGCCGAGGTGGGCGGTGCGCCGCTGCGGGTGGGGTCCCGACGCTTCATGGGGGAGCTCGGCATCGAGCTGGGTCCCCTGGAGGAACGTGCCCAGGCCCTCGAAGGCGAAGGGCAGACGGTCATGTGGGTGGCCGACGACGACGGCCTGGTCGGCGCCATCGCCGTGGGCGACCCGATCCGCGCCGAGGCGAAGGCCGCGGTGGAGCGCCTGCACCGGCTGGGCATCCGCACGGTGCTGCTGACGGGCGACCAGCAGCGCACGGCCCAGCATGTGGCCGACGCGCTGGGCATCGACGAGGTGGTGGCCGAGGTGCTGCCGGCCGACAAGGTCGAGCACGTGCAGCGGCTGCGGAAGGCCGGGGTCGTGGCCATGGTCGGGGACGGGGTGAACGACGCGCCGGCCCTGGCCGCGGCCGACGTGAGCTTCGCCATGGGTACCGGCTCGGACGTGGCCATCGAAGCCGCCGCGCTGACCCTGGTGCAGTCCGACCCCATGCGGGTCGCCGATGCCCTGGATGTGGCGAGGTCCACCCAGCGCACCATCCAGCAGAACCTGTTCTGGGCCTTCGCCTACAACGTGGTGGGGCTACCGCTGGCGGCCCTGGGCTACCTGTCGCCGGCGGTGGCGGGGGGGGCCATGGCGCTGTCGAGCGTGAGCGTGGTGGGCAATGCGCTGCGGCTCAAGGGCTGGCGGCCGGCGGAGTGAGGCGGGCAGAGGCTGAGGGAGCGGGTCGTATTAGTGGACGACGCGGGTCGCGCCTGCTAGACTTCCCGCGATCAGTCCCCTCTTATCTACACCATAACTACCAATATGGAGGTTCTGTAGTGATCCGCTCCCCCTTCCAGACTTGCTCTAGCTGCCTTCTGTGGTGCGACCGCGTCGTCATGGGTTAGCCCAGCGCTAGCTGCGCCGACGCCGCTACCCTATGTAGAAGTGCTCGGCGACCTTCAAACAACCTCGTGTGGTGCAGGCTGGGCGAACGGTGTGTGTGAGGCCGGCTGGGAGGCGAGAGGTGACAACGGCAGTGTCGCCCTGGCAACGCTGGCGGGATCATCGAGGTCCGTGCTCATGGTGAACGTCGGCGACGCGATGCCCAATGGCGTGTCGCGCTCTTTCGCCGTCTCTGGCAATCACTGGGTGCGAGTTGGCGCACTTGCCACCCCAGTTGGTGGAGGCTCTACGTTGCACGTACGTCTCGTCTTCAAGGACGCCATGGGAGTCAACGTCGGAACCAAGACCTACAGCTACGCCATCGAGCACAGTACCGAAGTCAAGGAGGTCGCTCTGTCGCCTACGGACGCTGTCGCGGTCGAGCTACAGTGGCTCGCCTCGAACCCGACGGTAGCAGGGGCGAAGGTCGCTCTCGTCGCTCACGTGAACGACCCCTGTACTGGGGCCTGCTACCCACCCAAGAACCCTGATGAATGGCCAAACTGGCCCATCGACGAAGGACCAGAGGCCGATCCGGGAGCAGATGACGAGGACTGCCCTACAGGCTCCGACGATGATTGCAGCTGCGATATCTCCTGCGATGAGGATCAAGAGCTCATCCAGACCTGCATCCAAACCTCCTGCGGCTCGTATGGCGAGTGCTACTGCATCGACCTCCTGGGTGAGTGCCCGCAGGAGGCGATCGGTGCCTACCAGCTGTGAGGCCAAGCTATCGGCGGGTACTCGTGGCTATCTGTGCGGGTCTGGCGAGCCTGCTGCTCTGGTGGCTATCGGGCTTGTCAAGCACCGAGTCGCACGGTTCGTCTTCGCCCTCTGCCCCTACTACCCTTCGCGTCGTGCCGAGCGGCGCTGCGGAGCCGCCGCGCGACGAACCGATCGATGCCACCAGTGGTACCACCGATCCGCCGTCTGCAGCACCTGCCCTGGCAACCACGTGTCACGCTGCGCTCGAAATCGACGTGGCCCTCATCGAAGCCCTCGCTGCCCAGCACTGCGAGGACTACCTGGCCGCGGCGCGCTGCGTCCCTCCCTCGCGGAGCTTCCGAGAGCACAGCGGTCCTCAACGGATGCACTCTGCCGCCCAGCACTTTCTGGCACCTTGCGAGCTTCCTCCGGGAGCCGCCGTACTGGACTGCAACGAGAGCCCGTGCCTGCTGCTCATCGACCGCAGCGTCGTCGCCGCAGGGAGTGACTGCGACATGGTGGCGTCGATGCGCGCCCACATGGGGGAGGTGCCCGAGGGGTTGGACGCGGGCGAGCGGGTGTGGGAGTCCACCTTCATGGTTCACCCCAACGACCGTGACGAAGCCGACGAGGCGCGAGCGCTCTACCGCATGGAAGCCCGTTTCGGCCATGCGGAGCCCTGGCTGCAGTCCCACGACAAATATGGTCTTGCATCGCTACCGCCCAGCTGCGATTCCCTCGACGGACTCGTCGAGGCGTGGGACCTCGGCGACACGGACGCCATCTGCATCGCCGCTCTCGAGCACTGGGGCTGCCGCGAGCCGGACTTCGCGGAGCTCAGCCACGGCGAGGCGCTGGCCCGATGGCGTGTCGCTGAGTTGCTCGACCCAACGTGTGCGACCGTTTCGCGTGAGGATGTGCACCTTTCCTGCGCGCTGCCTCCCTGCACGCTCACGGTTCCCGACGACGGCTCGCCGACCGCGGGCCTGTGCAGTACGGCACCTCTGCCCCTCTGGGCGGATCCGACGGATCGCGACCCTACTCCAGTGGTGACCCTCCCACTGCGCGACGAAGCGAACGCGTTCGAGCGGCAGGCGCCGTTCAGGGTGGGAGAGGCCGCGCAGGCGTGGCGAGACCGCTAAGCCTACCCGTGACGGAATCGCATCGGGGCCGGCGGATCGGGCGCGAGGACGAGCGTGTCCGGGAGGGCCATGGCGCTGTCGAGCGTGAGCGTGGTGGGCAATGCGCTGCTGCTCAGGGCGTGGCCGGCCGGCGGAGTGAGGCGCAGGCCTCGTCGGCGCCTTCGCGGACGAGCGCGGGGATATCGCTCGTGAACTGAGCCAGTCCGTAGGTTTTGTCGCGATGACTGAGCCACCGAGGCCCCCCGCGGCCCCTCCGCGGTCGAACCAGCCCCCTCTCCCCGGCCAGAACCGCCCCGCCTGCCGCCGAATGGCTCAGTCATCGAGCGATATCTCCAGCGGTGGCTCAGAATCAGGTCGAAAACCCCGGCGATGGCTCAGATGCGGGTCGAGAACCCCGGCGATGGCGCTAGTTCCAGCCCATCTCGGTGTTCAGCACCCGATCGACCCGGCCCGCACCGTCGGCGCCGGGCGCGTCGTAGCCAAGGCTGCCGATCAGCAGGTCGAGGGCCCCATCGCCGTCGAAGTCGCCCGAGGCGAGGGCCGAGCCGGTGAGCTCCCGATCCTGGGCTCCCAGCCACGCCCAGTCGGCGTCGGCGGGGGTCAGATCGCCACGGAGGGGGCCGCGGAAGGCGTAGACCGCGCCGGGATCGTCGGAGGTGTAGGGATCGGCCGGGGCGGAGACGACGAGGTCGTCGATGCCATCGCCGTCGAAGTCGCCGGGGAGCAGCGCATAGCCCATCCACGTGCCGGCCTCGCCCGCATGGATGGTGGCGACCGCCCCGGCGAGGGACGGATCGGCGGCGTCGGGGTCGAGCACGTACACCCGACCACCGCGCGGGTAGTCGGAGTCGTCGCCGGTGGCGCTGACGACGGCCAGGGTGCGGCCCTCGTCGACGAGCGCGGCCACCGCGATGCCGAAGTACGACGAGGGATGGGGACCATCCCACGTGCGGGTGGCCAGCGAGGGCGAGAACTCGGTGGCATCGGCGTCGAACCAGTGCGCACGCCCGGTGTCGCTTCCCACCTGCTGGGAGACCACGGTGCCGTGGGCCGTGCCCACCACGCTGAAGCCGAGCGACCCACCAGGGGTATCCATGCCGAGGGTCTCGGCGTCGAGGGTGGTGGGTGCCTCGAAGGGAAGCCCGACCCGGACCAGGCGGCCGCTGGCGTTCGACGGGTCGTCGTAGCTCAGCGCGGCCACCCACACGTCGCCCCGCACCAGCGACAGGTAGCGCACCCGCTCCTCCAGCCCCGGCTCCCGCGCCCCGGAGATGCTCGCCTCCGCGGCCTCCTCGAGCAACGTGTCGTCGACGTAGGGCAGAGCCGGGTCGACCACGTAGATGCTCCCGAAGTCGTGCATGACCTCCTGGGTGACCAGGCGGAGCCCCTCCGGGCTGGGCACGAGCAGCACGCGCTCGCCGGCCGATCGCGCCTCGAGTCCCCCTCGGAGCACCGTCGCCCCGGTGAGGTCTTCCTCGAGCAGCACCACCGCACCCCCGTCGCGCCACTCGTCGTAGTCGTACAGAGGTGATGTCAGCGAGGGCGCCCCGACGACCACCTCGTCGAGCCCGTCACCGTCCCAGTCGCCCGTGGCGATGGAGGCGCCGAAGTTCGCGTGGGCCCAGGCGCCCACGGCGAAGACCTCAGCGAGGGGGGCCGGGCCGGTGTCGCCGGTGGGGGTACCGGACGGCGGCGATGCGGAGTCGCTGGCACACGGCGTGGGGCACACCGCACCCGACGGGGGCGCAGCAGGCCCCTGGGTACCGCAAGCGAAGAGAGCGAGGAGGAGGAAGGTCATGTCCCCATCCTACCAAATGCGTACCTGAGTGGATAAACATCGTATCGACTGTGCCCATGACGCCCGCCCCGTCACGCTCCCCGGCGCAACCTCTCAAGGCGCTCCGTCAGATCGTCGGCCGGCGCAAAGGTGATGGCCCGCCCCCGCTTGAACGACACCAACAAGCCCTGCTCCGCCAACCTCAGCAGGTCGGCGCGAGCCGTCGGGTAGCTCACCCCGTGGCTGCGCTGATGGCTGGCGAAGGTGTACTCGAAGCCTGGGTTGGCGACGGCATGGGCGAGCAGCGCCAGCTGACGACGATGAAAGGCCCCCCGCAGCGCCGCCGACCCCTCCACCTGCTGCATCTCCCGGACCTTGCGGTCGACGTAGGCATCGAAGTCGTCGAGGGCGCGGCCGAGCATCCGCAGGTGGTGGAGCACGAAGTAGGTGAGGTCGTTGCCGTCGGACTCGGTGAGCAGGAACGCCCGACCATACTGCGCTGGTGCCGCCTTGAACTGCTTCGACACGGGCAGGAACTCGGTGAGCCAGTAGCCGTTGCGGAGCATCACCCAGTAGAACAGCGCGCGGGCCATCCGCCCGTTGCCGTCGACGAAGGGGTGCAGCCAGGCGAACCAGAAGTGCACGACCGCCGCGCGCTCCACCGGGTGCAGGAACACCCCCTCCTCTTCGTCACGGTGGGCGAAGGCCAGCAGCTCGTGCAGCCCCTCGGCCAGGGTGTCGGCCGCTGGGGGGTGGTGCAGCACCGTGTCGGTGGCGTGGTCGACCACCACCACCCGCTCGTCGGCCCGGCGGAAGCGGCCCGCCTCATCGGCCGACAGCACGCCGTCGACGAGCGCGGTGTGTAGGGCCAACAGATCGGCGACCGACAGCTCGTCGCTCCTCCGGCGGGCGATCTCGACCAACAGAGCGTGGTTGTTGGCCACCATCCGCTCCCCCATCGTGCGCGGCGCACGACCGGTGCGCAGCATCTCCTTGGCCACCCGACGGGTGGTGGCCGCCCCCTCCAGCAAGCTCGACTGCACCGCCTCTTCCCGCACGGCACTCAGGAGCAGCCGGTGCCGGGTCGACGCCTCGTCGAGGAACGGCTGATCAGAGCCGAGACGACCGCCGAGCTGCCGATCCATCCGCCGCAGCAGGGCCCGAGCCTCGTCGCACTCCGACAGCGTGCAGCCACCCCACGGCAGGGCGCGACGCTGCCCCGATCGGCGTAACTTCAACAACCACCACCACGACAGGAGGTCGAGGCCCTCCGGAGGACGACGATGACGCAGGTCGTCGTAGTGCAGGTAGTCGTCGCGAAGCGTCGACAGACGAGGAAGGAGCTCGGCCATACGATCGCCCACCGCCGCGGTGGCGTCGACGAAGTCGGGTGGCGAGGTGGGCTTGCGCATGGCAACTATAAGTTATTCGAAACATCTATAGTTGTCTACCGCTCGGCACCGCCGCCCTACCCCAGCAGCACGGCCCGCACCCGCTGCTTCTTCACCCGCGCTCGCTGCAGGAACCGGAGGGCATCCTTGGCGTGGGCCTCCCGGATGGCCACGGCACAGGTCTTGTCGCCCAGGTCGATGCGGCCGATGCTGTCGGCGGGCAGCTTGCCGTCTTTGACCAGCGCGCCCAGCACGTCACCCTTGCGGAGCTTCTGCTTGCGGCCCGACAGCAGCAGCACGGTGCGGTAGGCCGGCCGCAGGTAGCTCACGTCGTCGTCGTCTCCTGGGGGGGACCCCTCGGGAAGCGCGTGCCCCAAGAAGGCCTCGATGGCCTCGAGCCGCCGCGCCTCCGCCGCGCCACACACGATGCTCACGGCCAGCCCGTCGGCCCCTGCTCGACCGGTGCGACCCACCCGATGCAGGTGGCTGGCGGGCTCCCCCGACAGCTCGGTGACGATGACAGCGGGGAGCTCGGGGATGTCGAGGCCGCGAGCAGCGACGTTGGTGGCGACGAGCAGGCGGGCGCTGCCGTTGGCGAACTGCACCAGCACATCGTCGCGCTCCCGCTGCTCGAGCCCGCCGTGCAGGGCGAGGGCGGTGGCCCCGCGCCGGGTGAGGAAGGCGGCGAGGGCCTCGCAGTCGGAGCGGGTCTCGCAGAACAGCAGGGCGGCGTCGGGGCGATGGGCCGCCAAGACGCGCAGCACCAGCCGCTTGCGCTCGCCGGGCTCGCACCTCAGCACCTGCTCCACCAGGGTCGCAGGGGCGACCTGCTCGTCGACCTCGACGGCCACCGCCTCGCGCTGCACCCGCTCGCTGAGCGCCCGGATCGGGCCGGGGAAGGTCGCGGAGAACAGCAGCGTCTGGCGCTGGGCGGGGCACAGGGCGACGATGCCCTCCACCTCCTCGACGAAGCCCATGTCGAGCATCCGGTCGGCCTCGTCGAGGACCAGCACGGCGAGCTGCCCGAGGTCGAGGGTCTCGCGCCGCAGGTGCTCGGCGATGCGGCCGGGGGTGCCCACCACGACCTGGCTGCCCTGCTCCAGCGCCAGGCGCTGCTCGCGGAAGGGCCGCCCGCCACAGATCGACACGATCCGGGTGTTGGGCAGGCGCTGGGCGAGGCGCCGCAGCTCGTCGGCGACCTGGTCGGCGAGCTCCCGCGTGGGGCAGAGCACCAGCGCCTGGGGCACTCGCTCGGGGGTGAGGCCCTGGAGCAGCCCGAGCCCGAAGGCGGCGGTCTTGCCGCTGCCGGTCTGGGCCAGGCCCATGACGTCGTGGCCGTCGAGGATGGCCGGCACGGCGGCGGCCTGGATGGGGGTGAGCTCGTCGTAGCCGAGCACCGCGAGGGCGTCGGTCAGCTCAGAGCGGAGTCCCAAGGAGTCGGGGGCAGTGGGGTGCATGGGACCCTGTATGCCAGCCACGCCATCGCGCCTGGCCGACGACGGGCCTTCCGCGACAGCCTCCGTGGCGGTGTGCTCTAGAACGCGAAGTAGATGAAGTCGGAGTGCGCTGGCCGCTGGAACGCCATGATGGCCCACATGGCCACACACCACGCCACGGGCTCGAGAAGCAAGTAGACGGGCTTGCCCTTGATCTTCGGCAGCACGTACAGGTCGATCAGCATGGCGATGGTGAGGATGCCTGCAGCGAGAGCCGCCAGCTCGAGCAAGAAGAAGGAGAGCCACCAATCCACCGCGTCGCCGGCGAAGGGGTTGGAGAAGAACGCCAGCCCCAGCCTCGACAGCTCGGAGGTGCGAAAGAGCTGGTGCCCGACCAGGTGCACGGGCACCATGAGCCCGTACTGAATCAGACCCTTGTACCTCCACTTCTGCCAGCTGCGGGGGAACTTCCGCTCCCCCACCTGCCAGCTCACCTGCACCGCAGCCCAGAACGCTCCCCACAGCACGAAGTTCCACGACGCCCCGTGCCACAGCCCGCTGAACATCATCGTCACGATGCTGGCGCGTACCAGCGCCGTCAGACCCGACTCCCTCAGGCCGGGAATGCGTAGGTAGGTTCGTAGGGTCTTGGAGGATGCGACCGGGTAGAAGATGTAGTCGCGCAGCCACGAAGAGAGGCTGATGTGCCACCGATCCCACAGCTCGAAGGGTGTCTTCGACAGGTAGGGGTGATTGAAGTTCTTCATCAGGTCGATGCCCAGCATCCGTGCGGTGCCGCGGGCGATGTCGGTATAGCCGGTGAAGTCGGCGAGGATCTGCACCATGAACAGGATGCAGGCGCTCCAGATCATCGCATGGCTGGGCGACTCCGCCGCGTAGATGGTGTCGACGTAGGGCGCCACGGTGTCCGCGATGACGACCTTCTTGAAGGCCCCCCAGACGACCAGCGAGAACCCGCTCCGTAGCTGGTCCCACGAGAAGACGCGGTCGCTCTCGAGCTGCGGCAGGAGGTGGCTCGCGCGCTCGATGGGCCCGGCGACCAGCTGCGGAAAGAAGCTCACATACAGCAGGTAGGTCAGGTAGTTCGTTCGGGCGTGGGTACGGCCCCAGTAGACATCGATCGTGTAGGACACGGTCTGAAAGGTGTAGAACGAGATCCCCATGGGTAGAAGCAGGTTCAGCATGGGAAGGTGCACCGCTACGCCCATCGCGTCGAGGAGCAGCTCGAAGCTCTCCACGAAGAAGTCGAAGTACTTGAACGTGCCCAGAATCAGCACGTTGCCTACGATCGACAGCCGGAGGAAGGCCAGCTTCTGGGTCGGCCTCTCCGCGATGCCTCTCGCGGCCGTGTAGTCCAGCGAGGCCGACACGAGCAGCAGGGCCACCAACCATGGGTGCACCCATCCATAGAAAACGAAGCTGGTCACCACGAGGAGCGCGTTCTGCCACTGGCGAGGTAGCCACCAGTACAGCGCCAGCAGCAGCGTCAGGAGAACGGCATACTCGGTCTGGACGAAGCTCAAGGGGCGCGGCTCTCCCGGGGGGGGCGTTGTACCACCCGTCTGCCGCCCCCGCTGGTTGGATGTGGGAGGCGTGCAGGGCGAGCCCGCCAGGCCGCACAGGGCTCGTGGCCGAGGCCCGAAGTGCACGGTATGCTGCGCCCATGCTCGGTGTAGACATTGCTGCCTACGGTTCGTACTCGCCGCCCGACGTGCTGACGAACCAAGCCGTGATCGATCGATTCGGCCTCACGGTCGACGACGCGTGGATTCAACGCGCCACCGGCATCGTCAGCCGTCGGTGGGCGGCCGACGACCAGGCCACCTCCGATCTGGCCGTCGGTGCGGCACGAGACATCCTCCGCGGCGTGGCCGAGCCAGCAGAGATCGATCGCCTGATCCTCGCCACGATCACGCCCGACGTGCCGAGCCCCAGCACTGCGACGATCGTGGCTCGGAAGCTGGGGGCTCGGTGCATGGCCTTCGACATCTCCGCCGCCTGCGCCGGGTTTCTGTATGCACTAGACGTGGGTATCCAGAGCATCCGCGCCGGGGCAGCAGAGCAGGTGTTGGTACTCTGCGCCGACACCCGCTCCCGGTTCTTGAACCCCACCGACCATCGCTCCCTGGTGCTGTTCGGCGACGGGGCGGCTGGTGTGCTGCTGCGGAAGTCCGACACCACGCCCGGCTCCAGAGGCTTCCTTTCCATGGTCTGCGGGGCGGAGGGGCAGCCCTGGAGCGAGATCGGCGCCCACGTGCCGGCGGGGGGCTCCCGGCTGCCGGCCAGCGCCCAGACGGTCGAGAACGGCCAGCACTACGTCCACATCGACCGCAAGCGACTGATCTTCGATCAGTTCGCTCGGTTCACCCTCGAGATCTGCCAGGAAGCCCTCGACAAGGCCGGCGTCACCCTGGCCGACATCGATGTCTTCCTGACGCACCAGGGCAACGCACGCCTGGTCGAGCTGCTGGCCGACGCGCTGGGCATCAGCCGCTCGCGGGCGATCTCCACGATCGCGCACCACGGCAACACAGCCGGTGCCGCCGTGCCCATGGGGCTCGCAGACGCCCTGAAGGCAGGTCGGATCCGCCCCGGCGACAAGGTGCTGATGTCGTCGGTGGGCGCCGGGAGTGCCTTCGGAGCCTGTGTTGTCCGAGCGTAGTCCCCCCCTCGAGGCCAACGGGAGAACCGCGCTGGTCACCGGGGCGGGCTCGGGGATCGGGCGAGCCACGGCGTTGCGGCTGCACCAGCAGGGGTTCCGTCTCGTGCTGGTGGGGCGCACGGAGGGCTCCCTTCACGAGACCGCGTCGATGTTGAGCGACGCAGACATCCTCGCGAGCGACGTTCGCGACCCGCGACTGCTGGAGAGGCTGCAAGCTCTGCAGCGAGAGATCACGGTCATCGTCCACGGGGCCATGCCCGTCGTTCCGGCGGCCAGGGTCCAGCATGTGTCGCCTCGCAGCATGAGCGAGGCCATGGAGATGGTCACCGCAGCCGGGGTGCTCACCGGCGCGGTGGTGCCGGCGATGCAGGCCGCGCAGTGGGGGCGCGTGGTCTTCCTGGGCTCCAAGGCGGCCGAGCTGGGGGGCCCAGGGCAGCTGGCCTACGCCGCGGCCAAAGCGGCGCTGGTCGGCATGATGCGGGTGCTGGCGGTCGAGCTGGGTCCTCACGGAGCGACGAGCAACCTGCTGTCGCTGGGCCTCGTGCACACGGCACGCGTCGGCCGCCTCGACGCGTCCCTGCGTGCCCGGATCATCGGCAACAGCGCCGTGGGCCGCGCCGGCACCCCTGAAGAGGTGGCGTCGATGGTGGGCTACCTGTGTCGAGCGGAGGCTGGCTTCGTCACCGGAGCGGTGCTGGATGTGTCGGGGGGCGCGGGGCTCGGTCCCGTCGGGCCCAGAGGAGGCCACTGATGCGCCAGGAAGCGAGGGTCCTCGTCGACCTTGTCGCCCACAACGCCGTGCATCGCCCCGATGCCCCCGCCTACGCCGACGATCAGCGCCAGCTGACCTGGTCCGGGATGGCCGAGCTCGTGCAGGCGATGGCCCTGGTGCTCGGCGACCACGGCGTGGGCCCGGGGGATCGGGTGGCGACGTTCGCCGGCAACCGCGTGGAGGTGGTGGCGATGTACTTCGCGGTCGGCGTGGTGGGAGGCGTGGTCGTTCCCCTCAACGACCGCCTGCCCGCACACCGGGTGCGAGAGCTCCTGGGCGACAGCGGTGCCGTGGGGCTCGTGACCGACCGCCAGCTCGGGGCCAAGGTGCCCGCCAGCTCCGATGGATGGCGCCTCTGCCTCGACGCCCACGCCGACCAGTGGCCGCTGGGGCGCGGCGGCCCCCTCGTCGCAGGCCCCCCGGGCGCCACGAGCGACGACATCGCCTTGCAGATGTACACCAGCGGCACCACCCAGGCCGCCAAGGGCGTGCTGCTGTCGCACCGCCACGTCATCGACATGCTTCCCATGTGGGTGCCCTACCTGCACCTGACACCCGACAGCCGCTACCTGCAGCTGACCCCGTTGTTCCACATCGGCGGCTTCGCCATGATGATGGTGGCTGCGAGCGTCGGCATGTCGGTGCGCATCGCCCCGGGCTTCCAGCCCGATCTCGCAGCCCGCGCCCTGCAAGACCACCGGATCACCCACACCCTGATGGTGCCGGCGATGCTGCGGTGGCTCCTGCTGGAGCCTGCCTCTCGCAGCTGCGACGTCTCCTCTCTGCAGCTGGTCCTGTACGGCGGCTCTCCGATGCCCCTGGCGCTGCTGAGAGACGCCATGGCGAGGCTGGGTTGTGGGTTCCTTCAAGGCTACGGGCTCACCGAGACGGTGGCCATCCTGACCGCGCTGACGGTGGAAGACCACGCGACGGCCCTCGCGGAGCAAGACACAGCCAAGCTGGCCTCCGTAGGTCGGCCCCTGCGGGGCATCGACCTGCGCCTGGTCGACGCGGATGGCCACGACGTGGCGGTGGGGCAGCCGGGGGAGATCATCGCCAAGGGCCCCCACATCACCGGTGGCTACCACCACCGCCCCGAGGCCAACGAAGCCAGCTTCCGAGATGGCTGGTTTCACACGGGCGACCTCGGCCGGCTCGACGACGCTGGCTACGTGTCGATCATCGGTCGCCTGAAAGACCTCATCATCGTCGGGGGGGAGAACGTCGCGCCCATGGAGGTCGAGGCCGTGATCGGGGCCATCGACGGGGTGGAGGAGGTGGCGGTGGTCGGGGCTCCGCATCCCGTGTGGGGCGAGTCGGTCTGCGCCGTGGTCGTGGCCAGCCCCGGCACCGACCTGGGCGAGCGAGCCATCATCACCCAGTGCCGCACCCAGCTCGCGCCGTACCAGTGCCCGAGCCAGGTCCAGTTCATCGACGCCCTCCCCCGAAATGCGGCAGGAAAGATCCAGAAGAGCGAGCTCCGTGCGCCTCTGTGGGCCCACCTCGACCGCCCGCTCTGACAGCTGAATCGCCGACGCTCCAGGAGTCCCATGCCAACCGCTGAAGAAGTGATCGCTGTGCTGAACGATGCGGTGATGTGCGAGCCCGGCACGATCACACCGCAGTCGGATCTGTCCGAGGTCCCCGGCTGGGACTCCAGCAGCGCGGTCTACTTCGTCGGGGAGGCCATCGGGCGCTGGCAGGCGGAGCTGTCGGCACAAGACCTGCGCGAGTGCACGACCGTCCCCCAGCTGGTCGAACGGGTCAACCAGCGCACCCCCAAGGGGGGCCAGCCGTGACAGCAGCCCCCGAGCCGAACGCCCAGGTCACCAGCCTGGGCCCCCTCTCAGGGCTGCGGTGCACAGGATCCGGGGTCGCCTTCCCCCGCGATGCGTGCCCGGAGGCTCCACAGCTCGACAACCAACAGGTGGCCTCGTTCCTGGCGCGCCACGGCGTCGTCGTGGAGCCCGACCTCGACCCCCTCGGCAGGTGGGGATGTCAGCTGCGTCAGTGGGCGCAGGAGCCCGGGTCGGCTCATGCCTTCACGAACGTGGCCGAGATGGGCGTGGTCGCGGGGCGACGAGCGCTGGCGGCGGCCGGCATCGAGGCCCGACAGCTCGACCTCATCTTGGTGGCTACGTCGACGCCCGACCGCATCACCAGCTCCCTCGCGGCACGGGTGGCGAAGGCGCTGTCGGCCCGCTGCGGCGCCATCGACATCCGGGGCGGGGGCGCGGGTGGGCTGCTGGCCCTGCTGCAGGCGGCCACGATGCTGACGTGCGGCCTGTCACGGGTGCTGGTCGTGGCCTCGGAGGCAGGCGCGGGCCTGGTAGACCCACGAGACATCCCAGGGGTGCATCTGTACGCAGACGGTGCCGGTGCCGTGGTCGTCGAGCGCTGCGCGGCGGAGGGCGCATCGTTCAGCGGGCTCGTCCGGGGAATGACCGGGGTGCATGCCGCGTCGGGCGCCTCGTTCACGGTGCCGGGGCCACTTCCCGTTCAGCTCGAAGCGCTGCAGGCCGGTGCCTATCGCTTCAGCCGCCCCGACTCGGAGTACCTCGCCCATCTCCACGATACCTGGCAAGCCACCTCACGAAGGCTGGCCGACACCGTCGATGTCGCCACCCTGAAGTGGTTCCTGCCCTACCCTGTGACCCAAGGGCAGGTGCAGACCGCTCGCAGCGCGCTGGGGGTCGAGCCGGGCCGCGTGGTGGCCAACCTCGCCGACCACGGCGTCCTCGGAGGCGCCGGGTGCCTGGTGTCGCTGCATCACGTCTTGCAGCAACCCTCCGTGGGTCGATTCGCGATGTCCGCGGTGGCGGGTGGCATTGTGTGGTGCACGCTAGTGTGGGAGCAGATGTGAGCCGTGGGAACCTACCGAAGACGATGTGGGCGTCGGTCATTCGTCGGGAGCGGTACGGCGAGCCGAAGGATGCCTTCGTCATGGAGCAGGTGCCCTTGCCGGCCATCGCGCCCGACGATGTCTGGATCGAGGTTCGCGCCGCCGGCATCAACTACAACGGGGTCTGGGCCGGCCGCGGGTCACCGGTCGACCCGGTGTCGCTGCACCAGGAAGACTTCCACATCGCGGGGAGCGACGCTGCTGGGGTGGTTCGGGCGGTGGGCGGCTCGGTCACCGAGGTCGCGGTGGGCGACCATGTCGTCGTCGACGGCAACGTGGTCGACCCCACCTGCCCCTACATCCTGCGCGACGAGATCGCGATGTCGCCCAGCACGCGCGTCCTGGGCCTCGACATCAACTTCGGCACGTTCGCGCAGTTCGCCCGTGTGCGGCAAGACATGTGTCACCCCAAGCCCGAGGGCATGACGTGGGCCCAGGCGGCCACCTTGGTGGCCTCCGGCTCGTCGAGCTGGGAGATGCTGCACGGATGGCCCCCCCACAACGTCCGGGAAGGGGATGTCGTGCTGGTCTTCGGTGGCGCAGGGGGAACCGGTGCGATGGCGATACAGCTCGCCGCCGCCGCCGGTGCGCTGCCCATCGCGGTGGCGTCGTCCGAGGAGCGGGCCGCCTACTGTCGGAAGCTGGGCGCCGTCGGTGTCATCGACAGGCGCCGGTTCGACCACTGGGGCGTTCTGCCGGACTGGCGTGACGACGAGGCCATGGGCCGATGGCACGCCGGTGTTCGAGCCTTTGGTCGCGCCATCTTCGATGTGCTGGGGGAGCGCCGCATGCCCCGAATCGTGATCGAGCATCCCGGTCAGGCGACCCTGCCCACCTCCATGTACGTCTGTGACCGCGGCGGCATGGTGGTGATCTGCGGCGGAACGACCGGCTACAATGGTAGCTTCGATCTACGCCATCACTGGGTCAGGCAGAAACGCCTGCAGGGTTCCCACATGTTCAGCCGGCGGGCCACGCGCGAGGTGCTCCGCTTGGTCGACGAAGGCAAGATCCACCACTGCACCACCGAGGTCGTGCCCCTGCACGAGGTCGGCATGGCCCACCATCGCCTCGCCACCAACACGGGAGGGCTCGGCAAGGCCGCCGTCGACGTGGCAGCGTTCGACCCATCGATGCTCGGGAGCATGTCTTGAGCGGGCCCACGGCCGTCGATGCGCTGTTCGTGTCCTACTACGAAGACGTCGACCGCTGGCACAACGACCACCTGTCTCCCAACCCGAGCCGCCAGGAGTACCTGACAGCCCACTGGTCGCCCGACGACGACGACCTATCGGGTGTCGCCCGTATGTATCGGCAGGCGGTGGCGGTCGATGGCCAGCGCATGGACCTCCACCGGCTGTGGTCCTACATCAAGCACGGCTCCACCAAGCACTATCGACGCTACGATCCGTACATGCTGACGCACCTCTCGGGGTCGTACTACCGCTCTCTGCTGATGCGTCACGGCTACAGCTGCGTGCACCTGAACACCGCCGACCGCGCCAACCTCGACCAGGTGAAGCACAAGGTCGCGCCGCGGTTCGTGCTGTTGTCGACGAGCTTCATCGTCGAGAACATGATCATCATGGACGCGATCACCAGCCTGCGCAGAGCGTTCCCCGATGCCAGGATCGTGGTCGGCGGCCTGATGCTGGTCGAGCTGCAGAAGAGCTACCCGCCGGCGAAGTTCGACCGGCTGCTGAGCGCCTTCCGCGCGGATGCCTACATCATCTCGGCCATGGGCGAGGAGCCGCTGCTGATGATGCTCGATGCCGCGCCCGGCACCGACCTGGCCACCCTGCCCCTGGTCAGCACCGTGGTTCGCACGGAGGAGGGCTTGGTGCGGCCAGGCCTGGGGCGCATGGAGGGCGGGCTGCCCATCGACGACCAGTTCGTTCGCTGGAATCGCTTCGAGACGGGCTCGCTGTACCACACGGTGCACCTACGCACGGCCCGTAGCTGCGCCTTTGCCTGCTCCTTCTGCTCCTACCCCCAGAACCAAGGCCCCTTGACGCTCATGGGTGCCGACGTGCTGCGCAGAGAGCTGACGTTGATGCAAGAGCAGGGCGACATCCGATCGATCATCTTCACCGACGACACCTTCAACGTCCCGCGACGCAGGTTCAAGGAGATCTGTCGGGTCCTGGCAGACTTCGACTTCCCCTGGTTTTCCTTCATGCGCGTCCAGTACTGCGATGCGGAGACCGCCGACCTGATGGCGGAGTCTGGCTGTCGCGCGGTCTTCCTGGGCCTGGAGTCCATCAACGACCAGGTGCTCGTCCACATGAACAAGAAGGCCACCCGAGACAAGTACTCCCGGGGCATCGACGAGCTGAACCGGGTGGGCATCGACATGCACGCCAACTTCATCACGGGCTTCCCCGGCGACACCGAAGACAGCGCCCACGACATCGTCGACTTCGTCGACCGTCACGAGCTGTTCAGCTTCAACATCAGCCCGTGGTACCTGTCGCCGGCGACCCCCATCAGCAGGCGACGAGAAGACTTCGGTATCGAAGGCAACTTCTACATCTGGCGCCACGACACGATGGACTGCTACACGGCCCAGGCCATGGCCAACGAGCTGATGCATCAGACCAAGCACGCGGCCTTCGCCTCCGAGGAGGTCGCGAACGGTTTCTGGACCGAGATCGGCTTGATGTCCAATGGCTTCACCACCGACCAGGTGCGTCGGCTGTTCCGGGCGTCGGTGTCGCTGGCGGGCACCGACCACCCGGCCGAAGCCCTCCTGCAGACGCGCCAGGCCCAAGAGATCCGACAGATCCTCGACCCCATCGAGATGCCGCACAACCCAGACGAACGGCTGCTGTGATGCCTCGGTTCGCGTGGTTCTTCGCCGGGGTGGTGCTCGCCTGTGGCCTGTCTGGCCTGTTCGCCTGGGAGCAGCTGAACGACGACGAGGCATGGGGCCCGACCCCCTTTGCGGAGCTCTCCCGCGATCGGGAATGCCGCCGTGGGCACACGCTGATCGTGGGCAACTCGACGGCGGGAAACCTGAAGCTGGCGAAGCTCGAGGCGGCCCTGAAGGGGCCCCTCGCCGAGCTGTGGATGCCGGGCTCCGTAGCCCCCGAGTGGTACCTGACCTTCCTGCGATGCGTCGAGCAGGGCTCGGCGGCCCGGCGCATGCTCGTGATCGGCAGTGCGACGGGTCTGTTGGCCAACCAGCCCGTGTCGGACCAAGCCCTGGCACGGTCCTTCTCCATCGCGACGGTCCACGACCCCACTCTTCGAGCCCGCATCGCGGGCGGATGGCCGTGGTGGTGGGTCAAGGTCCGGAGTCGCTCCCGATCGGCGGTCATGAACTGGCGCAAGGAGCTGTTCCAGAGGGCGGTCATGGGCAACCTCGACAAACCAGCCCGCCGAAGCCCCGTGACGAAGCGCCGCCGAGAGAAGGTCGGCGAGCTGTTCGGTGGCGAGCACCCGGGCCTCGAGGGGCGCGTGGCCGCCATGAGCACCGGCCGGTCGCCTCACGACAGCTTCCTGCCCGAGATCGTAGAGCTGGCGCGACGTGAAGGGGTAGAGGTCGGCATGGTCCTCATGCCAGGCCGCCCCCCGGGGCTGGGCAACCACGAGGTCGACGTGGCCGCCATCCAGGCCTTCGCGGATCTCCACGAACACGTGCGTGTGTTCGATCTACGCCTTGCGCCCGTGCAGGCGTCCGACTTTCGAGACGAGCTTCACGTCGAGCCGCGAGGGCGAGCGTTGTTGACGGAGCACCTGCTGGCAGAGCTGAAGCGCGCTGGGTGGATGAGGCGCAGGCGGCGCGGCCGGTGAGCTGGGCTGCCGCCCGAACGGGCGACGTGCGAGACACGTCGACGACACCGCCATCGATGCTGTCGAACAGCCCCCTTCTGTCGGTAGCCACGCCACCCGTGCCCCCTCCGCCGACCTGAGGTGCTAGAGGACAGCGCCCCACCCTGGGGTGGGGAGACGACCCATGACGCTGATCGACGTGACGCCCCTCGAGGCCGCCCTCGGCCCCGGCCGCCTCGCCGACGGTGGGCTAGGGCTCGTCTTCGAGGGCCCCACCGAGGTCGTCGAGGGGCAGGCCACGCCCTACCTCGACGGGGTGCTGCAAGACCCGGCCCTCCGGGAGGCGTTCTTCTCCCTCGTCGACGAGCATGGCCTGATCGTCTGCCGCCACCTGGCCATCGACCCCGCCCCCTACCGCGCCGTCGGCGGCAAGCGCAGCCAGTGCCGGATGAGCCAAGGCGAGTTCTACCACCACGACGGCTGCTCCACGCCGACCAAGCCCCGCATCGTGGAGATCCGCTGCCCCCCGCAGCACGTGGTGCGCACCATGGCCACCTCCATCGCCCGCTTCCACGATGTCGTGTGCGCCATGCTCCTCGAGCTGTCTCCGGCCCTGCGGCGCTCGGGAGGTCTGGAGGACCACGCTGCCGCCGTGGCCCGCGGTGGGTCGCCCAGTGCCCCATGGGACCAGGTGCAGGGCATCGTGAACCGGGTGATCCGCCAGCTGCCGGCCGAGGAAGGCCGGGCCTACTTCCAGCGGGTCGACCTGCGCGCCGGCGCCTTCTTCGAGCCATGGGCGCTGGGCGAGAGTCGGTTCATGGCCAACAGCAACCCCCAGGCGACCGTGCAACACCGCAGGGCCTGCCACCCGCCCTGGCGCCCGGGCACCCCGAACGGCGGCCTGCTCAAGCGCTGGCCCAACGAGGAGCTATGAGCGACCGAGGGTCTCACAGCGCGGACCACCAGATCCTGGTACCAGCCCGAGAGGGGGAACGAATGACCACCATGCATAGCAGAGGCCTTCATCGCGCGGCGTCCTTGGCCGCTCTGGGGCTGCTGGCCGCAGCGCTCCCCACCACGGCCCAGGCAGCCAGCGACCCCCTCGCAGTGACCACCGGCGTCGCGCTAGGTGTGTCGACGGTGGGCTACGCCAGCCTGGGGGTGGCGGGCGGCGCCCTGGCGGGAGGCAACTTCGGCACAGCCGCCGGAGCCGCCGCGGTCGGTTCCGTGCCGCTCCTCGTCGGGCCACCCGTCGCGGGCTTCTCGAGCGCCGCGAGGGCCCGCCGACGCGGTGTGTCGCCGATCCTCGCTCATGTGGGCCTCGGGTGCATGGCCCTCGGTGGCGGGGCCACGGTCGCCGCCATCGTGTCCAACGACGTGCGCTTCGAGATCGGGGCCCTCGTGAGCTCCGGGGTGCTGTGGGCCGGCGGCACGGGCCTCGTCGTCGCCCAGGGCGTGCGCAACCAGCGTGCGCCTGCTCCGACGGCTTCGGCCCCCCAGCGCGTCGTCGTCGCCCCGTGGTGGTCGGGTCGGCAGGTGGGCGTGGGCCTGGCCATGCGGCTGTAGTCGCCCCACACTCCCGCCACCCAGCGCGCCGAGGCTCAGTCGGTGGCGATCACGGCCCGGTCGCCGAGCACGACGACCCCCTTCGTGTTGCCCGTCAGCGAGGCCGCCAGCGGGTGCACATAGGTGTCGGTGAGGGTGGTGACCTCGACCTGGGCCCCGTCCAGCGTGAAGCCTGCACTCACCAGCGCGCCCGCCCCGAAGCCGCTGCCCCGCACATAGAACCCGGCGTCGTCGGTCACGGGCAGCTCCACGAAGGTGGCGCCGAGATCGGTGGTGCGCCGCGCCGTCACCACCGGGGTCGGGGCGTAGACGTCGCCGATGTACTCCAGGCAGCGAAACGACAAGCCCTCGGCGTCGAGCACCACGTCGCTGACGTCGCAGTCGTCGACGATGGTCGCCCACGTGGCCCCGTCGTCGTCGGTGACCGCCAGCTCGGAATGCCACGCCGCCATGGTGGACCACGCGCCCGACCGCGCCACCGCCGCCGACCGCAGACCCTCCGGCGCATCGAAGGGCAGGCTGGTCCAGGACTGGCCGCCGTCGGTGCTGTCGAACAAGCCGCCCTCCCCGTCGACGATCCCGAACATGCGCAGGTGGTCCTCGTCGACAGGGTCGACCCCGATCCAACCCGGGTCGATCGCACCGGGAAGGGTGGTGAAGGTGGCGCCCCCGTCGTCGGAGACCCACAGCTGCGTGCCGATGTCGTGCACGTAGAGTCGCTCGGTGTGGGCAGAGACGAACAGCTCGGCGAGGTAGTAGGATTGTGAGGGCCGGCCGCCGGTGTCGGCGTCGAAGCGCTGCATCTCGATGGGGAGCTGCCCGACGTGCTCCCAGGTGCAGCCATCGGCGCTGCGCAGCACCCTCCCGCCGTGGTCGCCGAGGTAGGCGAAGCCGTTGGGGCCAGGGCCCGCGAGGGTGACCGCGCCAGCGCCCCCCGCGGGCACCTGGGGCCCCACGAGGTGCTCGGGAGCGGAGAGCGACACGACGACCACTCCGTCGGCCCCCTCGATGGCCTCGCAGGGGGGGCCGGAGGGTGTGCCGCTGTCGGCGGTAGACCCCGTCGAAGCCACGGACCCCGTGGAAGCTGTAGGCGCCGGGGTGGGCGTGGACCCTGTGGCGGGCTCGGTCGCCTCCGTCGCACCCTCCTCACCGGACGAACACGCCGCCACCAACGCCACGATCCATAGGTAACGCATCTAAGAACTCCCCTTCGAGGCCCCCATGGTAGCTGCGTACAATCAGAACCGCAGCACCTGTTTTTTAGTGGTGGTGGAGCTGGCCGAGGTGGTCACCGACCCGCCGTAGCGGCTCGCTCCCTACAGCAGCAACAACCCCGCCGCCCGCACCGCCTCCCACCGCTCCGCGAAGCCCTCCCAGTCCCCCGGAAACACCTCCACCACGTCGCGCAGGTGCAGCGGCTCCTCGTGGGGGGACGCCGCCTCCAGCACCTCCAGCAGCCACTCCCCCTCGTCGTCGGTGCACGGGACCACAGTCTCGCCCTGCGAGGTGTGCAGGTGGACCGCGTCGTCGCTGCGCAGCCCCTCGCCCCCGATCCACAACAACCGCGTGCCCTCCCGCGCCTCGGCCTGCAGCGCCCGCGCCACCCGATCCGCCGGCTCGGTGGTGCGCGGAAGCCCCGGCCCCCAGCGATGCACGGGCCGGTCGAGGTCGCGGCCCTGCATCCACGCGCTCAGCGCGGCGGGCAGCACGTCGTCGAAGCGGTCGTGGTCGCCGCCAGTGGGGTCGAGGTGGGGCAGGTCGTTCGACGCGAAGGCCCGCTCGGTGGCCCCCTCCCCCAGCGTCACACCGAAGCCCGCGAGGTCCCGGTAGATCGGCGCGTGCCGGGTGAGCACGAAGCGATGCCAGAAGGCCGACTGCAGCACGCCCTCGGCGAACAGCTGCCGCACCACCTCCATCGCGTCGATGCTCTCCTGGTCGGACTGCGTGGGGAAGCCGTACATCAGGTAGGCGTGCACCATCACCCCGGCGTCGCGGAAGGCCGCCGCCGCCCGGGCCACCTGCTCGACGGTCACCCCCTTGCGGATGGCCTTCAGCAGCCGCTCGTTGGCGACCTCGAGCCCCCCGGTGACCGCCACCAGCCCCGCCGCCGCCAGCAGCCGGCACAGGTCGGGGGTGAAGGCCTTCTCGAAGCGGATGTTGCCCCACAGCGTCACGCCCAGGTCGCGCCGCAGCAGCTCGAGGGCCAGGGCCTTGAGCACCTTGGGCGGGGCCGCCTCGTCGACGAAGTGAAAGCCGCGCTGCCCGGTCTGCTCGACGAGCCGCTCCATCTCGTCGGCCAGGTGGCTCACCGTGGTGTTCTCGTAGTGACCGATGTAGTCGAGGTGCACGTCGCAGAAGCTGCACTTGCGCCAGTAGCAGCCGTGGGCCAGCGTGATCTTGTTCCACCGGCCGTCCGCCCACAGCCGGTGGGCAGGGTTGAGCGTGTCGATGAGCTGCACGTAGGCGCCCAGCTCGAGCCCGTCGTAGTCGCCAGCCACGGTGAACGGCGGGCGAGGCACGGTGGCATCGTGCAGGCCGTCGCGGGTGCGGGTGCGGTGGCGCCGGTCGACCCCGCCGTCGTGGTGGTCGAGGAGCGCCAGCAGTGGGCCCTCGCCGTCGTCGTAGGTGAGCGCATCCACGCAGTCCCACAGACGCGGCTCGTCGACCTCCCGCAGCTCGGTGGTGACGTAGCCCCCGCCCATCCACACGGTGACGCCCCGCTGCTTGAGGCGACGCCCCAGCCGCAGGGCCCCGTACAGGTTGCCCGGGAAGGGCACCGACAAGCCCACGACCTCGGTGTCGAGCGTGTCGCACAGGGCATCGAGGTGCCGGTCGACCAGGGTGGTCTGCTGCAGCCGCGCGTGGAGGGGGCCGAAGTCGCGGGCGCCCAGCGCGAGGTGGTGCTGGTAGCGGGCCATGCCGAAGCCCGGGTCGAGCACGGCGACGAGGTTCACCAGGTCGTGCAGGTAGCGGGTGGCCAGGTAGCGCGCGGCATCCTGGGTCCCCATCACGCCGAAGGCAGAGCGGTCGGCACGGGCGAGGGAGGGGCCCACGGGCAGGAAGGTGGGGCTCAGGATCCGCGGGGCCAGGCCACTGTCTTCGCCACGGAGGAAGGCCATCACCGGCTCGACGGCCCGCAGGTGGGACTCGGCCAGCGCCAGGGCACGCCACGCCGGCTCCGGCAGCTCCTCGCGCTCCTGCAGCTCCTCGAAGACCTCGGCCAGGCCCCGCTGCGACATCAGCCGATGCAGCAGCTCGATCCCCAGATCACGTTGGTGGACTTCGTGCCCGCGGGGGCGCAGGAAGCGCGCCAGGTAGGCCGTCGACGGGTAGGCCGTGTTGAGCTGGGTGAGCGGTGGCAGCACGAGGGTCAGGGCGGGCATGGGCCGGGCATACCCCGTTGCAGGTACGATGCCCCATGCACGGCGCTCCCCCCCTCGTTCCCCTCCTCGACGGCACCGCCGACGTGCTTCGTGGGGTGGTGGACCGCGCCGGAGAGCGGCACACGCTCACGGAGATCGAGCGGCAGCTGGTGCGCTACCTCGCCGAGCGCCCCGGCGAGCCCATCTCCCGCGAGCAGCTCCTGGTCGACGTGTGGGGCTACGCGCCGAACGTGCGCAGCCGCGCCGCCGACCACACCATCGCCCGCCTGCGCACCAAGCTCGAGCCCGACCCAGCCCACCCCCAGCTGCTGCTGACCGCTCGCGGGGTCGGCTACCGCTGGGCCCCTCCGGCACCGGTCGCTGCGGTGTCCCCTCCCCCACGGGCCGACCTGATCGGCCGCGAGGCCGAGCGGCAGGCCCTGCGCGACGCGGTGGCCGCGCACCGGGTCGTGTGCCTGGTGGGCCCGATGGGCGTGGGCACCAGCGCCCTGGCCGCCGAGCTCGGCTGGTTCGCCCTCGACCTGTCGGGGGCCACGAGCCTGCCCGAGGCGCTCGCCCGCATCGCCCGCGAACTGCACGTCACCGACGAGGGGGTCGACGTGGCCACGCTAGCCCCCGTCCTCCGCGCCCGGGGCCAGTTGTGGCTCGACGGGGTCGAGGGCGTGCCTGGGCTGGCTGCCGCGCTGGCCGCCTGGTCGGGCACCCGCTTCGTGCTCACCAGCCGCCGACGCATCGACGGCGTCGACCACACCCTGCGCGTCGGGCCCCTGGCGCTCGACGCTGCGGTGGCGCTGCTGCAGCGCCAGGCCCAGGCCACCGGTGCCGCCCACCCCGACTGGAGCGAGCGGTCGGCGCTGGAGGCCCTGGCCGAGCGGCTCGATGGGCTGCCCCTGGCGCTGCACGTCGCGGCGGCCCAGGCGTCCTGGCTGTCGCCCGCCCAGGTGATCGAGCAGCTGGAGCGGTCCCCCGCGGCGCTGCTGGAGGGGCCCCACGGGCTGATGAGCAGCGTGCGGGCCGCCATCGAGCGGCTCACCCCGCAGCAACGGGCGCTGCTGGAGTACCTCGCGTCGTTCCGCGCCGCGCCCCTCGCCGCCGTCGACGCCCAGGGGGGCCTCGCCCAGCTGCGGGCCCTGGTCGACGGCTCGCTGGTGTGGGCCGAGGCCCGTCGTGGGGCCATGCGCTACCGCCTCCTGCGGCCGGTGGCCGACAGCGTGCGCGCCCTGTCGGCCGACGGGCTGCACACCGCCGAGCAGGTCCACGCAGCCTGGGTGAGCGCCGAGGCACGGCGTCGGGCCGGGCACCCCTGCCACGACGTGGAAGACCCCACCTGGTGGCACGCCAACGTGGCCGAGGTGCTGCTGGCGGTCGACCGCACCGAGCGCGCGGCCGACCGCGCCCACCTCGCGCTGTGCCTGGTGCGCTTGGCCAGCTTCGGGTGGCTGTCGGGGGCCACCCACTGGCTGCTGGTGGCCGCCGAGGCCGCCGCCCGGGCCGACGACCCCTCCCTGCGCTGTGCCGCCTACGCCATGCGGGCCCGCCTCGACCCCACCGCCCCCGACGACGACCTCGCTGCCGCCGCCGCGCTGGCGGTGAGCGAGGCCGACCGAGCCATGGTGCTGCACCACCGCGCCATGCATGCCATCGACAGCACCCACTACGAGCAGGCCCTGGCCTTCGCCCAGCAAGCCATCGCCGGCTTTGCCGCGGCTGGCCACCTCCGCGGTGCCCTCGACGCCGAGATCACCGCCGTCGACGCGCTGCACCCCCTCGGGCGGGGCGTCGAGGCCCACGAGGCATGCACCCGGGCCATCCGCCTCGCCCAGCAGCTCGACGACGTGCGCGGCCTGGGCATCGCCTACGCCATCCGCGGCTACGCCGCCCCCAGCTACGCCGCGGCCCTCGACGACCAGCAGCGTGCCCTCGACCTTCTCGAGTCGGTCCACGACCTCAACGCCAGCGTGCGCATCCGGCTCATCCGAGCCCGGATGATGGCCATGGGGGGCGACGAGACCGAGCCCCTCCCCGCCCTGCTGGAGCAGGCCGACGCCCTGGGCAACCGGCGGCTGAGCACCCGCGCGCGCTTCGAGATCGCAGCGGCGGCCCTGCACGCCGGCGACCGCGCGCTGGCGCTGCAGCTGGGCGCCGGGCCCCCCGAGGTGCTCGACCGGGAGGGCTTCGGCCTGCTGCGCCATGGGCTGCGGCTGGCGCGCGGCGAGCCCGGGCTGGTGGTCCAGGGGCTGGAGCCGGCGCTGAGCGAGGTCCACCCCCCCGACGCGACGGCGGCCTACTTCTACGTCGTGGCGGCGCTGCTGCACGACGACGAGGCCGGCTGGGAGCCCGCGGTGGCCACCCTGCAGGCCCACGTCGAGGCCACCGAGGGGCTGCAGCTGTCGACGCCCTTCCTGGGGCTGTACGGGCAGCTCGTCGAGGCCTTCCGGGCAGGGCTGGCGATGCTGCGGGGCGACGCCGAGGCGGCGCGGGCTGGGCTGCGACGGGCCGACGCCGTCGCCGAGCCCCTGCCACAGTGGCGCAAGCAGGCGGGGGCGTGGCGAGCGCTGGTGGAGGGCCAGCCCCTGCCTGCGCTCGAGGGGCTGGGGATGGACGGCTGGGTGCTGGCAGCCCTGCAGCGTCGGATGGTGGCGCCATGATGTGGCTCGTCACGCTGGCGCTGGCGGCCGAGCCCGACCTGGCCGCGTTCACCGCGGCCTTCGAAGAGGCCCACCAGCGCTGCGCCGCGGAGGAACGGTCCACCAACCCCACCTTCGCGCAGCTCGCCACCCACGTGCTGGGGCCTGGTGAACACGGCGGGGTGGTCGCGCTGGCCCACAAGGGGCCGCTGGGCTTCACGTCGCGACCGCCGGGGTCGTCGAAGGCCTTCGACCAGTGCGTGCGCGACGGCTACCGCGACCTCACGCTGCCGGTGGCCGTCACCTGCCTGCAGCGACAGGCGCCCGAAGGCTTCCAGGGGGTCTACCTCCGCAAGCCTCCCCGCGCACCAGCATCGGCGGTCACCGTGGGCGCGACGAGCTGCTTCGCCACCCCGACCGAGGTCGGCGAGACCACGCCGGCGGCACCGCCCCCCATCGCTGCCCCCTGCTGCGGTCGCCAGCCGATTCGGCGGGAGGCACCGAAGCATGGCCAGGAGGAGGTGGCAGCTGGCCCAAGCGACGTAGGCGCGCGGGCCGTCACGCCCGTGGTCGGTGCGGCCCTCGACGGGGTCACCCTGAAGCAGGCCGCCTGCCAGCTCATGAAGGGCTGTCGCGGCGACTGCGACGCCGACCCCGACACGCCGCACCTGCATCGGCGCTCCGAGCGGTCCGCACGAATGGCCACAGACGACGGCCGTGTGCTGTGGGCCGAGGTCGTCGGCGCGGGGTCGGTCGTCTGCTTCGAAGACGAGTGGGTGCTGGCCGTCGAGGGGCCGACGGGCATCGCATGGGTGCCGCTTCTGGCGGGGGGCGGGGGCACCAAGGGCGGCGTGCAGGTCGACCTCAAGCGGGTGGCAGCCCTCGACCACGGGCGCTTCTGGGTCGAGCTGCAGCACTACCGGGCACACACCAATGAGCCCACCGACGTCGCACTGTATGGCTACCTGGTCGGGGTGCGCGACGACGGCGTGCCCGTGCTGATGGCACCGAAGATTCCGATCTGGCGCGACGGCGCGTGGCACACCGGCCCCAAGCAGATCGACGTGGCCGTCGAAGCCGACAGGCTGGTGATCACCGCGAGGACGCCGCTGCTGACGCCCGAGCAGGCGCACTGGCTCGGCACCTGGACCCTCGCTCCCCTGTAGGTGGGGCAGGGCCGCTGGTCAGCCCGTCGCGGCGGCGCGCACCGTGCCGAACCGCCACGCCACCATCCCCTCGGCGATCTCTCGGGCCCTCGACACATGGATGGAGTGCCCACCGGTGGGCCAGCGGAGCACCAGACCAGGGGGCGCCCAGCGCTGCAGCACCTGCCGAATCTCCGGCTCGATGGATGGGTCGTCGTCGGCAAAGGCCATCATCGTGGGCACCTTCAGCTGGTGCAAGACCTGGGGCACGGCGGCGAAGTCGAGCTGATGGATGAAGCGAATGGCCTGCTCGCACTCGCCACGGGCCATGCCGCGGAAGTGGATCCGCCGGAAGTGGGCCTCCGCCTCGTCGAGCGCTTGCTCCCGGTCGTCGCCGTCGAAGCGCTCCGCCAACGCCTGGAACGGGATCTGCGAGCGCCGAAGCGAGTCGTGGGGTCGCGACCCGATGCAGGCCAGCAGGCCCAAGGCACCGACCCGACCCGACCCTTGCAGGGCCACCTCGGCCGCCACCACCGCCCCCATCGAGTGCCCTACCACCGTGACGTCGTCGAGGCCCAGCTTCGCCATCGCCTCGAGGATCCGCTCGGCGAAGGCCTCCTTCGATGCCACGCGGGTCGGTGAGCTCTGACCGAAGCCCGGCAGATCGACCCGGATCACCCGACAGCTGTCGTCGAGCTCCGCGGCGAGCCGCGCCATGTGGTGCGCGCGGCATGGCACACCCGGGATCAGCAGGACCGGTGGCCCACTCCCCGACGCTTCGTAGGCAACCGCGCCGCCCCCAGCACGCACGTACGGCATCGCTGACCCCCCGTCATGACCATAGCCGCCTCGTAGGGTGTTTCGACGCCCCTTTTTGTTCACCCGTGCCCCCGGGCGCCCGGGGGTGTGCGTGGCGGCGCAGCGCGACACCCGGGTCGTGGTTGCCCTCGGCCGCTGGGGGGCGGGTGGCTGACAACCTGCACATTCTTCAGGCACAGATCGTGCAACCTTTTGGTCTCACTGTGCAGGAGAACCCATGGTCTGGCTCATCACCCTCTGCTCCACCGCTCTGGCCTGTGCGGGCCTCATCCACGACGAAGGCTCCGTCGCCGAGTCTGACGCCGCCGAGGTGCTCCTCGAGGCCCAGGGCGACCAGACGCAGATCACCTACGCCGTCACCTACAGCGGCGACGCCGAGGCCTTCGGCTGGATCATCCCCGTGCCCGGCGACGTGCTCGCGGTCGACGACGGCGACGTAGCGGTGTTCGACGGGCTCCGCGAGGTGTCGCAGCCCGGCCTCGTGATCCTGGAGCCCTACGAGGAGGGCAGCGCCGGCTGCTCCTGTGTGGGGGCCGCGAAGGGCGGCGACAACGAGCTGAGAACCGGCGAAGCCAACCAGCTCGGCGTCGTCCTGGCCGAGGGCTTCACCGGCACCTACGACTACGTCGTGCTCGACGCCTCCGACGCGCAAGAGCTGCAGGCCTGGCTCGACGCGGAGGGGTGGTCCCAAGGGGAGCTGCAGAACGACATCGCCTACTACACCGGCGGTGGCGGCACCTTCGTGGCGCTCCGACTCAGCCAGTCGGAGCCGGTGTCTGGGCAGCAGCTCCCTCCGCTGACGATCACGGCCGCGACCACCGAGCTGTCGTTCCCGTCGGTGATGGCTCGCCATGCGCCGATTCCCCAGCGCACCACGGTCTACGTCGCCGGCCAGGAGCGCGCCGAGGTCACGGCAGGCTGGTCCTTCGACGACCGAGACGAAGTGTATGGCCCCGCCGATGCCGACCCCCTCGAGGTGTTCGAGGGAGAGCTCGCCGAGATGGGCGCCGAGGGTGCCTGGCTGCGCACCTGGTCGGGGGAGCACGACGGGCGCTTCGTCACCCGGTTCGACCTGCTGGCCGACCCCGAGCAGCACGTGGCCGACGCCGTCTTCGGCTTCGATGGGACCACGTACGACGCGTCGACGGTCGTGTGGCTGGAAGGGTCGAGCAGCCAGGCGCTGCTGTGGGTGGGCCTGCTGGGGATGGGCGGCCTCGCACGCCGGCGGTCCCGGGGCCACCGGCGGGCGCTCGCATCGGCCACCTGATCCTCGGCGGGTACTTCCTCGTGGTAGTCTGTTACCCAGACCAGGAGTGCCCGTGAGACCCGTCCACTTCGCCATGCTGGCCGCCGTCGCGTGCGGCAGCCCCCCCCCTAGACGACGCGCCTCTGAAGTCGGCTCCGATAGGTGCACATCAGCGTACCGCTGATGTGGCCCCCGTCGCGACCTGCGAGCCCCTCCCGGCGACCTGTGACCCCCTCGACGTCGACCCGGCTCGCTGCGTCGACACACCCGGCCTGGTCGTCCCCATCGAAGTCGACGGTCACCCAGCTGGCGCGCGCGTCGACCCCACCGTCGTCGCGACCCTCCACCTACCCCCCGGCACCTGGCACGCGAGACTGGTCGATCCCGCCGACCCCTGCCAGTCGCTGGTCGTCTCTTTCGATGCCGAGGAGGCCGAGCCCGCCGCGCCCCGCCGTGCAGAAGGCGATGCGCCACCACGGGGCCCATCACCGCCTGCGTGGATGGCCACCGGGGGTGCGCCATGACGCCCCTGTGGACGGTCTGGCTCGCATCCGCTGCCTTGGGAGCGACCTTCACCGTGAGCACCGAGGGACAGCTCCGCACCGCCATGGCGTCAGCCGCCCCCGGCGACCGCATCGAGTTCTCCCCCGGGATCACCACGCTCACCCTGAGCGGCGGCCTCGGCCCACTGCCCTCGCTGCAGCAAGACAACGTCACCCTCGATGGCGGTGGGGCGGTGACCCTCGACGGCAGCGCCATCAGCGGCAGCGGTGTCGTCGTGCAGGGAGCGAGCGGTGTCACGGTGGAGGGGCTCACCCTGAAGGGCTTCGCCGGCAGCTGTGTGCGCGTGGTGAACGCGCCGTCGACCATCCTCGGCACGCCCGGCAACGGCAACCGGCTCCACGGCTGCGGAGAGCACGGCATCGAGGTGGCCTCGGTCCTCGCAGGCACGTCGGCGGGTACCCTCATCGAGGGCAACATCGTGGGCTTGCACCCGAGCGGCGCCGCCGACGGCACCTGCGTCAACCCCTCCGCTACCTGTGCCGGCATCACCCTTCGACCCGATGTGGGGGCCGTCACCCTGCAGAGCAACGTGGTGTCGGGGAACCTCGGCCACGGGGTGCGCGTGCATAGTGACGACGCCACGCTGCACAGCAACTTCATCGGAACCGACCTCAGCGGCGCAGCCGCGAGGCCCAACGGCGGTGTCGGCGTGCTGATCAGCGGCACCACCCAGCTATTAGGCATCGCCAATCCAGCCAGCCGCACGGCCATGACCCTCAACGTCGTGTCAGCCAACGACGGGGTCGGCGTGCTGCTCGGCTACGAGAGCGAAGACGCGGTGCTCCAAGACAACGTCGTCGGGCTCGGCTACGGCGGCGGCGCGCTCGGCAACACCCTCGACGGCATCGTGATGGACTCCACCTCTCGCCGGCACGGGGTGATCGGGAGCCCTACCCTCGCCTCCTTCGTGGCAGCCAACGGCGGCACGGGCATCGTCGTCGACGGCTCGGGCCATCTCGTCGACAACGTCTACGTCGGGCTCACTACCGTCTCCACCTCCGGGCTCGGCAACGGCCGCTACGGAATCCGAGTCGTCGGTAGCCACGACCTCACCGACCCCCATCAGATCGGCGCCGTCACGCTGCGCCCCCCTTTCGGCGGCGCGGGCCACGGCAACGTCGTAGGCGGCAACGACCTCGGCGGCATCTGGGTGGACGCGCCCGCCACGAACGTGCACACCAACCGAATCGGGCTCGACGAGGCGGGAACGGCCGCGGTCCCCAACGGAGGCAACCCCTCGGGCCTCGGCGGTGTGGTCTTCGGCGGGGTGCTGGTCACCGCGCCCGTGGCGGTGGGTGAGCCCCCACCCGACATCGTCGGCAACGTCGTCGCGGGCAACGCGAGCCATGGCATCTGGGTGCGGGGCGGCCAGCACACCACCGAGGTCGACGGCACGTATGTGTTCGACAACACGGTGGGTGCCGATGTGGTCGGAGCCCCTCTGGGCGACGCTGGCGATGCCGTGCGCGTGGAGGGAGCCTCGGCCGTCTTCATCGACAGCAACGCCATCCTCACCAGCGCCGAGCACGGCGTGCATGTGCTGTCGACCGACACCCTCGCCGCGCTCGACGTGGAGGTGCGTGACAATGTCGTGGGCAACGCCACCGGGAGCATCGGCGCGGGAGGCGACGGCATCCACTTCGCGCGGCCGGCGGGCGCGCTCGCGACCTCGGGCGGGCACATCGTCGACAACCAGGTGCGCGGTAGCGTCGGGATCGGCATCACCCTGACCGGTGGCGCCAACTTCACCGAGGTGAGCCACAACCTGATCGAAGCGAATGGGGCGTGCGCCTTGCGCTCAGACGGCGTCAGCAACCTTCACAACGGCAGCTGGCCACCGCCCGCCATCGACGAGGTCACGGCCAGCTCCGTCACCGTCACCCCCAAGATGGGCGCCGGGCAGATCGCGCGGATCGAGGTCTACGAAGGCACCGACCTCGAGGCCGGGGCCTGGCTGGGCGACATCACAGCGCCCGATCCGGTCACCGGCCTGTGGACGCTGTCGGGTGTCAGCGTGGCGGCATCCGACCCCGACGAGGTGCGCGCTCTGGTGGTGGCGTCGCAAGGGGGCACCACCAGCGATCTGACCCCCACCCCCGGCGACGGGTGCGAGCTGCCCGACTGCCTCGACCACCCCGAGAACACCGACGGCGAGGCGTGCAGCTTCGCCTACTGGAGCATCGCCCAGCAGGCCTGCGTGGTGGAAGACCGGGTCGCCGGCTACCCGTGCAACAACGGCGACGCCAGCGACGGCATGGTGGTCTTCGGCGACCTGTCGGGCATCGACACCTGCGACGGCCTGGGCACCTGCCAGGGAGGCTCGCGCACCGGCACCGAGAGCGACTGTGCCTTCGCCACGGGCTGCAACACCGCCACGTTCGACCCCCAGCGCGGGGTGTGCGTCTACGGGGAGAAGTGCGGCGACGGCTGGTGCGGGGTCGACGACATGAGCGACGGCACGGCCGGCTGTGCCACCCACGCCTGCCCCAACGATGGCTGTCCCAGCCTCGGTCCGGGACTGATCGATCTGGACGGCTACCCCGACACCTGGGAGGCCAACGGGCTCGACTGGGACTGTGACGGCACGACCGACACCGAGTTCGAGTCTGTGGCCAACGAAGCCGTGCACGAGTCCTTCCTCCTCCTCGCCTACATGTCGGCCGACTGCAGCGACACCACCGACGCCTACCAGGCCACCGTGCACAGCCACAAGCCCTCCCCGGCTCGGCTACAGCGTATCGACCAAGCGTTCTCGCAGGGGGTCGGCGGACAGGCCGTGATCGAGCTGCGGTGCATCGACCACTACACCCAGCTGTCCCGCGCCGACCGAAGCCACAACCGCGACCCCGACTGCGACGCGGTCGACGACTTCATCTACCTGTGGCAGCTTAAGGCCGCCCACTTCGAGCCCTGGCGCCGCGGGCTGTACCGCTTCGGGGTCATCGCCCACGGCACCATCGATCAGGGCCTCACCGGAGAGCAACAGAACGACGGCGAGTGCACCTCCGCCATCGCCCGCAATGGCGACGCCGAGATCGGAGGCGACGACTTCCGTGTGTTTCAGCAGCAGGGCATCGACTACGACGCCAACGACACCGGCGTGCTGCCGACCCCGGGCCTGGCCGAGGCCTTCGCCGTGTTCCACGAGTGGGGCCACACCCTCGACCTGGAACATGGCGGCGACGAGGGGCACAACAGCAAGCCGAACTACCAGAGCGGGATGAACTACCGATACAACAACCCGGGGGAGCTCCTGCGCCAAGACACCGACACCAGCGACACCGCGGGTCCTGAAGACCTGATGGACTTCTCTCACGAGCTCGAGCCGGCCCTCCACGAGACGATGCTGGTGGAGAGCGACGTCTACGTCTCGCAGCGGCCCGTGGGCGACCGACGCTACATGGTGTGGTCGTGCCCCGACGAGGCGGCGGCCTTCCAGTTCCCCTACCTGCCCGACGGCGCCGCTCCCTTCGTCGACTGGAACTGCGACGGCGCCCTCGAGCCGCCCGACACCTCCGACACCGGCACCGCGAGCGCTCCCTACGACTTCGATCTCGACGGCGACGGCAAGACCACCACCCTCACCGGCCATGATGACTGGGAGAGCCTCTCGAACCCCGCCTTCTGCTCACGCGACGGCGAGCTGGCCGATCAGCAGCACGAGCCCGACCCCACCACGGGCCTCCGCGAGGTGCGGGTCGAGGTGGCGCCCAGCTGTACCGATCACGCCGTGCCCCTCGACGACGCGCATCGGGTGCGGGCGGTCTTGTACGGAGGCCCCGCCCTCGATCTCACCGAGCTCGACCGGTCGACCCTCGGCCTCGCGGGGGGCCGCCCCCGCCGGGCGAGGAGCCTCGATGTCGACGCTGACGGTCACGACGACCTCGAGCTGTGGTTCCGGCCCAGCAGCCTCACCCTCCTACACCATGGCTCGACGACGGCGCTGTTCAACGCCACCACCCAGGAAGGGGTCTTGCTCTGGGCGCGGCCCGAGGTGGCTCCCGACGACTGGCCCGACACCGACGCCGACGGGGTCATCGACCCGTGCGACGCCTGCCCGACGCCACCGGCCACCGCCGTGGGCCCCGACGGATGCTGACGCCGCTGGTCATCGCCCTGCTCGCGTGTCGGGGGCCCGAGGCCCCCTCATCCACCCCGACCTCGCCGCCGCTGACCATGCCCACCGGGCAGACACTGCTGCCCACGGGGTCCACCAGCGACACGGGCGTGGGTACGACGACGCCGACGGGCCGCACGCTACCGCCCACCGCCGACACGGCTGCCACCGGCGCCACCGGCCACACCGCCGACACGGGGTCGACCGGGCCCACGGTGCCCACGGGAGCCACGGGGGCGACCGCCGCGACCGGGCCCACGGGGGACACCGCCGCCACGGGGTCCACCGCAGCGACCGCAGCGACCGGCCAGACTGGCGACACCGCCCCGGCCGAGCACACCGGAGACACCGCCCTGCCCTGTGGATGGCTCCCCGACGCATGGCCCGACCCCGAGCCCGACCCCTACGTCGTCGACGACACCGGCGTCGCCTGCCCACCCACCGACTCTTCCGACACGGGCCTCACGCCCCTCGACTGCCCACAGATCGACTGGATCCTGGTCGGCACCGGCACCTCCCAGCAGTCCATCGTCGACCTCCTCACCCTGTCCGACGGCGACATCCTCGTCGTCGGCACCGACCAGCAGGCCTTCACCCTCGCCGCCGGCCGACCCGACGAGGTCACCGTGCCCGTCGACTGCTCGTCGGCGTACTCGTCGTGGTTCGCCCGCGTCGATCCTGACGGAACCGTCGAGTGGGCCCAGCGACTGAGCAGCTCCTGCGGCACCGCTCGCGCCGACGGCGCCCGCGCTACACCCGACGGGCGGGTCGTGGTGTGGGGGCCATACAGCTCGGCCGAGGTGACCATCGGAGAGGCTACCGCCAACCCCATCACCCTCCCCCCACCCGACTGGATCGATCAGTGGCTGGCGGTCTTCGAGGAAGATGGCACGCCCGCCTACGTCCGCGCCATTCGCAGCAACGCGCTCGACATGCACATCCAGCAGGTCACTGCTGGGCCCGATGGCAGCGTGTATGCCATCGGCGACTTCGAGGAGGCAGAGGTCACCTTCAACCGGGGCGAGCCCGACGAGCTCACCCTGTTCCGGCCCCCCGACGCCATCAACCCCGAGATCAGCTGGCTGGCAGCATGGGAGCCGGACGGGTCGCTGCGGTGGGCCAAGCTCGAGGGCGTGGTCTACGGTGGTGGAAGCGAGATGTTCTCCGTAGCCGGGGGCGACCTGCGACCGACGAGAGGCCCCCTCCGCGTGATCGATGGAGAGCTTCGGCTCACCACCCAGCACGACGGCAACCTCATCTACGCCGCCTGCACCGAGCTGGAGACGCCCGGTAGGGAGCGGGTCACCTGGCACTCGCGCTACGACACCCAGACCGGCGTGCTCGTGGAGCAGCCCACCATGGCCGTCACGCCCTATCTGCTCGCCTCCGCCGTCGGGCCCGACACCCTGTACTATGCAGGCGAGACCACCATCTGGACCCCTGTCGTCGATGGCGTCAGCTACGAGCCCGAGGAGGGGGGCATCTGGATCGGCGACGACCACGCCCGCTTCGCTGGGCCCTTCCTCCGCTACCGCACCGACCTCACGAAGATCGCCTACCGAGAGATGGTGGCGTCGGCGGACCAGGTCGTAGTGCTTGGCTCCGGTGGCTGGACCGCGAACGACACCTATGGGTTTCACTGCTCGGACGGGATCACCGGTCCGCCGCTGCAGCTGACCGGCACCGACCAGGCCACGCTGTGGTGGGCATTCACGGCCGACCTGCAGCAGCGCTGCGGCGGCAACCTGGGCCCAGGAAGCCACCACACCTTCGCCGGAGCAGGCCTGACCATCGACGGAGAGGGGGGCATCGTCATCGGCGCCAGCCTCGTCGAGAGCCACCTGTTCGACGAAGGCGGCCCCAACGAGACCCTCCTCGTCGCCGATGACGTCGATGCCCTCATCGTTCGGCTGGCCCCACCATGAGCGCCTCGACGCGTGGCGCCGACGGAGCAACTCGTGGTGAGACAAATGCCCGTTCCTTGGCCGCCACGATGTACGCGCTGCGGTACGCAGGCCTCCTATCTTCTACGGATGGGCGGCCTCGCACGCCGGCGGTCCCGGGGGTAAGCCCTCCCCAGGAGGCCTCATGAAGACGCTGAAGATCGAGGGCATGACCTGCGGAGGGTGTTCCCGCTCGGTGACGCGAGCCTTGGAGAAGGCCGGCGTGACCGTCGCCTCGGTGAGCCATCACGACGGCACCGCCCAGGTGGGCGACGACACCGATCTCGCCGCTGCCACCAAGGCAGTGGAGAAGGCCGGCTTCACCGTGGCAGCCACGACCCAGGCCTGAGGCCATGGCCACCCACGTCATGCTCGTGCCCGGCTTCTTCGGGTTCACCAGCCTCGGCCAGGTCGGCTACTTCCGCCACGTGGAGGCCGCCCTCGGCAGCGCGCTGGCCGCCGCCGGGCGCCCGGCCACGGTGCACCGCCTCGATGTGGGTCCCACCGCGTCGCTGCCCCGGCGAGCGGCTCGGATCGGCCACCAGATCCTCGGCAAGACCGCCCCCGACGACGAGGTGGTGGTGGTCGGCCACTCGACGGGAGGCCTCGACGCCCGGGTGCTGTTGGCGCCCCAGGTCGAGCTGCCGGGCCTCAGCGAGCCCGCCCTGGCGGCTCGCCGCATCCGGGCGGTCGTCTCGGTGTGCACGCCTCACTACGGCACCCCGGTGGCCGACTACTTCACCTCCCTGCCGGGGCAGTCGGCGCTCAAGGCCCTGTCGCTGAGCACCATCGCCCTGCTCAGGTTGGGTCCCCTGCCACCCAAGGCCATCGGCGCCCTCGCCAGCATGCTCACCAGCCGGCAGTCGCTGATCGACAACGTCTACAACGAGCTCCTCGCCGGCCTCGACGACCAGCAGGCCGAAGAAGTGCGGGCCTTCATGCGCGAGGTCCGCGACGACACCACGCTGCTGCAGCAGCTGCGCCCCTCGGCGATCGAGCTGCTGAAGATGACCCTGCACGCGCCCCCCGAGGTGGCCATGGGCTGCGTGGTGGCGGCCTCCCCCGCTCCGGGGCTCCGCTCTGTCGCCAAGCAGGGGCTGTCGGCCGCCAACCAGACCTCCCACCTGGTGTTCGCCGCCTTGCGGCGCATGGCTGGCGACTTCGATGCCCGCTACCAGGCGGCCCTGCCCGAGGGCACCCGGGAGCGCCTGGCGGCCCTCGACGACGTGCTGGGGGCTCCCGGAGCGAGCGACGGCATGGTCCCCACGGTCAGCCAGGTCCACGGGCAGATCATCACCGGGGTCGTGGCCGATCACCTCGACGTGCTGGGCCACTTCGAAGACCGCAGCGCCGTGCCGCCCCACTACGACTGGCTGGTCAGCGGCAGTCGCTTCCGCCGGCCCGCCTTCGACGGCCTGTGGCGCGAGGTCGCCCGGTGGATCGACGGCGCCCTGGGCTGAGGGTCGTCAGCCGAACTGCACGGCACTCACCCGCGTGCCCAGCTGCAGTGATTGGCTGCTCAGGCGCAGTTCGCATTGAGCTGGCTGTAGTCTCCGCTACGGACACACGCCCGGGGCGGAGCACAGACCCGCGTCGTTTGTGCGCAAGCTCGGGCATGTTGCCGTCGACGCCAGCTCCATGGGAAACCGGACGACAAGAGTGTGCCCGTCCGTACACGTTGACCCGTCGGTCGGGCATTGGGTCATGCCTTCCATCGTGAGCGTCGTCTCACCCGCCATCACATCGGCAGAGATCTGACCCCCGTGGAAGGTCGACATTCGAACCAGTGAGGTATTTGCTGTATCGTGCCCTGCTACGCCAGGCGTGAGTAGGCTGACCTCCGCGTCGGAAGCGAGCGGTACAGGGCTGCCCTGGGCGTCCAGTAGGGCAGTCGGCAGCACGGATTGGAGCAGAAGTGACACTTCTCCCATCGCGGAGCTCGTCTCTACGTAGGAGTGTCCGCCACCCCGAATCCTCACCTCGTAGGCATCAGAACAGCTGTCCTCGGCGCTGGATGGCTCCACGGCTCCCATCGAGACATATAGTGGGCCCGATGGGCGGGGCGACTCGCCGTCCAACGAGACGGTGCTGCTCGTTACAGTGGGAGGTGACAGACTGTTCTTGAAGCCGAGGTCTACTACTTCGCTTTCTGACCCACCAGATGCGCACCCAACAACGATGGCTGCAACGATAGACGCCCGCATTTTCGTACTCCGATCAATTGGTGATGAGGAACTTCTTTTCGCTTCGCAGCACATTGTCAGTCTCTGATGTCTTGCTGATCTGCTCGTCAGAGTCGACCTTCATGCAGCGGTAGTATTCCCCCTCGGGAAGGAACCATGGAAAACACCAATCCGTCGTGGGCCCGGCCAGCCGGTATGCGCTGTTCACTCCCACTGTAGGCTACCAGGCGGCCCTGCCCGAGGGCACCCGGGAGCGCCTGGCGGCCCTCGACGACGTGCTGGGGGCTCCCGGAGCGAGCGACGGCATGGTCCCCACGGTCAGCCAGGTCCACGGGCAGATCATCACCGGGGTCGTGGCCGATCACCTCGACGTGCTGGGCCACTTCGAAGACCGCAGCGCCGTGCCGCCCCACTACGACTGGCTGGTCAGCGGCAGTCGCTTCCGCCGGCCCGCCTTCGACGGCCTGTGGCGCGAGGTCGCCCGGTGGATCGACGGCGCCCTGGGCTGAGGGTCGTCAGCCGAACTGCACGGCACTCACCCGCGTGCCCAGCACCCGCTCACTGAAGGGGACCCTGCCCACGTCGTCTCCCGCCGCCCCCGCGACCACCATCAGCGGCAGCAGGTGCTCCTCCCGCGGATGGGCCGCTCGGGCACTCGGCGCGCGGCTCCAGGCCCACAGGGCATCGTCGCGCTCGGCCTGGGGCTGAGCGACCGCGTGCTGCAGCCACGCGTCGAAGGCCTCCGCGTGCTGTGCGCCGGCGGCGGTGCGGTAGCCGCGCAGGTCGTGGAAGCTCATGCCCGAGCCGATGATCAGCACCCCCTCGTCGCGCAGCGGCGCCAGGGCTCGACCGATGGTCAGGTGGGTGGCAGGGTCGAGGCCCCGCACGAGCGACAGCTGCACCGTGGGCACCTCTGCGTTCGGCCACGCGACGGCCAGCGGCACGAAGGTGCCATGGTCGAAGCCACGGGCGGGGTCTTCGTTGTTGGGCACCCCCGCACCCGACAGCAGCTCCCGCACGCGGCGGGCCAGCTCGGGGGAACCGGGCGCTGGCCACACGACCTCGTAGGTGTGCGGGGGAAAGCCGCCATAGTCGTAGAGCATGCCGGGCTTCGACGCCGACCCGACCGTCACGACCGGGGCCTCCCAGTGCGCTGTGACGCACAGGATGGCCTTGGGCTCCGGCAGCTGGGCGGGCAGGCCGGCCAGGTAGTCCTGCAGCTGCCCCCACACGTCGCGCCCGCCGAACGGACCGTCGGGCATCCACGGCCAAGGGCCACCACCATGGGGGATATACAGCACCGGCGAACGGGCCATCACGACCTCCTGCTCGCAGTGTACGCGGGTGTGCAGTACCCGTCCGGGTCACAGACCGTTGCCGTCGCTGCAAGAATGGGGACTCGGCCCGTGATAGTCGGCGGCGGGAGGCCCCATGACCCGCACCCTGCCCCTGCTGTTCCTCGTCGCCTGCGGCGGCGGTTCGCCTGACGAGACCGACCCCACGAGCACGTCCGACACAGCGCCTCCCGCGCCCACCACCCCCGCGCCCACCACCCCGGCCCCCACCACGCCGCAGCCCACCCTGCCCCCCGAGCCCGAGGCGGTGACGGCCGGGCATCGGCTGCTGATCAGCCAGCTGTCGTACTGCGGCGCCCCCCCCATGGGCGGCACCGACCACTACTACAGCGACCAGTTCCTCGAGATCGTCAACGCCGACACCGTCCCCCTCGAGATCGGCGGGCTCCTCATCGGCGAGGTCTACGGGGTGGCTGGCGCGATCAACGTGGGCATGCAGCCCGACAGCTTCCGCGACAGCCACCCTGACCAGGTGGTGATGAGCTCGGTGTGGCGCGTGCCCGACGACCGGCTGCTCGAGCCGGGCGAGGTGCTCACCATCGCCCACGACGGCGTCAACCACGTGCCCTTCTCTACCGTCGACCTGTCCGGTGCCGACTACGAGACCTACGTGGCCACCTCCGGCGGCGACGACGACGCGCCCACCGTCGACAACCTCGACCGGGTGCACTTCCGCGGGGGCTACGACTGGCTGATCACCGTGTTCGGCCCCAGCCTCGTGCTCCTCGAGCCCGACACCCCCCTCGGCGACGAGACGGGCGCCTACGCCACCGAGCTGAAGACCGCCCCCGTCGCCGCGGTCATCGATGCCGTCGAGACGCTGATGGACGCCGATTCCGCCGCGTTCAAGCGGCTCCCCGACGCGGTCGACGCAGGCCACACCTACGTCAGCGACATCTACGTGGGTGAAGCGGTGCACCGGGTCCACGACGGCATCGACTGGGTCGACACCAACGACTCCAGCGTCGACTTCGTGGTCGGCGACCCCACCCCCACCCTCGACGACCGCGTCGGCGAGGTCACCGGCGACCCCATCGTGGTGCTGGGCACCGGGGTCGGCGCCTACGAGGCGCTCCCGGATGGAGCGGGGATCGAGCTGGTGCAGGGTCCCCAGGGAGGATGGCACCTCGACGTGACGGTGCGCGCCAGCGGCTTCGACCCCGATGGCGTGCTGCTCAGCTACGTGGCGGAGCAGGGCGGAGCGTCGGTGTCCTTCGCGACGAGCGCGGTGCTGAGCGAAGGCTCGGTCCTGCTGACCGAGGATGGGTGGGACCGCGTCGGTGACCGGGTGGTGCTCGACATCGGCAGCGCCGACGAGGTGGTGGGGGCCGAGGTGGTGGTGAGCGTCACGGCGGAGCTCGGGGGCGAGACGTGGAGCGACACGGCGACGGTCATGGTCGTCGACCAGTACTAGGCCTGGTAGGCGGCACCAGCTCCAGCAGGCGACACTCGCCCTCGACGACATCCCAGCGGAGCCGGTCCCCTTGGGACGCGATGATGGCCGCGACGTCGGCACGGTCCTGCAGTCGGTCCGCCAGGACCTTCAGCACGATGATGTCCTCAGCGCAGGCGACGGGGAGCTCGTGGCCGAGGATGTCGGTCCGGACGGCCCGCTCGATGACCCGCCGGTAGTAGGGGTGGTCGGCCGATAGAACGTCGAGACGAACGGGCCCCTGGAGATGGTGGGGGACCCGCAGGCGGGTCATGCCCGAGCCTCGGAGGACCTCGACCTCCCTGGGGTCGGTGGTGAGTCCCGCGTCGGGCGCAGCTTCGACCAGGGTCTGGAGATCGGTGGTGTCGACGATCACATCGACGTCCATCGTGGCGCGCGGTCGAGCCCAGACGCCCCTGGCCAGGCCGCCGATCACAGCGACCTGCAGATCCTCCTGCTGCTCCAGCCGCTCGAGGCCGGCGAGTAGCTCGCGAAGGGTGTCGATCACGTCGGCAGGCTCTTCAGGTAGGCGTTCACCCGTCGCCACACGTCGGCCTCGTCGTCGACCTCGTCGCCCGTGGGCGGGAAGGCCTCCAGGTGGGCGGCGGACAGCTCGAGGGTGCGGAGCAGGCGCTCTCCGGGGGGCAGGGCGAGGTGGGCCTCGATCTCGGCGCGGTCCAGCTCGGCCTGGGCGGCGGCCTGGGCGGCGGCGCGGTCACGGAGGAGGGCGGCTTGGCTCATGGGGGCATTGTATCCGTGGCCGGGGGCTTCACCCTCACGGATGATCAGCGACGAGATGGACCCGCCGGGCCTCAGGGGCGCATCGGCTCGGGCCAGCCTGCCAGCCGCTGCAAGTTCGCCGCCTCGTGCCCGCTGATCACGGTCACCCCCTCCTGCTCCGACATCCAG
>CBDUIC010000046.1:0-54107 GCA_965367245.1 uncultured bacterium | reverse complement strand
TAGTGGGGTGTTGTCGTCAAAGCGAAGTTCGTCGACGGGTGTTTGTTCGTCGGCTACTTCGAGCTCGGGCTCGGGCTCGGGTTCGGGCTCGGGTTCGGGCTTGGGGCGGCGCCTCCGACGGGGTGCTGGCTTGACCTGCTCCTCCTCGTCTTCGCCGTCGGCTGCATCGCCCGTGTCGCCGGTGGACCCTGCGGCTGCCGCGCCACCATCGGCCGGCTCGTCGGGCTCGTCGAGCTCGGGCCCGTCGCCGTCGCCGTCGTCGAGCGCCGCGCCGTCGCCTTCTTCGTCGGCCCCGGCTGCGAGCTCGGTGTCTTCGTCGCCCGACAGGGTCGCTGAGATGCTGACCAACGCGACGAAGCCCACCAGCACCAACGCACCCCCGGCCACCATGCCGGCGGTGCTCGTCAGGGCGGCGAGGAGGGGGAGGATGCGGTCGCGCCGTGGCCGGGCCGGCGGCGGCGGGGTGGCCTCGCTCTCGATGGCGACCTGAAAGGGGACTTCCTCCGTGGTGCAGGCCATGACCTCGCTGTCGAGGGGCTTGCCGTCGGTGACGAAGTTGTCGCTCTTGTGGGTCTCGATGACATCGAGCGGCTTGTGGGTGGACACCTCTTGCAGGTCGGCGAGGTCGGCGCTGGCCCCCAGCCGGATGCCCATGCGCGGCGGGGCAGCCTCGAGGCTGTCGTCGTCATCGGCGTCTTCGTACTCCTCGCTGTCGTCGTCTTCGTACTCCTCGCTGTCGTCGTCTTCGTCGTAGTCGTCGACGGCGAGCGCCTCCAGGGCCTGTTCGTCGGCCTCGTCGGCGGCGAGAAGCTCATTGGCGTCGTCGTTGTCGCCCGCGTCGGAAGGTGGGGCGACCGCTGCCACGGAGACCGATGCCCCACGACTGGCGGGGGTAGGAGTGGGGTTCAACAGGGAGCGGCGGCGGCTAGACACGGGGTGATTGTGTCACGTCGGCGGGCCATCGGCACGGGGACGGGGCTCCGTGACGGCCATCGAGCAGGGCAGCGATCGGGTATGTACCGGGAGCAGCCGGAACCCTCGGCGGCTGCGGGAGGCGATCCAGTGCGCAAGACCGTGGTCGTGGTGGGCGCGGGCCTTGCGGGGCTCTCAGTGGCGGCCGAGCTCGCGCCGCACGCTCGCGTCGTGGTGGTGGAGCGGGGGCCGGTAGGGGGAGAGGCGAGCGCCCAGAATGCCGGCATGCTCCGGCGTATGGGGGAAGACCCCTACGAGCGGGCGCTGGCCATGCGCACCCACGAGCGACTGGTCTCCGACTGCCGGTTCGAAGGGGTGTCGCGCCAGACGGGCGCGGTGCTCTGCTTCGGGCGCGATCCACAGCACCTGCACGACGCGGCCGCCCACCTGCGCTGGGCCGGGGTGCCCCACACGTGGCGAGACGGCTTCGACGAGCTGCCGGCCCTGCAGGGAAGCCCGATCTTGGGGGGCTGGTGGCTGCCGGAGGAGCGCGTGGTCGACGCGTGGGCCCTGCTGCAGCAGCTCCTCGCCGACGCGCGGGCCCACGGTGCGGTCTTGCGCCGAGGAGCGGTGGAGCGCGTGGTGGTGGAGGCGGGTCGCGTGGTCGGGGTGGTGATCGACGGCGAGCGGGTCGCGGCCGATGCGGTGGTGCTGGCAGCAGGGGCCTGGTCGCGGGCCCTGGGGATCACGGCGGGGGTGAACCGCCCGCTGGTGCCGCTGCGCCGCACGCTGCTGCTGACGGAGGCGCAGGCGGGGTCCACCCCCGACCATCCGTGGTGCTGGGTCGACGACGAGGGCGTCTACGCTCGGCCCGAGGGGGGGGGCTGGCTGGTCTCGGGCTGTGACGAGGCGGTCGATCCTCCTGCGGCGGAGGCGAGCCGAGGCCCGGTCGAGGCCGAGGCCCGAGCCCTGGCGATGGGCAAGGTCGGTCGGTGGTTCCCCGCTCTGGCGTCGCTACGACCGGTGGGAGGGTGGAGCGGGCTGCGCACGTTCGCGCCGGATCGGCGGCCCGTGCTGGGGGGCGACCCCGACGTCGACGGGCTGTGGTGGGCAGCGGGCCTGGGGGGCTTCGGTGTGTCCTGTGGGCTGGCTGCTGGCGAGGCGGTGGGGCACTGGATGCGCGGTGCCTCGGTCGACTTCCTCGCGCCGCGGGGCGTGTCGCCGGGGCGTCCGATGCTCACGCGGTGGATGATTCGGCCCACGGGAGATCTCGACGGCGCGGTGGCGGTGTCCACATGAGCGACGAGGTGACCCGCTGTCGGCACTGGGTGGAGCAGGTGGTGGTCGGCCTGCAGCTATGCCCCTACGCCCGTGCTCCATGGAACGATGGCAGGGTTCGTTTCGCCCTGTGTGATGCCGAGGATGTCGCGGAGCGGCTCACCTCGCTGTGGCTGGAGGTCGAGCGGCTGGTCGGGACCGACCCGGCGGAGCTAGCGACGACGCTGCTGGTGCTGCCAGGGGCTCCCGACGACTTCGACGCCTTCCTCGGGGAGACCGACCTGGCCGACGAGATCGTGCTCCGCGCGGGCGCCGAGGGGGTGGTGCAGGTCGTGCCGTTTCATCCATCGTTCCGCTTTGCGACGGGCTCCCCCGACGATCCAGGTCATGCGGTGAATCGCTCGCCGGTGGCCATGTGGCATCTGCTGCGAGAGGCCGAGCTCGAGGCCGTGCGCCTGCGTGACCCCGACGCTGGGCGCCGCGTGTCGGAGGCGAACCGGGCGCTGCTACGCTCGATGACGGCAGGTCTGCCGTGGCCGTGGCCCGGCGGGGGTGCGGTACACTGAAGGAGGGGAGGGTGGTTGCGACGTGCGGGGCGATGGGCGCTGGGCCTCGGGGCCTTTGGGCTCGTGGTGTTGGTGTGCCTGGTGGCCGCCCTGGCCTACCTGCAGTCCCGGCCCGACCTGATCGCGAAGGGCCTGGAGCGCGCGCTGCACTGGCCCGAGGGCTCGGTGTCTCTGGGCGAGGTCGAGGTGTCGGCCGAGTGGCCGGTGCGGTGGTCGGTCACCGACCTGCGCCTGCAGCCGCCGGCCGAGCATGCCCCGGAGATCCTCATCCGGCATGCTACGGCGTCGCTGCCGCCGCTGCGGCCCGCGGTGCAGCAGCAGCAGCTACGGCTGGGCGATGTGTCGATCGACGGGCTGCAGATCATCAAGCCCGACCAGCACCCTGCCCGCGACCTGGAGCTCCCGCTGCGGGCCCCCATCGTGCTGATGGCCGACACGGTGGTCCTGACCGACGCGCGCTTCTACGCGCCCGCCGACGGGATCATGAGCGAGGTCGAGGCGGTCGGTGTCGAGGTGGAAGCGGCCGACGTGCGCTGGGTGCCGGGGATGCGGCAGCTCGACGCGGTGGGCCGGGCCTTCGTGCCGAGGTTGCAGCTGGGGGCCATCCCGCTGCACACGGTCTACGTCCCCGAGATGGCGCTGCTCGGCAACCAGCTCCTGCTTCCTCGGGGTGAGGTCGGCTACGGCGAGAGCACCGTGAGCGTGTCGGGGCGCATCACCGCGATGGACACCCGCCCTGCCGTGGAGCTCGAGGTGCTGCTGGAGCAGGAGCGCGTGGAGAACGCGGTGGAGACGGCCCTGGGCGGCAGCTCACCGCTGCGGGGCTTCCTGCAGGCCCGGGTGATGCTGCGCAGCGGAGGGCGACTGCCACGTGGGGGGGCTCGCTTCGAAGGCGTGCTGCGCCTGCGTCGCGCGGAGGTCTACCTGGGCAACGACCTGAAGATGCTGCCCAAGGTGCTGATCGACATCGCCCCGTGGTTCCGCCGACAGGACTCTGGCTGGCTCGAGGCGGGCACGCTGGTGGGCCAGGGCCGCTTCGGCCGGGGCTGGGTCGAGGTGAGCATGGAGCGCCCGAGCCGCACCCACCGAGTCCTCCAGGCATGGGGGCGTCTCGATGGGGAGCAGATGGACGTGGTGGTTCGCGCGGTGCCGAAGCGGCGAAGCAACGAGCGCCCGGGGGTCGGCGTTCGCGTGACGGGCTCGGTCAAGGCGCCGAAGCTGCGCCTCGCCAAGAAAGACGAGCTGCGGGAGGCGCCGCCGCTGATCACCCAGTGATCAGTAGTCGCCGACCAGGTAGCGATGCAGATCGTCGCTGGCGAGGAACAGGAAGCACATCCGCCCCAGCTGCAGCTCGTCGGTGGACCGCAGCAGCGAGCGCTGCATCGGGGGCAGCTTGGCGCCGTTGATCCACGAGCCGTTGGTGGAGTCGAGGTCTTGGAACATCCACCGCTGGATGCGCGCCATCCAGTGCAGCGTGCCGTGCTTGGCCGACACGGTGTAGTCGTTGACGAACATGTCGCAGGTCGGCTGGCGACCGACCGAGTACTGGTTGGCGCCCTGCGGCACCTTCTGCTTCACGACCGTGAGGCGCTCGCGCTTGACCGGTCGACGGTCGGGCATCTCCTGCCCTGCCTCGATGCGCTCCTTGAGCCCTGAACGGGTGCTGTGGAGGTGGGTGGACTGCGGACCGCTGTTGCGACCCAGCTCTCCCTCGGCGACCCAGCGCAGCACCAGGGCGGGTGTCGGATGACGGGCGCTGAACATCGTGCGGGTGAGCTCCCGCGCCTCCTGCTTCCATGGCTCGATGCGCTCCATCCATCTCCTTTGGGGGGCGACCGCGACAGTCTACAGCGATGCCTGTGCTCTCAGTCGGTCCATGGCAGGGGGGTGAGCAGCCCGACGTGGTCTCCGACCTCGATCTCCAGGTCGGATCCAGCCTTGGCGACACACGGAAGCACCAGATGGGCGGCGAGGTGTTCGGCGGTGAGGGCGGTGCCCGGCGGCATCCGGATGTGCCCCGACAGCAGGCGCGCGGCGCACGTGCGGCAGGCGCCGACCCCGCAGCCCCACGGCAGGGTGATCTCCGCGCGACGGGCTGCCTGCAGCAGCGTCTCGTCGGGTAGAGCGTCGAAGGCGAGCCCGCGGTGGGCGATGGTGATGCGGTAGGCGATGGCCGGCTCCACGTGGGGTCCCCACGGGAGGATAGGGTGCGGCATGCGGCCTGTCGCGATCGTTGCCATGCTGGCCACTGCCTTGGGCGCGGGGTGCACCTCAGCCGGGGGGAGGGGGCAGCGCCCGGCGACCCAGCTTCGGTGGGTGTCTCCGCTGGCAGTGGAGGCGGTCTCCCCGGGCCAGGTGGGAGGGGTGCGCTGGCTGCGGGCGACGGCGAGCCAGCCGACCCGAATGGTGGTGTGGCACGACGACGGGGAGCAGGTGCGGAGCACGGAGGTGGTGCCCCTCGCCGTGGAGCACGAGGTGGCCTTCGTGGGCTTCGCTCCCGGGTCGCATCGGCTGTGGGTCGAGCTGGTGAACGGCGCTGGTCAGCGGGTGTCCTCGGAGGTCGTGGCCTTCGACGAGCCGGGCATCCCTGGCCTGCGCGTGGAGGTGCTGGCCCACGACGTGGCGCGGGTGGGGGAGGGCTGGCTGCTGGCTCCGCTGACCGTGGTGGGCGACGAAGCTCCTACCTACGTAGTGCTGCTCGACGAGGCGCTGCGGGTGGCGTGGTGGGCGGATCGACAGGGGCTGCTGGCGGAGGTGCAGCTCGACGGCCACGAGCTGGTCGGAACCGGTGGTGGGGCGATGAATCGGCTCGACCTGTTCGGGGAGGTGATCGACACGGTGGTGCCGGCGCTGGGGGAGGCCCACCACGATCTGGTGATGCTCCCCGACGGCTCGTTCTGGACCCTGGTAGAGCGAAGCGTCGAGGTCGAGGCCTACCCGGTTGCCTACGATCGGCTGGAGGACTTCGCTCCCGCTCGGCTCCGTGACTCCTTCGTGGCCCATGTCGGCCCCGCCGGCGAGACCCTCGCGGCGGTCGCGCTGGCCGACCTGCTCGACACGCAGAAGATCGGGTTCAACTCCCTCGACTTCTACCCGCGCGAGCAGTGGTACGACTGGAACCACGCCAACGGCTTGGGCCTCGATCCACGCGACGGAGGTCCGGTGGTCAGCCTGCGTCACCTCGATGCGGTGGTGAAGCTCAGCGCCGATCTGCAGCTGGAATGGATCCTGGGCGCACCGGAGGGGTGGAGGGCCCCGTGGTCTGATGCGCTGCTCTCCGCCGATCCCGGGCTGACGTGGCCGCTGCATCCCCACGCCCCCGAGGTGCTCGACGACGGCACGCTGCTGTTGTTCGACAACCGCAACGACGGGCACACGCCCTATACCGAGCCTGTCACCGTGCGCCCCACCTCGCGCGCGGTGGCGTATCGGGTCGACGCAGGTCGCGCCGAGCAGCTGTGGTCGTACGACACCACCACGACCGGCCCGTTGTTCTGTGCGGCCGTCGGCGACGTCGACCTCGACGATGCCGGTCGGGTGCTCGTCGACTACGGCTTCGTGCACGTCGAGGGGGAGCTCGACAACGAAGACGAAGGGCGAGGCGCGCGCTCGATCCGGTGGGTGGAGGGCTTCGTCGACGAGGCGCTGCCACTCCTCGACGTGCGGCTGTCGACCGATCCGGCGGTGTGGCCCGACGGCCTGCACAGCTACCGGGTGCAGCGGGTGCCGTCGCGGTATGGGCCGATCCCTGCCGCCGTGCCGTAGGGGCCGCGATCAAAACGTCGCGGCTGGACGGAACAACCATAGATTTCGGTGGCATGATGCTCGCAGCTGGGGCGAGCATGTGGTCCTTCCTGCTCCTGATGCTGTCCCTGTCGGCTCACGCCGAGTCCACGCCTGCGCCGCGGCCCGCCGCCTCGCTGTCCTGGTCGCTGTCCGTCGACGGCAGCCACGTGGGCTACCGCGAGGTGACGGTCCACTGGGACGACGCAGACACCCGCGTGTTCGAGGCATGGACGACCCTGTCGGGGCGGAGGCTCAAGGGCGCCGACCGCCGGCTGCGCTACGCCCAGCGGGTCACGGCCAACAGCCACGAGGGGCGCCCAGCCAGCTTCCACAGCACCTGGGAGCGCCGCGAGGGCACCCACGACATCCAGGCGCGGCGCACCGGCACGACCTGGAGGGTCACGGTGGCCGAGGGCGACGACGCGCGCACCCACACCCTGCCTCACACCCGCGTCGACCTGTCGTCGATCGACCTGCTCGATCCGGCCTCCGAGCGCACCTTGCTGGGCCGCACCCATGCGCGGGTGCTGCTCGCTGAGAGCGGAAAGATCGAGGAAGGCCCGGTTCGCTCCCTGGGGCGGCAGGAGCTGGAGGTGGGCGGCGAGATCCTGCAGGTCGATGCGGTGGAGTGGGCGACCTCGCAGGGGGTCTACCGCTTCTGGTACGCCACGAACGGCTGGCTGGTGCGCTGGGAGGCGCCGCTCTTCGGCCTGCCGGTCACCGCAGAGCTGCGCGGGGAGGCACCCCGGAGTGCCGACGAGTTCCCGGTGGCGGTGAGCCCCGCCGCGATCGAGGTCGTCGACCTGTGACGAGATAGGCGTGTGAGATGGACTTCGACCTCGCCGGGCTCAGCTGGAGCGCCCACAGCGTCGCGGGCATCGGCACGTGCCTGGCGCTGCCGGCCTGGCGGCTGTGCTTCGACATCGGGCGATGCACACCCCGCATCGCCGCCCGCTGCCGCACGATCCTGGTCACCCACGGTCATGTCGATCACCTGGGCTCCCTCGCGCACCACGTGTCGCTGCGCGCCATGCAGCGGATGCCTCCCACGCGGCTGATCGTGGAGGCTACCGAGGTGCCGCGGGTGGAGGCCTTGCTGGAAGCCTGGCGCGACCTCGCCCGAAGCGAGCTGCCCTGCGAGGTGGTGGGCGTGGTCCCAGGGGAGACGGTGAGCGTGGGCAAGGGCCTAACGGCCCAGGCCTTTCGCGCCTCGCACCGGGTGCCGACCCTGGGCTACGGCCTGTGGCAGACCCGTTCACAGCTCCGGCCCGACTTCGTGGGGCGCCCAGGGCCCGAGCTCGCCGCGATGCGCGCCGCAGGGGAGGTCCTCACGATCGAGCGCCGGGTGCTCCGCGTGGCCTTCACCGGCGACACCCGCGCCGTGGTGCTGGCGCGGGAGCCGTGGCTGCGGGAGGCCGAGCTGCTGGTCATCGAGTGCACCTTCCTCGACGAGGATGGGGCGAGGGAGCGCGCCGATCGCACCGGCCATGTGTCGCTGCTCGACCTGGTCGACCACGCGCAGCACCTGGGTGACGGCCAGGTGCTGCTGACGCACTTCTCCACCCGCTACAGCGCCGCACGCGTGCGAGAGGCCCTCGACCGCTGCCTGCCTGCCCCCCTCCGCGCTCGGGTGACCCCGCTCGTGGCCGAGGAGGCCGGCTAGGCCTCGGTGATGTGGTGCTTGAGCCAGTCGACCCGGCCATGGACGGCGTCGAGGTAGAGCTTCTGCACGCGCAGGGTGAGCTCGCCGGGCTTGCCGGTGCCGATGTCGCGGCGGTCGACGCTGGCGATGGGGGTGATCTCCGCCGCGGTGCCGCACATGAAGGCCTCGTCGGCCACGTAGAAGGCGTCGCGGCCGAACAGCTGCTCCTTCACGGTGTAGCCCTCGTGCTCGAGGATCTCGATGACCGTGCGGCGGGTGATGCCGGGGAGGATGTTGGCGACGGGGGGCGTCTTGATGACGCCGTCTTTGATCACGAACACGTTCTCGCCCGTGCCCTCGGCCACGAAGCCGTGGTGGTCGAGCATGATCGCCTCGTCGAAGCCATCATCGTTGGCCTCGTAGCGGGCCATGATGCTGTTGACGTAGTGCCCGGTGATCTTGGCGCGGGACAGGGCCGCGTTGGGGTGGTTGCGGCTGAACGAGCTCGTCTTGAGCCGAACGCCGTTGGCCACGGCATCATCGCCCAGGTAGGCGCCCCACGACCAGGCGGCGACCACCATGTGGAGCTTGTTGGTGCGAGCGCCCAGCCCCATCGCGCCGGCGCCGAGGAAGGCGAGGGGCCGCAGGTAGGCCGAGGTGAACTTGTTCTGCAGCAACACCTGCTGGCAGGCCTCGGTGAGCTGGGCCTCCGTCCACGAGCAGGGGAGCCGGGCCATGCGGATGGAGTCGAACAGGCGACCGAGGTGCTCGTGGAGGCGGAAGATGCCCGCGCGACCGTTGGGCTGCTCGTAGGCACGGATCCCCTCGAACGCGCCGAGCCCGTAGTGAAGGGTGTGGGAGAGCACGTGGACCTTTGCCTCGGCAAAGGGGACCAGCTCACCGTCCATCCAGATCACATCCGACTCGATGCCCATCACGACCTCCGAAGGGTCTGGGGGATAATTCGTTCGGCCGTGTCTCGCAGTGGGGGAGACAACAGGCCTCTCCATCCACTACAATCCGGTCTCGCGATCGCGCCTGGAGGGTTCGTGCGCTGGATGCCATTGCTGCTGGTCGTTGCCGGATGCGGGTCCTATTGGGATCTCCGGTCGGGCGAGTCGCTCAACACCGACTGCGAGGGCAAGCTCAACTACTACGTCGATCTCGATGGAGATGGATGGGGTGAGCCCAGCTCTGCTCCCGAGCCGCTGTGCGCTCCGGATCCCAACAACAACCTCACGGCGTCGAACAACCGCGACTGCGACGACAACGACGACGGCATCACCGCGCGGATCGAGCAGTGCCCGGCGAGCCTGGTGCCGGCCGACGGCGACTACCTGGGCATCGTTCGCGGCGACAGCGAATACCTCGCCATCGACGTGCCCGACGGCATTCGCTACAGCGGGGCGGCCAGCCTGTGCGACACGTGGGGAAGCCGGCTGCCTGGAGACGACGGTGAAGGCGAGGCCGACCTGGCCCAGCTCGTCGACGGCGGCGAGCGCGACGACATCCTCGATGCCCTGGAGAGCGCCGGCTGGACAGACGTCGAGTTGTTCGTCGGCATCGTGTGGAACGGCGATGCCTGGGTCTGGGCCGACGGCGACCCGCTCAGCGGCACGGTGGGGTTCTGCGGTAACAACGCAGATATCGAGCCGATCGACTTCTTCGCGAACCTGGTCGACGGCATCGTGGCGGATGACGGCCAAGACGCGGAAGACGCAGCCGCTCGGCTGTCGCTGCGTCGGGAGGCCGACGGCTCCGACTGGTGCTGGGGCATTCCCGGCGAAGAGGATGTGATCGACGACAGCCGCGCCTTCGCTGGCGTGCTGTGCGAGCGAGGCGCGCCGAGCACGGCCGACTACCAGTCGGTGCCCGACTCGGAGGGCTAGGTCGGCAGCGATCGATGGTAGAACGGGCCGTGCAACGACGTGTTGCGCGGCCTTTTGTGTACCTGTAAGGGGCCGTTTCGTCGGTTTCGTGCCGCCTGTCGCGGTGGGTCGGGTCTCGAAGGGCTATCCGGCAGGACCGAGGTCCCCATGAAGCCATCCATCTCCACGCTTGCGCGGATGGCAGGCGCGCTGGTCGCCTGCACCTTCGTCTTGATCGTGTTCGGGGCGTCCGTGCGCGTGCATGGAGCCGGCTTGGCCTGTCCGGACTGGCCGCTGTGCTTCGGTGAGGTCATCCCGCCGATCGACTTCGGCGTGGCGCTGGAGTTCGGCCACCGGGTGCTCGCCGGGTCCATCTCCCTCGGATTCGCTGCGGTGCTCGGCCTCGTGTTCGTTCGGCGGGAGGAGGCGGGGCGCTTGCCCCTGGTGCTGGGGGCCATCGCCAGCGTGGTGCTGCTGGTGCAGGTCATCCTCGGTGGGCTCACGGTGCTGGAGCTGCTGGCAGAGTGGACGGTGACGAGCCACCTGCTGGCGGGCAACACCTTCTGCATGCTGCTTCTGCTTCTGTCGCTGTCGCTGCGGGAGGCCGCCTCGCCGGTGGTCCGAGAGGCGGTCACGCCGATGGTGCGAGCGGCGACGATCGGGATGGCCGTGCTGCTTCCGATTCAGCTGGCGCTGGGCGGCCTGGTAGCGAGCTCCTACGCTGGGCTGGCCTGTGGCACGTGGCCTACCTGCGACGGCACCACCTGGTTCCCGACGTGGAGCGGCTTGGTCGGCCTGCAGCTCGCCCACCGGGTGATGGCCTACGCTCTGCTGGGCATGGCGGTGGTGGGGGTCGCGGTGACCCGCGCCCGTGGGCGCACAGGCCGGGCGGCTCTGCTGATGTTCGTCCTGGTGCTGCTGCAGGCGGTCATCGGCATCGCCAACGTCATGCTGCGGTTGCCGGTCGAGGTCACCCTCGCGCACAGCGCGGGAGCGGCTGCGCTGTGGCTGGCCACGGCCTGGGCCAACTGGGAAGCGCTACGCGCCCCCCTCGTCTCGAGCCGCGCCGCCGATGTGTCCGCGCAAGCCGCCTTGGAGGCGAAGTGAGTCAGGTCCCCATTGATCTCGACGAGGGGCGCAGCTTCGCCGACACCCTGCGGCTCTACCTCGACATCACCCGGCCCCGGGTGATGGCCTTGGTGGTGTTCACAGGGCTGCCCGCGCTGATGCTGGGCCGCTCCGAGTGGCCCGACCTGGGCACGGCCATCGTCGTGCTCGCGGGCACGGCGGCCATCGGCGGTGCCTCGAGCGCGTTCAACGCCTACGTCGAGCGTGAGGCCGATGCGCGCATGTCGCGAACCCGTCGGCGCCCGCTGCCGGCGGCCGTCGTGGTGCCTCAGGCGGTCCTCGCCTACGGTGCGCTGCTCACGGTGGTGGGCACGGCGATGCTGTGGGCCACCGGGGGCGCCATGGCCGCGGGCATCGGCCTGGCGACGGTGCTGTTCTACGTGTTCGGCTACACGATGTGGCTCAAGCCGCGCACCCCGCAGAACATCGTGATCGGCGGGGCAGCTGGGTCCACCGCACCCCTGATCGCCTCGGCGGCCGTCGACGGCACGGTGTCGCTGGGCGCCTGGATCCTGTTCCTCATCGTCTTCTTGTGGACGCCGCCCCACGTCTGGGGCATCGCGATCTTCCGGCGCAAAGAGTACGAAGCGGCTGGCTATCCGATGATGCCCTCGGTGGTGGGAGAGGAAGCCACGCGGTGGCGGAGTCTCGGCTACACCCTGGCCATGGTGGTCGTCACCCTCGCGCCGGTGTGGCTCGGCTACCTGTCGTGGTTCTACGGCGCGGTGGCGCTGGCCCTCGGTGCCTGGTTCACCCGGTCGGTGGTGCGCTCGATGCAGGTGCGGCGGCCGGTGGTCGACTACCGCGTGTTCAAAGACTCCATCGTCTACCTCACCCTGCTGTTCCTGGTGATGCTGGGTGAGCTCGCGTTGTGGGGGCAGGCCTGATGCTGCCTCGTCTCGCTCTGGTAGCCGTTGTGGCCTGTGCGGCCGCGGGGGCACTGGTGCGTGAGATGGGCGCTGCCTACGTGTGTCCGGATGGTCTGCTCTGCCTGGCCTCGCCGATCGGCGCCGACGATCCGCGCTGGTTCGCGGCCCTCGGCCATCGCCTGCTCGCCCTGGTCGCCATCGTGTCGGTGGTGGTGGCTGCCCTGCGGCACGGCTCGGCTCGGCCCCTCGCCGCAGCGGTGGCGCTGATCGCCGTCGTGGCGCAGCCGCTCGTCGGGGTCGGGGTCGAGCGGATGTTGCTGGATCCCGCATGGGTGATGGCGCACCTCGGCCTGTCGCTGCTGTGTGTCGGGGCCCTCAGCGCCCTGGCCTGGCCACGACCGGTGCCCCGCCCGTCCCTCGAGCTGCTGGGCGGCTCCGTGCTGGCCGTGGCGGTCGTCGCGGTCGGGGCAGCCGGCGCCTCCGGTGCGCAAGAGCTGTGCACGGGCTGGCCCCTGTGTCGCCCCTCCGAGGGGTCGGCCTGGCTGGTCGATGGCGCTCGGAGTCTGATGCTCCTGGCCCTTGGTCTGCTGGCCGCCATCGCGGTCCGGAGGGGCCGCAGCTCTCGGGCGCAGGTCGTCTTGCGGCTGTGCGGTCTGCTGCTCGGTGCCGATCTCGCCCTGTTCGCCACCGGCGCCTCGCCGGAGTTCGCGGTCGCTCAGACCATGCTGCTGCACGTGGCCGTGGCCGGTGCCTGGTGGCTTCTTCCCGCTTCTGGGTGGCTCGTGGCGGATCGCCCCGCTACCTCGCCGCTTCCAACTTCTGCCCCGCGGTCCGGGGCCCCCACGACGTGAGGATGTTGATGTCTCGCTCCCTGGTGTTCCTGGTGGGTCTTCCCGCCCTCTTGATCGGCTGCTGGCCGCGCTCCATGGCGCGCGATGTCGACGAGGTCAACGCGCGGTACCCACACAAGTACAAGGAGGGCACCTGCGCCTCCTGGCTCCACTCTGCCAAGACGGGCCACAAGTACTGCGCTTCGCCCGCCTTCGCAGCGGCCGTCGAGATGCCGCCGCAGGCGGTCGAGAAGGTCGACGAGACCAAGGTCGACAAGGCCTCGCTCGTGGCTCGCGGCGAGGTCGTCTACGGCCAGGTCTGCTCCGCATGCCACCAGGCCAACGGCCAGGGCGTGCCCGGCGCCTTCCCGCCCCTCGCCGGTGCGGGAGAGTTCTACGGCGATGCGCAGAACCACGCGAAGATCATCGTGCACGGGCTGCAGGGTGAGATCGTGGTCCTCGGCGCCACGTACAACTCCGCCATGCCGCCGCAGGGCACCCTCAGCGACTACGACATCGCCGCGGTGGCCACCTACGAGCGGCACTCCTGGGGCAACAACGACGGCATCGTGCTGCCCGCCGACGTCGCGGCGGTGAGGTAGGCGTGGGAGCGACGGCGACCAGCGGGGAGCTCGCTCCCAAGGTGCAGCGGGGGGTGTATGCCCTGTCTGCGGTGCTGTGCCTGGTCGTTGCCGGCCTGGTGCTGGGGCCGGTCCCTCCTGGCATGAAGGGAGCGGTCGACGTATCGATGCTGCCCTTCGTCAACGCGTCGCTGAACCTGCTGACGGCCACGCTGCTCATCGCAGGCTTCGTGGCGGTGAAGACCGGTCGGATCGAGGGTCACCGGCGGCTGATGAGCAGCGCGTTCGGCACATCCACGCTGTTCTTGCTGTCCTACGTGACCTACCACTGGTTCAGCGAAGGCCCGGCTGTCTACGAGGGCGGCTTTCGCGGCCTCTACCTGTTCATCCTGTTCACCCACATCGTGCTCGCAGCGCTCATCCTCCCCCTCGCCCTCACCGCTGGGCTGCGAGGGTGGTTCGGGGCCATCGACGCCCACCGACGCATCGCGCCGGCGACGTTGGCGGTGTGGTTGTATGTCTCGGTCACAGGCGTGCTGATCGTCTGGATGGCTCACACATGATTCGTCGGAAGCACCGCGCTGATCGAGGTCCCATGCACATCGTGCAGCGATTTGGTGCATCGCGACGCCCACGGGCGCCGCATACAAGCGACTCTTCTGCGCATCGTGCGCGAGACAAGGAAGGTCTCATCTCATGAAGACGACCCCACTCTGGCTTGCACTGGGCTTCGCCGCTGGCCTGCTCGCATGGTCGACCGGCTGTCAGACGGCCCCGGCCAAGGGCATGGAGCGCGGCGAGTATCTGTTCTCGAACTACTGCTCGCCGTGCCACACGGCCACGGGCATCGGCAAGGCGAACGTCGCCGCGCCGGCCATCGCCGGCCTCCCGCAGTGGTACGTGCAGCGTCAGCTCGACAACTACCGCTCTGACCAGCGCGGCTACCACTACGACGACATCGAGGGCCTGCGCATGAAGCCCATGGCGCGCACGCTGATGTCCGAAGACGACGTGGCCCTGGTTGCCGAGTATGTGTCGGGGCTGGCGCCGGTTCAGCCCGCGCCCACGCTCGACGGAGATGCGGAGAAGGGCAAGGCGCTCTACGCACCGTGCACGGCCTGTCACCAGGCCACCGGCACCGGCATGGAGGCCCTCGGCGCTCCTCCGCTGCTCAACACGCACGATTGGTACCTCGTGACCCAGCTCAAGAAGTTCAAGAGCGGGGCTCGCGGCCAGAAAGATCAGTACGGCGCCTCCATGATGCCCATGGCGGGCGGGCTCGCCGACGAGCAGGCCATGCGTGACGTGGTGGCCTACATCCAGACCCTTCGGCAGTGAGGTAGGCGGCCATGGCCAAGGAAGAGAGCGCAGACACCATCCTGAAGAAGACGTTCTACGCATGCATGATCGGCACAGTGCTGTTCTGCGGCGCCGTCGCGATCTTCGTGCTCTAAGGCACAGCGAGTTTTCCCATGATCGAAAACCTGGTACCTCAAGCCTCCTCGTTCGCGAGCGACATCGACCAGCTCTGGTTGATGCTGTCGGTGATCGTGTTCTTCTGGTTCGCGTGCGCCGAGGGCATGTTCTTCTGGCTGCTGTGGCGCTTCCGCTACCGCGAGGGCGTTCCTGCCCAGTACGTCACGGGCAACGAGCCGCAGCTCAAGCGATGGATCACGTGGCCCCACGCTCTGATCATCCTGTGCGACGTGGCCGTCATCGTCGGTGCGGTGCGGGTCTGGTACGACGTGAAGCAGAACCTGCCCGAGCCCGACTACGAGATCGGCGTCATGGCGCAGCAGTGGGCGTGGAGCTTCGTGCACCCAGGTGCTGATGGCGAGCTGGGCACCGACGACGATGTGAAGACCGTCGACGACCTGCACCTGGTGGTCGACAAGACCTACCACTTCAAGCTGGAGTCACGCGACGTGCTCCACAGCTTCTCGATTCCGGTGTTCCGTCTCAAGCAAGACGCGCTCCCCGGCCGCGAGATCACGGGCTGGTTCAAGCCCACCAAGACGGGCACCTACGACATCCAGTGCACCGAGATGTGCGGCATCGGCCATGGGATCATGTCGGCCCACGTCATCATCGAGACCCCCGAGCAGCACGAGGCCTGGCTGGCCTCGGGCGGCAACTGAAGGCTGAGAGGAATTCATGTCTGAAGCAGCCAAGGTCGACGCGGGACACCACGACGATCATCATCATCACGAGCCGACGTTCATCGAGAAGTACATCTTCCCGCTGGACCACAAGTTCATCGCCATGCAGTACATGTTCACGGGCATGTTCATGGCGCTGTTCGGCGGCTTCTTCGTCTACGCCTTCCGCATGCAGCTCGCCTTCCCGGGCATCAGCGTGCCTGGCTTCGGCACGGTGTCGCCCGCCGAGTACAACATGCTCATCACCAACCACGGTTCGGTGATGATCTTCTGGGTGGCCATGCCGGTCCTCATCGCGGCGTTCGGGAACTACCTGATTCCGCTGATGATCGGCGCCGACGACATGGTGTTCCCCAAGCTCAACCGGCTGTCCTACCAGGTGTTCCTGGTCAGCATCCTCATCCTCATGTCGAGCTGGTTCGTCGAGGGCGGCGGCTTCGGTGGCGCCTGGACGAGCTACCCGCCCCTGTCGGCCAACTCCGACTACAGCATGACGCCGCTCGGCTCGTCGCTGTGGCTCACGGCGGTGGCCGTGGAGTTCGCGGCCTTCCTCATCGGCGGCATCAACTTCATCACCACGGCGATGAACTCCCGGGCTCCCGGCATGCGTGCCAAGGATGTCCCCATGATCGTGTGGATGATCTGCATCGCCAGCATCCTGTTCATGGCCTCCGTCGGCCCGCTCATCGCGGGCGCCATCATGCTGTTCTTCGACCAGATGGTCGGCACGGGCTTCTTCGACCCGAAGCGTGGCGGCGACCCCATCCTGTGGCAGCACCTGTTCTGGTTCTTCGGGCACCCCGAGGTCTACGTGGTGCTGCTGCCGGCCTGTGGCTTCGTGGCCGAGATCATCACGGTGTTCTCGCGCAAGAAGCTGTTCGGCTACCAGACCATCCTGTACACGGCCATCGGCACCGGCGTGCTGTCGTTCTTCGTGTGGGCCCATCACCAGTTCATCGCTGGGATCGACCCGCGGATGGCCAACATCTTCACGGTCACCACCGTGCTGATCTCCATCCCGATTGCCGAGATGATGTTCCTGTTCATCGCGACGCTCTACGGCGGCTCCATCCGGTTCACCGTGCCCATGCTGTGGGCGCTCGGCTTCATCGGTGAGTTCCTCATCGGCGGCGTCACCGGCATCTTCCTGGGTGCCTCGGGGATGGACATCTACTTCCACGACACCTACTTCGTCATCGCTCACTTCCACTACACGTTCTTCCCGATTGCCTTCATCGGGACGTTCGCGGCCTTCACCTTCTGGTTCCCGAAGATGTTCGGCCGGATGATGAACGAGACGCTGGGCAAGATTCACTTCTGGGGCACCATCATTCCCCTGAACACGATCTTCATCCCGTTGTTCATCCTCGGTGCTGCTGGCCAGCATCGCCGGATCTACAACTACAACCACTTCCCCGACCTCTCGACGCCCGACCTGCAGGCACTGCGCATCGTGGCGACCACGTCGCTGCTGGTGCTCATCGCCTTCCAGTTCGTGTTCCTCTTCAACCTCGTCTACAGCATGATTGCGGGCGAGAAGGCGGGTCCGAACCCGTGGAAGTCGAACACCCTCGAGTGGACGACCCCGTCGCCCCCGGGCCACGGCAACTGGCACCCCAACGACATGCCCACCGTCTACCGCGGCCCCTACGAGTACTCTGTGCCCGGCCGTGAAGACGACTACTGGCCCCAGAACGAGCCCACCTGAGAGGCGCCCCGATGTCTGCGAAGCCTATCGCTACCACCCGGTCCGCCACCGGTGTCCAGACGGCCAAGCTTGCCGTCTGGTGGCTGCTGGCCTCCGAGATCGTCATCTTCGGTGGCCTGCTGGCCGCCTACCTGATGCACCGGATGGCACACCCCGAGTGGGCCAACTACGCGGTCCACACCAACACCCTGGCGGGTGCGGTGAACACCATCGTGCTGCTCACGTCCTCCCTCACGGCGGTGCTCGCGCACCATGCCGCGGAAGAGGGCAACGGCCCGAAGGCAGCCAAGCTGCTCTACGCGACGGTCGGTGGGGCGTGCATGTTCCTGGTGATCAAGTCGCTCGAGTGGAGCAACGAGATCGCGCATGGCTACACCATCACCGCGAACACCTTCTGGTCGTTCTACTACACGGCCGCGGGCATCCACGGTGCGCACGTCATCGTCGGCGCGCTGATCATGCTGTGGGTGGCCAGCACGGCCCGCAAGAACGAGGAGCTCCACCGCGTCGAGAACGTCGGCCTGTACTGGCACTTCGTCGACCTGGTCTGGATCTTCCTCTTCCCGCTTCTCTACATCGCCAAGTGAGGGGTCGACATGTCCGCTGACAACGCAGCAGCTGCTCACGACGACGATCACGGCCACGGTGCCCACCACCCGGTGGAGTACTACTACAAGACCTACGCGGCCCTCGTCGTGCTCTTCCTGGTGTCGGTCATCGGCCCGTACATCGGCGAGATCACCGGGCTGTGGTGGCTCACGCTGATCACCGCGTTCGGCATCGCCTTCGTGAAGGCCGGCCTGGTGATTCGCAACTTCATGCACCTCACCATCGAGAAGTCGTTCGTTCACTACTTCTTGATCACCGCCTTGGCCTTCATGGTGCTGTTCTTCTTCGCGGTGTCCCCCGACGTGATGAACCACGAGGGCACCAACTGGAAGAACCTTGCAGCCGAGGCCGAGATCAAGCGCGCTCTGGAAGAGCACGCTGCCGGCGGCGGTCACCACGGCGACCATGGCGACGGCCACGGCGCTGAGGGCGATCACGCAGCTCCCGAGGGCGACCACGCCGCTCCCGAGGGCGAGCACCACTGAGTCTCCGTCGCACCGGGGAGAGGATATGGCCAGGAGCATGAGCGAACGCGACCTCCGACTCGTCCATCCGCCTCCCCGTGAGCGCAAGCCGCTGGTGCCCAACCAGGTGCTGGGCACGATGATCTTCATCCTGACGGAGTGCATGCTCTTCGCAGGCTTCATCAGCGCCTACGCCATCGCTCGCACCAACGTGCCGGTGTGGCCTCCTGCTGGCCAGCCCCGGTTGCCGGTGGAAGCGACCGGGTTCAACACTTTGGTGTTGCTGGCGAGCGGCGCGCTGATGTTCTACGCAGGCAAGCGCTTCGCCGAGTCCCCCGAGGCCGCCAAGAAGCCCATGCTGGCAGCGGTGGCCCTCGGTGTGTTCTTCGTGCTCTTCCAGGGCATGGAGTGGGTGCAGCTGCTGTCGCAGGGGCTCACGCTGCAGACGAGCTCCCACTCGGGATTCTTCTACCTCATCGTCGGTATGCACGCGCTGCACGTGATGGCGGGCACCCTCGTCGTGCTGTGGCAGGCACGGCAGCTGTGGGCTGGGTCCCTCGACCCCAACGGGTTCTGGGCAGGCCGGCTGTTCTGGTACTTCGTCGTGCTGCTGTGGCCGGTGCTCTACTGGCAGGTCTACCTGTGAGCCCCGGTCTGCTGTGGCTGCTCACGGGGGCCGCTTGGGCGTGCGCTGTGTGCGGTGGGCAAGACGACGCCGACACCAAGCAGGCGTTCATCGACACCACCATCTTCCTGTCGCTGCTGCCTCTCGGGCTGATGGGGGGCGCGGCCCTGTGGATCTACAAGCGAAGCCAGGCCCTCGAGGTCGCCCCCGACTAGCGCCTACTTGAGCTTGGGCATCTCGCGAGACGGTCGTGCGAAGCCGCCCCCGACGAACACTCCGAAGGTGGGGCTGACGGCGCTGTCGAAGACATCGACGCCGCCTTCGAACCGGAAGGTGATGCCCCAGAAGCGATGCTTGCGCCACTTGAGGGCCAGGCCCCCTCGGGCGGTCAGACCCAGGGCGGTGCCGTCGTCGATCACCAGGGCGGGGCCGACGGCGAGGAAGGGCGCCGGGTTGGCGACGAACACATCGAGCCCCCGCCGCAGCTCCAGCATCGGCGCGACCTCGAGGGCCCCCGACGAGATCAGGTAGCTGCCCCGGCCGGTGAGGCCGAGGGCCCAGTAGCGACCGAAGGCGTAGGCATCGTCGTAGGTGCCAGCCCACAGACCCGTCGACAGGTGGCCGCCCACGGACCCCTGGAGGGGACCGCTTCGGGCGCCTCCGCCACCGAGGCCGAGCTCGACGTAGGGGCCGACTTGTTTCTGGGTGATGGCGTGGGCGGGAGCCGACAGCAGGGCGGCGAGGAGGAGGAGTGGCATCGAGCCATCCTACCCGGTCAGCGCGGCGGGTCGAGCCAGATCGGCCCCGTCGTGACCCAGGCATCCGGCCCAAGGCCCACCACCACCACCCAGCGGCTGTCGAGGGGAGGGAGGGGGACCTCGCCTACGAGGGCCGGCGCCGTCGCCCACTGCACCCCCGAGGACCCCACGACGACCAGCTGTAGAAGGCCGTCGCTCACAGCCTCCACGTGCAGGGTGGGGGGGGCCGTGCCGGTGTCGGCGGAGTCGGCGGAGTCGGACGTGTCGTGCAGCTCGACGGGCGCCAGATCACCGGGTCGCAGCCCGTCGATGTGGACCACCAGCTGCTCGCCGCTGCCAGCCTGGACCGCCCCTCGGCGCAGCGCCGCGTCGACCTCGGCCTCCGTCAGGACCGTGGGGTCGGCGGCCGCCACCCAGGTGACCGGGCCGGTAGGCACCAGCAGGCGGCCGGCGTCGAGCCAGCGGAACCAGTCCGCCCACGCCAGCAGCTCGGGGTCGGGACGCTCCAGGGCCACCGCATGGGGCGCCTGATCGGGCTCGTGGGGGGCGCCGAGCATCGCCAGGGTGGCCAGGTCGACCCGCAGCGTGCGGAGGCGGCTGGCCCCCCCAGCGATGAGCTGGAGCGCCTCGGTCGGGTCGTCGACCGGGAACTGCAGGGTGCCGTGGCCATTCTTCTTGTCGGACAGGCGCACGGGCCAGGCCTCGATCCGCCATCCGTCGCCGGTGAGCAGGGTGCCGCCATGGCCCACCAGCTGAGGCTGGCCGAGCTGGACCGGCTCGATCTCGGTGGTGTCGTCTTCGGCGAGCACGGCGACGTAGTCGAGCCCCGCGGCGGCGGCCTCGGCCAGCACGCTCGCGTCGCTGCCACGGTGGGAGCGGGCTCGGTCGCTGGGGCGTGCCAGACCGACGGCGGCCCAGCTCCCCGGCTCGAACCGCCGCTCGAAGGTGAGCTCGACCGGCTCGACGGCGTCTTCTTCGAGGGAGAGCACCACCGTCTGGGGGACCCAGGTGGGGCCGGCGTCGGCGGTGATCGTCACCCCGCCCGCTCCTACGGGGATCTCCGCTCCGGGGGCGGCCAGCGCCACTTGCCCCGTGCGGCCGTCGTCGTGCACCCAGGTGAGCGACGCATCCGCAGGCCCCGTCGTGGCCCAGGTGAGGTCGATCGAGGCCTGGGGCCCCGCCTGCAGGTCGAGGGCGTCGCTCAGGGGGGTGAGGGGACCCGGCGCCCGCCCCTCGGCGACCGCCCGCCCGTGGCTCAGCGCCGCGGGCACCTCCGTGGCCACCGTGCCGCCGGGGAGGCGCCCCCACAGCGCGTCGCCGGCCCACAGCTCCAGATCGCCGTCGACGCTGCCGCCCACCACCTGCTCGCCGCGCCATGCCCAGATCTCGGTGTCGCTGTCGAGCCACAGCCCGCCCTGCCCGAAGCGCAGCGCCCCGCCCAGGTCGTCGGTGACCTCACCCTCCGCCAGCAGCACCGTGTTGCCGCGCACCAGGCTGCGCCCCACGCGCTCCACCGCGCCCGAGCCATGCACGTACCAGCCCGTCGCCCCCTCGACATGCAGCCTCGGCTCACTCGGGTCGAACTGCCAGCTCACCGTGACCTCGCGGCCCTCGGCGATCGCTTGATCGGGCAGCGAGGTGACCTGCCCGGTGACGGTGATGTCGCGCGCTCCCACCGCCCAGTCTGTGATGGACAGCCATCCACCGTCGATCAGCGGGGCCACCTCGTGCACCAGATCCGAGCCGTCCCAGCGCGCCAGGTCGAGCAGCGTGAGCCCGCCCACCCCGCTGAGGGTCAGCGCGTCGCGGGGGTAGCGCAGCACCGCGCGGTAGTGGGGGGTCGCCACGTACAGATCGGTGCCTACGCGCCCCTCTCCTCCCGATGGGACCTGATCGGAGCAGGCCAACACCATGAGCCGCACCTCTCCCGCTGGGGGAGGGGAGGCATCACACAGCGGCGCCTCTGGCACGCGCCAGGGCTGACAGCCTCCCAGCAGGAGGGCCCACCCGACGCGCCCTCGGCTCACTCCGACGACGCCAGGGTGATGCGGGTGACCTTGATGCGCGTCTCCTTGTTCTCGAGCCAGCGCTCGGGGATCACCCCGTCGGTCCACAGCCACGACCGCGTCTCCCCGGGGGCGATGGGCACCAGCTTCTCCTCCTCCATCGGGATGGGGAACTTCGGCGCGACCACTGGCCACTCCTTCTCCCGCAGCACCCCACCTTCGGGCGACAGGTACTGGATGAGCAGGCGCATGTCGGCGATGGCAGACGTGCCGTTGTTCGTCACGTCGACCGTGAAGCCCCAGCCATCCTTCGGGCCCTTCGGGTCTTCCGCCATGTTGACCTGCTCGACCCGGGTGTCGGACAGGGCGACGTGCGGCAGGTATTCGTGGACCTCGATCATCCGCTGGGCCTTCTTCTTCCGCTTCTTGTCGCCCTTGGGGTACTCCGCGAGGAACTTGGCGTAGGCCTCCTTGGTGTCTTCGCTGGTGGCCCAGTCGAAGAGGAACTCCTCGCGCTCGTCGAGGGCCTTCTTGCGAAGGGCCCCCTCGGGGAAGCGCTCCAGGTAGGCGTCGTAGGCCTCCAGCGACTTGTCGTCGCGGGCCTTGGCCAGGTAGAGGTCTTCGAGACGCGCCGTCGCCTGCATCGTCCAGCGGGACTCGGGGTTGTCGGTGAGGAAGGCCTCGTAGGCCTCGATGGTGTCAGCCTTCTGCACAGCGGCGAAGTTGTCGCCGCAGGCGGTGAGCCCGGCGAGCAGGCAAGCAGCTACGATGCACACGCGGATCATCAGGTCCCCCTTCCGTTGCGGGCGAGTAGACCACATCCTGGTCGCTGCCCGCTGCAGCCACCTGGTTAGTTGCCGGGCATGGGCCTGTCCACCGAGCTGCGCCAGCTCCCCGCCGACGAGCGGCTGCTGGTCAACGAGATCTACCTGTCCGTGCAGGGCGAGTCGACCCACGTCGGCAAGCCGTGCGTGTTCGTGCGCTTGTCACGGTGCCACCTGCGCTGTCGCTGGTGCGACAGCGAGTTCACCTTCCAGGGCGGCGAGGTGCGCGCGCTGGAAGAGGTGGCGCAGCAGGCCCACGCCTTCGGGGTGCACACCGTGGAGCTCACCGGCGGCGAGCCCCTGCTGTGGCCGGCGGCCCCTGCCCTGATGCAGCGTCTCCTCGACCTGGGCCACGAGGTGCTCCTGGAGACGTCGGGCGCCATGCCCATCGAGGGCGTGCCGGAGCCCGTGCACGTGATCATGGACCTCAAGGCCCCCGACTCGGGCGAGGTGCGCCGCAACCGGTGGGCCAACCTCGAGCACCTGCGGCCTCACCACGAGGTGAAGGTGGTCATCGCGTCGCGTGGCGACTTCGAGTGGGCGCGCGACCGGGTGCTCGAGCACCGCATCCACGAGCGCTGCGAGGTGCTGTTCAGCCCGGCCTGGGGGCACATCCAGCCGGTCGACCTGACGAACTGGATCCTGGAGGAGCGGCTGCCCGTCCGGATGCAGGTGCAGCTGCACAAGGTGGTGTGGGACCCCGACGCACGCGGCGTCTGAGGCGCCCGCCCGTCACATGCGGTCGAACTCGACAAACGCTCGCAGGATGGCGCACTGGCCGAGGGGGGGCGGCGTCTTGAGCAGCCACGGCGGGGGCTCGCGCTGGTCTTTGTCGAAGCGAGCCATGCACGGCACAGCGGCTGCCCGCGCCATGATCGCGGCGGCCTCGCGCACCGCGTAGGTGATGTTGCCCTGGGGCACCTGCGCGACCTCCAGCGCCACCGATGGCGGGGTCTTGGCGTCGAACTCGACGCTCTCCAGGTCGTAGCGGAAGTCGTGGGCGCCCAGCATCAACAGGCGGCTGGCGACCCAGTAGCCCGAGCCCTCGCTGGGGAGGCGACCGGCACCTGCGCCGACCTTGCGGCGCATGGCCAGAGCGACCTCCTTGAGGCTGTCGCGGTCGTCGGTGCCGTCGATGAACAGGCACTGCTGGCCGCCCTGCAGCTCGGTGCCGGCGTTCTGGATGAGGTCGTCGCGGTAGTCGTGCTCGTCGTTGGCCTTGCGCAGGGTGTCGTCGAGGCGCTCGCGCTGCTTGTCGGTGTCGCCTGACTCGGCGAGCTGGGACTCGACGAGGGCATCGGGCTGCAGTTGGGTGAGCCCCAGGGCGTAGGCGGTGCGGTAGGTGAGGCCGAGGGGGCCGCGGCCGCAGACCGGCTCGCCTTCGGAGTCTTGCACCCGGAACCAGTCTTGCTCCTGGCGACCGCGGGCGGCCGCGAAGGCGAGGCTCCGCACCAGGTTCTCGGGGAGGCCCTGTTGCTCGAGCTGCGTCTTGAAGCGGTTGTAGGGCGAGCCCTTGTTCTTGTAGACCCAGCCGTAGCGGTTGGGGTCGGCGTAGACGACCTTGAGCTGCTTGACGTACTCGTCGCGCAGGGCGTTGTCGGACTGGATGGTCGTCTTCCAGGTGCTGTCGACCAGGATGTTCTTCGTGAGGTCGGCACCCGTGGGATCGCCGACCTCGCCCTGGTCGTTGACGCCCAGCTGGTCGCGGCAGACGGTGAGGTCTTTCTGAAAGCCCTTCTTCTGCGTGTTGAGGCTCATCACTGCGCAGCCGGAGCCGGCGACGCCGAGCCACCCGAACAACATGAGCATGCCGCCGACGATGTAGACCGGGCTGAAGATCTGCCCGGTCTTGATCATCCGCCAGGCGGTCATCCACATATTACCGAGTTTCGTCGTGAACACCGCCGCGAAGCCGCGGCGCTTGATCTCGTTGACGATGCCTTCGGTCTTGATGTTGGGGGCGTTGATACCGGCGAATCCTGGCCCCTCGGACTCGGCGGCAGCCTCCTTGATGGCCTTGGGGTTCTTCTCGGACTGCAGGAAGAAGCGGGGGCCCTCGGGGGTGACCAGGGCGAAGCTGTCGCCCGCCTTGCAGGCGAGGGGAGCGGTCACCTGCTTCGACTTGCCGCCGGTGGAGCGGAAGAAGAACAGGGCCGCGGTGCGATCGACCGGGGCGAGGATGTAGGTCTCGTCTTGCTGCTTGAGGACCTTGACGTGCTGCGGCGCGACGCCGAGCTCGGCAGGCAGCGTGATGTCGCTCTGATCGGGATCGGAGCCGAGGCGTACCTCGACCTGGTCGAACGGGCCGAAGCGCGTACCGCCGAACTCCTGCGACAGCTGCAGGAAGGTCATGGTCTTGCCCATGGGGGGCCTCCGTGACCTACAGCATAGCGGGCAAGCTTGCCCGGGGGGGCGTCAGCCTCGACGGTCGCGGCGGCGCACGAGCCCCAGCAGGGCGATCGTGGCGAGCCAGGGCGAGGCGCTGCCGGTGGTGCAGTCGCCGCAGGGGCTGCCGCCCTCGTCGCCGGCGAGGTCGGATGCGGCGTAGCAGTCGTAGCAGTCGTTGTCGGTGTCGGTGGTGGTCAGACCGGTGGTGGTGGTCGCGCCGACGCCGGAGTCGCCGGTCGTGAATCCGCCCGTGGTCGTGGTCGGGGTGGGGTCGATCGTCGTGGTGCCGGTGTCACCCGTGGCTCCGGTGGACTCGACCGTCGCGGTGTCACCCGTGGGCCCGGCGCCCGTATCTGCCGTCTGAGCCTGGGCCGGCTGGGCCATCAGCCACACCGTCATCACCATCGTGCCGATCACGCGTCCTCCGTGGCGCCTTGAAGTCGCCGTCAGGTCGCATTAACAGGCCCAGTCCAACTCCACCTCACGGTAGGGAGCACGAGCATGTCGAAGCAGGCCACCATCGCCAGTCTGGTACGTACGGCCGCCAAGTCCGAGGGCGACTTCGTCGCCACGGTCGAAGCGGTCTTCCAGGAGGCCGACCCCGAGCGCATCGCCGAGTTCTTCGATCGTCTCAACATCCCACGGTCCACCGGCGCCGAGTCGGGGCTGAACGAGCCGATCCCCAACCTGCAGACGGAAGCGTCGATGAAGGTGTGGGGCTTCGAAGAGGAAGCCAACATCGGCAAGGGCATCCAGCGCTACCTCGATCGCCACGAGCGCAAGATCAAGTGGCACGCCACGCACCCCTCCATCGAGGGCACCGAGAACGTGCTGCTGGTGTTCCGGGCCTGCATGGCCACCACCACGCTGCGCCTCGCACGCCTCCGCAAGGTCATGGCCACCAAGTCCGAGCTCACGCCGCTGGAGTGGTCGCAGGCCCGCCGGCTGATGAACAAGGCCTACCTGTCGTTCCGCAACTTCCTCACCCTCGTGTCGAGCAACTGGCTCGAGGCGATGTCGACCAGCTTCTCCCACGCTGAGCTCGTGGAGAAGGTCGGCCCGTTCTACACGCTGGTCGATCAGCACGTGCAGGCCCTCGAGGCCCACAAAGACGAGCTGGAAGAGAAGCGTCGCGAGCTCACGGTCGTGCCCGAGGGCTACCCGCCCGTCAAGCCGCCGGTCTACTTCCACGGCGACCTGCTCGGTAAGGGTCCCTGGAAGCAGTTCTGGACGACGGTGAACGGCCGCGCTCACACGTTCCGCGAGGCCATCGGCTGACGCTCCGGGTGGCCTGCCGCCGCCCCCCTGCAGTACGCTGCGGAGCGACGAGGGCCCCGTGAACGTCTACTTGATCCCGTATACCGCCTGGCGTCATCTCGTGATGGCGTTGGTCGTCGGTGGTGCCGCCCTCGCCACGTGGTGGGCGGTGCTCGCCATGGTGGTCGTAGGCGTGCCCTTCTTCTACGACAGCCTCGGCGTCATCTGGACGCAGAAGTGGGAAGGGCCGCTGTACATCGGCTCGGTGGCCACGGTGATCGCGTTCACCTCCTTGCTCGCGGAGGGGTCGCTTCGGCGTCGCCGCCTCCGCTGGAGGCTGTTCACATGCGTGGGAGGGGCGGGGATCACCTTCTTCGGCACCCTGGCCTCCTATGGCCTGTGGCAGCTGATGCTCCCGCTGTTCACCGGCGAGCTGGGCGACCTGCTGGTGGCCGACGGCTCCCTGGTGACCCTGCGCTACCGGCTCATGCTGTGGCTGACCGCCGGGTTCTGGTCGGGCTTCGGGCCGTTCTGGCTGCGGCGGATGCATGCCTGGGTGCAGCGCCGGTTCGGGTGGGGCAAAGACACCGACTTCGTGCCCCCCGCGCCTACGTGGCTCGAGTGGGCGCTGCAGCTGTTCGCCCACGTAGGGGGCGCCACCGTCGCCGCGGCGCTGGGGGCCGCTGCATGGCACCTGCCGGGGCACGACAACCGCATTGCCGGAGACCTCTACCTGGCCTCGGCCATGGGCCCGCTGGTCTGGGGCTTCCTGTATGGCCTGCTGGTGTGGCCGCTGCCCGACGACCTGTACGTCGGCTGGGTCCGGGTGCTGTCGTCGGAGCGCTACGGCCTGCGCATCCCCATCCCGCACCCCGACGGCTCACCGTCCGAGCGCTTCCTGGGCCACTTCCCGCGGGGGCTCGACCTCTACCTGCCCGCCGAGCAGGGCGTGGCTGAGCTGCACACCTCCTTCATCGTCGATGATCACAGCCGCTATGCGGTGCGTGGGCTCACCGTGCAGCCCACCGAGGTGAAGCGCTTCCTCGAGCGGATCGACCTGCGCTACGACCCACGGCGCCCAGCCCCCCTCGAGACGCGCCTGCGCATGGAAGACCGCATCTTCCTCGGCGAAGGCCGTCAAACGGTGGTCGAGTTCATCATGCTCCCCAAGGAGGAGCGGTGATCCCGTTGCTCCTGTGGGCCCTGGTCGGGTGCATGTGCCAGTCCGATCCCTACCCAGCGCCCATTCCCGGCTCGGCCTACCGAATCACCGAAGACGTGCCCGAGAAAGACAGCGAGGTCTTCGTCGATCTGCTCACGACCTGGCGCGAGTGCGCTGGCGCCGGTGTGTCCGACATGGAATCGTGCGTGCCCCGGGCCGACCGCGCCGCGGGCGAGGTCCAGCTGTCTTTTCAGATCAAGGATCCGCAGACGAGCGTGACCCTGCCTCGATCGATCACCCCCGAGCAGGTGCGGGTCACCCACGACCGCTACACCCAGAGCGACGTGACGCTCATCCCCCACGAGCCGGTCACCTCAGGCCAGCTGTTCATCTTGCTCATCGACGGCTCGGGGTCGATGTACGAGAACGACTCGGAGCGCATCAAGAAGGTCTACCAGGCGCTGATGATGCCCAAGGTCATCAACGGCTTCTTCCCCGAAGACGGCGGCAAGACGGGGGTGGTGTTGCTGCGGTTCTCGTCGACGGTGACCGGCCTCGACGGCGGGCCGCCGCGGGTGATCAAGTCCGCCGACGACTACAAGCGCATGATCCAAGACCACCTGCTGCAGAGCTCCGGGGGCTTCACCCACCTGTACGACGCCGTGCAGTACTCGGTGACCGAGCTGCTGCAGTCCAAGGCAGTGAGCGGTTTCCTCACTGTGCAGGCCGCCGAGCCCACGCTGGTGGTGCTCACCGACGGCTTCAACAACGAGGAGGCCGCCGACACCTGTGCCTCGAACGTGCCCCGCCTGCAGGAGACCCTCGACGTCGTGCGAGAGGTGCGCACGTCGGGCTCGGCCCAGTCGCGGCCCACGCTCTACACGGTGGGGCTGGGCAAGGCCATCGCGGGGGTGAAGAAGCCCAAGTCGAAGAACGTGAAGGTCACCCCCCGCTCGCTGTGTGGCCCCTACGCCGACCGCCGCATCGACAGCGACCTGGAAGACTACGGCATCGACGCGGTCTCGCTGGAGTGGATGGCCGAGGCCGGGGCGGGCATCGCCTTCGTCAAGCGCAACCCCCAGGGCCTCGCCGACGTGTTCGAGCGGGCCGCGCGGCCGCGCTACCGCTGGTACGAGATCCGCTACCGGGTCACCGACAGCCTCTACCACCGCAAGAGCTTCGACGTGGAGGTGCAGCTCACCTCCGCCGACCTCGCCGTGACGCGGGTGAAGCTGCTGCCATCCCCGTGGATGGATGCGCCGAGCGGCCGCCTGCCCGACGAGGATGCAGAGTGGGTGTCTCCCACGCCCTTCCGCCACTCGGTGACGGTGCTGCTGCCCATCTTCAGCGTGCTGATCTTCCTCACCTACCTCGGCCCCGCCTGGTTCAACGCACGGCGGGGGATCACCCGGCGGGCCAAGCTGCGGCGGTGATCGGGTCTACCATCGGGCCGTACCGGGTGCTGCGGGAGCTCGGGCGCGGCCACTTCGGCACGGTGTGGCTCGCCGAGGGAAGGGTCCCCCTGGCGAAGGGAGGGCGCTCGGAGCCTCGGCTGGTCGCGATCAAGCAGCTCCGCGAGTGGAGCATGAGCGGCTTCGAGACGCTGGTGCGCGAGTACGAGCTGCTGGCGCACGTGCGCCACCGCACGCTGTGCACGGTCTACGAGTTCCTCGACCGCGAGTCGGCGGTGGTGATGGAGTACGTGCACGGCGTCACGCTGCGGCAGGTGGTCGATGCCCTGGGCGAGGGAAGGCCGATGTGGTCAGACGCCGCCTTGCTCGTAGGCATCGAGCTCGCCGAGTGCCTGTACCAGGCGTATGCGACCCCGGGGCCCGACGGAGGCCCGCTGGGGCTGGTGCACCGCGACGTGAAGCCCGCCAACGTGATGCTGTGTACCGACGGCCGGGTGAAGTTGTTGGACTTCGGTCTCGCAGCGACCAACGCCGCTGCGGATCTGCGGGAGGCCTCGGTCCAGGGCACGCCGCTGTACATGGCCCCCGAGCAGGCCACCGGTGGCACCGTCGACCACCGAACCGACCTGTTCGCGGTGGGCTTGCTGCTGTACGAGCTGCTGTCGGGGGCGGCCGCCTACCCGGTGCCCACACAAGACCGCGCGTCCCGGATCGGGCCGCTGCTGGAGCGCATCCAGCGGGCCGATGTGACCGAGGAGCTCGCCCGCCTCCATCGCCTGCACCCGTCCCTCGCTGGCGTGGTGGGGCGCTGCCTCGCGCGCGACCCGGGCGACCGGCCCGAAGACGGGATGGAGCTGCTTCGGGATCTGCGCCGCTGCGTGTCCCGAGGGGGCGGTGACCCGCTGGTGGACTTCGCCAGTTACTGTTTCGACGAGGTGTGTAAGGTCGAGCCCCCCCCGCCCGTCGGCTTCGAGGAAGCCGAGGCTGGGGGTATGATGGCAGCGACTCGAGACGGAGGCCCGCGCAGCGCGATGTCCGACAACTCCCCTCCCAGGCCAGGTGGTCCGCCCCCGCGTCCCGGCGGCAAGCGGCCGGCGGCGGTCGGCGGTCGGCCGCGGCCGACGGCGGGTGATCGGCCGAAGGTTCCCAAGGGCGGCAAGTCATGGACGCCCCCCGCCAACGATGCCAAGCCCGCTCCACCGAAGGTGGTGTCGGCGCCGAGCGGCGACAAGAACCTGCGCATGGTGCCGCTGTCGGCCGAGTCCTCCGATCCAGAGATCGGCTCGGGTGCCCCTGCAGGCGCCACCGAGTTCTTCGCGCTGCCCACGCCCCGTCGTCAGGTCGACGACGACGACGAGATCGTCGACCTCCGTCGCAACGATCCGGTCGCTGCTGCAGGGCGCCCTGCGGCTCCCCCGCCTGGCCCCTCTGGCCCCCCTCCCGGCGCCCACGCGCACGGGGGGCACGCGCCGATGGGGGCTCCGATGCCGATGGCCGTGCCGATGGGCATCAGCGGCCCCGTGGCCTCCGGCCCGATGCCGGCCGGCTACCCCGGAGGCATGGCGCCGGCGATGCCCCCCGATCCCAACGCCGACCTCGACCGGGCCAAGAGCTACCGGGTGTTCGCTGTGGTGGCGGGGCTGATGTTCATGGTGTTCACGGCGCTGATCGCGTCGCTGGTGGTGCTTGCTTACGGCTTCTACATGATGGAGCAGGCGCAGCCGGTCGCGCAGAACCCCGTCGTGCAGCCGATCCCGCCCCCGCGCGGCGGAGGGGGCATCGACACGGGGCTCGCCAAGCCTCCGCCTCCGCCTCCGCCCCCCAAGCCGCGTAGCTCGCCCAAGCCCCGGTCGGGCCCCAAGCCGGCTCCCAAGCCCAAGCCGCCCGCGCCGCCTCCTCCGGTGGAGAAGGGCAGCGTGGTGATCAAGATCTCGGCGAGCGAGCCCTACACCCAGGCCGAGATCAAGTGCGACAGTGGCCTGCGGGAGCGCGGCAGCTTCGCTGGCGGCACAGCGACCGTCCCCAACATCCCTGGGCCCGGGCAAGACAACTGCACGGTGGTGTTCAAGGGAGGAGGCGGGCTTCCCAAGGCGTCCGTCGTCGGCGGGAAGACCTACAGCTGCACCTTCGACGGTTCCTTCGCCAAGTGCCAGTAGTGCCGGCGGTTGCCGTCGGTGCGCGCCGACACTGGTCGGTTCCGGGGGCTCGCGCGTAGGGATGGGTCGAGGGTCGGCAGGCCCGGCTCGGCGCGATGCTCGCGCCGGCTCCACCGCTCGTGCCATGATGCGGCCCGAGCACCCGCAGACCGACAGAGGGGTAGACACATGATGGGATGGGTTCTGCTCGCGTTCGGCTTGATCACTGGTCAAGCCCACGCAGCTGACATGGGACCAGACGCGCACGCCTCTGCGCCGACGGCCGAGCACCGCACCGCGGGGCCCTTCGGGGGCGGCCGTGGTCCGGCAGAGACCATCTCCGACGAGATCGAGGAGAAGAAGAGCAAGGAACAGCTCGAGCGGGAGGCTCGCCTCGCGGAGATCGAGGAGGCCAACCGGGCGAAGATCGCTCGGGTGGTGGTGCTGCAGTGGAAAGGCACCGACACCGACTTCCGCAACGAGAACCTGCAGCGCAACGTCAAGGCGCGGATCAACCGTCCCGACGCACGCTTCTACCCCGACATCGACCTGTACCAGGCGGGCCGCGCCGAGCCCGACCCCACCGTGCAGCCCATCGACCAGCGGGCCATCGTGCCCGACGCCGCCATCGATCTGCTGATCGACGCCGCCGACGAGGTGGGCTCGATCCCGTGGAACGCGCTGTCGGAGCAAGACTGGGGCTCTCGCGCCCAGCGCCTGCTGCGCCTGGCCGACGAAGTCTGGTTCATCGACCGCCCCGAGCTGCGTGAGCCGATGTTCTTGCTCTACAGCCAGCTGGGGCGCGCTGCCGAGAACGCCAACCAGGGCTCGCCGCCCTACTACGAGCAGGTCTCGGGTCGCACGGTCAACTACTTCTGGTACCTCGCGGCCGCCCTCGCGCACCGCGACCCGTCGCTGATGTCGAAGATCACCGACTCCGACCTGAACACCTCGATCACCTACCTCAAAGACCAGATCGACTCCGGGGCCTTCGCCCCGGCCACCATCGCCTTCGACGACCGCCAGCAAGACTTCAACCCGAAGAACTTCGCTGCCGAGTACGAGCTGTTCATCGACGGCCTCACCACCACGGTGACCGATCCCGACGGCTTGCTCGAGGTGCCCCGCGGTCGCACCGACATCTACCTGCGCCGGCCCGGCGACGGGCACGGCCTGTCCGACCGCTACGAGCAAGACAAGGCCGACAACAAGTTCCACTTCGTCATGAACAACGCGCAGAAGCGGATGGGGCTCGACTTCCAAGACCAGCTCATGGAGAACCCCTACGAGTGCATCCCGGCGATCGACGGCGACATCCTGACCTACCTGTCGATCTACCAGAAGCTGCACCCCGTGGCCGACGTGTACATCGTGGTCCCCCTGGCCGGGTCGACGGCGCCCGGCCGCCTGCACCTGTGGCGATGGGACAAAGAGCAGGCGCACCTCGTGCGCGTGCAAGACAACACCGGTGGCTTCCCGGTGCGCTTCGCCGCGCTGATCAGCGCCGGCATCGCCTTCGGCACGGTCGACTACCAGGCCCCGGCCGACGAAGACCTGCAGAGCAACGTCGACGAGGCCAACCCCGACGCGCCCTTCGAGCCCGCCGCGGCCATCGACCAGTTCGCCGATGTGGCGCCGATCATCGACGGCTTCCCCATCGACTGGCAGCTGCGTGGCCACTACAACCGGTTCATCTTCGGGTTCGGCCTGCAGTACAAGATCGGGCTGGGCACGGCCGAGGATCCCTCCTACGCCGACGCCTACCAGACCGACGAGTACTCGGCGCTCAAGCCGGCCGCCGTGCCGTGCGACGACGCCGACATCGCGCTCGGTGCCGCTGCAGGCCCGGCGGGTTGCTTCGGCGAGGATGGTGCCCCGCTTGTAAACGGCGAGAAGGAAGTGCAGGTCCTCGCGCTCCGCGAGCGCCGCCTGCAGCGGCTGGTCTACGGCACCCTGGGTGTGATGCTCGGCCGCGACGCCGGCTCGGGCTTCGGCCCTCGCGGCTACATCCGCTACGGCTGGGCCAACGCGCCTCACGCCATCGATCTGACGGCCCACGCCGGCTACACGGCCCGCGTCGGCAAGGGCAGCAAAGACGACGAGCGCACCGGCCGCGTCCGCGCCATCCTCGATGTCGACTTCTTCGGCGGCACGCTGCTTCCCTTCCGCAACAGCATCTACATGATCAGCCGCAGCGAGCTGGCAGCCACGGGCAAGTCGGGCTTCCTGCGGGTCGGCAAGCCCTTCGCGACCTTCGGCTTCACGGCAGGGGCCGGGCTCACCTTCTGATGGCCGACACGATGCCTCCCAAGGTGCGTGGAGCCCTCGTCGGAGGGCTCCTGTTGGTGCTGGGGCTCGCCTCGGGCGCCTTTCTGTTCGGAGGCGCAGGTGGCGTCCCCACGGAGCCGGTGACCCTGACGGTGCCGGGGGCGATGGCTGTGAGCGCCTACTGCGGCGGCGACCAGACCTTTCGCAGCGACGAGGCGCAGCCCGACACGCTCACCTTCGTGCCCGCCGGGCCGCGATGCGACATCGAGGCGCCCCTCACCCCCTCCCTTCCGCTGCGGGGGGTGCTCGAGGTCGGGCAGGGGAGCGCCTATGCGTGTGTGCGCGATGGCCTCGACCTGGTGTGTGGGCTGAGCCCCGAGCAGGGGTGAACACGACAGGCGGTGGGCTCACGTTAGGGAATGCCCAAGGAGGCATCATGCGTAGGTGGTCACCGTGGGTTTGTCTGGCGATGGCAGCGGGCATCGTTCCCACTGCGCACGCGGCTGACGGCCTGGTCTGGCAGTGGCCGGAGGGCGAGACGCGCCGCTACCGCCTCAAGGCCGACCTTCAGCTGCACCAGGCGATGTTCCTGCAGGCCGAGTACAACAAAGACAGTCGGGTCTACGACCTCGCCTACGCCGTCGACCTCGACTGCAAGGCCGTCGAGCAGGGCAAGGGCTTCCTGGTGACGTGCGACATCGACGATGCGCAGCTCACTGCTGCCGGGGAAGACCCCGACAACCTGCTGCCCATCCTCGACGAGTGGGATGGCAAGCTCACCGACAGCGCCAAGGTCCAGCTGACGCTGACCGAGGATGGGCGGGTCAAGGAGATCGACCTTCTCGGTCTCAACGAGCGCAACCAGCGCATCCGGCTGATCAAGGAGACGATGCACGCGCTCCTCAGCCGCGGGCTGTCGGCCTTCGACCTGCAGCTGCCCAAGAAGGGCAACGACGAAGGCGAGAGCTGGAAGCAGAAGTCGGAGCTGGTGATGCAGCTCCCCATCCTCGTGGGGGGCGTCGGGTCGAGTCAGCTGCGCAACGAGGTGTCAGGGGATGACGGTGGCCTGCCGGTCATCGACACCACCGGTCGCGGCTCGCTCATGATCGGAGAGCAGATCAGCGGTCCCGGCGACACCCGTCCGCCCGATGTGTTCGACTTCACGGTCAGCGCGCGGGGCACCTTCGACCCGGCCAAGGGGATGTTGGTGTCGCGGGCGATGATGGTGCAGGGCACCCTCACGCCGGGGAGTGGCTCGGCGATGGGCACCGTGGCAGCGCCCTACATCCTCGCCGCCGACCTGCAGTATGTCGCGCCCGGCACGCCGAGCACCATGCTGGGCAACAACGCGGTCCGACCGATGAAGAAGTAGCCCGTCGGCGCTGGAAGTTTCCCAAACGTTCGATTAGTTTAGGGCTCGGAGGTGTTCCGTGCCCGAGGTTCGTGATCCCGTCGATGAGGCGGCCTGGCTGTCACTGGCTCCCCTCGCGGCCCGCTCCGTGGCGCTGTCGTTGCCGCTGTCGACGCGCTTCCGGCTACGCGACGACATCACGCCGGTGCAGTTCGCCTTCCTGCAGCAGCATGGCTTTCTGGTCTTCGACGGGGTCGCCAGCGAGCCCGAGGTGCAGCGGGCCCTCGCGGAGCTCGACGCGGTCGAGCAGCACCTGCTGGCCGAGGGGATCGACAAGGTGCACGGCGTGCCGGTGTGGTTCGGTGAGGGGCCCGACGGCCAGCCGCGCCTGCAGCGGATGGGCTTCGCCTCGGTGCACAGCGACTGGCTCGAGGCCTTCGTCACCGATGCCCGGTTCGAGCCGATCCGGAGGCTGATCGGCGACGACGCTCGTATCGGTACCCGTGAGAAGGATGGCGTGGTGTTCAACCGCTACTTCAACAGCGGCGGCTCGCTGCGGCCCGGCGTGGCATGGCACACCGACTCGCTGCGCGACGTGTTCTACAACGGCACGATGCCGGGCCCGATGCTCAACGTCGGCCTGCACTTCGACCGGATCCGCCCGGAGGATGGCGGGCTTCGTGTGCTGCCGGGCACCCACCAGCAGGGCAGCTTGTCGACGCTGTTCCGCAAGGTCCACTTCTACACCGACGACGACGACCCCGACGAGGTGATGGTGGAGACGTGGCCTGGCGACCTCACCGTGCACGACGGTCGCATGTGGCACCGGGTGAAGGCGTCGCCCTACACCGGCGAGCGCTCCCTGCGCCGCAGCATGTATGTGCCCTACGTGGTCGATGCCTACGCCCCCAAGCAGGCCGATGCGCCCACCAACGCCTACATGCGGTTGTTCCACCGCGTGATCCAGCTCAAGGGGCTGCGCAGCCGGCTTCCCGTCAGAACAGGTCGGCGACCTCGTCGTAGTACTCCCCGAAGTGCACGCGGTTGATCTGCTTGCCCATCTTGTAGAGCTCGCGGGCCACGGCGAAGATCACGTGCTTCATGCACACGGGTGAGCCCTCGGAGGCCGCCACCACGCAGGCGTTGATCGAGGCGTTGATGATCGAGCCGCCGGCCAGGCTGAACTGCTTGGCCATGTAGGCCAGGTCGAGGTCGTCGCCGCGGGGGGCCATGTCGGGGATGGCGCGGTTCCACAGCGCCTCGCGCTCGACAGGGGAGGGCATCGGGAACTCGATGACGGCACCGAACCGGCGAAGGAAGGCCTCGTCGATGTTCTCCTGCAGGTTGGTGGTGAGGATGGCGCAGCCCTCGAAGACCTCGAGCCGCTGCAGCAGGAAGCTGACCTCCTGGTTGGCGAAGCGGTCTTGAGCCTGCTTCACGTCGCCGCGTGAGCCGAACAGGGAGTCGGCCTCGTCGAACAGCACGACGGAGGAGCCGCCTTCTGCGGCGTCGAAGATCTCCTTGAGGTTCTTCTCCGTCTCGCCGACCCACCGGCTGATGACGCTCGACAGGTCGACCTTGAACAGGTCGAGGCCCAGGCCGCCGGCGATCACCTCGGCACACATCGTCTTGCCGGTGCCGGGAGAGCCGGAGAACAGCGCCTTGATGCCGTAGCCCCGAGGCCGGATCTTCTGCCCACCCCAGTGGTGCATGACCGTCTCTTGCTGGGCCAGGTACTGCTCGAGGTGCTTGAGCTGCCCGATGATCTTGTCGGGCAGGATCAGGTCGTCCCAGGCGTAGCGAGGCACGATCCGCTGGGCGAGTCCGCTGAACTCGGGGCGTGCGGCCTCCCGTGCTGCCGTCCAGATCGTCTCGATGTCGGGCTCGCGGCCGCCCGCCTCCGCCTCGGCCCGCTCGAGGACCCGCTCGATGGTGGTGCCACCGACGCTGTAGAAGCGCTCTGCGACTTCCTTGGCCTTCGCCTGGTCCCAGTCGCGGCGCCCGAGGGCCTCGGCCCATGCCCCGATGCGCTCGTCGTTGGTGGTGCGCCCGACGGGCACGGTGACGTTGGGGCGGTCGACGCCGAGCATGGTCGCCACGGCGCGACGGTCGTTGCCACCGACGCACACAGGGTAGGGGAGCTCGGCGAGTGCGGTCCCCACGTTCATCATCTGCATCCGGATCTGCGGCTCTTCCTGGGTATCCGGGACATTGACCAGGTAGGGGATCGAGCCATCGAGCATCAGGTCGCGCACGAGCTCGTGGGGCTGGGTGAGGTAGGACTTGGTGCGCTCCATGTCGACGCGCACGAGGGGCCGCTCGGCGTGGCGGGCCACCGCCATGGCGATGCCCTCGCGCATGCCGCTGGTGCCGCCGACGATGGCGACGGTGATGGCCTTGTTGAGCGAGCCCTTGAGGATCTCCAGGCGCTCGTTGGTCTGCAGGGGCACGAAGGGGATGCGCGACGTGTCCATCAGCTTGGCGCCCTCGGACAGAGCGATGGAGCGCGACTTGAGCAGCCACTGGATGAGGGTGGGAGCCGGGTGAACCCGCCGGGAGGTGTGGGTGTCCATGCCGTCGGGCGGGTTGAGCAGGAGCAGCCGGTTGCGGATCAGCGGACCACCGGGCAGCAGCCGCGACTGCAGGGCGAGGCGCTGGCGCCGCTCCTGACGGAGGACGCGCGTGGCGAGGTCGACCGTGAGGTAGGCCTGGTTGAGGTTGTCGTTGAGGTAGGCGAAGATCTTGCCGTAGCCAGCGCTGATCTCCGGAGCGATCGACAGGAGGATGAGGTCCATGTCGTCGCCGTCGAGGTCGAAGGCCGCTCGGAGGGTGGCGAAGCGGCCGCCAGGGGCGTCGCGGTAGGCCGTGGAGGCCGCAATGGCATCCTCGAGCCCATCTGCGCCTACGGGGTAGTCGATCTCACCGTGGGCGCGCAGCAGCGCGTCGACCTCGTCGTCGGTGATGACCGAGCCCCAGAACTGGCCCTTGGCGCGCATGGCGGGGCGGGCCCGCTGACGACGCACGGCGCGCAGCAAGAGGAGGTCGGAGCGGCGCAGCCGGCGCGCCAGGTCGGAGAAGATCGTCGCGCTTCGCATGCGCGCAGCCTACCGCGAGTCGTCGCCCCCGGGGGGACGGACCCGCTCGAAGGGCCTCATCAGCCGAAGAAGTCGTGCCGCGTGGACCGGAAGCTGTGCTCGTCGCTGATCCGCTCGAGGGTGCGCACCACGTGGTCTTTCAGCTCGTTGACGATCTGCCAGTGGGTGCGCCCGTCTTTCATCAGGGCCTTGTAGCCCTCCATGGGGTCGCGGTCTTTGTTGCCGCCGATGAGGGCCTTGCTCACCTTGGGCTTGTTGGGGTCGTCGCCGCCCTCGCCCTCGCCCTCACCGCCTGGACCACCACCACCCTTGGCCTGGTCATCCATCTCGCCGCTGTTCACGGAGCGCATCACACTGCCGAAGTCTTCCCCGGAGCGAGCGCGGTGCACGACCATGCGCTCGATGGCGCGTGCCGCGATCTCCTCCGCGTCGCGACCGCCGTGGCTCGCACCGTTCTCGGCCTCCTCGGCCTTGCCCTGCGCTTCCCGCTGGTGAAAGCGTTCGTGAGCGTACAGGGCCATGTCTTCGGGGTTGTTGCGGTCGAAGGATCGCGACAGGATCACGCTGCGGTCGACCGTGAAGGCGCGGGCCCCGAGGGTGCGCAGGGCTCGCTGGGCCAGGGGACCAGAGTAGGCTTCGCCGCCGTCTGGCATGCTGACGCGGTGGAGGCCGGGCGCGCTCTGCCGCGACATCAGGCGGCTGGCGAGGGAATCTCCGCGGTCGTCGTCAGACATCGGTTTCTCCAAAAAGCAGCGAGGCAGAGGGCCTGTGACACAGCGAGCCGAACATCTTGTGATTCAGCCCCAGTGGGTGTGGACCCCACGAGGACTCCTCACGGATCATGCCATAGAGATCGACTCAGGGATCATTGTAGGGGTAGGCCCAGCGCAACGCTACCCCCACGTCGACGAGCGTCTCCCCGGGCGCCTCGTGCTGCCCGGTCTGGTCAATGCCCACTCCCATGCGTTCCAGCGGGCGTTCCGGGGGCATGTGCAGCACCGCCCGCGGGGCCGCGACGACTTCTGGTCGTGGCGGGACCGGATGTACGAGGTCGCCCTGGGGCTGTCGCCCGAGGGGGTTCAGGCCGTCTCTGCGTTGGCCTTCCTGGAGATGGTGGAGGCGGGCGTGACCCGGGTGGGGGAGTTCCACTACCTGCACCATCAGCCGGATGGAGCCCCCTACGCCGATCCCGACGAGCTCGCGCGCCGCGTGCTGGCGGCTGCCCGCGAGGTGGGGCTGCGCATCACCCTGCTACGGGTGGCCTACGGTCGCGCCGGCCATGATCAGGAGCTGCGGGCCGACCAGCGCCGCTTCGGCGACGCGTCGGCGGAGGATGCGCTTCAGGCCGTGGCGCGGCTGGGACGCGACGCAGACGTGGGCCTCGCTCCGCACTCCGTGCGGGCCTGCGACCGGTCCTGGCTGGAGGCCCTGGGTGCCTACGAGGGGGTGGTGCACGTGCACGTGTCGGAGCAGCCGGCGGAGAACGAAGCCTGCCTCGCCGAGCACGGCTGTTCACCCGTGGCGCTCCTCGACGCGTGCGGTCTGCTGGGCCCGCGCAGCACCATGGTCCACCTCACTCATCCCCTCGAGGGCGACCTCGACCGGGTGGTGGGGGCCGACGCGACCCTGTGCGTGTGCCCGTCTACCGAGCTCGACCTCGGGGATGGCTTTCTGCCCGTGGAGGCGAGGCTCCGGGCGAGGCTGTGCTTGGGGAGCGACAGCCACGCCCAGATCGACCTGCTGCGCGAAGCCACGACCCTCGAGATGCATGCGCGCGGCCTGGCCCAGCGACGCAACGTGATGACCCCGGAGGGGCGCCGGCACGGGCTCGCCGAGGGGCTGCTGGCGGCGGCCACCGTCGGAGGTGCGCGTAGCTTGGGGGCCGACGCTCGCGGGGTGGTCGAAGGGGCGCCCGCCGACCTGGTCGCGGTCGATCTGCGTCGACCAGCGGCGGAGGGAGTCCCCCCGCTGGAGGCGGTGGCGCTGGTCGCCACGAACGAGTGGGTGGAGCAGGTGTGGGTGGCGGGGCGCTCGCTGCTACAGGGAGGCCGGCATCCCCTCAGGGAGCGGGTGGCAGCCCGGGCTCGGCCGCACCTGCCCCGCTGAGCATCAGGTGCATCGGTGCCGAACGACGCGCTCGAGCACGTCGACGGCGTGTCGAAGGTCGGCCTCCACGATGTACTCATCGGCCTTGTGAGCGACCTCGATGCTGCCGGGGCCGAACACGAGAGGCTGCAGCCCCAGGCGCGCCAGCTGGCCGCCATCGGTGGCGAAGGAGCAGGCACCGACGTGATCGTGGCGCGTGTGCTCGGCCAGCAGGCCCTGAAGCGGCGTGCCGTCGGGGGTGAGCATGGACGGGGTGATGCGCTCGATGCTGGTGCGCCACTCGCAGGCGAGCTCGAGAGCCGTGAAGGCCTCCACCAATCGACCGTGGACTTCGTCGGGGGCCATCCCTGGCAAGGGGCGGTAGCCGAAGCGAACCAGGGCATGGTCTGGGACGATGTTCACGGCCGATCCCGACTGCAGGCTCGCCGTGTTGAACGCGACCCAGGGGCGCTCCATGTCGGGGAGGTCTGCGTGCTCGGTGGCGAGCTGGTCTGCCACGCGTCGCGCCGCGAGCACCGCCCTGGCCGCGTCTTCGAGGGCGTTGCGCCCGAGGTCGGGGCGGCTGGAGTGGGCGGCGGCTCCGATGACGTGTAGCTCCACGACGACGTGGCCGGGGTGCATCCGTAAGATCTGGAAGTCGGTGGGCTCGCCGATCAGGCAGGCAGACGGCATCCGCACGCCCGCGTGCTCCAGGTGGTCGACCAGCTTCCCTGCACCGAGGCACCCCACCTCCTCGTCGTGGGTCCACACCAGGACCAGCTCGCGCTCCAGCGCCTTGCGGTCGAGGCGCTCGATGGCGCGAAGGGTGGCGGCGAAGAAGCCCTTCATGTCAGCGGTTCCACGCCCCACGAGCCGGCCATCACGCTCCGTCACCTGGAAGGGATCGCTCGTCCATGGCTGCCCTTCGGTGGGGACGACGTCCATGTGGCCGCTCATCACCAAGCCGTCGGTGTCACGTGGGCCGAGCCGGCACACCAGGGAGCGCTTGGTGGGCTGATCCGGGTCGACGAAGGGCTCGATGGTGAAGCCGAGATCTTCGCAGCGCTCGGCAAGCCAGGCGGCCAGGCCTTCGTTGCTCCGGTGGCTCACCGTGTCGAAGGCGACGAGCGCCTCGAGGTCGCTGCGCACGTCACCCGTCGCCGTCGCCATCCTCTTCCTCCTCTTCTTCTTCGAGCGTCCACCACGGGTCGCGTCGCCGGCGACGGTTCATCGGATCGACGACGGTGTCCATCACCTTCTGGATCTCTTCGGCCAGCTTGATGTCTTCTGGCTCTTCGCAGGGTGCGCCGGGGGTGCCGCTGACGATCTCCTCGAGCCACCCGACGTCGGGGCGGGCATCGAACTCGAGGTCATCGTGGCTGACCAGGTCGGTCAGATCGTTCATCTGCTTGTTCTCTTCGGCGACGGCCTTGTCGAGGATCTGCTTGCCCCGCATCAGGTCGCCGCGCGCGAGGTGCTTCGAGGCCTCGGCGTACAGCTTGGCGGCCTGGTGCCAGCGCTTGGGCTCGGGCTTCGACAGCCACGGCTTCTGCGCATCGGCGACCTGACGCCACCACTCCCAGTGGGAGGTACGCGGAATCAGTCGCTGCTCCCGCTTCTGTAGCTGCCGCATGTTCCTCAGGCGCTCCGTGATGAACGCCATCGCCATGTCGCGACTGACGTTGCCTTGCTGGATGCGCTTCTGGATCTCGTCGTTGCCGACGGCCTTGGCGAGTTTCGCGAGGCGTTCCTTCGTGTTCTTCTGCCGGGCCCTCGCGCGCTGGCGCGCGGTGCCGCGAAGCTTGGAATTCACCTTGGACTGTGCATCTGCCATGGCGCAAACCTAGCACGCACGCGCGTTTCCAGGCGCCCCCCCCGATCGGCTGGCAGGGAATTTTTCGCGAGGCTTGATCTTGCGGGCTCCTTTCCTGAAGATCCCCGTCCCCCTTGCTCCCACCAACCCAGGGATGTCCTTCGCTGTGAGTCACCGCCACCGAGCACAGGCGCGCCTCGAGCGACACGTTCCCTCCGTGCGGGAGCGCGTGGAGCGCGCGCCGTGGGCGCGGCTGGTGGCGCGGGCCGACGAGCCCGAGCAAGCGGAGCGGCGGGTCCTCGGCGAGAGCTTGCGGGTGCGGGGCGCCGACGACGTGCGCACGAAGCGCGTCAAGGTGGAAGAGCCGGGTCCCAATGCCCCGTTGCTCATGCGGATCGTGCGTCACCCCTTCGAGCTGGAGCCGGTGCGCTACGGCAAGGTCCGCCATCGCGACGAGGTGGGGGAGCGACAACGTGTCGAGCCCCGCGATCCTGCCCTCGCCTACCGAGAAGAGCTTCGGGCCGACTACCAGCGCCAGAACCCCTTCATCGTCTATGCGCATCGCCCTGCGGTGCGCCCGCCTCCCTTCCTCAAGGCACGCCTGGCAGCGGAGGCACTCGATGAGTGAGATGCGAACGAAGGTGATGCCCGACGGGTTCTCCCGTGGGCCCTACCAAGGCAACAACATCATCGGTGAGGTCACCGAGTCCTTCCACCGGTTCCTGCTCGACGGTTGGACCTTCGATCGCCCGCCGCCCCGCATCGAGGAAGACTTCTCCTTCGTCCCGAAGGATCGCGAAGAGGTCTTGTACATCTACATGTACAAAGCCAAGCAGAACATGTCGCTGAACAACACCAAGCACTGGTCACCAGCGAAGATCACGGTCCACGGCACACCTGACGAGAACAAGGTGCTCTACGAGCGGCCCCCGCTCTACCTGGAGCTGTACTACCTGGTGGCTGTGCACTCCCGATTTCGCAGCGATGCGGAGCGGTTGTTGGGTTGGTCACTCATGCGGCTTTACGACGCGACACACCTGGTGTATCGTCCGCGCCGCTACATCCTGCCCACGGGCGACCACGTCGACTCGGCGGGGAACCCCTGGTCACTGGAGAACGATGGAGACGACGTCATCATGGAGAAGGTTGCCCTCTCCCTGGTCGACGACCTCACCATCGGTGACGCCATCAACTTCTTCACCATCAACGAGGCCCCTTTTCGGCCCTACTTGACCTACCGGGCGCAGTGTTCGATGGAGGGGTCGCTCATCAGCGGCCCGGCGACGACCGTTCGCACCCATCGCATGGAGCCCATGCATCGCCCGAGGAAATCGGGTGCCAGACCCAACGGGAGGCTGGGTCGCGCCGACCTTCGTAGAGAAGGCAGGAAGCAAATCGGCCCCCCGGGATTCGCACACCGTCCGATCGAGGACGACAACAACGAGGACTAGCGGAACATGGAATACCACACCCCAGGCGTCTACATCCGTGAGGTCGATTCGGGAGCCAAGCCCATCGCCAGCGTTGCCACCTCCACGCCGGGCTTCATGGGCCTGTTCAAGTACGCCCCGCCGGTGGACGCGGTGGCCATCGAGGCGACCGACGGTACGCGGTCCATCGTCGGCAAGGTGCTGCCACAGCTGGTCGACACCAAGGGCTCCATCAGCTCGAAAGACTCGGCGGATGCCGTGACGGCGCTCACCGAGGCCTTCCGCCTCAAGCCCGGCAAGGTCAAGAACCTCAAGTCCCTCCTCGAGATCAACGGCCACAAGCCGTCGATCGGCAAGGGCGGTGCTGGCAAGACCAAGATCACGGTGGGCAAGGAGTCCGTCGAGGTCTCGGCCAAGGTGCTCGACGCCGCCGGCAAGGTGATCACCGATGACGAAGTGGCGGTCGAGGATCTCCTCAACTCGGTCCACCAGACCTTCGCCATCGACAAGCCCAAGCCCACCGCTGCGAAGGATCTCCTCGAGGTGTACGGCTTCGAGTTCGAGGCCGCCCGTGGCACGGCCCTGATGAACGAGTACTCGGTGCCGCCCTTCGCGGTCACCAACAAGTCCGAGTTCTTCCGCTGGCTGCAGTCCTACTTCGCGCAGTTCCTCGTCGAGACCCGCTCCGTCGAGGAGCTCGTCGGCCACAGCATCGACGACCCCGACGAGGCAGCCGACGCGGTGTTCGAGGCGCTCACGAGCGACGATCAGATGAAGCGCGAGTTCCGCGACTGGCTGTCGCAGCCCTCCGTCTTCAACTTCGTGGCGTCGGTCAACGGCTTCTACGACAACGGCGGCGGCAAGTCCTACGTCTACCTGATGGGCATGCAGGACACCGAGGGTTCCGTTCGCGAGAACCAGGCTGACAAGCTCGGCCTGTACGCCTTCGACGACTGCGACGACATGGCGCTGCACGTGGCCACCGGCCTCACCTTCCAGCAGCAGCGCGAGATGCTCGAGCACTGCGAGACCCGCAAGGATCGCTTCGCCATCCTCGACGGTCCCGTCGTCTCGACCGGCGATATGGACATCCCCGCGTCCGACAAGGGCTACGGTGCGATGTACGTGCCGTGGGTTCGCATCATGCGCCCCAGCTGGTTCGTCGGCGACCAGCCCGAGCCCAAGATCGCGGGCTTCCTGCGTCGCAAGCTCATCAAGAAGGACCGCAACGAGCTCTACGTGCCGCCGAGCGGTCACGTGTGTGGTGTGTTCGCTCGCGTCGACGCCGAGCGCGGCGTGCACAAGGCGCCGGCCAATGAGGTCCTCATGGGCATCACGGGCCTCACCCAGAACATCAACCGCATCGAGCAGGGTCAGTACAACGACCGTGGCATCAACGTCATCCGTATCTTCAAGGACCGGGGCATCCGGATCTGGGGTGCGCGTACGCTGGCCACCAAGTCCGACCCGAGCTGGAAGTACGTCAACGTGCGTCGCCTGTTCATCATGATCGAGCAGAGCATCCTGCAGGGCATGCAGTGGGCCGTCTTCGAGCCCAACGACAAGTACCTGTGGAGCAAGCTCACCCGTGACGTGCGCGCCTACCTGATGCGCGTGTGGCGGAGCGGCGCCCTGTTCGGCAACACGCCGGAAGAGGCGTTCTACGTGAAGTGCGACAGCGAGACGAACCCCCGCTACCTCATCGACGCCGGCCAGGTGAACGTGCAGGTGGGCATCTGCCCGGTGAAGCCGGCCGAGTTCGTCGTGTTCAGCATCGGTCAGTGGGACGGCGGCGCACTCATCGAAGAGTGATGCTTCCGGGCCATGGCCCAGCAGCCCCCGTCGAGGCAACTCGGCGGGGGCTGTTTGCTTCCTTGCTCCGCGCCCCGCACTCTGCGGGATCCTCCGTCGCTCGCAGCTTTTGCTACGATCGGCTGCTGAACGAGATCATCGCAGGGTCCAAAGAAAAATCACAGCAGTACCTTGTCGCTGCTGCGCGCCGTCGCGTAAGCTCTCAGCGTGCCGGGTAGGTGGCCATTGAATTCCACCCGTCACGCTCCTGCACCTCGTGAGCCATCAGCGAGGGGCGAAACTGCAAGACAATGAGAGGGCACCATGCCGACCGAAGAACTCTTTGGCGCGTACAACTTCCTGCTTGAGGTTTCGGGCATCACGCCGGACCAGAAGACCATCGTTGGCGGCTTCAAGTCCGTGAGCGGCATGGACTCCGAGACCGAGGTCATCGAGTTCAAGCAGGGCAACGACAAAGTCGTCCGCAAGAAGCCGGGTCGCACCACCTACGCGAACATCGTTCTCGAGCGTGGCTACACCGCGACCGACGACCTGTGGAAGTGGCGCAAGAACATCGAGGACGGCCTGATTGACCGTCGTTCCGGCACCGTCACGGCCCTCGATCAAGACCTCGACACCATTGTCGCGCAGTACAACTTCTACGAGGGCTGGCCCTGCAAGTGGTACGTCCCGGAGATGGATTCCGACAGCTCGGCGATGGCCATCGAGAAGGTGGAAATCTGCACCGAGAAGGTCGAGCGCGTCATGAAGTGATGTCGTCGCGGTGAGCATCTGCTTGCCGCACGCACACCGCAAGCCCCCCGTTCGCACCTGCGGACGGGGGGTTTGACGTCGTAGGGGAGGGGGGCCAGGATCCGCGACGCGCCGGCCACCGGCACCGCTGGGCGGTCTGATCGCTCCGCATTCTGCAGGAGAGACCAAGCTTTTGCCTTGGTCGGTGGTGCAGTGGAGGGCAGGCCCTGCTCGGGTGGTATCGTTCGGCCCGCGGCTCATGCCCGGGTTGCCCGGGCCAGGCCCCCAACCGCACGCCGGAAGAGTCCGGCACACGAGGTGGCAGTCCATGGAGTTCAAGACCGAGTACGAGTTCATCCTCCCGCGCGGCTTTGTCGACAGCGAAGGCAACGTGCATCGCGAAGGGGTGATGCGCCTCGCCAACGCGAAGGACGAGATCGTTCCGCTGAACGACCTCCGTGTGCAGCGCAACCGCGCCTACCTGATCATCGTGCTTCTCTCACGCGTGATCACCCGCCTCGGCAACCTCGCCGAGGTCAACGCGGGCGTTGTCGAGAACATGTTTGCCGGCGACCTGCGTTTCCTCGAGGAAATGTACAACCGGATCAACGAAGACGACGCGATGGTCAACGTGACCTGTCCCGAGTGTGGCGCCCAGTTCCAGAAGGAGTTTGGCCGCCTGGGGGAATAGTTAGCTACCCCCTTGAAAACGTCTTCAAGGAGGTAGCGTTTCTCGCATACCACTTTCATTGGTCACGCGAGGAGCTGCTGCTGATGACGCACAAGGAGCGCCATCAGTGGGTGAAGGAAGTCTCGGAGATCAACGAGAAGATCAACAAGGCTCGCTGACGCCTCGTAGCAACCAAGCGGCCAGGTAGTGGCTGGGCGCCGTCGGAGCGCCCCAGGAGTTCCAAGCATGCGGCCCGGCATCACCATTCAGCATGCGCGCGAGCGGTCGAATGACGGCGCGCTCGTTCGCAGCGACATCACCGGGTTCATCGGCATCATCCCGCGCCCGAAGTGGCCGCGAGGGTGCCGCAAGGGCGACTTCGTCGAGCTGCCCTTGTCATCGTGGGCGGAGCTCGCTGACAGCCCCGTGCGCAAGTACATCGATCCGGTGACCGTGCGCGCGGTCCGCAACTTCTTCGTCAATGGCGGGGAGCTGTGCCGCTTGATCGGCCTGGCGGTCGACGACGAGCAAGACCTGATGACCGACAACCCCTTCGAGGTCACGTTCTACGCGTTGCTCGACCGGTTGCGGGCGGAGGAAGACCTGGGGCTGTTGGCGATGCCCGTGCTCGCCTACCTCCCCATCGAGTTCGACCGCATGGGTCGGCCTACGGTGCCCTGTCAGCCCACCATCGAGCTGCTGCTCGAGCACTGTCGAGAGATGAACAACCGGTTCCTGATCCTCGACACGCCCCGCGACCTCCATGAGGATGCGCTGCTTCAGTGGGTGTCGACGCTACAAGACGCTCTGGCGCGCAACGCGTCGTACGGCGCGGTGTACTACCCCTGGCTGATGGATGGCGACGACACGTTCCCACCGTCGGGGAGCGTGGCCGGGATCTACGCTCGCACCGAGCGTGAGCACGAGCCATTCGGGGTGAAGTGGCCGCCGGCCAACCAAGTCGTGCGTGGCGTGACGCACCCGGCGGTGCCTGTTCGGTGGCGCGAATCCGATCAACTGATCGCTGCGCACATCAACCCCATCCTGACTCAGCCGAGTCGCGGTGTCGTGGTGTGGGGCGCGCGCACGCTTTCGCGAGATCCCAAGTGGATGCACGTGAATGCGCGCCGGATCGTCTCCATGATCTCCGAGCAGGTGCGCCGAGATTCCGAGTGGGTGGTTTTCGAGAATCAGCGGCCTGAACTCTGGAGAATCGTCGAGCGAACGGTGTCGGGCCGACTCGACATGGTTTGGTCGGCTGGACTTCTCACCGGCGACAAGGCAGGCTTGGACTACGAGGTTCAGTGCAACAATGAACTGAATCCTCCGGAGGTTCGTAACGCGGGACAGATCAACGTCCGGATCATGATGCGACCTATCAGCACGGCCGAATTTATTGTGGTCGAGCTTCGCTTGGGATCTTGACGGGTTTTGGTTCTTTCTGGAGTTTGACCATGGCGAAAGCCACCCCCTCTCTTTTCTGCTTTGTCCCGGAGCGCCTACAACGGCCGCTCGGGTCGACGTTGCAGGTAGGGGCGACTCCTCGGGCCATTGCTGACCGCGGTGAGGGAACGGGCGCTCGCGTTCGTTCTGTTGGTGAGAGCGCTTCGGCTTCCTCGTGGAAGGCGGGCCGTCTCCAGCTGCTGACCCAGGCCACAACGGGGATGGGCTCATGAATCAGGACTCCACGGAAGCACCGGTCGACGAGCGGGCAGTGCCCGGCGAGAGCATCGCCCGCAGGCTCTTCTCGCGTGGTGCAACCCGTGCCTCGGTCGGCCCGCGGGCCGAGTTCTACCACCGGCTCGGCGTGGCCGACCCCTACTCGGTGACCGAGAGCGACGAAGCCGTCGACGAGGGGCCGTTCACGTTCCTGTCGTCGTCGGCCTACTTCCGCGACCTGCGGCGCTCGCGTCTGGGCCTGCTGTCACGGATCTCTGGGGGCGCTCGCAAGTCGGGCTTCGCAGGGTCTCGTCTCCGTCGCGTTGGCCCCGCGGCCGCTATGGTGCGCCCATCGGCGCTCGCCCGGCTGGGGCTCGGCGAAGACGACTTCACCGTATTGGTCGATCCGCTGCTCGCTGGAGAAGAGGAAGAGGAGGACCCGTTCTCCTACCGCATCATCCCGCGTCAGCCGAAGGCGGCGATCGTCACACCTCGCACGCGCGAGCGTGTCGTGTTCCGGCCTGTCGAGCAGGCGATGGCGCGCGAGGGCGGCGAGGCGGATGATGAACTGACCCGCGTGCTGCAGCGCGTGCTCTCCGGGTTCCGTGGTCGTGAGCGACGTGAGCTGCAGGCCATCCTGGAGGAGGTCGCGACGCAGCCGGCTGCCCGCCGGATGGCGGTCGCGAAGCAGGCCCTCCGCCGCCTGCACGGCCCGGCGCGTGCGATGGCGCAGGCCGAGACAGCCGAAGTGTTCGAGGCCGAGGGGCAGCGCCCTGTTCAGGTGGCCGCTGGTCGCTCGGCCACGGCGCCGACGAAGAAGGGCCTTCGCAGGGTGCTGGGGGCGTCGCCCGCAGTGCTGATGCTCGAGGCGCCTTCGGAGGCCGTGGAAGAAGAGGCGGATGTCACCCCTCGGGTGGTCCGCCGCGTGCAGCCGCCCGTCGCGGCTCGGCGGGCGCCAGCCACACGGCGCAGCTCGCCGCGTGAGGCGGCTCGCACCCAGCAGACGTCGGGTCGTGCAGGCCCATCGTCGTCGGTGGAGGCACCTGCCCCCACCTCCGCTGCCCGCGTGGCCTCGCGCCGTCCCATGGAGAGGATGGCCGCTCGAGCCCAGCACGCCGCAGCCACCCCAGACTACGTCGAAGGCATCGCGTCGCGTCCGGCAGGGGTCACCCGTGCCCGTGTAGGCGCGCTCCGCCGGGAAGAGGCCGGGCAGCCGCAGTTCGGCGACCGGGCGCCCATGGCTCGCGCAGCCACTGGCTACGTCCGCAGGCGTCGTCCCCAGGCACCGGATGTGGTCCTGGTCGCCGGTGAGGCCGAAGTCGACGAGCAGCTGCTTGGCGACGAACAGCCGATGGTGGCCCGTCGCGTCGTCCGCGAGCGGGCGGTTCCGGTGGCGGCGGCGAGTCAGCGAGCGGTCGAGCGTGCCGAGGCCGTAGCTCCCGCTGCCGTGCCGCGTCGCTCCGCGACCCCTGCGGGCCGCGCTGCGCGGGTCGAAGCACGGTCCCAGGCTCCCTCCGAGCAGCCGGTGGCATCCCGGTCCACACCTTCGCGGAGGCGACTGGCCTCCTCGCCCACGAGCTACGTCGCTCGGTCGGCGGCCCTCGCTGCCGAGGATGCCCGCATCAGCCGTGCTGCGACGGGTCGTGTGCCTCGCCTTCGCCGGCGTGCGCTGGCCCTCGGCGGTCGGGCTCTGCCCGCGGTCGACGGTGCGTCCGTGGCGACCACGACCGAGACCGCGACGGTGCGTGCCGCCCGGCGTGGTGCCACGTCCACGACGAAGACGGCAGCGCGGCGCCGCTCGGTGCTTCCGCCGCTGGCCACGTCGTACCTGGCCATGGAAGTCGATGACGCGCTGGCCGAGGCCGCGCCGGTCTCGCGGCCTACGGCCCGTCGTGCCAGCGTGGCGGGGGCTGCGCCGACGCCACCGTCCCTGCGTTCGGAACGAGCCGAGACTGTGCTCGCCGAGGTGCCCCAGCGCGGTTCCTCGAGGTCTATCGGAGAGTGGGCAGAGGAAGTGGGTGGCGAAGACACCCGCGTGGCTCGCGAGACAGCGACGGCACGCCGTCTGGTGGCGCGGTCCGTAGCCTCCGAGATGGCCGAGGAGGCTCCCATCGTCCGGGCGGCTCGGCGTTCGGCGGCCGGTGCGCTGCCCGAGGCTCGTCGCGGGCGCACGGTGCTTCCCCTCGTCGCCACGAGCTACCTCGCTCATGAGCTCGACGAGGAGCCCGAGGGGCCGGAGCTCAGCGCGACCCACACGCCACGTCGCCGGCCTGCTCCGGCAGCCGCCGCCGAGCCCGTGGCTCAGGCGGGACGTGCCGCCGTTCAGGTGGCTCAGGGCACGGCGCGTCGCCTGGCGCAGCGCCTCGCCGAAGACGAGGCTCCCGTGGTGCGGGCGGCTCGCCGTCGTGTGGCCCCGGGTCGCGTGGCCGCTGGTCGCGCCGTCTTGGCCGCTGCTCCCACCGCCTACCTCGACGCGACGACCGATGAAGTGTCACAGGCCCTGCCCGTAGCGGTGGTCGACGCGCAGCGCCGGGCCCCTCGGCCCACGCAACGTGCGGCGCAGCGTGACCAGCCCGTCGTGGCTACGGATCGCTCTGGCCGAGTGGCGCTGGCCGCCTCGCCCGTTGCCTACGCCGCGCTCGAGGGGGCCGAACGGGGTCCGTTGTCGGCATCGCCGGTCGCTGTGGGTCGTCGCGCGACCGCGCCGAGCACGCTCGAGCGCCTGTTCCCGGATTCCGCCGACGAGATGGGGGTCGGGCCGGCCGTTGCGGGTCCACGTGCCTCGCGCCGCCGGTTCGATGCGCCCGAGCAGGTGCTCGCCGAGCCGCAGGGGGCGGATGACGAGCTGGCAGAAGGCGACCTGGACACAGCAGGGCCGGCCACGGCTCGGCTGCAGGCACGGGCGAGCGAGTCGGTGCGTGGTGCTCGCAGCGTGCAGGAACGGGGCCCACAAGGTCGGGGCGCACACGATGCCGGCCAAGACGGAGCGAGCAGCCCCACGGATCGGCTGCAGGCACGGGCCGAGCAGGGTCGTGGTGTGGTCGCTCCTTCCGTGGCGTCGAGCGGCGGGCCTGCGGTGGCGCGCGCTCGCCGGGCAGGGCGTCGGTCCCCGCTCGCTGATGCGGTCCTGCCGGGGCTGACGGCGGCGACGGTGGGCGAGCAGCCCACATCGACGGCATCGAACCAGGGCGCGATCCGGAGGCCTTCGGCTCGGGTGGCCGAGCGCTTGTCCGGCACCCGCCGCGGGCGCTCGAGCGCCGCGGTCGTCGCGCACCGCGTGGCTCGTCCCCAGCGTGCCGGCCGAGGTCTCGACCTGGCGGTGGGGGCCATGGCTGCAGCTGGCCTCCGCACGCGGCATGAGCCCATGCGCGGCTCCGTCGCGCCGCGCCCGGTGTCGCGATTCGACTGGTCGGCCGTGGTCGACGAGGTGGTCGCCACCTACCGCGGTCAGCAAGCCGCACGGGCTGGCGCCCCGGTGGCGCGCGCCGCGGTGCTGCGGGGCGAAGAGCTGCAGCTCGCCATGCCTTCCGAGCTGGCCGACGACTCGGTGGCGGGCGACGCGCGGCGTCCCCTCGCTCTTGGTGAGGTGGCTCGGCGCACCCGCGAGGCGGTCCATGCCCTCGGCCGGGTAGAGCGCTCGGTCCTGACCTTCGATGCGTCCCGACGCACCTTCGGGGATGTCGCAGGTCGCGAACACACCGTCGTGGCACGGGTCGCTCAAGACGCGCAGGGTCGGGTTCGCAGGGTTCGTGCGACGCGCCTGGCCACCGGTGAGCAGGTGCTCCTCGCTCCTGACGCGGTGGAGGGCATCGAGGCCCTCGCGCAGCCGAGCTCGGCGCGTCCGAGCCAGGCTGCATGGGTGGAAGAGCGGGCCACGGTAGGCCGTGCGATGGGTCGTGAGCCCGGTGTGGCGCCCGTTCGCGAAGCGCCTGGGGCTCGCTTGGTCGAGCGGGCTGCAGCTCCGGAAGGGAGGATCGCGCGGCGTCGTCCGCAGGTCGCCCCGGCTGGGGTCCTGGCGGCTCCGTCGGCAGACGAGGCAGCGCCCCCATCGTCGACCAGCCGCGTCTCCAGTGGCTCGCGCTCGGCGCGTCGCCCGGTGGCTCTCGGTCCGGTCACCTTGGCTGGTGCCGCGCTGCCATCGGTGGTTCCGGAGGATGCCGAGCTGGGCAGCACGGTGGGCCGACGCTCACCCGTGGTCCCCATGGCCGCCCGTCAGCTGGCCGCTCTCGACGAGGTCGAGGCGCAGGATGACGGTCTCCATGCAGGTCGCCGCTCGCTTCGCGGAAGCATGGCGTCGCTCGGTGATGCCCAGCGAGCTCCCCAAAGCTTCGCTGCGCGCGCGGCCGCTCGGGGCGCTCGTCGCCGCCGGGCCCGTGGTCGCGCCATCGAAACAGCTCCGGGCACGGAGCAGACCCTCGCCCAGCCGTGGTCGCCAGAAGAGGCGGCGATGGAGGGCCAGGGGCAGGCCAGCGCGTCGCAGCCCGGGTGGGTTCGGCGCGCGAACGAGGGCACCTCGGTGCCCGTACGTCCCGAGGTTCCCGAGGCATTCCTTCGGCCGCGGCTGCGCACGAGTGGAGGCCTGCTGACGGCCCTCGCCCGCGCAGGCGATGCCGAGGAAGTGGTCCGGGTCATCCTCGAGCGCTCCCATGACCTTGGTGATGCGTCGCTGCTGCCTGTGGCAGCCCAGCGGCTCATGCACCGGGTCGCTGGGGAGGCTCACCAGGTGGCGGCAGCGGCCCGCGGGGATCGCCTCACACGAGGTCCCGCAGGCTCCCCCCGCATGGTGGAGACCGTGAAGAACAACATTCTGCAGCCTGTCACGGTCGCGGCCCCTGGGGCTCGTTCGACGGCGACGACGCGGCAGGGTGTGGGTGCGAGCAAGGTCATGAAGCTCGCCAACAAGCTGATGAAGCTCATCCATCTGGCAGAAGCGGATGGGCGAGGCGACGCACACAAGCATGTGCGTATGTCCGAAGACACGGCGGAGTCTCGGGCGGAAGGCGGCGCGGGTGGATCGAGTGGTGACCAGTTCGATGAGAAGACGATGAACATCAAGGCGCTTCGCCAGGACGTGCTCGACGCAGTCCTGAAGGCGCTCGAAGACATGCGTTGGCGACGGGAGGACCCTGATGGCCCAAGCATCTGGTGCTGAGAACGTAGGGAAGGCTTTCTTCAAGGATCTGGATGGTGGAAACGTTTTCACCGTTCAGTTCAATCCGAAGGAGCTCAAGCTCGACGAGAAGGCCTCATGGAAGCCTTCTGAAGAGCATGGGCAGTCGCAGCCTCTACTCACCTACGAGAAGGGGGAGCCGACCTCTTTGTCGATGGAGCTGATCTTCGACACGACCGACACGCCAAGTGTCAGCGTGAACTCGAAGTTCATTCAGCCGCTCCGCGACTTCATGACGGCTCGCTACAAAGACGATGCGGTCGCGGCCGACATCGACGCCGAGAAGTCCAATATCCGGCCTTGCTACTGCAAGTTCCAGTGGGGCTCGCAGTTCACCTTCGACGGCGTCATCGAGAAGGTCAATGCGACCTACCTGATGTTCGCTTCCGACGGCACTCCGCTCCGCGCGAAGGTCACCGTGGGAATGAAGGAGCGCAACCGGGCCGTAGCGGCTGGCGGAGGCGGCGGGGTCACGCTGACGGCTGGCGGCATCGTCGCCGGAGCGCAGACGGTCGACCAGGTCACCGGCAACGTCACGACCTACACCGTGCAGGAAGGCGACACTGCCACCTCGGTGGCCAATGCCACGGGGGCAGACGAGCGTGACATCATGCACGCCAACAACCTGCCCAACCCCATCTCGCTCACGCCGGGCGAGCTGCTGGTGATTCCCGCCACGTCCAAGCTGGCCGACGTGCTGTCGAAGCAGGGCCAGAAGGAGAACCGGGGCAAGTGGAAAGACACCGAGGCCCGCGACCCGTTCGCTGAGTCTCGGGCCCAGGCAGGGCAGGCTCCTGGTCCGTCGGCGCTCGAGGAGAGCAACCCGGTCGGGCTCGGCTACGGCGAAGACGCCGGCGACTTCGCCAACGCCTACATCTCCTTCGGCTCCTACGAGGGCGGGGAGATCGACAGCAACGAGGCCATCGGCGAGTACGGCGCGACGGGTGCCGGCGATGGTGTCGGTGCGCACACGCAGAACGGTGCCAACCCCTACGCCCAAGGCGAGACGGGCACGGCGCTGGGCTACGACAGCGAGGTCGGTGACGGCTCCATCG
>CBDUIC010000045.1:0-55401 GCA_965367245.1 uncultured bacterium | reverse complement strand
CCAGTCCGGTCCCCGTCCCGTCGCCGGATCCGGCGCCGCGCCCCGCCCCGACAGCGCCCCCTCCTACCTCCGCAGGAGATGCGCTCACGATTCGCGTGCGTGGCCCCGGCGACCACCACGTCGACCTGCCTGTGGCCACCGTCGACGACGCGGGGGCCATCGCGCTGCGAGGCGCGACGGCCCTGGGGCTCGTCGTGGCCGACGCCACCGGGGCTCTCGATGGTTGGTGGGCTCCCGACGTGCCGGCGGGCACTCCAGCGAGTGACCTGGGCGAGGGGGCGCTGCGTCTTCGGCGGGTCGAGCCCGCCATTCGTGGGCGACGGGTGACCGTGCATGGCAAGGAGCTCGCGCTGCTGCTCAGTGATGCTGTGCCGGCGTCGTGGCTGGCTGCGCACCTGGCACGCACCCTCGGCTTGGAGGGGGCCTATGTGCTCGGCTGTGGGGCGCGCGCCCTGGCTCCTTTCGAGGTGCTGGAGGGGCTCGACCCCGATGGCGACGCGCTCTGGCTACGTCCGGGCTGACGGCGGAGTCCCCGTGGTGTACGCTGACCTCGGCCGCCCGCCGCGCCTCCTCACGCCGGGCGGCCACCTTCCCTCACCGTCCGGGGGCGGAAGGCCTGAGAACCCCGATCTCGAGCGTGAGGCAAGGCCGATGGGCTGGGTGGAGACCGCGGAGTGAGCGGCCAGGAACGTTGGGACGTAGTGCTCAAGCTGCTCAATGGTCCCATGAAGGGCGTTGGGGAGCAGAAGCTGCGCGGCCCCGTGATTCGGCTGGGAGCCAACCCTGGCCCCGGCGGTGTGCAGCTGTCGGGCTACCGCGGCCTCGACGCGCGGCAGTGCGTGATCACCGCGTATACGGGTGGCACGGCGGCGGTCGCCCCGGTGGGCACCAACCAGGTGCGCCTGGCGCCTCACAGCAACGTCAACTGGCGCGACATCGACCCCATCAACGGTCCTCAATACCTCACGCCCTTCTGCGCCCTCCACCTGGGCCCCGTCGGCCGAGGCGCGACCATCGAGTTCGTTCGGTGCGAGAAGTTCGGCCAGTGGCAGGAGGGGCAGCTCGCCTCGGAGGCTACCGATGTTCCGGGCGACCACACGCAGCAGTCCGTGCAGCGCTCGGGCCCGGTGCCCGCCAGCTACGACGCCCGCCGGGTCGGGAAGGTGCGCACGAGCATGGCTCCGTTCTGGTTCCTGGGGTGCACCACGGTGATGGCCATGACGGCCACGACATTGCTGCTGGCCATCGGGCTGTTCCAGTTCATCGGGGTCGACCGGCAGGCGCCTGGCCCGGTGGAGGAAGGGGTCGAGTTCTACCGCAGCGTCGACATGACCCAGTTCACCGAGCAAGACGAGATGCTGCTCAAGGGCCTGGAGCAGGGCTACTACGCCTTCGTCGTGGGCCCGAACATCGAGCAGGCGGGTCCCGACGCCAAGCAGGAGTGGGCCGAGCCGGCGAACTTCGACCCCAGCTTCGTGCGCTACGTCACCAAGTCGGTCGATCAGCACCTGCGCTCGTGGAGCTTCTTCCGGCGCCTCGACGCGGTGCACGTCGAGTACGGCAAGGTCGTGGTCGCCCTGCGAAAGGCCGGTCTGCCTGAGGTGTTCGCGGGCATTCCCTACCGGGAGTCGCGCTACGAGCCGGCCCTCACGTCGAAGGCCTGCGCCAAGGGCTTCTGGCAGTTCATGCCCGAGACGGCGCTGCGGGTCGACAAGCAGTCGGGCTCCACCTTCCGCGTGCGCGACTGCCGCTTCAAGGGCAACGACAGCGCCCGGTGGACGCCGGAAGAGATCGCGCCGCCCCCCAACGTCTACAAGAATGCGCTCTACATCGACCAGGGCGAGTGCATGATCAGCACCTGCGACATCGACGACCGGACCAACCTGGCCAAGGCCACCGATGCCGCCATCTTCACGCTCACCGAGGCGTGGAACGATCCGGTCATCGCTGCGTCGGGCTCGGCGGTGCAGCTGACCATCACCAGCCACAACGCCGGCTACGACGACAGCCGCTTCGGGGCCCGCTTCAAGAAGCGGTTCAACGTCAAGCCTGCCTACCTCAACTGGATCAAGAAGAACGGCGCCGCCCAAGGCCCCTACTTCACCGGGCAGAACATCCGCTGTGCCAACTGGGAGGAGCGGTCGCCTTGTGGCGGCGCCTACATGGCCGAGACGCAGCACTACGCCTACAACATCGTCGCCCAGCACCTCCTCGCCGCGTGCTACTACGCGAGGAACTACGGCGAGAACCCTGCCTTCCAGCCCTACCGCAAGTACACGACCACCGACGGCTACTGCGACACGATGGACATCCCCACCAAAGAAGAGGTTCGCGCCAAGTGAGCTACTCGCAGGCCCATCCATGACGTGGCGGCCCTGGATCATCCTCGGCCTCGGCATCGTCGCCTTCTTGGTGAACGGCCTGCTCATGGTCCAGGAAGACCTGCCCCAGGTGGTGGTCAACGACGACCCGAAGAAGGTCATGGAGCCGCTGCGCACGCTCACCTACCTACCGAGCACGCGCCGCCAGAACCTCGAGACGATGGGCTTGCCCCCCAACCTCGCCAACGCGGCGGCGGTGCATGCAGCCAATGTCGACAAGCAGAGGCAGAAGTGGTGGAAGGTGCTCGAGCTGAACCGCGCGGGCCTCGGGGCGGCGCTTTGCCCCTCGGAAGACGTGCCGCAGCCCTACGCCATGCTGCGTTTTCTGGTCGTCGAGGATGCGGGGCGTCGCTACGTGATCGAGCCCATGCGAACCAAGGTGCTGGAGCCGCACCCGTGGTTCGAGGAGTCGGTCGTGCCGTCGCTGTACGACCACTTCGAGCGCACCGAGCGCCGCAAGGCCGATGCGACGGTGATGGCGGTGTCAGCGGCCATGTTGGGCATGGAGACCGAGGCCCTCGACGGGCAGGCGCCTTGGAGCATGGGGGTGTTGGGGGCGTGGTCGTATGGTCGGCTGGAGAGCCAGCACCCGAAGCTCCGGAAGATGGTGATCGAGTACTTTGGCCTGATGCACTACCTCACCGAATTGGCCAACGAGAGCCGGGGGATCTGTTCATGAGCACTTCGGCTTGCATCCAGCGCCGAGGCGTGGGGTATAGTCGCGACCGGTCCACTCGGGGTGAAGGTCTGGGCGTGGTCGCAACACGAGAAGGTCACCGGTGAGTATTGGTCGCCGGCGCTTCCGGATCATCAAGGAGATCGCCGAGGGCGGTTTCGGCAAGGTGTACCTCGCCGAGCAGATCTCGTCGGATGGGTTCTCCCGTATCGTCGCGGTGAAGCTGCTTCATGCGAAGTGGTCGAGTCACGACGAGGTCGTGATGCGCACCCGAGACGAGGCACGCCTCCTCGGCCTCATCCGCCATCAGCACATCGTGAAGGTCGAAGATCTCACGGCCATCGATGGCAAGTGCGCCATCGTGATGGAGTACCTCGAGGGCGTCGACCTCAAGTGGATGATGCAGTTCCTCAAAGACCGCGAGATGGTCTTTCCCCGCGCGGCCTTGTTCGACATCACCCTCGCCTGTGCCTCCGCGCTCGACGCCGCCTACAACGGCACGCCGCTGCAGGGCGGGGATCCGCTGCGCGTGATCCACCGCGACATCAAGCCCAGCAACATCTTCGTGACCGTCGCCGGCGGCGTGAAGGTGCTCGACTTCGGCACCGCGCGCGCGAACTTCGCCGAGCGCGAGGCCAAGACGCAGGCCCTCGCCTTCGGCTCCCAGGGCTACATGGCGCCCGAGCGGATGCTCGGCGAGGAAGACACCCCGGCTGCCGACATCTTCAGCCTCGGCATCACGCTGTACGAGCTGCTCACCCTCGAGTCGTTCGGGCGGATTCCGCCTCGCCCCAACAAGTTCGCCAAGAAGATCGATGAGCGCGTCGCGTCGATCCCCCTCGAGGGCGACCCGGAGTGGTGCGACCAGGTGCGCGACACCCTGCGCCTGATGATGTCCTACGAGCCGAAAGAGCGCCCGAGCGCCGCCCAGCTCGTCGAGATCATGGAGATCCTCGCGCAGGATGCCGGCGACATGGGGCTGCGCCGCTACTGTCGCACGCTGGTGGCCGAGGCCAAGGCCTGCCTGCCCGAGCTCGACACGGGCGACCCCCTGGCGGGTTCCATCGTCGATGAAGACGCTTCGGCGTCGTTTGCCAACGCCGACTCGCCGATGCCCGGGCAGCAACGAAGCAACGCCCCGAAGCCCGTTGGCTCGGGCCAGCGCTCCACCTCGTCGGGTCAGGCCATCGCCGGCGGCACCCACGCGCCCCCTCCCGAAGAAGGATCAGGGCGTGCGCTCGGCATGGCGGTGGCGAGCTTCGGTGCGGTGGGGCTCGTCGGAGTGGGCGTTGCCGCTGTCGTGCTCATCGGGATCCTGGCCTACGTGGTGATGAACGACCCGAGCGGCGCGGTCGTCGAGGTTCCCAAGCCGGGTCCTGAGCAGCCTGCCCCCGACCGGCCGCCCGATCCGGATCCCGCGCCGGCTGCCGGCGGGCGGATCGTCGACATGGGGTCGGCGGATGGGCCCAAGGTGGCGACCACGCTCACCTACGGCGACAGCAGCGGCGGCAAGGTCGGGCTGAAGGGGCCGAGCGGGTTCACCGCTGAGTGGGATGGCATGGCGCCGTTCGACATGGGCCCCGTGCCCGCAGGGCGCTACGTCGCCAACGTGAAGACATCAGGGGGCAAGACCCACCGTCTCAAGCGGTTCCAGGTCGACGAAGGCACCAACGCCTGCACCTTCAGCTTCGACCCGGCAGCCGGAGAGTGGACCGGCACGTGTCAGTAGCGCTCGCGTGAGCGATGAGGCCGCGCGCGCTGCGATGGCGGCTCGGCGGTGGCCCGAGGCGGCGGAGGCGTGGGAGCAGGTGGCGCTGAGCGCTCAGGGCTCCGCCCAGCGGGAGGCATGGGAGGCGGCCGGCGAGTGCTGGCGACGTGCCGATCGGCCGGCCCAGGCGGCGCGAGCTCTCGAGATGGCCCTGGGGCTGCCGCAGCCCGACGCGCAGCGTGCCTCGGGGCGTGCCCGGCTGGCCGGGGTGCTGGGGGAGCTCGGGGAGGGGGTCCGTGCTCGTCGGGTGGCCGAAGAGGCTCTCGCGCATGCCGAGGGTGGCGCCCGGGCCTTGGTGGTCGACACCCTCATCAGCACCCACCTGGGCTTTGGCCGCAAGGCGGCGGCCCGGCCGCTGCTCGACGAGCTCAGGGAGCTCGATCGCTCCGGGCTTGCCGTGGGCTTTCGGCAAGGGCAGCTGCAGCGCCTCGATGGCGAGCTCGATGCGGCCGAAGTGAGCTTTCGGGCCGTCGAGCGAGCACTCGACGGGCAGCCGGGAGCGGAGGCGGGGCGGGCGGCGGCGCACATGGAGCTGGCCGAGCTCGACTGCCTCCGTGGCGCCCCAGCCTTGGCCTTGGGGCCCTACGAGGATGGGCGCAGGCTGCACGCCGAGGCGGGGCGGCGCGCACTGGCGTGGCGCTGTGAAGCGGGGAGGGTGCGCGCTGCTGTCGAGGCCGGGCTGCCGGTGCTGAGCCCGATCCTCGACGAGGGGCTGCGTGAGGCGGTCGACCACGATCTACGGCTGCTGGAGGTCGATCTACGCCTCGCTCGGGGCATGGCTCGCGCAGCGCGCGACGCCTCCGGGGCTGACGAAGACCTGGCACGTGCTGGGCGCGCGGCGAAGGCCATGGGCTGTCGGCTGCGGGAGGGGCGTGCCTGCCTGGAGCGCGCTCAGAGGGGAGTCCACCTCACCCGAGCCGTCAGACAGGAGCTCCTGGCGCGCGCTCGCGTGGTGCTGGAGGACCACGTCGTGCTCCATCGTCGGGCGCGGGAAGTTGTAGTGCAGTGACGTCGTAGGAAGGAACGTCTCTCACCAGGGTACCTTCTGGCGAGAGGACGCATGATCGACGGCATCGACAGCGGAGAACGCTTCCGAACAGTGGGCCTGCTGGCCCAGGGGGGCTTCGGGTGGGTCGACCTGGTCGACGACCTGGAGCGCGGCGACCAGTGCTGCATCAAGCACGTCCCGCGAGAGCACGAGGCGGTGGTGCAGCGAGCTCTCGCCGAGGTCTCGGTGCTGATGACCATCGACTCGCCCCACGTCGTTCCGGTGCGGGCCTACGGCATCACCGACACCACCCTGTGGTACGCGATGGACCGGATGCAGGGCAGCCTGCTCGACAAGGTGGCGCCCGGCACCCAATCCGACCCGGTGCGGGTCACCCGGTGGATGGTGCACGCCCTGGCCGGGCTGGAGGTGCTGCATCGTCGCGGCATCGTGCACCGCGACGTGAAGCCGGCGAACCTGCTGTTCGACGAGGCGTCGGTGGTGAAGGTGGCCGACCTGGGGCTGGCGAAGCACCCCGCGGGGTCGGTGCGCTTTCGCACCAAGACGGGCAGCGGGCTCGGCACACCGTCGTTCGCGGCACCCGAGCTGCTCCGCGACGCACATCACGCCGACCATCGGGCCGACCTGTTCGGTGTCGGCGCGACGTTCTTCTCGTTGACGACGGGGGTGAAGGCCTCGCGGTTCGTGCTGCACGCGGTGGAGGCCTCGGTGTTCGACGCCATCCCCGACGCCTTCGTGCCGGCCCTGACCGCCCTCGGTGCGCCCCAGGCCGACAAGCGCCCCGACAGCGCGAGGGAGGCGGCAGCCATGTTGTGCGCGGCGGCCGACACCTACGCGCGGGAGCAGAACCGTGCGGCCCACGGCGATGCATGGATGCGGGGCTTCGACGCCGCGGCTCCGCCCCTGGGCCTTGGCAAGTGGATTGCCTCGCGGCTGTGGCACCTCGGCCTACGCTGACGGCGGGTCGCCTCGCCACTGTCGCGACAGGGCTACCTCGGCGGCGTAGTCGGCACGCTCCGCCTCGGTGCGCTCGGCCGACCAGCCGAGCACCTCGGCCATCCGCGCGGCGACGAGGGGGGCAGCACCGAGCCCCTGGTCGACGTCGCGGTAGAACAGCTGGGTGCGGCGGATCATCACGTCGGCCAGCCGGGTGGCGAGCTCTTCCCGCACCGCCCAGTCAACCTGGGCCAGCACCTCCGGGCGACCAGGCACCAGAGGCGTAGCGAGAGTCGGCTCGGCCACGATGGCCTCGGCGAGGCGCAGCGCGCGCGTGCCGTAGGTGTTGGCGAGGTGCAGGGCGGAGGCCTCGGGGAGCGCCCCCTTGGCCGCCGCCGCGACCTGCTTGGCCACCGCCTCGTGGTCGTCGTCTTCGGGCCAGTCGACGGCACCGGGGAGGGGCTCGGTGTCGGTGTGCGGGGCCCGGATCTCCGGCAGCTTGTTGCCGAGTCTCAGCAGCTTCACGGCAGTGTCGACGACCTCACCGGCCATCCGCCGGTAGGTGGTGAGCTTGCCGCCCGCGATGGTGATCAGGCCATCCTGGCCCACGATGATCTGATGCTCGCGGCTGACAGCAGACTCGTCGATCTCGCCCCCGCTGGACACGGGCGCCATCAGCGGACGCAGCCCCGCCCAGGTGCTGATGACGTCGTCGCGTGTCAGCAGGTGCTCGGGGAAGTACGCCGCAGCGGCCTCGATGAGGTAGTCGACGTCGTCGCCATCCGCTGCCACCTCCGCAGGGTCGCCCTCGTAGTCGGTGTCGGTCGTGCCCACGTAGGTGCGGTCGCCCCACGGGATGGCGAACAGCACGCGTTGGTCTTCGGGGTGCTGGGCGACGACCGCGTGGCGCACGGGGAGCTTGGCGTGGTCGACTACGATGTGGATGCCCTTGGTCGGACGCAGCAGGGGGCCCGACGACAAGGCCTTGCTCATCGCCACCGTGCGGTCGGTCCACGGGCCGGTGCAGTTGATCACCGAGTGGGCGTGGATCTCGCGGAGCTCGCCGGTGAGGGTGTCTTCCACGACCGCACCGATGATGCGTGCCTGCTCGTCTTTGAGGAAGCTCCGCACCTTTGCCCACGATGCGATCACCGCGCCGTTCTGGCCGGCGTCGATGGCGTTCTCCACCGTGAGCCGCGCGTCGTCGGTGCTGCAGTCGTAGTACAGCGGGGCGCCGGAGAGGTTGCCGGTGTCGAGGGCAGGCTCTTCGGCCTTGACCTCCGCCGGCTTCAGGGTGCGGTGCAGCTTGGGCGAGCGGAACAGGCTCAGCCCGTCGTACAGCCACATGCCGGCGTTGATCATGAACAGCGGGCGCTTGCTGGTCTTGTAGACCGGGAACAGGAAGCCCAGCGGATTGACCAGATGCGGGGCGATGTCGAGCAGGATGCGCCGCTCCGACACCGCCTCGAACACCAGCGAGAACTCATAGTGCTCGAGGTAGCGCAGCCCTCCGTGCACCAGCTTCGACGAGCGGCTGGACGTGCCCGATGCCAGGTCGCCCATCTCGCACAGCACCACCTTGAGGCCGCGCCGCGCCGCATCCCGGGCCACGCCGCATCCGGTGATGCCGCCGCCGATGACCAACAGGTCGAACGTGCCGCTGACCCGGCCCCACATGTGCTCTCGGTTCATCTCGCTCATGGCAACTTCCTCTGGCCCCACGGGGGGACCTCCCCTTGGCGGATCGCGGCGAAGTGCTCGCGACCGATGGCAGCCTGGCCGGTGTCGACGCAGTGCTCGTAGGCGCGCGCCTCTCGCTCGGTGCGCTTCTCGGCACCCAGACCCACCGAGGCGATGACGGCCTTCTTGAAGGCTGCCAGGGCGGTGGGCGAGCGACGAGCGACGAGCTGCGCCAGCGCCCGGGCCCGCTCCATGGCGGCGTCGGCGTCGGCGCAGACCTCCTGGACCAGCCCGATCCGGGATGCCTCGTCGGCGTCGATCCGCTCGCCGGTCATGCCCAGGCGCAGGGCCTGGGGAGCCCCGATCTGGGCCCACAGCTCGCCGGTGCCGCCGGCCCCGGGGAGGATCCCCAGCCCCGTCTCGGGAAGGGCGAAGGACGCGACGGGGGTGGCGATGCGGTAGTCGCCGACGAGTAGGTACTCGGTGCCCCAGCCCAGCGCGACGCCCTCGACGACCACCAGGTGGAAGACCGGGGCCCGGCGCAGGGCGGCGAGCACGGTGCGCTGCCATCGCACGTGGGCCTTGACCTGGTCGTCGCTCCACCCCACCCGCTCGGTCACGTTGGCGCCAGCGACGAAGATGGGCGTGCCTCGGCTCGACCGCTTGGTGCTGTGGGTGATGAGTGCCACCGCGTCGCTGTCGGCGAGGGCTGCGGTGAGGCGCTCCAGCTCGCTGAGCTGTGGGGAGCCCATCTCGTTGGCCTTGCCGTGGTCGAGGCGCAGTGTCACCACGCGACCGTCGTCGCTCACCGCCACATGCAGATGCTCGAAGCCCTCGAAGCCCATCGATCCTCCCCTCGTCAGGGGAGCCTATGATCCGCGAGGGTCAGGGGCACCCGGTCTCGGGATCGACGCGGGCGAACAGCACCACACTGTCACTCGCAGCGTCGCCGTCGAGGGGGCTGACCTCGATGCGGAACTCGATGTCTTCCTCGTCGAGGCTGCAGATGGCCTTGATCAGCGTGTCACCATTGAGGTCGACATCGTCGACGAAGGTGTACTGCCCGTAGAAGGAGCCGGTGCAGGTGGTGTCGTCCCACGTGCCCAGCCCTGGGGTGGTGAGGTCGATGGCGACGGGGGCGTCGTTCTCCCCAGCGATGATGTCGCCGGTGGACACGACGGTAGCGATCCCCTTGAACTGCACGACCGGCCCCATGCCCTCGACCAGCGCGGCCGTGTCGAGATGCCAGCCGCCCTGCGAGCCGTAGACGATCTCGACGGGCTGCCCACTCGTGAACGGCTCGTAGCTGAACACACCGGTTCCGATGGCCACCGAGGGCGCGACGCCCTGACAGGCAGCGGCGCCTGTCGTGTCGGTGTCGGTGGTGTCGGTGTCGGTGGTGTCGGTGTCGGTGTCGGTGGCCGCCGCGGTGTCGCCGCCGGTGCCGTCGTCGCTGGTGCCGGAGCAGGCTGTCGCGACGGCGACGAGGACGAGGAGAGACCAACGCATGAGACTGTCCGGGTAGGGGGTTATGAACTGCTCCGCACTGTAGCCAGTCATGCGGCCCACAGGCTAGGATCTCGCGATGCGACGCCCCATGCTCTCTCAGCTCCTACGTCCCCTGATCTGCGCGACCAGCGTGGCGTTGCTGGGCGCTTGCCCGGCCGACGAGCCTGGGCCGTTCTCCTCGCCGACGACGCCCGAGCCGACAGCGTCGACGGGCGACACCTCGGCCCCCACGGGCTCGACGGGCGAGACGGGCACCCCCCCCGACCCGCCGTGGCCCTTCCCGCTGCCCTGGCTCGAAGGCGGCGAGTGGGTGCCGGGCAAAGACGCTCGGCTGTCCATCGACAACATCCCACCCCACGCCGAGGTGGTGTTTCAGATGTCGGAGGTCGGCCTCGAGCGCGGCGACTGCGTCGATCCGGGGCTGAATGGTTGCCCCGTCCTGGTCGACCCGGTGGAGCTGCTGCAGACCGTCGCCGATGAGGAGGGCTTCGCTGAATGGGCCGAGCCGGTGGCCGATCTCGGCGTCGAGCCGCGGGTGGTCTACCTGCAAGCGGTCGTGACCGATGTGGTGAGCGGGCTGTCGACGCGGTCGTCGGCCATCCAGCGCCATGTGCACGTGCCCGCCGATCAGTCTCGGGTCAACCTGCAGGATGTGTCCACCCTGGCAGGGGTCGGCGGCCTGTTCACCACGGGCAACAGCCACACCGGCGGCATCGCCTGGCCCGACTACAACGGCGACCACTTCCCAGATCTGTTCATCGCCAACGGCGGTGGCGCCCACCATCGGCTGTTCCGCAACGACGGTGACGGCACCTTCACCGATGTCTCCCAGCTGATCCCCAAGCCCGATCTGAGCCTCGAGACGGCCGCGGTGCACTTCGCCGACATCGACAACGACGGCGATGTCGACCTGCTGGCGGTGGTCGACTCCGCGTTCCAGATGAACTCCGAGATCGTGCAGCCCCTCGAGGGAGGTCCCAACCTGCTGTATGTGAACCAGGGCGACGGCACGTTCACCGAAGAGGCACTGCAGCGAGGCCTGGTCGACCCACGCGGCTGGCGCAACATCACCGGCGCCTTCGCCGACTTCAACGGCGACGGGTTCATCGACGTGCACCTCGGCGTGTGGGGGATGAACCAGCCCAAGGTGTCGCGTGACAGCCGGTTGATGCTCAACGATGGTACCGGGCACTTCTACGAGCAGCTGCCGTCGGTGGGCTACGGGCGCGACCTGCTCACCACCATGGCGGGCGACTTCGATCTCGACGGCTGGCCCGATCTCTACCTGGGTCATGTCAACAGCATCCTCGGCTTCCACATGGTCAACGAAGCCGCCGACGACGTGATCTACCGCAACGACGGGGGCACGCTGCTCGATGTCAACGCCAGCAGCCCCGGCGTCGGCGACGATGCCTGGGCGGCGATGGGCCTCGACATGGGCGATCTCGACAACGACGGCGACTTCGACATCTACGAGACCGACCGGTGGGAGGTCGACGACACCCTTCCCCGCGGCAACTCGCTGTACCTGCAGAATGCCGACGGCACGTTCACCGACAACGTGTGCGACGTGGCGGGGGTGTGCACCTCCTACGCCGGGTGGCCCACCCTGTTCGCCGACTTCGACCGCGACGGGTGGCTCGACCTGTTCGTCGGCACCGGCAAGCCCTACTACCCTGACCTGATCTACGTCAACGACGGCGACGGCACCTTCACCAGCCACTGGGTGCCCACGATGCAAGACAGCCCGGTGCGAGGCGGCGCCCAGGCCGACTACGACGGCGATGGGGCCATCGACTTCGCCGTGTGGCAATACAACGACGTGTTCCGGCTGTTCCAGAACGAGCCGCGCGACGAGGGCCGCTGGGTCGAGGTGGAGCTGGTGTCTGAGGTGGGCGATCCTCTCGCCATCGGGGCGGTGGTCACCCTGCGCGGCAACAACGGCGTCAACCAGCTTCGCCGGGTCAGCGGTGGCGACTCGGCTCACTCGCAGAGCAGCACCATCCTGCACTTCGGTCTGGGGGCGAGCAGCGGGCCGGTCGACCTCGACATCCTATGGCCAGGTGGCGCCACCTCCCACGTGGAGGATCTGCCGATCGATGGCTTCTACCTGGTGTCACGGGAGCAGGGCGTGCTCCCCCAGGTCGTGGAGGAGGCCACCGTCGAGTGGCACGAGGCCAGCGACGAGCTCGAGATCACGGCGCGCTTCGCCTACGGCGGCCGCCGCCGGGTGGAGACCCTCGGGGGCCGGCTCGACTGGCTCCCCGACGAAGGCGTGTTCCACGGGGTGTTCGCGGTCACCGACTACCCAGCAACCGTGACGCTCACCAACGATCGCTATGGCGACGAGATGGTGCTGCCGGTCACGATGGTGCCAGCCAACTGAGCGCTGCGGGCGTGGGCCTTCAGTCGACGAACCACTCCCCGTCGAAGGACAGCAGCGGGAGGATGGGCAGCCCGAAGCCATAGCTGGGCCGGCTGTCGCCGAAGCCGGTGATGACCGGCTCGACGACCCGTCGGTTGGTGACGTTCTGCACGTCGAGGCTCGCGGTGAGGCGCCACCGCCGAAAGGTGAATCGACGCCCCGCCTTGATGTCGAGGGAGGCGTAGGGCGCCAGGCGCAGATCGTCGTCGCCGAGCTGCAGGTCGACCACCTGCTGGGTGAGCAGGTCGTAGGCGGCGGTGGGGCCGAGCTCCCCCTGCAGCAGCAGGCGCGGGTAGCCGCTGGTGTAGCGGGCTCGTGTCGACACGAACCAGTCGCGGGGGAGGGCCTGCAGCGCCACGAACTCGAGGCGAACGCGCTGCTCGAGGGCCTTCGCCGCGGCCTCCTCGGGCAGGTCTTCGTACACCAGGCTGCGGGTCGTCTGTGCGAGCAGGGTGGCGTCGAGGTCGCCCATCCGCGCACCGAGCTTGCCTTCGAGGCCCCAGGCTCGCCCGCCGCCACCTCCTACGCTGCCGTCGGCCTCCACCAGGGCCAGCTCGCGAGGGGTTCGGCTCCACACGGCCAGATCGAGGCGGTAGGCACGCCAGCGGAGCGCGCTGCTGGCCTCGAGCACATCGGCACGCTCGAGCTCGAGGTAGCGCCCGTCGGTGACGGCGAGGAACAGGGTGGGGGGCGGCAGCTGGTGGCTACGGCCGAAGCCTGCCGACAGCAGCTGGTCTCCGATGCGCCAGCGCAGCCCGGCCTTGGGCGACATCCCGTGCCGCAGCCCGTGCTCGTCGACCCACACGGTGGTGCTGCGCAGCTCGGCCCACAGCGACAGGGGGTCGCCGAAGGACAGCCCCCCATAGGGAGCGGCGACCAGCAGGGGCGCTGCGCGGTCGTCGCCGTCACGGTCGAAGGTGTAGGCCCGGCGCTCGGCCTCCAGGCCGACGTGGGCGGTGAGGCCCTCGAGGGAGTCCTCCAGGTGCACACGGAGCCCGGGGTAGAGCTCAGTGAGCTGCTGAGGCACGCCGTCGCCCGAGACCTGTCGGCCCGTCCAGGCCAGCCAGGGCCGGATCTCCAGCGCACCGACCGGTACGCTCGCCTGCACCTGCGCGGCCTGCTGCTGCAGGGTGAGGACCCCCGTGTTGTCGAAGCTCGGCGCGTCGATGGCATCCGCGAGGCCCAGGGCGGTGATGGTGGCGTCGCCGATGTGGGCTTGGGCCTGCACGTCCCAGAAGCGGGGCGCGATGCGGGCGGCCTCGGGGTCGAGCACCACGGCGAGCACGCCGTCGAGGTAGGAGCGGCGCGCGGCGAACGACACGCTTCCCCACCGGGTCGGGGTCTCCGCGAAGGCCTGGGCGAAGACGACGTTGACCCCGGCGGACAGGCGGGTGCGCTCGCTGGCGTCGCGCCGGGGCACGATGTCGACGACGCCGGCGAGGGCGTCGCCGTAGCGGGCGGGGAAGGTGCCCGGCCAGAAGCGCACGGCCTCGGTCATGTCGGGGTGGAGCACCGAGGTGTAGCCCCCGAGGTGGTAGGCGATGGGTAGCCGCACCCCGTCGAGGAAGATGCCGGTCTCGTCTTCGTCGCCCCCGCGCACCAGCAGCCAGCCTGCGTCGTAGGGGGTTCGCGCGAGGCCTGGCTCCACCGACAGGGCGCGGAGGGGGTCGCCCAGGCTGCCGGGCAGGGCGGCCCGGTCCTCGAGGGGTATGCGCCGCTCGACCCCACCTCCTCCGCGCCGCACATAGCGAACCACCACCTCGTCTTCCCGGGGCGTGGGAGGGGCCCACAGCACGATCTCCAGAGCCTCGTCGGGGCCGCGGTGCACGGCGAGCTCGGTGTCGTCGGTCGCCACTACCAGGTCGCCGGCCGGCAGGTTGCGGAAGGCGAAGCGACCCTCGTCGTCGGTGCGGGTGGAGCGCTCGCCGACCCGCACCTCAGCGTCGGGCACGGGCGCTCGGGTGCCCCGCGTGCGGAGGGTCCCCTCCAGGTGCACTGCCGGCGTGGGGAACGACCAGGTGAGGGTGTGGGACCCCGCCTCCAGCGCGCAGTCGGCGACGGTCGGCCGCACGGCGTCGACCAGGACCGGCGGGCCCTCCCAGGCGATCACCTCGATCCCGTCACCTCGCACCACCACCTCGGCGCGCACCTCGCTGGCCTCGCCGTCGACGCCCACCGGCCAGGGCACCGGCGGGCAGGCGGCGGCGGCCGGCAAGGGCAGGACCAGGGCGAGCAGCAGCAGCGGGATGGGCGCCTCCAGCCCCAGCCTACCGCTCAGCTCTGTCGGTACAGGTCGAGCACGTAGTCGCGCACCATGCGGTGGCTGCTGAAGGCGGGGGCGCAGGTCTTGATGCACGACCTCACCATGCGCATCCAGGCGGCCGGCTCTTCCCACGTGGGCAGCACCTTCTGCTCGAGGATCTCGTAGAGCTGCAGCGCATCGGCGGCATCCTGGGCCTCGTGATCGGTGGGGACCGTGCCGTCGCCGATGGCCCAGCCGTTGGTGCCGTCGAAGCCCTCGGGCCACCAGCCGTCGAGGATGGACAGGTTGAGCCCGCCGTTGAAGCACACCTTCTGCCCCGAGGTGCCCGAGGCCTCCTTGGGCCGACGCGGGTTGTTGAGCCACACGTCGGCACCGGCGGTGATCACCCGGCCGAGGTGCATGTCGTAGTCTTCCAGCAGGACCACGCGATCGCGGAAGCCGGCCTGCTCGCTGAACCGCACGACCTGCGACACGATGTGCTTGCCCGCATCGTCGCGGGGATGGGCCTTGCCGGCGAAGACCAGCTGCACGCCGCGGTCGAGCAGGGCCGCGAGCCGGTCGGGATCGCTGAACACCAGCCAGCCGCGCTTGTAGGGCGCAAAGCGACGGGCGAAGCCGATGGTGAGCCGGTCGGGGCGGAAGTCGGCGCCGGTGCGGTCGCGGACGAGCTGCACCAGCTGGCCCCGCAGGCTGTGGCGGAGCTCCTGCAGTGCACCATCGGGGACGGCGTCGATCCCTGCCCAGAGGGTGGGGTCCCACACGCGATCCCGCCAGCCAGGCAGGTGGCTGTCGAACAGGGCCCTGGTGGGCGGTGCCATCCAGAACAGCGGGTGGACTCCGTTGGTGACGTGGCCGATGGGCACCGCGTCGACGGGGGTGTCGGGGTAGAGCGGCTGCCACATCTCGCGGCTCACCTCACCGTGCAGCGCCGACACGCCGTTGGCCGCTCGGGCTCCCTTGAGGGCCACGACCGTCATGCACAGCGTCTCTTCGATGTCGGCTTCGTGCACGCGGCCGAGCTGCATGAGCAGCTCGGTGCTCAGGCCCACGGTCTGGGCCCAGGATCCCAGCGCGTCGTCGACCAGCACCTCGTCGAAGCGATCGTGGCCGGCGGGCACCGGGGTGTGGGTGGTGAACACGCAGCGGCGGCGGGTGAACGCCAGCGCGTCGTCGAAGCTGGCGCCGTCGGCCATCGCATCGGCCACCAGCTGCAGGACCACGAAGGCGCAGTGGCCCTCGTTGAGGTGGTAGACGGCGGGGGCCAGCCCCAGGGCCTGCAGGGCGCGCACCCCGCCCAGGCCCAGCAGGACCTCCTGCTCGATGCGCATCTGCGAGCCACCGCCGTACAGCGTGGAGGTGAGGGCGCGGTCGTGGACCTCGTTGGCATCGACGTCGGTGTCGAGCAGGTACAGCGGGTTGCGACCGACCTGGAGGACCCAGATCTGCGCGTGCACCGCTCGGTCGCCGAGGGGGATCTTGATCTGCACCGGCAGGCCGTCGTCATCGGTGCAGCGGGTCAGCGGGAGACGGTCGAAGTGGGAGGTGGGGTAGGCGGCGAGCTGCTGGCCCTGCTCGATCACCTGCCGGAAGTAGCCGGAGCGGTAGAGCAGGCTGACGCCCACCAGCGGCACGTCGAGGTCGGAGGCGGAGCGGATGTGGTCGCCGGCCAGCACGCCGAGGCCCCCGCTGTAGAGCGGCAGCGACTCGTGCAGCCCGAACTCCATCGACAGGTAGGCGACACCGCCGTTGTCGCCGAGCTCGGGGGCGGCCTCGGCGCACCAGCCCGACGAGGCGAGGTAGGACCGCTGGCGGGTGACCGCGTCACGGACCCGGGCCACGTAGCTCTCGTCGCGGGCAAGGCTGTCGAGCCGCTCCGTCTCGACGTCACACAGCACCGCGATGGGGTTGTGCCGGTAGCGGGCCCAGCGATGGGGATCGATGCTGGCGAGGCACTCGGTGGCGGCGGTGTCCCACGACCACCACAGGTTGTGAGACAGCTCGTCGAGGAGGGTGCGCAGGTCGTCAGTGGACATCGGTGCTCCAAGAAGGCCGCCAGGTATCCGGCCAGCCGCGCGCGGGCAGCGTGTAGAGGCCGGGTTACGTGCCGGCCTCCCCTCGAGCAAGGAGCCTTGAACCGCGCGTGGCGTATGTGTTCCTCCTCATCGGCCTCGTCATGTTGGTCGTCGGCGCAGAGATGCTGGTCCGTGGTGGCGGCCAGCTCGCGCTGTCGCTGCGCGTGCCGGCGCTGGTGGTCGGCCTGACGATCGTGGCCTTCGGCACTTCGACGCCGGAGCTGCTGGTGAGCGTCACGGCGGCGATGCAGGCGAGCACCGAGATGGCGCTGGGCAACGTGAACGGATCCAACCTCGCCAACATCGCGCTGGTTCTGGGCCTGGCCGCGCTGGTGCGACCGCTGGTGGTGGAGCGCACGCTGATGCGTCGCGACGTGCCGTCGTGCCTGGCCCTGCAGCTCATGGTTCCGGCTCTGTGCTACGACGGCATCCTGTCGCGGGGCGACGGCTTCATCCTCCTCGGAGGCGGCATCGTCTACAACGTGTGGCTGCTCTACGAGGCGCTGCGCGGCCGCGCCCCGGCCCTCGACGACGACCTCGACCTCGACGACGACAGCTCCACCGTCAAGCACGTGATGATGCTAGTCGTCGGCATCGCCATCCTGGTCGTCGGCGCGGTGGTGTTCGTCGATGGGGCGGAGGGCGTGGCGCGGGCGTTCGAGCTGTCCGACCGGTTCATCGGGCTCACGGTGGTCGCCCTGGGCACGTCGGCGCCCGAGATCGCCACGGCCGTGGCGTCGGCCCGTCGCGGGGAGACCGACCTGGCCGTGGGCAACAGCCTGGGCTCCAACCTGCTGAACATCGCGATGGTGCTCGGGCTCACCTCCATCATCTCCCCCATCGTGATCCACGACACCGGCGCGTTCCGCGACATGGGCGCGGCGGTGTTCGCGACCTTGCTGCTCATCCCGTTCGTGCTCAAGGGGCGGGTGAGCCGGCCGGAGGGCGGCCTGCTCGTGGTCGCCTACCTCGGCTACATGTTCGGCCCCCTGGTGTTCTGATGCCGCGCTTTCCTTCGTCGTCGCACACCATCGGGGCCATGAAGGGCTCGGTCTACAACGCCCTGGCGCACCGCCTGGCCAGCCACGAAGGCGAGGTCTACCCCTTCCACATCGGCGACACCTGGATGGAGCCGGCCCTCGGCTGCCGGATGGAAGACCTCACCGAGGCCGAGCACCCGGGCATGCACCGCTACAGCGGCGTCCAGGGGAGGCCGGGGCTGCTCGACGCCTGTGTCGACCACCTCCGCGCCCGCACAGGCCTCGCCGAGGAGCGGGCCAACGTGCTCGTCACCGCGGGGGCCACCGGTGGCCTGACAGCGCTGATGGGCGCGGTGGTCGACCCAGGCGACGAGGTGCTGATCCTTGCGCCCTTCTGGCCGCTCATCGCCGGGGCGGTGCGCACCTACCGGGGCACCCCGGTGCCCGTCCCAGTGGTGGGGGATGTCGACACGGCCGCGGGGCTCCTCGAGCGACTGCAGGCCGCCCTCACCGGCCAGACGGTCGCGCTGTACCTCAACACGCCCAACAACCCCACGGGGCGGCTGCTGCCTCGGTCGTGGGTGGAGGCGATGGTCGACTTCGCCCGGGCTCACGACCTGTGGCTGATCAGCGATGAGGTCTACGACGGCTACGTCTACGAGGGGGAGCACGTCTATGCGCGGCCGCTGGCCCCCGAGCGCACCGTGTCGGCCTACAGCTTCTCCAAGGCCTACGGCATGGCGGGCAACCGGGCCGGCTTCCTGGCGGGGCCCGCGTCGCTGATCGCCGAGGTGGTGAAGGTCAGCACCCACACGGTCTACAACGCGCCCACGGCCTCGCAGATCACCGCGGAGCGCGCGCTGCGGGGGGCGGCGGATGCGTGGCTGGCGAACGCGAGGTCCCAGTATGCGGCCGCGGGTCGTGCGGCGGCTTCCCGGCTGGGGGTGGCTCCTCCACAGGGCTCCACCTTCCTGTGGCTCGACATCGCCGAGCAGCTGGGGGAGGGCGGCATGGGCGCGTTCCTGGAGCGCTGCGTCGACCACGGGCTGTTCTGCGCACCGGGCGACAGCTTCGGCCCCTACCCGACCCACCTGCGCGTGTGCTTCACCGCGACGCCCCCCGAGGTGACGGCACGGGGGATCGACGTGCTGGCGGGGCTGCTGGGCCGCTGACTCAGCGGCCTACCTTGCGGTGGGCGGCGACGGGCATGCCCTTGCGCACCTGGGCCACCCGCTGCAGGTCGAGCTCGGCGAGGGCAAGGCCCGGGCCGTCGCTGCACTGCGCGACGACCGCGCCCCAGGGGTCGATGATCATCGAGTGGCCGTGGCTGTGGCGTAGGCCGCCGTCGTCGTGGTGGCCCACCTGGCCCGGCGCGAGCACGTAGCACTGCGTCTCGATGGCCCGGGCCCGCAGCAGGGGCTCCCAGTGAGCCTTGCCCGTCGTCGCGGTGAAGGCCGAGGGCACGGCCAGCAGCTGCGCTCCCTGGTCGACGTGGGCGCGGTAGAGCTCGGGAAACCGCAGGTCGTAGCAGATCGACAGGCCCAGGCGCCCCGCAGGGCTGTCGGCGACCACCACCTCGTCGCCGGGCACGCAGGTGTCGCTCTCGTGAAAGCGCATCCCGGGCACGTCGACATCGAACAGGTGCAGCTTGCGGTAGACCGCGAGGCGGGCACCGTCGGGGCCGAACAGCACGCTGGTGTTCGCGCAGCGCGCCGTCTCGCCGGGCACCGCCTCGTTGAAGCTACCGAGGAGCAGGGTGACGCCGAGCTCGGCTGCCAAGGCGCCGAAGCGCTGGCAGGTGGGCCCGTCGACCGACTCGGCCAGGGCCACCTTCTTCTTGTGGGGACCCAGGTAGTTGGTGCACTCGGGCGTGGCGATCAGGGTGGCCCCGTAGCCCGCCGCCCGGCGGATGAGGGCCTCGGCCGTGGCGGTGGACCCCTCCGCGTCGGAGGTGCTGGTCAGCTGGACGACGGCGGCGAGCACGCGACCTCCTTGTGGGCGGCGAGGATGGACTCCATGCGGAGCAGTGCGATGGCTCCCAGCCCGACGCCGAACCACAGCGTGGCGACCCGGACCAGCAACGACGCGGCGAGGGCCTCGGGGGCGGTGAGACCGGGAATCAGCGCGGTAGCGCCCTCGGCGAGGGCGGCGTCGGCCATGCCCATGCCCCCCGGGGACGGCGCCCCGAAGACCGTAGCGAAGGCGTACAGGAAGGTCGACGCGTCGAGGGTGGCGGTGGTGCTGCCGAGCCCGCGGAGCACGAGCCAGTAGCCCACGCACTCGGCAAACCAGGCGATGAGGCTCGCCACGACGGTGACCAGCAGCGGGATGGGGGCGAGACAGGTGCGGAGGGCCTCGTAGGACTCCAGCAGCCGCTCCGACAGAGTGGTGAGCAGGGGGACTTTGCCCATGATGCCCAGCAGCCCATGGGCCAGCGGGCGCACCATGAGGATGGCGAGGACCACCACGAGGCCCGCGACCGTGCCCCAGATCAGGTTCGCGGCGTCGGCGTAGAAGGTCGACACGCCGAAGGCTGCCAGGGCGATCACCGCGATGCCATCGGTGGCCCGCTCGGCGACCAGGGCCGGGATGGTGCGCGCCATCGGCGCTCCGGTGACCTCGCGGACCAGGTAGGGCTTCACGACCTCACCGGCCTTCGCGGGGGAGATGACCATCGCCAGCCCGGTGGTGAAGATCCATGCGTTGGCCGAGTGGGGGATGCGCACGCCGAGCTGGTGCAGCAGGTAGTGCCACTTGAAGTAGCGCAGGCCGTAGTTGACCAGGGTGAGCAGCAGCACGGGGATGTACAGGCTCCACGCGAAGCCCGCGAGCTCGGCGGCGGTGGCCGACAGGCCCTTCCACACGGCGTAGGCCAGGTAGCCCAGGGTCGCCAGCGCCACGGCGATGGCGGCCCAGCGACGAAAGCGAGCCATCGCTGGTGGTGGCGCCGTGGGCTCGGGGGCGTCCATGCTCCTCCTCGGGACTCGACCGGTCGGCACCGCTTGTAACCGGCGTGGGGCCTGGCTGGATGACGCGGCGCCCCCTGGCGGAGTAGGCTATGCAGGGCGGACGTAGGGTCCCCCCACGAGGTCGTTGCCATGCCCACCTTCTCCGTTACTTCCCGCGGGCTGTCGAGCGTCGAGGTCGAGGGGAAGAACTGGATCATGGCGCTGGGGGCAGGGCTCGCCGAGCTCGGCAAGGTGGCCGACCTGACGCGCCTGGCCTGCGAGGTGCTGCCCAACGGCACGGTCATCGCCCGGGATATCGCCTCGGGCACCGGCTACGTCGTGCAGGGCCTGGGCGTGGAGGCGGCGTCCGACGAGGCGCCGGCCGACGAGCTGCCCGACACCCTCGACGACGAGTCTTTTGGCGAGCCTGAGCCCACCGAGGAGCTCGCTGAGCTGCCGGCCGACGCCATGGTGGAGCTCGCCCCGCGCGATGCGCAGCTGGCAGCGATCGACGGCGCCGAGAGCACGCTGATGGCGTGCCAGGTCGCACTGCAGGCGGCCCTCGAGCGCGTGCCCGCCGAGTCGGGAGCGGTGCTCCTCGAAGAGAAGGGCCACATGCGATTCACGGCCGTGTCGGGCCCCCACAGCCGCAAGCTGATGGGGGTGCGCCTGCCCATGGGCACCGGGGTGGCAGGGTTCGCGATGGAGAAGGGGCACACCATCGTGCTGGCCGATGCCCACGACGACCCACGCCACTGCGGCGAGGTCGATGCACTGACGGGCTACGTCACCCGGGCCATCGCGGTGGTGCCGCTGGTGCACGAAGAGAAAGTGATCGGCGTGCTCGAGCTGATGAACCTCGAGGCCGGCGAGCGGTTCAGCGAGGCGAGGGTGGCGTCGATGCGAGAGCTCGCTGACGCGCTCGCCACACGACTGGAAGAGTGACCGCTCCCAGGCCGAGCCCCAGCAGCCAGGGCCATGGCCAGGTCGAGGGCGCGGGGCCCACCGTCAGGGCCACCTCGCGGGGCCGCTCGCTCACCCACTGATCGCGGAGGCTCTTCTTCCGCCGCCCATCGAAGACACCGTCGAGGCCGTGGGCGGTCGTGGCTCGGTGGGGCGCGTCGATGTGCCAGCGCAGCTCATTGTGCTCGGTGAGCAGGGTGGCATCGGCCACGATGATGTCGACGGTGTCGGGACCGATGGGGACGCTGCCCACGGCGGTGCGCCGCGATGGCGTGCCGTCGACGGTGAAGGTGGCGCGCTGCTCTCCGACCCGGAGCTCCAGACCTGCCTGCAGCCAGGCCGTGCCCCTCAGCACCTCGTCGTGGTCGAGCAGCTCCTCGGGGACCTCGATCGAGGCGCGCAGCATCACCTCGTCGTTGGTGACCGTTACCACGAGCTCATGGCGTGCGGGCTGGTGGCTACTGGGGTGGGCGAGGGCGGCTGCCAGGAGTGACCACAGCATGCTGGGAGGCATATGGTGGTGCCCCTGCCTCGTCGAGCAGGGCTACGACGACCTCGCTGAGCCACTCATCGGCCCCCCGGCCGTCGTCGTAGATCGGGAGGACCTCGTCGGTGGCCTCGTCGTAGTGGACGGGCACCATCACGGTGCCTCGCTCCCGATCCCGCTCGAACAGCACAGCATGCAGGTTGGCGCCCAACCACAGCTCCACACGGCCGACCGCGAGGAGGCTGGGAGCCATGATCGTAGCGACATGGGCGCTGCCCGTCTCTTCGACAGCGACCAAGCGCTGCCGGGCGAGGAGGGTGAGTGCGGAGCGGACGGCCCGCCGGAGGGCGCGCTCGCGAGGACGGTGGGGACGAACAACCATGGGTTTGGCGTATCGGCGGGGGCCGACGCCGCCAGAAAGAACCCATCACTGCCAGTGAACGTCGCCGCTACTTGCGGAGCAGCCCATACTTGTTGAGCTTGTAGCGAAGCGTGTTCCGCTCCACGCCCAGCAGCTTGCCGGCGGCGGTGCGGTCGCCACCTGCCTGCCGGAGGGCCTCCTCGAGGATGTCGCGCTCGACCTGCTCGAGGTGGGCAGACAGACTGAAGCCCGGCTCGAGGGTGGGCAGGCCCGGCGACTGATCCTGGATGACCTCCAGGTTGAAGCCGCTCTCTCCGAGGACGACGGTGCGCTCCGCGAGGTTGCGAAGCTCTCGGATGTTGCCGGGCCAGTAGTGGGCCATGAGGTTCTCACGGTCGGCTTCGGCGACGGTCGGCTGCGGTCGGCCATACTTGGTGGCGAAGTGCTCCAGGGCCCGCAGATAGAGCGGAAGGATGTCGTGCTTGCGGCGGCGCAGCGGTGGCACCTGGATCACCACCACGGCCAGCCGGTAGTACAGCTCGGGGCGAAGCTTTCCAGCCGCCACCTGCTGGCGCCCATCAGCGCCCGCGGTGGCGATGACCCGCACGTCGGCTGGTAGATCGTGCAGGCGACGCACCAGATCGAGCTGCTGCGACTCGGTGAGCGCGTCGACGTTGGGCAGCAGCACGCTGCCCTCCTCCGGCCAGGGGGCCGACGAGCGAGGGCTGACCTCACGGAACGAGGTAGTGGTGCCGCGCGCCGTGTCGCCGAGGTTGTGCAGCGTGTGGGCGGCGAAGCTGCGCCCGCTGCCCAGCTCGCCGCCCAGCCACACGGGGCTCGGCACGTCGGCGGCGCGCTTGAGCGTCTCCAGCAGCTCGGCCGCGCCGTCGGAGAGGGCGACGAACGCAGCCTCGTGGTCGTCTTCGCCCACCGAAAGGTCGACGTCGTCGCCGTGGCGCAGCGGCGCGAGTCGCGCGGACACCTGGTCGACGGTGACGGGCTTCGTCAGGAAGTCGCGGGCGCCCAGGTGCATCGCCTGCACGGCCACGTCGACCGCCCCATAGGCGGTGAACACGATGGTCTCGACGGGGGGCGTCTGCGAGCGCGCTGCGCGGAGCACGGCCATGCCGTCGACGGGCTCCATCTTCAGGTCGGTGAGGACGACGTCGGGCGGGTTGGCCTCGATGTGCTCGATGGCCGAGGCACCATCGTAGACGGCGACCACCGAGTCACCGCCGCGCTCCAGCAGCTTGGCGAGGGCCTTGGCGGAGCTGCGGTTGTCGTCAACGACCAAGATTCGGAGCGCTCGGCTGCTCACTCTGCTCCTCCCCAGGATCGAAGGGTATGCGGGCTTCGAAGCGCGCCCCACCCAGCGGGGAGCGAGCGTAGCGGATGTAACCGTTGTGCGCTTCTACGACCCCCTTGACCAAGGTGAGACCGAGGCCCGTGCCGGACTCCTTGCTTGTGACGTGGGCCTCGAACACCTGATCCGCCAGCTCCTCGTCGACGCCGGGGCCGTTGTCGTCGACCGTGATGACCATGTAGGGCTCTTCCTCGAACACCGAGATGCGGATCTCACCGCCCCGCGCCGGGATGGCCTGCATTGCGTTGATGACGAGGTTCTCGATGCTGCGCTTCATCAGGGCTTGGTCGAAGGGGAACTCTCGATCGGACAGCGCGCCGTGGTCGAGCCGCGTGCCCCTCGCGTTGGCTTGGGGGCGCCGCAGGGTCACCACCTGCTCTACGAGGGGTGATAGCGAGCCGACCTGGCGCTGGAGCCGCAGCGACCCCTTGACGGCGGACTCACGCAGCAGCCGGTTCACCACCGTCTCGAGGGTTCGGATCTCCTGGTGGATGCTGTTGGCGATCTCCATCCGCTCGACCTCGTCTTCCTCTGACGCGATGAGGCTCGTGAGCAGCTCCAGGGACTGCAGCGGGTTGCGCACCTCGTGGGCGACCAGGCGCGCCATCTCCTGCACCACCTCGATCCGCCCCAGGATGGCGTCTTCACGGTCCTCCATCTCGCGGGCCGCCGCGTTGAGGCGGTCGACCAGGTCGTCGAGCTCAGCCAGGCCGGTTCGCGGCATGCGGACCCCGCGCTCGCCGGCACCCACGCGCGCCAGGGAGCGGGTGACCTCGGACAGCGGTGCCAGCAGCCGCAGGATGCCGAGGGCCGTCACCAGCCCAACGGGCACGGCGAGCAACAACACGAGACCCATGACTGTCTGGGCTTGACGCGCAGGCTGGACACGCGTGCCTGCCAGGATGCGGCCCGTGTCGGCACCGCTGTGGCACGACACGGCCCACAGGCCACCCTCCGCCGTCACCGCCTGCGCTGCGTCGCCCAGTGGGCACAGGGCGTCGAGGTCGAGAGGAAGGGGCTCGGCGCGGCCGAGGAGCAGGTCTTGCTGCTCGATGTACAGCCAGTCGACCTCGGTGTTGAGCAGCAGCTCGCTGTCGGCCTGGCCCCCGCTTCGAACCAGCCAGGCCGCCGAGCGGGCGGTCGCGCTGGTGCTGCGCAGTGCCATGGCCTCTTCGGCCTGGATCATCTGCCAGCCGAGCGGCACGGCCGTCGGCAAGAACGTGACGGTCGCCAGACCGCCGGCCATGGCGCCCAGAGCAATGGCTGCCGGCGGCGACCGAAGCAGCGCACGGATGCGTGCGGCCAGGCCGCCCTCGGGAGCCGCAGACGTGGCCTAGTTGCCTTGGCTCAGGGTGCTGTCGCCGCTTTCCTCGTTGGTGGACGACTCCTGCACGCGAATCCGGATCTGCTCGGCCTCGACACCGTACAGACGGTACTGGCTGTTGGCCACGCTCGGGCGTGTCAGGTCGGCCTGCCGGATGATGGCCTCGGTGTAGGCACGACCGTGGTCGTAGGTGAGGTGGATGGGCGACGCGCAGCCGGCTGCGGTAGCGGCGAGGGCGACGAGGAGGCTGTTCTTCACGGTGTGTCTCCCGATGGAGGCTGAGACGCTTCGGGCGGCGTGGCGAGTCGAGCTCGGGCTGCTACGGCGTCAGCGTGGGTAGGGTCGAAGGACAAGGCGCGCTCATAGTAGACCAGCGCCTGCGTTGGATCATCGAAACGTTCCAGGGCGGCACCGACATTGAAGGCAGCGATCGCGCGGGGAAGCGTGCTCTTGTAGGTCTGGAAGGCAGCCTCGTGGCGGCCGGTGGCGGCCTGCGCGAGGGCGAGGTTGTTGCGGAACAGCGGGTTGGTGGAGTCGAGCTCCACCGCGCGGCCGGTGGCGTCGAGGGCGGGCTGGGCGCGACCGTCGGCCAGGTAGAGGAAGCCGAGGTTGTTCCACGCCTGGGCCGACATGGGATCGAGCTCGGTCGCGCGCTCGCAGTGGGGGATGGCGTCGTCGACCCGGTTGTCGTCGGCGAGCAGCACGCACAGCTCTGTCGACGGGCGGGCGTCTCGCTTGAGCTTCTCATCGGCGCTGGTGAGCAGCCGCTCACTCTCGGCGACCAGGCCGTCCATGCGCAGGGCGCGCCCCTGCAGCAAGTCGACCTCGCCGCTGTCGAAGCCCTCCTGCCGCATGGTGCGGACGATGTCGAGGGCTCCGCGGGTGTTGCCCTGTGCCAGCAGCTGGGCGGCGATGTCGAGCCGCACTTCCTCCCCACGGGTCATCCACGGAGGTGGCTCGTCGTGGATCTCGGGGCTGGGACCCCGTGGCCCTCGTGATGCCCCGCAGGCGCTGGCGACAAGCACCAGCGCGCACAGGAAGCGGCTCGTCACTGCTTACTCATCACTTCGTAGACCTTGATCATGGCAGGACCCATCAGCACAGCACCGAGGACCGGCAGCAGGAACAAGATCATGACGACGGTGAGCTTGGGCGAGACCTTGGCGGCCTCTTCCTCGGCCTTCGACATCCGCTTCTGCCGGGTGATGCGCGCATGGACACGCAGACCGTTGGCGATGGAGGTACCGAAGCGCTCGGCCTGTGCCAGCATGTTGACCAGCGAGCGGATCTCGTCGAGGCCGGTGCGCGCCTCGAGGTGGCGGAGGGCATCGACGCGGCTCACACCGGCGCTGACCTCATGGGTGACGATCTGGAACTCCCGAGCCAGGTCGGGGGCTGCCGTCTCCATCTCGCCGGCCACGCGGCGGAAGGCGGCGTCGAGGCCCAGCCCTGCCTCCACACACGAGACCAGCAGGTCGAGGGCGTCAGGGAAGGACTTGAGCAGCTCCTGCTTCCGCTTCTCGGTGATGTTCACCAGGTAGATCTGCGGGAAGTAGTAGCCGATGGCAGAGCCGACCAGTGCGGCACCCGCCATCTGCAGCATGCCCCAGTTGGCGGCCAGCGGAGCCACCACCATGGGCAAGCAGATCGCCAGGGTCACCCGCACGCTGTTGAAGATCTCGAGGGCGCGGCGATGCTTGAAGCCGGCCTGGAGCAGCATCTGTCGCTGCTTGCTCTTTTCTTCCTCGCTGGTGGGCTCGGCCAGCTGACCCAGCCGGCCGGCCACGCCGGACGCCTCTTTGGTGTCGGTGACCCCGATGATGTCGAAGGTCTCGACGTCTTCGACGTTCGACAGCTCACGGAGCCGGTCGCTGGCGGTGCGGGAAGGCGTGATGAAGATGTAGCCGGCGTAGGCCATCGCGGAGAACGTGACGACCACGAGGACCGCGATGAAGGCGAAGATCACCATGTCCATGTCAGACCTCCACCTTGGTCAGGTCGTTCATGATGGTACCGCCCACCAGGTACATGACGCCACAGACGACCATGATCACGTTGCCGATGCTCGTCTGCCACAAGGTGCCGACGTAGTCGGGGTTCATGAAGACGAGCAGCAAGAACACGCCGATGGGCAGCCCGCCGAGCACGAGGGCCGAGGCCTTGGCCTCGGCAGTCATCGCCCGCACCTTGGCGTCGAACAGGAAGCGGGAGCGGATGGTGTCGGAGATGCTCTCGAGGATCTCGATGAGGTTGCCGCCCGTCTCGCGCTGCAGCATGATCGACGAGACCATGATGCGCAGGTCGAACACGCCGGGGTTGCGCGACAGCATCTTGTCGAAGGCCTCGCGGTAGTCGCGACCGAAGCGCACCTCCTCGGTGATGCGGCCGAACTCGGCCGCCACCGGCATCGGCATCTCCTCGGCCACGAGGCGGAAGGCGTCGTTGAGGCCCAAGCCTGCGGACAGGCTACGCGCCATCAGCTCCAGCGCGTCGGGAAGCTGCTCCACCAGGCGCTTCAGACGCGCGTTGCCAGCCTGCTTGAGGAGCAGGAGGGGCATGTAGCCGGCGGGGATGGCGAAGATCATGCCGAGCAGGCCGAGCGCGACCCCACCGACCACAGCGCCGACGCCGGCCGCCACCATCATGCGGGTGAGCAGCTGGGAGACGCCGTACTCGACATCGGCCGCGGTGATGGCGTTCTGCAGGGACTGCCCGATGTCGCCGAGGGCTGTCGCCACCGCGTCTTTCGTCTGGTCTCGGAACAGGGAACCATCTTCTTCTTCCGACACGCCGCCCGACCCGAGACGACGAAGGAGCTCTTCGTTCTCACGGTCTTTCTTGGCGATCCAGGCCCAATACAGGCCCTGGCCCGTGGCGAGCACGGCCGTGAACACCACGGCCATCATGGGGATGACGAGCCATGCGGGCATGCTAGACCTCCATCTCGAATCGGAAGAGCTCGGGCGCGAGCCGGATGCCGTTCGACGCGAGCCTCGCCGAGAAACGTGGCCGGATGCCGGTGGCCCGGAACGCGCCACGGACCTTTCCGTGCTCGTCGATCGTTCGCTGCTCGAAGACGAAGATGTCTTGGGACGTGATGACCGGGCCTTCCATGCCCGTCACCTCGGTCACCGACATGATGCGCCGGGAGCCGTCAGACAAGCGTTCCTGCTGCACGATCAGGTCGAGGGCGCGAGCGATGGTCTCACGGATCGACTTGTCGCCCATGTTGGGCATGCCGATGCCCACCATCGTCTCGAAGCGGGCGAGCGCATCGCGCGCGTTGTTGGCGTGCACCGTGGCGAGGGAGCCATCGTGACCGGTGTTCATGGCGGTGAGCATGTCGATGGCCTCACCGCCACGGATCTCTCCGAGGATGATGCGGTCGGGCCGCATTCGCAGACAGTTCTTCACCAGATCGCGCTGGTCGATGGCGCCCTTGCCTTCGAGGTTGGCAGGGCGTGTCTCGAGGCGGACTACGTGGTTCTGCTGCAGCTGCAGCTCGGCGGAGTCCTCGATGGTGATGATCCGCTCACCATCCGGAATGAACGACGACAGCACGTTGAGGAGCGTCGTCTTGCCGGAGCCCGTACCGCCACTGATGATGGTGTTGAGCCGGGACTTCACGGCGCCGCGAAGCACCTCGAGGATGGGCCGCGGACACGACCCCAGGGCCACGAGGTCTTCCGAGGTGATCGGGATGGTACCGAAACGGCGGATGGAGACGGTCGGCCCGTCGAGGGCGAGGGGCGGGATGATGGCGTTGAAGCGCGACCCGTCGACCATCCGAGCATCGACCATGGGGTTCTGCTCGTCGACCCGCCGGCCGACCGCGGCGACGATGCGCTCGATGATCTGCATCAAGTGCTTGTCGTCGTTGAAGGTGACGTTGGTCTTGACCAAGCGGCCCTTGCGCTCGACGAAGACCGTCTTGGGGCCGTTGATCATGATGTCGGACACCTCGGGGTCGCGGAGCAGGGGCTCCAGCGGACCAAGACCGAGGATGTTGTCGAGGATCTCGTCGACCAGCCGCTCCCGCTCCATGCGGTTCAGCGGTAGCTGACGTGCCTCCACACGCTCGGTGAGGGTCTGACGCAGGCGCTGTGCCAGTTCCTCACGAGGGGTGTTGCCCACCTGCTCGAAGTCGAGGGACTCGATCAGCTCATTGTGCAGGTCGCGCTTTACCTGGGCGAATTCCACCTGGGAGCCCGCAACGCCCCCCGGCCCGCCGCGGCCGAGCCGTCCTTGGGCGCCCCGCACGCGATCGATCAGTCGTCCACCACCCATGGCTCACTCACTTCCTGTTGAAGATGCTCGACAGCCAGCCGCCACTGCTTTCTTCCTCGGCGCGGACTTCTTCCACGTCTTCGGGGTCTTCCGTCAGCACGGCCACGAGGTTTGCGATGTCGCGGGCGGCGTCGGACCGCTTGTTGACCTCGCGAATGATCTTACCCTCATTGACCGCTTGCTCCACGTGACGGGGATCGTCGGCCACGGTGGCAGCGATGGGCACGCCGAGGTTGGCGGAGATGTCTTTGTTGGAGACATAGGCGTTCTTGTGCCAGCGGTTGACCACCAGGTTCACCCGCTCCTTCTCGATGCCGAGTACCTGGAGAGTACGCATACGACGGAAGGCATCCCGAACGCTCGTCACGTCGGGTGTCGTCACCAACACGACGGTGTCGGCCACGTTGAGGGCCATGGCGACCCCCTCGTCGTAGTAGGTGCCGCAGTCGATGATCACCCACTGGTAGGCCTGCGCGGCGACGTTGATGATGTTGAAGACATCATCGGCGCGCACGACACCGATCGACTCCATGTCGTCGGGTGTGGTGAGGACGTTGACCTTGGTGCGGTGCACCGCGACCGACCCGTTGAGCATGCGCTCGTCGAGGCGGTCGGCCCGCTCGAGGAGGTCGGCGATGGAGTCGCGGGCGGTGAGGTCCATCATGGGGGCCACGTCGCCCATGCCGAAGTCGAGATCCATCAGGCAGACCCGATGGATACCGGCGAGCTCGGCAGCGAGGTGAATCGCGATGGTCGTGTTCCCGACCCCGCCCTTGGATCCCGTGATGGCGACGACTCGGCCCTTCTCGTCGTCGTCGGCCGGCGCGAAGGCAGCCTCATGGACTACCTGCCGCAGCCGAGCTGCGTCGTCGGGCAGCACGACGAACTCTTTGTAGCCCGCGCGCATGGCCGCGAGGATCATGTCGGCCTTCGAGGCGTTCGCCAGGGCGACCAGCACCGTGCTGGGCGAGTCGCGCTGCAGTTCCTCGGCCAGTGCCAGGGAGGCCTCGGCGCTGCGGCTGTAGCCGACGATGACCACGTCGGGCCGCGTGCGGTCGATCACGGTGAGGGCATCACCGAATGCGACCGAGGAGTTGGGCAGCACGGCCTCCGCGGCGAGGGTCTCCCTCACCATGCCCATCTGGTCGCCGTCTAGGCCGACCAGAACGACGGAGGCGGCGCCACTACTCTTTCCGATGTTGCGCAAGGTCTTCGCTCCCGAAGGGGGGGTCTAGCGCTGCAGGCCGACCGCGCCCGTGGGGGAGGCGGTGCGGCTGTTGGGGCGGTGGTCCATGCCGAGGATGAACAGCTCGAAGTCGCTCGGGTTGTTGTTCTCGGTGGTGCCGGGGGCGCCGGGGACTTCACCCTGGGCGAGGGGACGCACGAGGCGGGGCGTCACGTAGATGACCACTTCCGTCTCTTCGCGGGTGTGAGCCACCGTGCGGAAGAGCGTGCCGATGAGCGGAAGGCGGCCGAGGCCGGGAACGCCGATGCGGGTGTAGTTGACGTTGTCGGACAGGAGGCCTGCGACCGCGAACGTCTTGCCGCTCTCCATACGGAGGTGGTTGGCACCCTTGCGGGTGATGAAGCCGGGGACCGCGACGCCGAGCACGCTGGTGCCGTTGGCGTAGTCGGGCTCGGAGATCTCGAGCTGCATGCGAACGTCGATCACGTCGCCAGCCAGGACGGTGGGCACGAAGACGAGCTTCACGCCGTACTCTTTGTACTGGATGGTGACGTTGACGGCACCGCCGCCGCCCTGGGGCACGGGGACCGGAATCTCGCCGCCCGCGAGGAACTCCGACTGCTGACCAGAGAGGCTCACCAGCGTGGGCTGGGCGAGGATCTTGCCGAGGCGGTAGTCGTCGAGCACGCCGAGCACGGCGGCCATGTCGATGGCCTGCACGTAGCCACCGATGGTGAAGCCACCGAGGACGGGGTTGCCGACGGCCCCGCTCACCGGAGCGACGCTGGTGACATCAGCCAGCTGCGGGTTGAGGAAGGTGTTGTTGCCTCCGACGGGGCCCACCATGGCGGCGTTGATCGCTCGGTCGCCGTAGATCACGTTGAGGCCGAGGGAGCGGGTTCCAGTGCGGGAGACCTCTGCGAAGAGGACCTCGAGCTGAACCTGGTGGTCACCGCGGACATGCATCAGGTTGACGAATTCCTCGTCGTAGATGCGCGACACGAGGGCCACCTGCTCGAGGGTGTCGAGGTCGTCGACCGGACCCTCCACCACGATGCGCTCACCCAGCGGGTAGACCCGCGGGGGCTCGCCCTCGACGATGCTGTCGATGCGACGGATGAGGTCGGACAGGTCGCGGTGGACCGTGATCTCGTAGATGAGCGGCTGAACGCCTGGGCCGAACTGCACGATGAGGTCGGTGGTGCCGATGGACTTACCCTGGACCTGGATCTTGTTGGCCGCTCCGAGGGTCTGGGTGATGGCCACTTCCGCGTCGGTGACCGCGATAGCGGACGGCACCTTGGGCGTGGTGACCGTGACCGACTTGCCGACTTCGATATCGAGCCAGCTGCCACGGTCTTCCTGCGCGTAGGCAGGAGTGGTGGCCAGCGTGGTGAGCATAGTGAAGGCGGCCAACATGGGGGCCAGCAGTCTAAACATCTGTGTTCCAGCCTCGAGCCAAGGTGTGGGATGTCGACCCGGGCGGGTCGAGGGATGAATTCGGCGGACCCTATCACAGGGGGCCGGAGCGAGCGAAGGCGTCTCTCAGGGCGAGGAGAGGCCTACTTGATCTTCTCTTTCTTGGTCTGCTCGCCCTGAATGATGAGCAGGGTGCCGTCCTTGCTCCTCGACGCCTTCTCCTTCCATTCCTGGATGGTGATGCGCTTGTCTTCGTCTTCGCCGCCGAGCAGCTTGTTGATGAAGGCGCCGTGGGTCTCCACGTGCGTCACGTCGATGTCGTTGCGCAGGGTGAGCGTGACCTCGCCCTCGGCGACGGCGTGGGTGAGACGCTCGGCTTGCTCGGGGGTGATCGCCACCGTGATGGATGGCTTACCGGTGGTGCCGCCGCCTCCACCCTGGCCGACCCGGGAGTTGACCGCGAGGACGGTGACGGCCTGCAGCAGCGTCACGGTCTCGGACTCTCGCGAGTCGGTGCCGCCCGCCAGCGTGACGAGGATGTCGACGTAGTTGCCGGGGTTGAGGAAGCCGGACACCGCCGACCCGCTCGAGATGTTGATGGAGAGCGCGCGCATGCCGCGGGGGATGATGGCGTTCAGGCCGAGCCCGGCTTCCGGGTCGGCGAGGCGCTCTTCGCGGATGAACTCGTTGGCCAGGATGCGCTCACGAGGGACGCGGCCCGTCGCCTGCTCGGGCTGCCGAAGCACGCTGTCGGGCACGAACGTAGGGGGAAGCTCCGTCATCGTGAGGTCTTCCTCGGTGATCGTGCGGCCCTGGTACAGGTCGCGGGCGGCCACCATCACCTGCACGACCTCTTCGGGCATCTGCGCCTCGACGAGGTCACGCTGGTAGGACGTGAGCACCAGGTAGATCACGAGGCACGCCACACCGGCGGCCGCGAGGGAGATGAAGAGGAAGATGACGGCGCGGATGCGCCCACCAGTGTTGCGTCGCGACATGTTCGCGCTCCTGGATCCGAGACGAGTCGGTTTTACCGCACCTCGCCTTCGAGCACCGCATCGTTTCCCCTACAAGGGAACGGATGGCCAAGAAGTCGGGTTTGACGGTAGAAGTTGTGGGCATCTGGGTAGAGAGGTGTGATCGCGGCCGATCCGGCGGAGTGGCGCGCAGCTCGGAGTACCGGCGCCCGACGGGGCGCGGATCCGGCAGGTTGACGCGCCCAAGCGTGAGGTCAGTGCGCCGGGGCGCTGGGGCTCTGGGCCCGACCGTTCGCCAGGGACAGCGATGTGTGACCAGACCAGAAAGCCCATAGATGGTCGCCAATGAGGGGGTCGCGCCAAGGGCCGAGGGCGGCGCCCAGGGCGCTGCGATCGGCGGGCCAGGCCAGCACGATGTCGTCGATCAGCGGTGGAGGAAGGACGAGGTTGGGGGCCCACTGGTGGTGGTGGCCTTCGACGAGAGACCACGCTCGCAGGGTGGCGGCCGTGCGCCAGGGCGTCGTGTGCCGGGTGACGAAGCGGGGTGGGTCGGCGCAGGCCATGCCGCGCTGCACACACCGCACGAGCTCGGGAACGTGCTTGCGGGCGTTTCGGGGAAACCGCCGGTTGGCCAGGAGGCGCTCTGCGGTGGGTGGGGGGCGCTTGGCCAGCTCGACCACCACGCCGTCGGACAGGACCGCGCGCGGTGGCACGTTGCCATTCTGCGCGGCCGACTCCCGCCAGGCGCAGACCTCCCTCAAAACGGCGAGCTGGACCGGCGTCATGCCGGCAGCGGCCTGGAAGCGACGCCACGCAGTGGTCGGCTCCTGCTCGGTGATCGAGGCCTCCCGGAACGCATGGCACGCGCCAGACAGCAGCTGCTCCCGATCCGCGGCATGGACCTTGTCGACGATGGCCTGCCACAGGGCGGGGAGGCGCGCCACGTCGTCGATGGCGTAGGCGAGCTGCTCCCGGGACAAGGGGCGCCGGGACCAGTCAGACAGCGTGGCGCTCTTGGGGAGGGTGAGGCCGAGGTGTTCCTGCATCAGCGAGCCGTAGCCCTGCGGGTAGCGCTCCCCGCACAGGCCGCTGCCGATCTGGGTGTCGACGATGTCTTCCGGCAGCCGGCCCAGGGCTCGGATCAGCAGGCGCAGGTCTTGCGAGCCACCGTGGACCAACCACGGCACCCCGGCAAGGGCCTCGGCGAGGTCTGGCAGGAGGCCCTCGACGAGGGGGTCGACGATCCATGCGTCGGCGCCCGGAACCTGGATCTGCACGAGGAACAGCTCGGGCCAGTAGCGGCGCTCGGCGTGGAACTCCGTGTCGACGGCAACCCGCGAGGCGGAGGCCAGCTGGTCACGCAGCTCAGAGAGGTCGGTTTCCTGGGCGAGCCGCGCGGCCATGGATTCTCCTGTTCAGTCGGTGGCTGGGAACGCGACCGACTCCGCGAGGTAGGGCGGCAGCGTGAACCGGCAGTTCACACAGGTGCCGCGTCTGCGCCAGGCATCTCCCTTGGGCTCGAGGCACCGCACACAGGGAAGCGTGGGCTTGCTCCCCAGCGCATCGCGGACCCGATCGGCGAGGCATTCGATGAAGGCAGGCTCGGTGCCCAGCGCCGGGGCACGCCCGAACTGGCGGATGCCGGCCGCCTCGGCGCCCTCGCGGTACTCGATGTCGATCTCGTGGAGCGTCTCGATGTGTTCCGCCGCGAAGGAGATGGGGACCATGCACACGCGTGTCACCCCTTGCTGGCCGAGATCGGCCAGCACATCTTCGGTGGCTGGCACCAGCCACTGGACCGGGCCGACCCGACTCTGCCACCCGATGTGCCACGGCCCCTCCCAGCCCAGGTGCTGCACGACGCCGCGAACCGAGGCCCGGATCTGCTCGGGGTAGGGATCGCCACGCTTGGTCACCCAGCTCACCGGCAGCCCGTGGGGGGTGAACACCAGGTGGATGGGACTGCCATCCGGGTCGTCGGTGGCCATCCGCTCGAGCCCGGTGCGGATGGTGTTCGCCAGGGCCTCGATGTAGAGCGGGTGATCGAAATAGCCGGGGATCCACCGTACCGGCAGGTGGCCGCCGCCAGCCTCCTTGAGCGCATCCCAGAAGAAGGAGAACGCGGCCTGGGTGGTGGCGATGCTGTAGTGGGGGAACATCGGCAAGGCGATGATGCCCTCGACACCTTGATCGAGCAGCTCTCGGGCGCAAGCCGCCATGGTGGGTGGGGTGAACATCATCCCGGAGGCCATCGGCAGCCCGTCGTCGCCCAGCAGCTCGGCGAGGGCTGCGGCCTGCGCGCGGTGGGTCTCGACCAGCGGCGACCAGCCGATCATCTCGTAGTTGGGGCCCACGGTCTTGGCCCGCGACGTGGCCAGTCGAGGCGCCACCAGCTTCTTGAGGGCCATGGGCCCGGGCAGCACGTCTTCGAGCAGGTTGGCCAGGAAGGGCTGGAGTTCCTCGGGCCCGGTCGGGCCCCCGAAGTCGAGGAGTGCGAGGCCGAGCTTCATGGGGAGTCCTCCATTACCCACCAGCCACGGCGGTGGGCATCGTCTCGCAGGCCGGTATCGTGGTGGTGGCGCAGCAGCGCGTAGCGACTGGCCAGCATCAGCGCTTCGTCGGAGCGGGAGTCGCCCGCGGCGAACAGGGGGGGACGCTGCGTGTGGGCCAGCAGCACGTCGTGCTTGCCCGAGGCGATGGGCACTGGCTCGAGCAACTCCGGCAGATACCGACCGCCCTCGATGCGCGAGGTCATCCCGAGCACGTGCTCGGGAGGGATGCCGTAGCGGGCGGCGACCGGCTGAACCAGGGCGGTGGGAGAGGCCGTCACGACCCTGACCCACCACCCGTGAGCCTGCATCAACACGATCAGCTCGTGCATCTCGTCGCGAAGGGACAGCGTGCCCCGCGCGATGCCCCGGTCGAGGGCTCGGAGCCCCAGAGCCCGTGCCTGCTCGGGGGTGCGGCCGGCGACCAGGGTGTGGACCAGCTCGCGGTAGGCGGCGTAGAGATCGGCCTCGCAGCCGGCGCGGTAGTGGGCGACGCGACCCGTGGGCGCCTCGTCTTCCAGCAGGTGGAGGGCCTCGTGGGAGATGTCGCCGCGGATGCACGTGTCGTCGAAGTCGAAGGCGGCGATCGGTGGGGCCAGCGGATCGAACCCCTCGGAGTCGACGCCGTAGCGGCGCACCATGGCGCTGAGGTCGTTCGCCAGCGTCGATGGCCATTGGGGGTGAACAATCACGGGGACTCCTCGAAGAAGTGCTCGTACAGCGCGTAGTGCGCACCGTCCATGCCGAGGGCCTCGTAGGTGGCTTTGGCGCGCTGGTTGCGCTGATCGACGTAGAGCCTCAGCCCGGGGACTCCGTTGTCGCGAGCCAGCGACTCGGCCGCTGCGTACAGGGCGCGGAACACGCCGGTTCGGCGCGCCTCGTCGACGACGTGCACCGACTGGATCCACCACACCTCGGTGGCCCTCCAGTCGGACCACTCGGTCGTGAGCATCATCTGGCCGACGACTCGCCCCTCGCGCTCGGCGACCAGGTAGCGGGCGCCCACCTCTCCGCGGAGGACCGCGCCCACACCGCGGCCCACGGTGGCAGCGTCGAGAGCCAGGCCCTCGGTCTCTTCGGCCATCGCGACGTTGCCCGCCACCAGCAGCTCGAGGTCGTCGGTCGTCGCCGCCCGCACGGTGGGCGGTGCGTAGCGCGCCCGCAGCACGTTCTTCTGGACCTTACCCATGGCGTTGCGAGGAAGCGCGTCGACCCGATGCACTCCACGGGGGCACTTGAAGGCCGCCAGCTCCTCGCGTGCGAAGCGCACCAGCTCCTCGCCGTCGACCTCCCCAACCACGGCCACCCGCACCTGCTCGCCGAGGTCGGCGTGGGGCACGCCGAAGACCGCGACCTCCTCCACCCCGGGGTAGCGGCGGAGCACTGCCTCCACCTCGGGGGGGTACACGTTGAGCCCGCCGCTGATGATCAGGTCGGATCGGCGCCCGACCAGCGTGACGTAGCCATCGTCGGAGAGGCGCCCGAGGTCGCCCGTGTGCATCCAGCCGTCACCGATGGCGGCCTCGGTCTGCTCCGGCAGCCCGTGGTAGCCCTCGAACAGCGACGGCCCCGCGATGCGCACTTCGCCTACGGTGCCGACGGGGACGTCGTTACCGGCCTCGTCGGTGATGCGGAGTCGCACGCCGGGCAGCGGGTGGCCCACGGTGCCGGGCCGCCGCTCTCCGTCGAGGGGATTGGACAGCACGATGCCGATCTCGGTCATCCCGTAGCGCTCCAGGATGCGGTGGCCGAAGCGGGCCGCGAAGCGCTCGTGGTCGGACGCAGGGAGGGGGGCGGACCCACTCGTGAACAGCCGCATCGACGACAGGTCGGGCTCGCCGGGGTGCCGCAGCAGGCGGTGGTAGAAGGTGGGCACCCCCATGAACACGGTGGCGCGGTGCCGGGCGATGGCCTCGAACACGGCGCCGGCGTCGAAGCGCTCCAGCCATACCGCCGTCGCCCCCGCGTACAGCGCGCCCCACTGGGCGACGAACAGGCCATGGATGTGGAACAGCGGCAGGGCATGCACCAGCACGTCGTCGCGACGCCATCCCCACGCTTCGTGGAGCGCCCCCACGCAGGCTACGAGCGCGCGCTGTGGGATGCGCGCCCCCTTGGGCCGGCCGGTAGTGCCCGACGTGTAGCAGAGGACGGCGAGGGTCTCGGGGTCGAGGGCCTCGGGCAGGTCGGCCTCGGCGAGGCCGTCGAGGTGGACCTCGCTCACGCGGCGCACCGCCACGTCGCCCGCGATGGGGGTCGGCTGGTCGCCCACGACGAGGAGGACGGCCCCGGCATCGGTCACGAGGAACTCGACCTCCGCAGCCGTGTACTGCCGGTTGAGCGGGAGCGTGGCCGCACCGAGGGCCAGCAGCGCGAGGTGCAGCTGCAGGAAGGGCAGCCCTCTCGGCAGCTGCAGCGCCACGACGTCTCCGCCGCGGATGCCTTGCTCCTGTAGCCAAGTGGCCGTCTGCGCCACGCGCCGGTGGAGCGCCGCGTAGGTGAGGGGCGGCTCGCTCCAGTGGATCACGGCGGTGTGGTCGGGGCGCCAGGTGGCGCGCACTTGCTGGTAGAGCGACACGATGCCTCTCCCGTGGGGTGGGCACCCTACCGGACGGGGCATCCTCTGACGCGCTCTGGCATAGTCCACCCTGGAGGAAGCCAGGTGAACGAGCTGCCGGAAGGGTACGAGCGCCTCGAGGATCGTGCGCTGGGAGCCCGGGGGCTGCCGGTGCGGCACGTCGCCGACGACGAGGCTCGCCTGTGGTTCGGGGGCGGCCCCCCCGGCGCGTCGGGCATCGCCAGCGTGCGGGCCCTTCGCTGGGCCCGGGTCGGGCACCCCGTGCTGGTACCGATCGTCGACTACGGAGGCGGGCGCAGCGAGGTCCCCTGGTACGCCACCCCCATGGTGGAAGAGGCGGGGGCCCTGGCGCTGCACGAGGTGATCGCTGCGATGCAAGGGCTGTGTGCCCTGCACGGCGCGGGCATCCGTCACGGTGATCTACGCCACGGGCTGGTGCGCCTCGATGGGCAGGTGGCCCTGCTTCCGCCATGGCCCGACGAGCCGGGCGTCGACGATCGCGACGCCATGGCGGAGCACCTGTGGGCCGCGGTGGCCGATGGCGTGCCCGACAAGCAAGCGAGGTCGCTGACCCTGCGCGTCGCCGCACCTCGCTGCGTCGCGGGGGCCATCGCCATGCTCTGGCAGGGGCGAGGGCTGCTGGTCGATGCGCTGCTGGCCTTGGTCGAGGGAGGGGAGCTGGGCAGCCCGGGAGAGGAGCTGCCGCTCACGCCGCTGGCCCCCGCTGTGGCCCTGCCCGCCGACGAGGCCCCCCTCGCGCCTCCGTCCCCGCTGCCTACGCTGCCCTCGCTGCGCGCCCGCCGTGAGGTCGCCGTGGTGGCGGAGGTCGTGCGCACCCGGCTGTGGTCGGTGGTGCGCGACGTGGCGTCGACGGGGCGACCCCGCATCCTGGTGCTCGAGGGGCGGCGAGCCCATCTGGCGGGGGTCACCGCCTGGCTGCGGCAGACGCTCGCCAAGGAGGCGCTGGCGGAGTCCCTCGCATTGCGCGGGGGTCGGTCGGTCGATCTGGCGCGGGCGCTGCATCCGGGAGGCGACACCGTCGAGGCCTTCGAGGCGGCTTGGAGGCGTGCGGCCCCCGAGGCCACCGACGAGGAGGTGGTGCGCGCCCGGCGGTGGTGTGGTCCCCTCGCCGAAGGGGAGCGCAGGGCGTCCGCTGCGGTGGGGCGCCGCGAGCTGCAGCGCCGGATCGATGGCGGCTGCGCGCGGGGTCTGTTCCTGCTCACCATCGACGAAGTGGGTCTCGATGGCCTTGCCCTCGCGGCCGACCTGGTGCGGGGCGACCGGCCCGTGGTGGTGGTGGCCACCGTCGAAGCCGACGCGTTGGCGGCGAACGATGCGCTCACTGCGGGCATCGAGGCGCTCCGCGCGCCGCGGGTCCAGGTCGACGGGGCCGACCACGACGCCCTGGAAGCCTGGGTCGCGGCCACCGAGCTGGCCGCCGACGCGGCCGCCGTGGCCCGCGACAGTGGTGGGGAGCCGCGTCGGCTCCGGGCGTGGCTGCAGCATGGCGCCGACAGCGGGCGACCGGCGGTGGCCTGTGAGCCGTCCGACGTGATGGAGAGCCTCACCCACGTCGTCGGCGAAGCCCGCCGGGTGAGGGATGCGCTGCACCTGGCCGCTCTGTCGGAGCTGCCGGTGGCGGTGGCCGACGGCTTCCTCGGCCCGGCCCAGGGCCTGTGGGGGATCACCGCGCTGGCGGAGCGCATCGGGGGCGTCGTGCTGGTCGAGCCGGCCATCGCGGCCGACGCCCGCCGCCGAGCCGACCATGCCTACCTGCAGCGCCGCCTGTCGCGCGCCTGGGCTCGGTCCTCCGATGTCGAGGCGCCGCTGCGCGCAGCCGAGCACGCTCGTGAGGCGGGCGACCTGCCCTTTGCCCGCTCGTCGTGGGAGCGAGGCGCCATCGAGGCCGAAGCGGCGCGTGACGGAGCGGCCCTGCTGGCGGCCTGCGACGGGATCGCCGAGCATCTGGAGGAGGCCAGCGACGGCCCTCTCTGGGCGGAGCGCCGCGCGGTGGCGCTGGGGTGGTTGGGTCGGGATGCCCAGGGGGCATGGGAGCAGGCGCTGGCGCAGGCCGACAGCGCAGCGGCGATGGCCCGCGCTCGGGTCGGCCTGGCCCGTGCTCGGCAGGCAGCCGGAGCCGACGGGGTGTACGACGCCCTCGAGGCAGCCGCGAGGGCGGCGTCGGAGGCGTCGGAGCGGCATGCCGAGGCGATGGCGCTCCTCGGTCAGGGCCTGCTGCTCGCCGTCGAGCATCCCGGGGCGGCGCAGCAGAAGTTCCACCGTGCGCTGCATCGGCTCGGCAGCGACGCAGCGCCGTGGCGGGTCGCGACCGTGCTCGAGGCCCAGGCTCGGGAGCAGGCCCGGGTGGGCTCCATGAACCAGGCGGCCGAGCTGTACGGCGACGCCGAGGAGGCCTGGCTGGAGGCAGACGACGGCGAAGCAGCCGCGCGCTGTGCCCTGGGGCAGGCGATGGCCTGCATCGAGCGCGAGCGCCTGGAAGACGCGATGGCGGCCGCCGACCGTGGCCAGGCCGTCGCCCGCGCCTGGCTCGATCCCCGAGGGGTCGTGCGGGCCGTGGGCGTGCGGGCCCGGATCGAGCGGCAGGCCGGCTCGGGGGCTGCGGTGTCGCTGTACGACCGGGCGGTGCGCGACGCCGGCGACCTCGGGCTGCACGATGTCGTGGTGGAGGCTCATCTGGGGCTGTCGATGCTGGCCCTTGCGCAGGGCGACCAGCACGCCGCCTACGAGGCGACCTCAGCCGCGGCGGCGGCCCTCGAGGCGCTGCCGGGCCACCCGCTGTGGGCTCGCTACCGGCTCGCGGTGGCCGCGCAGCTGGCCAAGCGGGGCGACCACACCCAGTGCTGGCAGTGGTTGTGGTCGGCCAAGGAGCTCGGCCTCGAGGTGGCGCATCGCGATGTGGCGTCCCTCGCTCACGACATCTGCGAGATGGCCAAGGAGGAAGGCTGGGGCAACGTCATCCGGGTGGCGGGCGACATCGCGGTCCAACAACTGCAGCGTCTGGGCAACAAGGGCGATGCGGATCGACTCCGCAGCGACATCACCGGGTTCATCAACCAGTGAGTGCTCGCTACCGGTGCCTGTCGGGATCTCGCTTCGATGATGCGGCCGCCCTCGCCTACGTCGGGCCTGCCGAGAGCGGGGTGCTGCTCACCCGCCCCGGCCGGCCCGGGGGCCCGCCGGTGGAGCTGGGGCTGCGCCTGGTGCGGCCCACCCTACTCACCGGCCTGTGGCGGAGCTCAGCGGGTCGGGTGTGGGTGGTCGACCGGGATGGCTGGGTGCGGTGGTGCGACGACCCGTGGCCTCACGACGCCCCCTGGGGTCAGCTCGAGCTCGACCTGGCCTTCCGTGGGGTGACGGGTGCGGGAGAGGAGGCCTGGGCCTGGGGCGATCGCCCCAGCGATGGGGCGTCCCTGGTTCGGCGCTACGACGGCAGGAAGTGGAAGCCGGTGACGGCGCCCGGCTTCGCGGTGCGCGCCATGGCCTGCGGAGAGCACACCTGGGCCGTGGGGCACGACGGCTGGGTGGCTCGCTACGATGTCGACCGGTGGACCGTGCTCGCCGCCGCGCCCGGCCGCGAGCTGGTGTCGGCCTGCGTGGTGCCCGGGGGCGTGATCGTGGGGGCCGCCGACGGCGAGGTCCTCCAGGGAGGGGTCGACGGGTTTCGCACGGTGGCCAAGGTCGGAGGGCCTGCCCTTGCGGTGGCCTCCTGGCGGGGCGCGGTGTGGGTCGGGTGCGGCACCCAGGGGCTGTTCCGCTGCGACGCCGCCGGCGCCGCCCTGGTGCGTGCCGATCGTGCCTGCCGCAGCCTGGAGGCCCACGAGCACCTGCTCATCGGCTGCGACGAGGTGCTGTGCTCCTCGCCCGACGGCGCGCGCTTCCCCGCCGTGGGGCGTGGCTCCCTGCCGCAGGGGTAGCTAGCGCCGGCGTCGCCACCACAGCGGCACCAGCCCCAGCCAGCCCAGGTGGGTGGGGCCGGGAGTCGAGCAGCCACAGGAGCCCTTGGCCTTGACCCCTTCCTCGGACTGCGCGGTAGTGGGGCCTCCGTCGGGCCCGTCGTTGCCGTCACAGTCGCTGTCGACCCCGTCGCCGTCGATGTCGCTGGCCTCGGGGTGGATGGCTGCATCGCTGTCGTCGCAGTCGCCGTCGCGGTCGGCGTAGCCTTCGGGCGCATCGCACGCCTCGACCGCGGCCCCCGCACCCCAGCCGTCGGCGTCGGCATCGGGCCACCAAGAGCTGCTCAGCCCCTCGTCGACCTGGTCGTCACAGTCGTCGTCGTAGCCGTTGCACACCTCGGTGGCGCCGGGGAAGGTCGACGGGTCGTCGTCGCGGCAGTCGGTGGCGTCGCGCACGTAGCCGTCGACCGGCTCACAGCTCTCGATGGGCTCGAGGACGTTGCCGAAGCCGTCTCCGTCGCCATCGGCGTAGTACAGCGTGCTGCCCTCGGCGTCGTAGGGGTCGCCGCTGCAGTCGCGGTCGACGTCGGTGCAGTCTTCGACGGCCCCCGGGTAGACGCTCGGGTCGGTGTCGTCGCAGTCGTCGGGGGTCGCGATGCCGTCGCCGTCGGCATCTTCTCCGGGCTCGGTAGCCCCGCCTCCGACGCTACCGATGTCGGACGGGGAGCCGTCGTCGTCGACCAGGGCGGGGTCGCCGGCGTCGATGAGGGGGGACCCCCCCAGCGGCGTGAGGTCGTCGTTGTCGCAGTTGCCGTCGTGGGTGAACGCCGTGAGCATCGGGTCGCCGTACACGATGCCGGGGCCAGCGATCTTGGCCAGGTTGGGCGACAGGTCGGCCGGGGTGTTGTCGTGGAACAGGCTGTAGGTGAGCGAGCCCGTGGTGGCCACGGCGCTGACAGCGGTTCCCTGGTGGTAGGCGACGAGGTTGTTGACGAACACCACGGAGCTGTCGGTGGCGTACATGGCGCTGCCCTCCACCGCGACGTTGGCGAGGAAGTCGTTGGCGCCGATGAGCTGGTCGGGTGCGGAGGCCACGTGCAGGGCGCCCCCGAAGGTGCCCCCGAGGTTGCCGATGAAGTTGTTGTTGAGCCACACCCCACCTTCGCCGCCGCTGAGCGCAGCGCCCGCCCCGGTGGGGGCCTCGTTGTAGCAGAGCCGGCTGGCGGCCACGGTGATCCAGATCTGGTCGATGAGCTCGAGGGCGCCTCCGACCTGGCCCGCGGTGTTGCGGTCGAAGCGGGTGGCGTCGATCAGCAGGTCGCCGCCGGCCCCGCCTCGAGGCGTCGTGCCGATACCACCGCCGGAGATCCCCGCGTCGTTGTCGTCGAACTGGGAGCCGGAGATGTCGAGCCGCCCCTGCTCGTGCCGCCAGCGGATGCCGCCGCCCACCTCGGTGGCCTCGTTGCGTGCCAGGTAGCTATCGACGAGGGTCAGCGAGCCACCGTCGACGTAGATGCCGCCGCCGTAGTCGGCCTCGTTGTCGGTGATCGAGGCCCGCGTGAGCACCGCGGTGACCTCCTCGAGCCGCAGACCGCCGCCCGTCACGCCGCCGGCATTGCCGGAGAAGGTGACGTCGGTGAGGGTCACGCTGGCGTCGATGGCGTACAGGCCGCCGGCGTCGGGATCGACGCCGAAGCCGGTGCGCACGCGGTTGTCGGTGAACACGGTGTCGGTGCCCACCAGGCTGCCGCCGTCGAGGAACACCCCGGCGCCCAGAGTGCCCTCGCAGCCCTCGATGGTCACGTCTTCGAGGAGGACTTCGCTGTCGGCGGCCCACAGGCACCCACCGTCGGAGCCGGTGCCGTCGGCGAGCAGGGTGCGGCGCAGCTGCACCACGGCGTCTTCGGCGAAGATGTGGCCCCCGGCCCAGAACACGGTCTCGTTGGCCACCAGCTCGCTGTCTTCGATGATCAGCGTGGTGCCAGGGCGGGCCCGGAACGCGGTGCCCGGACGGTCGAACACCTGGTTGTTGCGCACCACCAGGTCGATGCCGGTGACCGCTCCGCTCGCCAGATCGATGGCCCGGCCGTCGGGCTCGAAGGTGAAGCCCTGCACGGTGACGGTGGCGCCACCCTCGACATCGAGGCTGTCGGAGGCGAAGCCGCTGCCCCAGGTGGTGCTGCCCGAGCCGCCGGTGCCGACGATCGTGAGGTCGATCTCGACGGTGACGGTCTCGTCGTAGGTGCCCGGCGTCACCTCGATCGTGTCGCCTGGGTCGGCGTCGTCGACGGCGTCGGCGATGCTCCGGAAGTCGCTGGGGCCGACGACCAGGGTCGCGGCGAGGGCAGGGGAGAGGCTCAACAACAGTGGCATGGGGGCTCCCGATCGAGCGGCGCAGCTGGTGGTCGTGTAGCCGAAAGCGGGTAAGTGCGCCCATGCCCTTGTTGCTGCTGCTGCTGGCCTGTTTCGAGTCTCCCTCCGCCCCGGCGGAGGTGCCACCGGTGTTCGTGCGCGGCGGCAAGGTGCTGCCGGCAGGCAGCGAGGTCGAGGGGGTGGTGCTGCCCGATGGGCGGGTGCTGGCGCCCCTCGACGGCGACGAGGCGCCCGAGGTGGCGGCCTGCGTGCCGCTGTTCCAGGTCGAGCTGGGGGATGTCTCGAGCGGGGTGGCCCGCGGAGGGGCAGCTCCCGACACCGTCGTCGCGTTCTCCCCCGACGGCGCCCTCGTGGCCGTCGGCACGGCTCTGGGCGAGGTGTGGGTCGTCGATGGCCACAGCGGCGAGGTGCGAGCCCGCCGCACGCTGCCCGAGGCGCTGGTGCGCACCCTGCGGTGGGCCGACGACGGGGCCCGCCTGTTCGTGGGCGAGCAGAGCCCCGACGCGCTGCTGCATGCCCTCGACCCCGCCGATCTGCACACGCTGGGGTCGCTGCGCCTCGCCGACTTCGTCGAGAGCAGCGCCCCCCCTCCCGCCGACGACCTGTACGGCGTGTACACCCTGCCGGCGGCCTACGCCATCGAGGGGCTGGCGGGGGGGGATCTGCTGGTCAGCGCGGTGCATGGCTGGAACACCGACGAGGGCCGGCGCAACCGCTCCCAGCTCGTTCGGCTGCGGGTGCTCGACGACGGCTTCGAGGTGGTGGCTCGCTGGCCCCAGGCCGCCGCCGACGCGGTCTTCGGCGGGGTGTCGGTCGACGGTCGGCGGGTGGCGGTGGCGATCCGTCGCTCCGCCGACGGGCCGGATCCTGCCGGCCTGCCCGTCGACGGGGTGCAGGTCCTCGACGACCGGCTCGTGCCGCAGCGGGCCGTGCGCTACCCGGTGCTCGCGCCCCACTTCGACAGCGTCTTCGTGTGGGAGGCCTTGGCCCTGCGGGGCAGCACCGTGTTCGCGGGCATGGGCGACGGTCGGGTCACGATGGACCGCCCCGGGCAGCGGGTGGTGCTCGATGTGGGGTCCCCCCAGCTGAGTGGAGATGTGCCCATCGCGGCGAGCATCGGGCACCTGGCGACCGCGGGCGACCTGGTGCTGGCCGTGACAGCGCGCACGAGCATCCCCTGGGGGGTGGAGCGCCCCGAGATGCGGCCGCCCTCGGCGCACCCGGGGGAGAACCGGCTGTGGGCGTGGTCTACCGAGGAAGGGAAGCTGGTGCCTCACTATGCCTTCGGGGCCGGCTACGACATGGCGGGGCTCACGGTGCACGGCACCCAGGCCATCGTCGGAGCCGGCCCGCGGCAGACCGACGAGCGCACCGACATGTTCGGCGTGCTCGCCTTCGACTTCGAGCGGCCCGAGGCCCCCCTGGCGGCGGTGTGCCACACCGAGTCGCCGGTGTTCTGGCGCCATGCCCTTGCGGCCGATGGCCGCATCGCGGCGATCGAGGTGCCCTACCTGGCGGGCGAGGAGGTGCGGGGCGCCTATCGCCTCACCGTGCTTCGGTGAGGGGGCTGGCCCTGTGGGTGGGGCTGGTCGCGTGCGCACCGGCCCCCGAGGCGACCTGGTCGGCGGCCCTCGTCGAGGGTGGTGTGGAGGTGCAGGGGAGCGGGCCGCTGGGTGAGGTGGTGGTGCGCGATGGGCTCGGGCGGCTGGTGATGCGCGCCCCCCCCGGTGGCCAGCGCCTGCTGGTGCCGGTCCGCCCGCCGCCGGGAGCCTCGTGGACGGTGCACAGCGGCGAGGCGGTGGCGATGGTGTCGGCGCCGCCGGGGCCGGTGTCGCTGCGGCTGGAGGCTCCCAGGGGGCAGGGCGGGCGCGAGGTGGTCGACGGAGACGTCGTGGAGGCCTGGGCCCTGGGGGCGTCGACGGCTGCCCTGGTGGTCACCGCGCGGGAGGCTCCTACGCAGGTGGTGGTGCGCTGGGGAGGCGAGGTCCACCAGCGGCAGCTCCCGGTGGTGGGGCATCGGGAGGTGGTGGAGGGGCCCCTGGTCGACGGGGCGCTCGAGGTGCAGGTCGACGGGGAGGTGACCCGGATCGGCCTCGACGTGACCGAGCGCACGATGGCCGAGGCCCGGGCGGTGGTGGAGGTGGTGGGGGAGGCCTTCCCCACCGACCCTCGCGGGGTGCCCGACGCGACGAGGCCGGTCGACACGCTGGTGCTGCCCCCCGAGCCGCTTCGGCGGGGGCTTCGGGCCGTCGGCATGGGGCGGGCCCGCGACGACCAGGCCCCCTGGGCGCACCAGGCCCTCACCCTGCACAACCACGGCGATCAGCCCCTCGATGTCGTGGTCGAGGCCAGGGTGGAGGGTGCGGGGAGCGAGGCCTTCGCGCCTCGGGTGCGGGATGCGTCGGGGTTGGACCGTGTGATCGGCGTAGCCCGGCTGCCGCCCGGTGCCCCGGTCACCGTGACCCTGCCGCTGTACGTCGACAGCGACGCGCTGCAGGGCGCGCAGTGGGTGCGGCGCTGGTCGGTGGTGCCGCTGGGGGCGGAGGCGGCCCTGCACGAGGTCGACGCGCCGCTCTACCTGCGTCGCGGTCGGGTGTGGACCTGGCTCGGCTTTGCCGCGGCGCTGGGGAGCGCGGGGCTGGGCTGGGCGCTGCTGGCCTGGCAGGGGCCGCGGTGGCTGCGGGCGCAGCCCACGTCTGACCTGGTGACGATCGCGCTGTTCGGGGCGCTGTCGTACGTGGTGGCCGGGGTGCTGCAGGTGGTGGGGCACGGGGTCTCGGCGCTGCTGGGGCCCTTCGCGCCGCTGCTGACGGGCCTGCCCGACGACGCCCTGCGCGCCTGCCTCCTCGCCACCCTGCTCACCCTGCTGCCCCGCCCGGGGGTGGCGGCGCTGGCGACGGTCACCGGCGCGCTGCTCCGCGGGCTGACGCTGGGCAGCTTCCACCCGGTCGACCTGCTGTATGTCGGGTCGGTGGTGTTCTGGCTCGAGGCCAGCCTGTGGCTGGTCGGCCTCACCCGGGCTCCCAGCTGGCGCGACGGGAGCTGGGGGGCGCGCTGGCTGAGGGTGTCGCTGGGGCTCGGGCTGGCCAACGTCGCGGCGGTGGCCACGGGGCTGTGCGTGGCGGCGGCGCTGTACCGGCTGTACTACGCCGCCTGGTACGTGGGCCTGCTGCTGGCCGTGCCCGGCTTTCTGTACGTAGCCATCGGCTGTGCGGTGGCCGTCGACCTTGCCGCCAGCCTCCGCCGGGTGGCGACATGAAGCTCGAGGGCCTCGGCTACACCTACGTCGGCGGGGCCTCGGTGGGCCCCGTGAACCTCGCGTTCCGCCCCGGGGAGCGGGTGCTGCTGACCGGGCCGTCGGGCTCGGGGAAGTCCACCCTGCTGCGGCTGGCCGCCGGGCTCACCCAGCGGCACGGCCAGGGCGCCGTGGTGGGGGAGGCGCGGGTCGACGGGCAGCCCCTCGCGGGCATGGCTCCGGCCCAGCGCGCCCGTCAGGTGGGGCTGGTCACCCAAGACCCATCCGACCAGCTGGTGGCGGGCAGCGTCGCCGACGAGCTCGCCTTCGGCCCGGAGGGCGCCGGCTTCGCCCCGGAGCAGACCCACGCCCGGGTCGGCGAGCTCCTCGCCCAGCTGGGCTTTCCTGCGGGGGCGGCGCCCCAGGAGCTGTCGGCGGGGCAGCGGCAGCAGGTGGTGGTGGCCGCAGCTCGGTCCGCCGGAGCGCGCTGGCTGCTCCTCGACGAGCCGCTGGGGCACCTCGACCCCGGGGCCGCCCAGCGGTTGCTGGAGCAGCTCGACGCCCTGGCTAGCGCCGGGCTGGGGGTGGTGGTGGTGGAGCACCGGGTCGATGCCTGCTGGGCGTGGTGTGACCGGGTGGTGGTGATGCGTCGGGGGCAGGTAGTGGTGGACCGCCCTCGCAGCGAAGTCCACCCGAGCGACCTGGAGGGGCTGCAGCTTCCTGCCGCGCTGGGGGCGCCTGCCGACCTGGTGCCCCCCCCGAGGGCCGGCGAGGTGGTGCACTCGCTGCGAGGGCTGGCGGCGAGCTACGACGGGCGCGCGGTGCTGCACGACGTCGACCTGGTGCTGCGCGCTGGAGAGCGGGTCGCGGTGGTCGGGCCCAACGGGGCGGGCAAGAGCACGCTGCTACGGCAGCTCCCCGGGCTGCGGGTGCCCGAGGACCCCGATCTGTCCTTGTTCCGTGCCACGGTCGCCGAGGAGCTCGCCGTGGGGCCGACCGAGCGTGGGCTCACCGTCGATGTGGAGGGCATCGCCCGGGCGCTGGGGGTTCGCGAGCTGTGGGAGGAGCCCCCCCAGGCGCTGTCACGGGGTCAGCGCCTGCGGGTGGCGGTGGCGGCCGCGCTGTGCTGCCAGCCGGCGCCGCTGGTCCTCGACGAGCCCACGACGGGACAAGACGCAGAGCACGTGGAGGGGCTGTTCGACGCCCTGGAGGCGCTGGGCACGTCGGTGGTGTTCGCCACCCACGACCTCGAGCTCGCGGCCCGCCGCGCCCACCGGGTCGTGGTGCTGGTCGACGGGCGGGTGGTGGCCGATGGCCCGCCGGCGGAGGCGCTGGCGGTGGCGCCGCTGCATCGCACCGCGCGGGTGGAGGCCCTGCTCGGGTCGGGTCCTCCTCAGCCGCTGCCCGACGGCGTGGCCGCGACGGTGCCGGCGCCCTCGGGGCCTGATCCACGGCTGTCGCTGGGGCTGCTGGCGGCGGTGGGGGTGCTGGCGGTGGTCCTCGACGCGCCGTCGACGCTGGGGGCGCTGGCGCTGGTCACGGCGCTGCCGGCGCTGGCGGTGGTGGGGCGCTACCGGGGGGCCATGCTCGGGGTGGCCGCGGCGGTGGTGTGGTCGACGATGCTGTCGCAGGCGCTGTTCTACAGCGATCAGCCGCGGGTTCCGCTGGTCTCGGTCGGGCCGGTCACCCTGTGGCGCGAAGGCGTGGTCCACGGGCTGGTGCAGAGCCTTCGGCTGGTGGCCATGGGCTTCGCGGGGGCGACGGTGGCGGTGGCGACGGCCCCCGACCGGCTGCTGCAGGGGCTGGCGGCGCTGCGGGTGCCGTGGGCGGTGGCGTTCCTTGCGGTGACCTCGCTGCGGATGGTGCCGCTGGTGGCGCGGGAGTGGATGGCGGTGCGGCAGGCGCGGGCGCGGGGGGTTCCTCCGCGGCAGCCCTGGGCCCGGCTGCGCGACGAGCTGCTGCTGCTGCGCCCGGTGATCGCTCGAGCGGTGCGCCGGGCCCGCACCCTGGCGGAGGCCCTCGACGCGAGGGGCTTCGACCCGGCGGGAGGCAGGGTCCCCCGGGTGCCGCTGCGGATGAAGGGCTGGGAGCGGATGGTGCTGGGGATGGCGGGGCTGGGGGCGCTGGGCGTGGTGGGGAGTGAGGTCCTCTACCAGCTGTACCTGGCCGAGGTGCTCTACGTGCCGCAGCTGCGCCCGCTGTATGCGTGGGTGCGCTGATGGACGCCCCCGACGAGCCCATCGAGGAGGTGGTGGTGGAGGCCCGGGCGCTGCGGCCGGAAGACGGCACCACCCAGGTCACGGTGATCGAGGTCGACGAGCGGCTGCCGGCCTCCGCCGACGTGGCGACCGCCGTGCAGCGGGCCCCCGGTGCGGTGGTGCAGCGGCTCGGCGGGCTGGGCGACTGGTCGAGCGTGAGCATCCGCGGGTCGACCTCGCGGCAGGTGGAGGTGTTCCTCGATGGGCTGCCGCTCAACCCCGAGGGGGCAGGGGGCGCCAACCTGTCGGAGCTGCCGCTGGGGGCCTTCGAGGCCGTGCACGTCTACCGGGGGGCGGCGCCGCTGCACCTCGACACCAGCGCGGTGGGAGGGGCGGTCGACCTGATCACGGGCGACGAGCCCGGCGCTCGGGTGAGCGTGGCGAGTGGGTCGTGGGCGACGGCGCGGCTGACCGCGACCGGCACGGGGTCTACGGGCCTGGGCGATGCCTTCGTGGCCCTCGACGGGCTGTCGACCCATGGGGACTTCCCCTGGTACGACGACGGGGGCACCCGCACCGACGACGGCGACGACCGCTACCGGATTCGCGTCAACAACGCGACGGAGCAGGTGGCGCTGCATGCCCGCTGGCGGGTGGGCGACGACGCGCTGCGCCTGACCCTGTTCGACGCCTGGCTGCACCGCGAGGAAGGCGTGCCTGGCTTCGTGTTCGACCCCACCGAGGGGGTGGCCTACACCGTCGACCGGCACCTGCCGACGGCCCAGGTCGATGCGGCGCGGGGCACCACGAAGGGCCAGCTGCGGCTGTGGGGCGTGGTGAGGAGGGAGGTCCTCATCGACCCCCTCGACGAGCTGACGACCACCGATGCGAGCGAGACGAACACCGGCTCAGCGGGGGTGCGGGCCCAGGGGCAGGCGCTGCTGGGCCAGGCGGTGGTGCAGGCGATGGCCTCGGCCCGTGACGACCGGGTGGATGGGCGCAGCGTGCGGCAGGTGCTGCGCACAGGGGTGGAGGCGACGTTCCGTGGAGAGACCCTGGTGGCGTCGGGCACCCTGCGGGTGGTGGGCAGCGAGCAGCTCCGGGGGGTGCCGCGGGTGGGGCTGGGCATCGTGCGGGAGCACGTGCGCTTCAAGATCGGGATGGGGCGGAGCGTGCGCATCCCGGATCTCACCGAGCTGTACGGCAACCGCGGTGCGCTGCTGGGCAACCCCGACCTGCGCGACGAGCGGGGCACGGGGGGCGACGTGTCGCTGGGGCTGCAGTCCGACGACGCCGAGCTCGAGGTGGGGGGCTTCACGCAGCAGGTGGAGGACCGCATCGTGTGGACGCGCAACGCCCAGGGGCTGGCCTTCCCGGTCAACCTGGGGCTGGTGTCGGTGAACGGCGGGGAGCTCGGCGCCGGGTGGAGGCCGGGTCCCCTCGACCTGATGGTGACGGGCACCCTCACGCGGGCCGTGGATCGCTCGGGCGACCCGACCTTCAACGGCAACCAGCTTCCCGGCGTTCCCTGGGTGGAGGGGTTCACTCGGGAAGGGGTCGATCTGGGCTGGGTGCGGCTGTCGCACGACCTGTCGGTCACCGCGGGCACCTTCACCGATCCGACGAACTGGGACCTGCAGCCGCCGCGGGTGCTGCATGGGGCGACGCTGCAGTGGGTCGACCGCACGGGGGTGTGGGCGGTGGCCCTCGATGTGCGCAACCTCCTCGACCGCACGGTGCAGCAGGTGGCCCGCGACCCGCTGGTGGATGACGGGCTGTTGGCCCCCGAGCCGGTGGTGGACTTCGTGGGCTACCCGCTTCCGGGGCGCACGGTGATGTTCAGCCTTCGGGGACAGTGGGGCGGCTGAGGCGGGCACGCTCGGCCTCTGAGAGGGCGCCGGCCCCGGGGGACTCCGCCACCGCCAGGGCGCCCGCCTGAGGTGCCGGCTCCACAATGGCGAGCCGGCCGGGGCGCACGTCGCTGCGGGCCTTGATCCGCTCGGCGACCTTGTCGAGCACGTCGTGGTAGCGGTCGTCGAGCACGGCCTGGGTGGCGCGGAGGAGGGGGAGGTCGTCGCCGGTGCCGTGCAGGGAAGCGATGCGCACGCTCTCCTCGATGAGCGGCCGAGGGGCCCCGCACCGGGCGAGCCGCAGCGCGACCGCCACGGCACCGGGCACCGGCGCCAGGACGAAGGCACGTACGGTGGCACGGGCGAAGCGACTGCGACCTGCACTGTTGATGTGGAACGTGTCGAGGTCGACGCCGTCGGGGCCGAACATGGTCAGCAGCGCCTCGCTGGCTGCCTCGCTGGGAACGACGGCCGCGAGGGATGCCGCGCGTGCCCAGCTGGTGCTGGTGTCTGTGGCCACCAGCTGCTCGATGGCGCGTGGCGCCATCCGTTGGGGGAGGACCCGGCGGACGCGGACCCACGGCTCGTGGCTCAGCTCGGGGGCGACGACCGCCGCGAACAGCCCGTCGGGGTCGCGCAGGGTCAGGGCGGCGATCGCCGCCAGGTCTGGGTCTGGATCGGTGAGGAGCGCGCGGAGCTCGTCGGCGTGCTGCGCCTCGCTGAGCTGCTCGGCCGCCGCGGCGCGCACCGGGCGGGGCTCGGAGCGGTCAGCCGCGACCTGCTCGGGATGGGCTGCGGCCTCCTCGAGGGCATCGGCTACCTCGGTGAGCCGATCGAGCCACGCCTCGAGGGCGGCCGCGTCGCTGTCGGCAGGGAGCCCCCGCACGGCCACCCCCCGGGGGCCTGATGCGGGCTGGGCCGTGAGGAGGCTGGCGTAGGCCTGCCGCACCCGGCGCGACATCGAGGCGAGCTGGATCGGGTGGCCGGAGAAGGCCCAGGCCTCGTCGAAGCCAGGATCGCCGACGGGGGTGGAGCCGACCGAGGACTGCCGCAGCCCGACCTGCGGTGCGCCGGTGAGCACGCGGGCCTCGAGGGTGCCGTCGGGGTGACGAGTGATGCGGACGCGACGCCCTCGGCGCGTACCCTCCATCCCCAGCGGCCCATCGGGCTGCAGGCCCAGCGCTCGGGCGAGATCGGCGCCGGGGCCTTCGTAGGCCTCGGCGAGGGCTTGTCGCCGTCGCCATGCCACCACCGCGGCCCAGACGAACAGGGTGACGACCAGACAGCCGCCGCCGCCGACCGCGGCCACCGTGCCGAGGAGCGACAGCAGCAACGACAGCAGCAGCTCCATCAGGGATCACGGCGCCAGACGAACAGCGCCATCCGGTAGCTCAGCGACGCGGCGTGATGCCGGGCCACGAAGCGATCGATGGTCTGGGCGGGGAACTCGATCCGCAGGATCTGCTCGAGCTGCTCGGGGCTCTGCGCGGACCAGCCGGCCTCGACCTCGATGCGCTCGGCGCCCTGCTCACGCCACCACGCGTCGGTGGCCGCCGGATCCATGCTGGCGTTGCCCCCGACCGCATCGCGCAGCAGCTCGGCGAAGTCGCCCCCCGCCCAGCTGTTGTCGACCGCGACGAAGGTGCCACCGGGGGCCAGCACCCGCCGCACCTCGGCGAGGCCTGCCTCGGCGCCGGGGCCGAAGAAGTAGGCGAAGCGCGCATGGGCCACATCCACGCTGGCGTCGGGCAGGGGCAGCTGCTCGGCGGAGCCCGGCAGCACCTCGATGTGCTCGTAGGCCATGACCCGGCCGCGTGCCTGGGGCCGCAAGATCGGGTCGGGCTCGACCCCCCACACCCGCGCGGCGTCGTCATAGCGGGGCAGCCAGAAGCCGGTGCCACAGCCGATGTCGAGGAGGCGCTTGCCCTGCCAGTCGGCCACGGCGCGCAGGGCGATATCGAGGCGACCGTCGCGAGCGAGGGCCTCGTTCTCCTGCTCGTACAGCTCGGGATGGTGGTGGATGTTCGGTGCGACCACGAAGTCGTTCATGAGGACCCCTCCTCTGCTACCGCGAGACGTCCCGCTTGACCCGTCGTACTCAGCGAGACTGCTCCTGGCACGCCTCCCGCCCGCTCCTGGATCTGGGCGACCGCGCGGTGCCCGGCGGGCTGCGCGGGCAGGGCGCGGAGGGCTGGCACGTCGTCGATGGTGCCCACGGCGCCCAGGGCCTCCGCAGCGTGGGCCTGCACCTGGGCGTCGTCGGTGGCCAGGATCCATCGCAGCAGGGGCAGCGCCTCGGGCACGGGCTCGCTGGCCAGGCGGCGGGCGGCCACCCGCCGCAGGTGTGTGGGCACGCTCTGTGGCTGGCCCAGGCGGGCGAAGGCGTCCGGCACGTGCTCGACGGGAAGCCGGGTCAGCACGCCTACCGGGTGGCCGCGCAGCTCCTCCAGCAAGGCCTCCGGGCCGGTGGCGGCAGCGGCGGCGAGACGCACCTGCTGGTCGGGGTGAGCGAGGAGGAGCCGGGCTGCCCGGCGGGCGGCGCTGGGAGCGGTCCGGGAGAGGGCGTCGAGGGTCGCGACGAGCAGATGAGAGGCCTCGGGTCGCGCCAGGAAGTCGGCGGGGGTGGGGGCGGCCAGGCGCTCGGTGGCGAGGCGGCGGGCCAGGGCCAGACCGCCCGACAGCCGTGCGTCGTCGAGGGCGATGCCTTCGAGGGCCACGCAGACCCGCCCGTCGGGCAGGATCTCGGCGAAGCCTTGGTCGTCGGCGTCGAGCCAGGCCTCTCGGAGCTCGGCATGCAGCTGATGATGGGCTCCGTCGGCGACGACGGCCCGTGCTGCCCGGTCGAAGGCGTCGTGGCCCGTCAGCACCCCCACCTTGTCGGTGGTTCGGCGCACGACGTGCAGCCCCGCGGCCTCGGTGAACAGCGTGAACACGGTGGCCCTGCCGAAGGGCCCCCGGCCCCCGAGGGGCTCGGTGACCTCCAAGGACAGGTCGTCTACCTCGCCGCTCCACCGGGTCTCGCCGCCTGCGGTGAGCCCGTGCAGCTCGCCGAAGCGGTGCCATGCGTTGCGGTCTGCGGGGAGGAGGCGCACGGCCTGTACCACCGCGACCGTAGCGGCCAGGGCGATCGAGGCAGCCCCCACCAGGCCGATCGCGATCAGGAACAGTCCGTACAGCTCCATGGTCCCCCTCGAGGCAAGAGGCGCTGCAGCCACGCCTCGACCTGCGCGCGAGGCGGCCCCTCCGCCAGCGTACTTCGCAGCGCCGCGCTCGGAGCGTCGAGCAGGCTCAGGGCATCGGCTGGCTGCAGCCCGGGGCGATGCTGGGCGAGGCGCGCCAGGGGCGTGTCGCGCAGGGGGCGACGGTGGCGCTCGGCCAGCAGCCAGCTCACCACCAGGGTGGTCGCCTCCGCCGCCGGGCGAGGGTCGGTGGCGGGGCGCTTCCGAGGCGTGGCGAGGGCATCGTAGAGGCGCCGGATCTGGGCCGGGGAGCCCGCACACACCTGGTGGCGACCCACCAGCCAGCCCTCGCGGCTCAGCAGGCCCAAGAAGTCGCCGGCGTCGCCGAGCTCGGCCAGGGGCACGCCGCGCAGGTCGTGAGACAGCAGCAGGGCCCCGAGGACTTGCCGGAAGCCCAGGCAGGCCTTGTAGGCCGCCGCCTCGGCTACCGGCACCGGCTCGGGGGCGAGGC
>CBDUIC010000044.1:0-56016 GCA_965367245.1 uncultured bacterium | reverse complement strand
CATCACCCTGCAGGCGCTTGAGCTGCGCGGCCATCGTGCCGGGGCGCACCGCGCGTCGGCGGTGCGTGGGCTGTAGCCCCTTCGGTGGGCTTCGTCGCGCATGTCTTGCAGCAGGCCCATGGTCTACCCCCGCGGGGTGGCTGCAACGGGTGCGCCACGTACAGACAACGGATCTACGTAGGCAATCTCCTGGTGTGCCCCCCGTGTGACGACGTCGCTGACGGAGGTCCGTCAGCGGTCAGCTGTCGCTACTGCGCTGGGTTGTAGCCCATGCCCACCGCGACCCCGACCACATGGATACCCGCTAGCCCCTGGTAGGTGCCCGACACGTATACGGGGAAGGACTCGACCTCGAACCCCACCCCAGCCTCCCCCTGGGCGGCGACGTAGGTGCCGAGAACACCGGTGGGTACGGCGATGAGGGTGCCTCCCACGAAGGGAGAGACATCGCCGGCGATACCCGCGACGATCGGCACCTCGAAGCCGACCGGGCTGGCCCGCGACAGCGACGAGAACACGCCGGCTCCGGCCGATAGCTGCGGTCCGGTGTCGGCACCGAGACGGTACCGCGCCCCGCCATGGACCACGATCCCGTAGCCGGCGGTGCCGAACACCGCCCCGCCAAAGGCTTCGGTACGCTCGCCGAGGCCATACCTCGCCCAGCCGCTGATGAGCAGCCAGCCGGTGTCGGGCGCGACGCTCGGGGCTGCGTAGCCGAGGCCACCCCCCATCTCGGCTTCCTGGGCCGGCAGCGTGGCGCTGGTGTGCAGGGTCTGGAACGGGCCCGCGAGAGCGGCCGCCGCCGTCAGCAGCATGAGCAAGGTCGACTCCTTGGTCTCCGGGGTGCTGTCGCTGCAGCGCCCGGTACCAGCTGGACTCTACCCCCTCGAGGACCACCCGTTGATGCGCTCCAGCTCGGGGAGCGCCTGCCGCAGCCCTAGGAGCGGGGGCCGACGCCGACGATGGCTACCGACATGGGGTCAGCCGGATCGACTCCGAGGCCGACGGCGCACCGGGACGCCTCGCGCCGCCGCGCCCATGCGCCCGGTGTCTCCCCCGCCCACCGCTTGAAGGCCCGCTGGAAGCTCCGCGCGTCGGAGAACCCGAGCCTTGCGGCCACCTCGGCGCTCGGCAGCTCCCGTACCCACTGCTGCGCTGCCTCGAAGCGAACCTCGTCGACGATGGCGCGGAACGAGGTCCCCTCCTTGCTGAGCCGCCGCGCCAGCGTGCGCTGGGTCATACCCAGGGTGGCCGCGACCACCCGTCGGTCCGGAGGGAGACGCAGACGGCGCCGCACGAGCTCGACGACCTCTTGCCGGAGGGGTGCCGTCGCTGACAGGGCACTCACCTTCTGGTCGAGCACGTAGCGAAGCCACGAGGTGAGCCGCGGGTCGGGGCGACGACAGGGCCGGTCGAGGTCGGACCTCGCTACGACGATCCTCGCCCGGGCTGCCCCGAAGCACATCACCTCCGCCAGCCCCTCCCAGCGCTCGTCGTCGTCGACGGCCCCAGGCAGCTCCACGCGAAGCGCGCGAAAACGCTGCTGCGAGAGCAGGTGGATGGTCGCCCAGCACATCTCCGCGACGACGAACTGCATCAGCAGGTGCGCCCCGGGATGGTCCGGCACGGGGTCGAAGGCCATCACGACGGTCTCGTGGGTGAGGTGGGTGCGCACCCGCAGGCGCTGCCACACCAGCGGCAGGTACCGAGCGGCGATGTCGATGGTGTCGGCGACGGTCTCCGCGGCGGAGGCGAGGTGGAACACGGGGGAGAAGTGACCGCCCGGGGAGGCGGCGGCGTCGAGGACGACACGATGGCCTCCCAAGGGGGCCAGTGCCTCGAAGACGTCGGCCTCGCGTACGCCGTAGTCGAAGTCCCACTGACGCTCGACCGGCAGCGCGAGGGATTGGATGGCGTCGACCGGGACCCCCCCCGCGCGCGCGGCCTGCGCCACCTGCGAAACCAGAGACGCCGCGACCCGAGCACTGTCCGTTTCGGACCCTGGGTTGTCCGTTTCGGTCATAGGCACCTTCACTCCACGCTTCTAGCTTGAGTTCAGAGACTTGGAGGTCCCGATGTGCCGTTTGACTGCCTTGAGCCTGAGCTTGTTCACCCTGTGTGTCGCTGGGTGCGATGCCCTCGAAGACACCAAGGGCTCGGGCGACACCGGCACGCTCTCCAGCGGAACGACCTTGACCGGCGACGACGACGACGATGCTACGACAGGCGACGACGACGACGACGATGCCGGCGGGCACGCGTCTGCCTGCGCCGGGCCGCAGGTCGGGTCCTACCAGCTCGATGGCTACCCGATCACGGGCGATGTCACCGGAGAGCTGCTGGCCGACGGCACCCTGTTCGTCACCTTCGTCACCAGTGCAGGGGACACCGACGCCGTAGGGGAGGTGAGCGCCGTCGGGGTCATGTCAGGCACCCACGAGGGGGTCTCCATCAGCGGTACGTACGACCTCGTGGCCTGCCAGGGAGCGGGCCGCTGGGTCAACAGCCGCAATGGTACCGAGGGCGACTACGACCTGGGTGCGCTGTAGGGAGCGGACATGGGCCGCCGCGCGACGGTGACTCTGTCGTCTGCGCGGGTGGAAGCGTCGCACCTGGCTGTGGAGACCCGTGGCCGAGCAGCTTCTCGAGGGTGCTAGGATGGGCTCCCGGAGGGGCCGCTGCCGTCGCCCGAGTTCGCATTCACCGTTGTCCAGGTGCTGGGCGCCGGGAGCTATGGCACCGTGTGCCTCGCCCGCCCTGTCGACGAAGACCGGCTCGTCGTGGTGAAGGTCCTGCAGCCCGAGCTGCAGCAAGAAGAGCTGCTCAAGCGCACCCGCGACGAGGCACGGCTGCTTCAGCGGCTGAAGCATCCGAACATCGTCTGGGTGGAGAGCCTCCTGGATTACCGTGGTCGCCCGGTCGTGATCATGGAGTACATCGAGGGCGTGCATCTCGACGAGCTCCGGCGGCCATTCCCTCAGGGCCTGCCTGCCTCCGTAGCCCTGGAGATCGTGCGCCGGGTGTGCGAGGCGCTGGATGCGGCGTGGAACGCTCCCTCCGGTCCCGGTGGTCCGCCACTGAACGTGATCCATCGCGACATCAAGCCATCGAACATCATGCTGTCGGTGGACGGCTCGGTGAAGGTGGTGGACTTCGGATTGGCCAAGGCGGACTTCGCGGACCGCGAGGCGGCGACCAACCTCCTCACCCGGGAGCACGTGCTGGGCTCGATGGGCTTCAACTCGCCCGAGCGCTTCGAGGCACGTCCTGCGTCCCCCGCCCTGGACATCTATGCGCTGGGCATGACCCTGGTGCAGCTCCTCTCGGGTAAGAACGTGGTGGTCAGCCGCCAGCAGCTACTCCACGACAAGCGCCTGCACGACCAGCTCCAGCTGCTGACCCACCGCGATCTCGACGCGTCCACGGCCCGGTTGGTGGGAACCCTCGTCGAGCAGATGTGTAGATTCGAGCCGCAGGAGCGACTGTCTGCGGCCCAGGTGGAAGACCGGATTCTCTCGCTGCAGGCGCAGATAGGGCTGCCCGTCGATATTGCCGACTGGGCTGCGGAGCATGTGCAGCCTATCGTGGCCGCTCGGACGCACGCTCGCCCCGAGCGGCACCCCGACTGGGCGCACATTTCGTTCCTCGACCAGCGCTCTCAGGAGGGCGCTGCGCCCAGACGGGTCGAGCCCACGGCAGCGACGGGGGCTGCGTTGGGCAGCCCACTGAAGAAGTGGTTCGGCAAGTTGTTCGGCGGCTGAACGAGATGTCGGGCCTAGAGAATGGTCACGGAGATGGTCGTTCCGGCGCCGTTGGAGCCGTCAGACCCTTCGACGTAGACCGAGCCACTGCCAGACTCGGCGCCTGCGTCGGCGGATATGGTGACCGCCACGTCGACCACTCCATCCACTTCCATGCGTTGCGGTGACACGGTCGCTGTCAGCCCGTCGCCGCTGGAGACCGTGGCCGAGAAATCGTAGTCGCCTGCGTGCGAGCCCTCCGCCTCGAACTCCAAGATGACTTGCTGCGAGCCGCCTGGAGCAATCTCGGTGTCCACAAAGTCGCCCAGAAATGATGTCGAACCAGCGCATCCGGTGAACGCGAGCCCCAGCGATAGACGGATGCCCAATGCAACATGCTTCATGTGACCTCTCTCCGAATGGTGCCACGTTTCGGGCGCTCTGTCCTTTGGTTTGGTCTGGCAGGCTCCCCATCCCGACCCAACCGTGGGCTCCTCAATCGCCGAGGTGCTGCCGCTGCAGCTCTCGGTACCAGCTGGACTCCACCCGCTCGAGGAGGACCTGGTTGAGACGCTCCAGACCGGGGAGCCCCTGCCGCAGGCCAATCGCGTAGTTCTGCCGCGCAAAGACACGCGGCAGCACCACCAGCTCTCGCGGGTGCTCGGTGTGCACCAGGTATTGAAGCACCGGCGCGTCGTAGACGACGGCCTCTACTTCGCCGTCGACCAGGGCCGCGAGGGCGGCGCTCGGCGTGGGGTAGAGCTCGGCGTACAGGCGCTGATCGCTGACCCAGCCTGCTGAGGTAGAGGCCTCGACGGTGCCCACCCGGACCCCCGCGAGGTCTTCGGGGCCGTCAACCTCGCTCTCGAGCTGCGACACGGTGAGCACCGACGAGATGGTGGCGGTGAAGGAGCTGATCAGGATGATGCCGCTGAACATCCACACCATGGCGACCAGCCGGCCCCCGGCCGTCTTCGGAACCCGGTCGCCGTAGCCCACGGTGGTCATCGTCACGGCCGACCACCACACGGCATCCGACAGCGAGTTCACGCCGCGGGGGTCGTCGGTGTGCTTGCGCTCGAAGAACCACATCAGCAGACCGGACAGGAACAGCACGCCCACGAGGGCACCGATGGTCTGCAGGAAGCGGGCTGACAGCACGCGCCACACGATGCGCGACGAGTTCGTCGGTGCCTGGCTCACCGCGATGCCCAGCCCCCCCTGGTAGAAGGGGTGGGTGAAGTCGAAGGCGGCCTCCCGCTCGGCGGTGACGGTGAGCGCTGCGACCCCCACGTCGACGCTGCCGTCTTTGAGGCCGGCCAGCATCTCCGACAGGGGGAGCTCGCGCAGCTCGAAGGGCTGCCCGGTCTCCTCCGCCATGGCCTCCCACAGCTCGTAGCTGATGCCGTGCCACGAGCCGTCGGGGGAGGGGATGGTGAAGGGCGGTGAGGGCTTGATCGCGACGATCAGCGGCCGCTCGGGGGCGGTAGGCGGTGCCTCGGGCTGCTGGCCGAGGGCGAGGCCGATGAGCAGGAAGAAGGGGACCATGGGCCCGACCCTACCAGGCTATGCTCGCTGTATGTCCGACGAGCTCTCAGACAAGCAGGTGGCCCTGCTCATCGCCCTCCGCGAGCTGGAGCGCGCCGACAAGGTGGTCGACTTCGGCAAGCTGGCCCGCCAGACGGGCTACTCGGAGGCGTCGGTCCGCACCTACTTCAGCAAGCGGCTGGAGGGCTTCGTGGCCTTCCGCGAGGCCACGGGCTGGCGGATCCGTGGCGCGACGAAGACGACCGAGGAGGCGTTCGCTCGGCGGCTGTCGCAGAAGGCGGCGTCGGGCAACGACGCGCTGAAGACTGAGGCGAGCTGGCAGGCGCTGGTGCGCAAGCTGCTCTACGAGGGGCAGCGGCGGCACTACCAGCTGTCGCGGGAAGAGCTGGAGATCATCGAGGTGCTCACGCCGGAGTCCACCGCTCGCCCGATCACCGATGAGCTCGAGATCCAGCCGAGCCTGTTCCGGAAGCCGTAGTGGTCTGCCTGGTCGGAGGGGCAGTGCAGCTGGGCTTCCTCGGGGTGTTGCTGGTGGCGCTGTGGCTCCGCCGTGGAGGCGGGCATCCCTGGGCAGCGACGATCATCCTGGGGGCGCTGCTCGGGGGGGCGGCGCACCTCGTCGCGACGGCCACGAGCCTGCTGGTGTTCCTGTCCATCGCCGATGCGGTGCCTCCTGAGTTCCGTGGGACCGGGCTGTCGGACGGCATGAAGATGTTGCTGATGGTGCAGGGCCTCGGCGGGTGCGGCGTCGTGGGCCTGTGGCTCACCCTGGCCCTGGGGGCCCTGCCACGTACCGGGTGAACCGGTCGGCGCGCAGGAAGCCCACGAGGGGCAGGCCAGCTTCGGCCGCCAGATCCACTGCCAGGGTGCTCGCAGCGCCGACCGTGGCGACGGCACCCACCCCGGCCACCAGCGCCTTCTGCACGATCTCGAAGCCGGCGCGGGAGCTCACGAGGAGCAGCCGGTCGTGCAGGGGGACCTCGTCGGCGCGCAGCGCAGCCCCGAGCACCTTGTCGACGGCGTTGTGCCGGCCGATGTCTTCGCGGACCACGGTGAGCCGGCCATCGGCGGTGACCAGGGCGGCGGCGTGCAGGCCGCCGGTCTGCTCGAAGGCCCCCTGGTGGGCACGCAGCGCGTCGGGAAGCCGACACAGCACGTCGTCGGCCACGCCCAGGGGGCGCGTGGGGGGCGCGGCGACCAGGATGCGGTCGATGCTCGCCTTGCCGCACAGGCCGCAGGAGCTGGTGGCGTAGAGCGTGCGGGTGGCGCGCTCGAGGGCCTCGAGGTGCCCCTCCACCCCGGCCGCCAGCCTGGCGAGCACCGTGTTGCCGTCGGCATCACCGGGGAGATGGCCGAGGGCCGACAGGTCGTCGCGATCTTCGACGATGCCCTCGGTCCACAGGAAGCCGGCGACCAGGTCGAGATCAGCGCCCGGGGTGCGCATGAGGACGGCGACGGAGCGCTCCTCGACGCGGATCTCCAGCGGCTCCTCCCGGGCGAGGAGGTCGGGGCCCCACTCTGTGGAGGGCCAGCGCTGCACGTTGCGCTCGTCGACGCCCTTCACGGTGCGTGGAGCGACAGCGAGGCTGTCAGATCGAGGCTTCCGCCTTCGTCGGTGAGCGACAGCTCGACCAGCCGGCCCGCCTCGGGCCACGCCACCCACAGGTGGCCCACCGCGAGCTCCACCACCTTGGCGCGCCCGTGCAGGGTGCCCCCGGGGCCGGTCACCACGAGTGGATCGCCGTCGGCGACGCCCTCGCGGCTGGCATCGGCGCTGCTGATGCCGATGTGGTCGCGCTGCAGGCCGTTGGCTCGATCCGGCCAGGACCGCCCGCCCCGCGTGGTGTGCCCTCGCCGAAGCAGCAGCCGGTAGCCGTCGTGGGGCGCAGGGAGCGGGTCGGTAGCGAGGGCGATCGTCGGCTCTTCGGGGGGACTCAGCCTCGGCCCGCCCCACTGCAGCCAGGGCCGCTGGGGGCCGAGCTCGTCGACGCCCTCGTAGTCGGCGACGGACTCCGCGATGGCCCGCCGCACCGCCGCGGCGGTGGGCCACGACAGCGCCTCGGCGGCCTCGGGGCGTGCCTTGGCCACCAGCTCGGGCAGCACCCGCCACGCAGCGCGTGCGGCGCCGAACACCGGCTTGCCGGGCAGCTCGGGCGACAGCTGCACCCGCCGCTCCACCGAGGTGAAGGTGGCCCCACCGGCCTCGTCGTAGGGCCCGGCGATGGGCAGCAACAACACCTGCCCGCCCTCCGGTGGGGGGGTGGCGAGGGTGGCGTCGAGGTGGGTGAGCAGGTGGATCCGGGTGGGGACCTTGCTCAGCGCGGCCGCAGCGCTGCCCGCGGGCAGGGCGTCGGCCAGCGCGTTGCCCATCAGCACCATCAGCTCGACCTCGCCAGCGGCGGCGGCCTGCAGCTGCTCCGCGGCGCCCCTGCCGCCCTCGGACGGGCGAAGCCCCAGGTCGTCGGCGCCCTGGCCGCCGGCGTCGCCGCGCAGCGGGATCAGCCCGCAGCCTGGGCGACCCAGGGCCCCCTGGCTGAGGTGGAGGTGGGCCACGCTCCGCACGGTGGCCGCGCCCCGCGCCTGCTGCACCAGCCCCGGCCCCCACACGCTCACCATGGTGCCAGCGCGGGCGATGAGCTGCGCGAGCCACTCGAGGCGCGGGAAGGGCAGGCCCGTCGCAGCGCGTAGCGGCTCGAGGGGGACCTCGGTGGACGCGATGGACGGCATGGAGGCGTGGTCCCACGCATCCCACCGGGCGAGCTGAGCCATCAGCGCGTGGCAGAGCGCCAGCTCGGCGCCCCGCGGGACGAGGACGTGGTCGTCGACCAGGCGGGTGCCGAAGACCGAGCCGATGGGACGGGACGGAAGCCACCGCGGCGACCAGCCCTGGTCGGCCATGGCATCGATGCACACCACGCGGGTGCCGGCATCCTTGGCGGCCGCGATCAGGTCGGCGAGGACGGGCAGCTCGGCGGCCTGCACCCCCCACAGCAGGACCAGGTCGGCACGGGCGAGGTCGGACAGGCCACAGGTGGCGGCGCGGGTGCCGAGCACCGACGACAGGGCGGCCACGGAGGCCCCCTCGGCGAACCGGCTGGTGCTGTCGAGGTGGGGCACGCCCAGGGCCTGAGCGGCCTGCACGGTGGTGAAGGCCGCCTCGTTGCACATCAGGTCGGCGGCCGCGAGCCATGCCTGGGAGGCCGGAGCGACGGTGGCGAGGGCCTCGGCGGCCAGCGCCTCGGCCTCGGACCACTCGATGAGCTGGAAGCCACGCTCCCCGGCGCGCATGCGCATGGGGTAGCCGAGCCGACCGACGGTGCGGGCCTCGCCGGGATCCATGGCGGCGATCGTGCGGAGGTCGGCGACGCGAGAGGGGTGCAGCACCGTCGCGGTGTGATCCCGCAGGCGCCGGAGCCGGGGTGCGTCGAGCATCAGGCCGGGGGCAGCGGCATGACCGAGGCCACGCACGCCCAGGCCGTCGGCGTCGCTCACGCCTTGGGTGAGGATGGCGCGGGCGTGGGCGGATCGGGCGCGGGTCTGTGCGAGGGCCGCCAGCCCAGCGCTCCAGGGGTCGGGAAGGCCGCGGTGCAGCCCGAGTGGCACCCACTCGGCCACGGCCTGTTCGCCCGGGATCGGGCCTCCGGACAGCCTCGACGGCAGGTGAGCTCGCTCCGGCATGCACTCTCCGTGGCGACAGGGGGTATCACGTCGCGCGGACACGTTAGAACGCTGCCCCTGGAGGAGTACATGTTCGACACCTGGTCCCACCGCGTCGCCTCGGTGGCCGAAGAGGAGAGCCGGCGTGCACTTCTCGCAGAGATCGCCGTCGCTCGCGCCCGGAGCCTGGGCGACGTGCCCGCGATGCGTCAGGCCACCTGGGCCATCGCTCAGCTGCACTCGCTGCTCGGTGAGAAGGGCAAGGCGGTGTCCGAGGCCCAGCAGCTCGTGTCGCTGTGCCAGACGCCTCCGGCAGCCCCCAAGGGGCAGCGGCAGGAGGCCGTGAAGCTCCTCGAAGGGCTGGGTGCGAAGGCGCCGAACTATGCATCGGCACCGCCCCCCTCCGCGTCGTCGCGGCGGGAGCGTTCGGCGCGGGAGCGCCCCGCTCGTGAGTCGAAGCCGAAGGGGAAGTCCACCCGCAACGACGATCCGCTCACGGATGCGCGTCAGGCCGCCGAGCAGGGCAAGACCCGCAAGGTGCGCAGCTTGGCCGGGGAGCGGCGTGGCCCCACCTGGTCGGGCTTCCGGGCGTGGAGCCTGCTGACCGACGCGACCACGAGCGGCAAGGGCCTCGAGCAGGCCGTGCAGGCCGCGCTGGGGGAGCTCGCGGCGGGGCTCGGCGTGAAGGTGCATGTGCCCGATCCGCTGTCGGATCTGTTGGGGGCCCCAGTCCCCACCAAGCGTCGTGCGGCGATCTCGGCCCTCGAGGCCTTCGCCGACGCCCACCCCGACAAGCTCGACGAGCTGGTGGTGACTGCCCTCGAGCACCACGTGGCGCACCAGGCCGGGTCCTCGGCTGGCTGGCTGTCGGGCCTGGTCGGGCGGGCGCTGGCCCAGGGTGGCGAGGCGGTGAAGGCCGTGCTCGCCAAGCATGCCAGCGCGCCGGCGCTGCGTCTGTTCGATGCGTGGGCCTTCCACCGCGCCGTGCGGGTGGCGGCGGCCGGCGTGGCCGCGGGGTGGTCCTACGATGGCCTTCGCGAAGGGGTGCTGCACCGTGGCGAGCCCGACGATCGTCGGGTGTGGACGCTGCGGATGTCCCGAGAGGATGGGCAGCGCATGCTCGCCCTCGCCCCGCATGCCACCGACGCGTGGCCCGAAGGGGTCGCCGAGCAGCTCGGTGCCCGTCTGGTGCGCCTGTCGGGGGCCGCGGTCCTCGTGGCTTCGGGTGCCGGGAACGCAGCCCTGCGCGACGCGGCGGCGGCCCAGGGCGTGGTCGTGCTCGACGAAGATGCCGACGACGCAGCGCTCCTCGCGGCTCTGGGCGAGCGCCCTCCGGCGGCTCCCCAGGAGCGCGCCCCCCGGGAGCCCCGTGCCGCAGCCGGCAGCAAGCCGGCTTCGGATGGTCCGGCGCCGCCGGCGGTGCTGACGGCGCTGCTGCAGGGCGACACGCCCCCCACCGAGGAGCAGCTGCGGGAGGTGGTGGCCACCTTCCGGCGGCCGAGCAGCGCCCTGCGGGTGGCCGAGCGGGCCGAGGCGTCGCTGGCGCTGGCGCCGGCGCTGCTTCGCGCGGTCGACGCAGCGGAGGAGACGGATCGCAAGATCCCGGAGGGCACCACCCTGGCGGTGCGCGCGGCCGCTGCGGGGATCACCGACGCCCGTGAGGCGCTCGCCGACGAGGCCCTGGCCCTTCGCTACGGCGGGCCCGGCATCGACGTGCTGGCCGACCTGGCCGGCGTGCTGGTGGGCGACGGCTGGGAGCTGTTCCGGGTCCTCCGGGGCGCGACGCGTCGTGAGCGTGAGACGCACCCGGTGCTGGAGACGCTCGCCGATGGCCTCGACGGGCTGTGGCGGCTGCTGGTGCGCAAGGGCGAGGTGAAGGGCGAGGTGTGGTACGTCGCCGAGCTGGCGACCGAGGGCCGTGCGGCCGTGCCGCAGCTGCTCCTGGCCGACCACCAGCGTGCGGTGGTGCTGCCCATCGAGCCCGAGCTGCTGGCGTGGTACGGCACCCTGGGAGGTCCCGACGCCATCGGGTGGTCAGGCACCGACGAGGCCGATGCCCTGAAGGCGGCCGTGGGAGCTTGGTCGGCGTGAGTGCCGTGGCCCAGGTGCGCTGCGCCAGCTGCCATCGCGTCGAGCGGTGGGAGGAGGGCGTGGTGCACGTCGAGCTGCCTGGTGGGTCGCGTCGCCCTGCGGCGGCGGCGCCGAGGGTGGCCTTCGAGGCACTGGCGGCGCACCTGGCCGGAGAGCAGGGTCCCCCGGTGGGTCGGTGCTCGGTGTGCGGGCAACCGTTGATGCTGGTGCAGGGGGAGGCGCCGACCATCGACTGGGTGGTCCCCCTCCCCGATGGCGAGGTCACCTTCTCCGAGGGGCGGCTCACCTGTGGCGACCAGCCCATCGGGGTCGACGAGGTGGAGCGCCGGGTGAAGGCGGCCTACCCGGTGTGGGACCAGTGGAGTGCCCAAGACGTAGCGGCCCAGGGCGTGCTGATGGCCTCGCTGCCGGTGCTGGTGTTTCCCGCGGTGCTGTGGATGGCGGCGGTCACGGTGGTGATCGCGTTCTACAGCCACTGGGCGGCGGGCGGCGGCTCGGTGGGCATGCCGTGAAGCGGTGGCTCGATCTGCTGCCGGCGGTGCCTGCGGCCTGGCTGGCGGGCGCGGTCGTGGCGGCCTTCTTCACGCGGCTGACCTACCCCTTCGACCTCGAGTGGATGGAAGGGGGCATGCTCGCCCATGCGTGGCGGCTGGAGCGTGGGCTGCCGCTGTACAGCGACCCCACCCCCGACTGGATTCCCTACGTCTACCCGCCTGGCTACTCGGCCGTGCTCGCTGCGGTGCCGGGCGACGTCGGCTACACCGCGGGGCGGCTGATCTCGTGGATGGGCACCCTCGCTGCAGCCAGCGGCCTGGCTCATCTCGTGTGGCGGCAAGGGAAGAGCCTGGCCCTGGGGCTCGTGGCCGCGGGCCTGTTTTTGGGCACCTACCGCGCGTCGGGGGCCTTCCTCGATCTGGTCCGCCCCGATGCGCTGGCGATGGGGCTGGCGGCCTGGGCGCTGTCGCTGAGCCTCGACGACCGCCGTGGGGCGCGAGTGGCTGGCGGGCTGCTGCTGTGCGCCGCGTTCACCGTGAAGCACAACTTCGCGGCCTTCGGGGTGCCGCTGGCGCTGGGCCTGTGGGCCTGGAAAGGCTGGCGGGAGGCGCTCCGCTTCGGCTTGTCGGCGGCCGTGCCGGCGCTGCTGTTCACCGCCTATCTGCAGTGGCGGAGCGGCGGGGGGTTCCTGCTCTACTTGATCGAGGTCCCCCGGTCGCATCCGATGGCCGCGCTTCGGGGCATGCCGGGCGCGCCGGGCGAGCTGGGGCACTGGCTGGGGCCGGCGATCTGGATCGGCGGGCTGGGGCTGGCGGCGACAGCGCAGCGGCGCTTCGACAAGGTCCACCCGTTCGTGGGGTGGGGGGTGGCGGCGGTGGTCGGCCTCGCCGCCGCGTCCTGGGCGGCTGCGCAGCCCGCGGTGGCCGGGGCGGCGACGCCCCACGTCGCGGTGATGGCGGCGACCTTCTTCGCGCTGGGTGCGGCGGCGGGGGCGGCCGTGGTGGCGGCGTTGTCGTCGATGGTGGAGGGCCGGGTCGACGGCCCGTGGTGGACGGCCTTCGGGGTGCTGCTCACGGCGATGTTCCTGGCGAGCCTGATGCGGGCCCACAACGGCGGCTTCATCAACGTGCTGATCCCCACGCACTGGGTGCTGCTCGCCCTCGCGGGGGTGGTGCTGGGGCAGCTGCGACAGGCCTTTCCCTCGACGGCGGTGGCGGCGGCGACGGCGCTGGCGCTGGCGGTTCAGGGCGTGTGGCTGGGCACCCTGACCGACCTCGAGCCCATGAAGCCGACCGACCGTGACCGCGCCGCCGGTGCCGAGGTGGTGGCGAAGCTGGTCGAGCACTGCGACGGGCCGATCTGGTCGCCCTACTTCGCGTGGCTGCCGGTCTATGCGGGGCAGGATCCATCGCTGCACTTGATCTCGCTGTGGGATGTCGACCACAAGAAGGGGCCTCTGTCGGCGCCGGCGGGGTCGGTGAAGAAGGCGGTGCGCGACCACTACTACGCGTGTGTGCTGGAGGGGGGGCGGCAGCCGCTGGCCTATGGTGTGCCCAAGGCCTACCAGACCGTGGAGCGGTTCCAGTTCCCCGGCGCCGACATGAAGCCGAAGACGGGGTGGCCGGTGCGCCCGCGCACGCTGCTGGTGCCGCGATGAGCGAGGTCCTCCGAGGGCTGCCGTCGGTCGACCGGCTGGCGGCGCAGCTGGATGAGCTGCCGGCGCCGGTGGCGGTGGCGGCCGCGCGTCAGGTCATCGAGGAGGTGCGCGCCGAGGTGCTGGCGGGGGCGCGCTCGGCACTGCCCGATCTGCTGGCGCTGGCCCGTGCCCGAGGGGAGGTCCTCGACCGGGGTAGGCTGCGACAGGTGCTGAACGCCACGGGCGTGGTGGTGCACACCAACCTGGGGCGGTCGGCCTGGTCGTCGAGGGCGCAGCAGGCGGCGGTGGCGGCCATGGGGGCGTGCGACCTGGAGCTCCGCCTGGCCACGGGGGCACGTGGGGGGCGGCTCGATGGGCTGAAGGCGCTGCTTCGCGAGCTCACCGGGGCCGAAGATGCGCTGGTGGTGAACAACTGTGCGGCGGCGGTGTTGCTGGGGCTCACGGCCCTGGCGCGGGGCCGTCAGGTGGTGGTGTCGCGGGGCGAGCTGGTGGAGATCGGCGGCAGCTTCCGGGTGCCGGATGTCATCGCGAGTGGGGGAGCGCACCTGGTAGAGGTGGGGACCACGAACCGGACCCGTGCGGCCGACTATGCATCCGCGGTCACGGCCGACACCGCCGTGCTGCTCAAGGTGCATCCGTCGAACTTCCGGCAGGTGGGGTTCACCGAGGAGGCCTCCCGGGAGGCGCTGGCTGAGGTCGCTCGGGCCCACGGGCTGCCGTTGGTGGAAGACCTGGGCTCCGGCAGCCTGCACGGCGAGCTGGGGGAGCCGGCGGTCCGCGAGGTGGTCGCGGCGGGGGTCGACCTGGTGATGTTCTCGGGCGACAAGCTGCTGGGCGGGCCGCAGGCGGGCCTGGTGGTGGGCAAGGCGGCCTGGGTGGCGAAGCTGCGGGCCCACCCGCTGTACCGCGCGCTGCGCGTCGACAAGGTCACGCTGGCTGCCCTGGAGGCGACGCTGGCCGACCATCTGGCTGGGCGTGCCGTGCCGACGCGTCGACGCCTGCACACCGACCCCGAGGCCCTGCGGAGCCGGGCGCAGGCCTGGGTCGACGGGCTCGCCGCGCGGGGCGTGGCGGCGCAGGTGGTGGCGGTCGACGACGTGCCGGGCGGGGGAGCGGCGCCTGGCGTGGTGCTGGAGGGCTTCGCGGTGCGCCTGGAGGCAGGGCCTGCCCACGAGGTCACGCGCGCCCTGCGCGAGGGCGCGGTGGCGGTGATGGCGCGCGTCGCCGACGATGCGGTGCACCTGCACCCACGCTGCGTCGAGCCGGCCGACGACGACACCCTGCTGGCGCAGGTGGCCGAGGCGATCGCGGTGCGGTAGGCTCCGCCCATGGAGTTCTACGAGCAGCTCGGCATCGAGCGCACCTCACCACTGCCCCGCATCCGTGCCGCCTACGGGCAGGCGCTGGCGAAGCTCGCGAAGCGGCGCCGGGCGCTGCTCGAGCGTGGAGGCGACGCGGGCCAGCTCGACCTGCAGCGGGCGCACCTCGACGAGGCGTGGTCGGTGCTGTGTGATCCGCTTCGGCGCCGGCGCTACGACGCGATGCTCCGCTGGGTCGACGGCGCCCATCCCCTCACAGAGGCGGCATTGTGGTCGGAGGTCTCCGGCGACCTGGTGCACCCAGCCGCCGCCGTGGCCGCCAAGCTGCTCCGGGTGACGACCACCCTGCAAGACATCGGGCAGCTGCCCCTGGCTCCGTCGGCGGCCGACGAGCCGCCCACGCTGGTGCCCCACGACGACGACGTCACCGCCAGCGGCCGGCCGACCGAGGGGGCGGCCCAGCTCGGGCAGGGTCCCACGCCCACAGAAGTCACCGAGGTGGCTCGTCCGAGGCTGGCGATGCCCACCCCCACACGCCCGGCGGCCGCAACCCCGTCGCCCGCTCCGACGGCGCCACCCGCGGTGGCGATGCCCGCTCCGAGCGTAGTCCCCGCTGCGCCCTCGGTGCCCCCACCGCCGCCTCGTCCGGAGGCCCCGGGTCTGCCGGCGGAGGTGCTCACGGCGATGGTCGACGAGCTGGGCTTCTCGGGGGCCCTGCTGCGGGCGGTGCGTGAGCGGCAGGGGCAGTCCCTGCACGACCTCGCCGACCGCACGCGCATCTCCGTGCGCTACCTCGAGGCCCTCGAGCAGGAAGAGGTGGATGCGCTGCCGTCGGCGACCTTCGTGCGCGGCTACGTGCGGGAGGTGGCGCGCAGCCTGCACCTCGACCCCGACCCGCTGGTCGCCGGCTACATGCAGCGGCTGGCCTGAGGCCGGTGGCCAAGCGGCGGCGGCTCGACGTGGTGGTGGCTGAGCAGGCGGAGCTGTCTCGCTCACGGGCAGCGGCGTTGATCCGCGAAGGCAGAGTCCACCTCGACGGGGAGGTGGTGAGTCGCCCGAGCGCGTCGGTCGCTCCCGGGCAGCAGGTGGTGGTCGATCTGCCGCCCCTGCGTGCGCCGGTGGCGCAGCCCCAGGATCTACCGCTCAGCATCGTCTACGAAGACGACGACCTGGCGGTGATCGACAAGCAGGCGGGGATGGTGGTCCACCCAGGGGCGGGGCACCCCGACGGCACGCTGGTCAACGCGCTCCTGCACCACCTCGACGGGCTGTCGGGCATCGGGGGCGTGGAGCGGCCGGGCATCGTGCATCGCCTCGACCGCGGCACCAGCGGGCTGATGGTGGTTGCGAAGCACGACGCGGCGCACCAGGCCCTGGCGGCGCAGTTCGCTGACAAGACGGCGGGTCGCACCTACCTGGCCCTCTGCCTGGGCGCTCCGGAGGCGGAGGAGGGCACGGTGCGCTCCTGGCTGGGGCGGCACCGCACCGACCGGCTGCGATGGGCCAGCCAGCCGGAGGGGGTGGGCAAGCACGCGGTCACCCACTGGAAGGTGGAGGCGCGCGCGGGCACGGTCACGCTGCTGCGGTGCTGGCTGGAGACGGGGCGCACCCACCAGGTGCGGGTGCATCTGTCGGAGCAGGGATGGCCCCTGGCGGGCGACCGCGTCTACCGGCGGAAGGGGCGGCGCCCTCCGGCCCGGCTGGCCCCGTGGGTCGATCCGGAGGGGCAGCGCCCGCTGCTCCACGCGTGGGAGCTGGGGCTGGTGCATCCCACCACGGGGGAAACGATGCGGTGGCGGGCGGCGCCCCCGAGCGACTACGTGGCCGCCCTGGAGGCGCTGCAGATCGACCCGGCGCCCTACGGGCCGGTGGTGGTCGTGGTGCCGCCAGTGCCCGTGGTGGTGGAGCCGAAGCACTCGCCGTAGATGTCGAGGGTGGGCTCGGCGAGGCCCTGGGTCGCGGTGGCCTCGAACTCGAGGCAGTCGTTGGTGGTGGCGCTGGCATCGCACGGCAGGCAGTTGCCGTTGGCGAGGGCCGCAGCGGTGCCACACGACACCCCGCCGGGGCGATTGGTCATGTCGACGAGGCCGTACACGTAGACATTCTCGATGCGCGAGCTGTCGCTGGAGAAGCGACCGAGGAGCTCGAACTCACGGACGGGAATGTCGGGCTCGTCGCCGGGGCCTTCGAAGTACAGCGTGGTGGGGCCCATGCTGAAGTAGGGGTTGAGCGAGAAGTCGACGATGCCCACGTCGGTGGCGTTGCCGCACGACATGTCGATGTCGTTGCCGTTGTAGTTGGCGGTCGTGCCGTAGGCGTAGAAGGTCTCGTTCACCAGGTCCATGTCGAGGACCTGCACGAGCAGCATGTCGACGGGGAGGAAGGTCTGGAGCAGGCCGCCGTTGGCCGGCTTGGTGATGTTGAGCTGGTTGAAGGGCACGGAGTAGACCGAGCCCTCGGCGGCGAGGGGGTCGATGGGGCCCGGTGCCGTGGAGAACGTGGTGGTCGCGAAGTAGTCACAGACCTCGGCCTCCACCGTGTAGGTGGTGTCGTTGGCGTAGTCGGCATCGGCGGTGAAGCTGGCCGACAGGCCGTCGCCCGCGAGGGCCGATGTGCCGGTGACGCCGAGGACCTCGAGTGACCAGTTGTCGGTCGGCGTGATGGCCTGATCGAAGGTGACGGTGACGACCTGATCGACCGGGGTCGCCGGGAAGCCGACCTCGGGGTCGATCTCGACGATCTGCGCGGAGCACGCGTCGGTGTCGGTGTCGGTGTCTGTGTCGGTGTCGGTGTCGGTGTCTGTGTCGGTATCGGAGTCGGTGTCGGCATCCGTGTCGGCATCGGCATCGACGAGGGGCGTCGTGTCGTCGCTGCTGCCTTCCTTGTCGCCACCGCAGGCGGCGAGGGCGAGGACGAGGACCATCAGGGGGGTGGGGCGCATGGCGAACTCCTTCGATCTGGGCCAGCGTATACGGGCGCCGCTCGGTTCGCGACCCGAGTTCGCTGTACGTAGGGCGACGGTAGGCGCCATGACTCGGTCGAGCCGCCCCAGCCCGGATGCACGAACGCCCGGGCCATGGGGCCCGGGCGGGTGCGGAGCCGCCGAAGCGACTCGAGATGCCATGCCGACTAGGGGCAGTTGGCCTCTGCCTCGGCGGCGGTGATCGGCACGATGGCGCCGCCGACGCTGGGGGCCTCGAGGTCGCTGACCCACAGGCCCAGGCAGTAGGGGCCGTCGCCCGAGGGGCACTCTTCGCAGCTGACGCCAACGGCGGCGACGACGCCACAGACGGCCTCGTCGGGCGCGTCGGTGCCGAGGCCGAGGGCGGCCTTGAGGGTGCGGGTGTCGATGACGCCCTTGAGGGTGCCGCCCTGGATGCTACCGAGGTCGGTGGTGAAGGCGCCCGACAGCTCGAGGTCGTCGATGTTCAGGCTGAGACCGGCTGCGGAGATCTGCAGCGTGGGGGCCTGCAGGTCGAAGTAGGGGTCGTCGTAGGTGGGGTCGACCGGGAAGTCGAGGGTCTCGTAGCAGATGTCTTGGTTGCCCGAGCCGTCGCCCACCGCGCCGATCATGGGGATCACGTCGGTCGGCTCGGCGGTGACGCCGAAGAGGACCTCGGTGTCGCCGATGAGGTCACCGACGAGGGCGCCGATGTCGGGGCCGCCGGGCTTGATGAAGGTGCCGGAGGCGAGGTCGAGGCTGAACACGGACCCGTTGGGGGAGGCGGCCGTGGGGGCGCCGACATCCGAGACGGTGAAGCTCCAGGACTCGGTTCCGCACTCGTAGGTGACCGACGCGGTGTAGGTGGAGCCGGGGGTAAGGGGCGCGTCGCCTTCCCACGACACGATGTTGTCGGAGACCATGCTCATGCCCGTGACGCCGTCGACGGAGATGGTGGCGGCTGCGTCGGGGTCGTCGAGGGTGGCTACGACTTCGGTGCGGTAGAACGCGTCGCCCTGGCCGTCGGCGGGGAAGAAGTTCTCGACCTCGTTGTCGCAGTCGGTGTCGGTGTCGGTGTCGGTGTCGGTGTCGGTGTCGGCATCGGCATCGGCATCCGTGTCGGCGTCGGCGTCGGCGTCGGTGTCGGCGTCGCCATCGGCGGAGGGCGTGGTGTCGTCGGTGCCGTCATCTTTGCCGCCGCTGCAGGCGACGAGTGCGAGGACCAGGAGGCTCGACAGGATCTGGGGGCGCATGGGCATCTCCGTGTTGTGCCGCACGGTAGCCGGCGACGGCGGCACCGGCGAGTGGGATCTGCCCCTTTGGCGAACCCTTGGCCTCAACGCACGAACGCCCGGGCCATGGGGCCCGGGCGTGTGCGCGGAGCCGCCGAAGCGACTCGAGATGCCATGCCGACTAGGGGCAGTTGGCCTCGGCCTCAGCGGCGGTGATCGGCACGATGGTGCCGCCGACGCTGGGAGCCTCGAGGTCGCTGACCCACAGGCCCAGGCAGTAGGGGCCGTCGCCCGAGGGGCACTCTTCGCAGCTGACGCCAACGGCGGCGACGACGCCACAGACGGCCTCGTCGGGCGCGTCGGTGCCGAGGCCGAGGGCGGCCTTGAGGGTGCGGGTGTCGATGACGCCCTTGAGGGTGCCGCCCTGGATGCTACCGAGGTCGGTGGTGAAGGCGCCCGACAGCTCGAGGTCGTCGATGTTCAGGCTGAGACCGGCTGCGGAGATCTGCAGCGTGGGGGCCTGCAGGTCGAAGTAGGGGTCGTCGTAGGTGGGGTCGACCGGGAAGTCGAGGGTCTCGTAGCAGATGTCTTGGTTGCCCGAGCCGTCGCCCACCGCGCCGATCATGGGGATCACGTCGGTCGGCTCGGCGGTGACGCCGAAGAGGACCTCGGTGTCGCCGATGAGGTCACCGACGAGGGCGCCGATGTCGGGGCCGCCGGGCTTGATGAAGGTGCCGGAGGCGAGGTCGAGGCTGAACACGGACCCGTTGGGGGAGGCGGCCGTGGGGGCGCCGACATCCGAGACGGTGAAGCTCCAGGACTCGGTGCCGCACTCGTAGGTGACGGAGGCGGTGTAGGTGGAGCCGGGGGTGAGGGGCGCGTCGGCCTCCCACGACACGATGTTGTCGGTGACCGTGCTCATGCCCGTGACGCCGTCGACGGAGATCATCGCGGCTGCGTCGGGATCGTCGAGGGTGGCCACGACCTCGGTGCGGTAGAACGCGTCGCCCTGGCCGTCGGCCGGGAAGAAGTTCTCGACTTCGTTGCTGCAGCCACCCGTGGTGTCGTCGTCATCGTCACCGGTGGTGCCGTTGCCACCGTTGGTGGTGCCGTTGCCACCGTTGGTGGTGCCGTTGGTGCCGTTGGTGCCGTCGGTGGGCGTGTCGACCGTGGCGCCGTCGGTGGTGTCGTCTTTGTCGCCTCCGCCGCCACAGGCGACGAGGGTGATCAGGGGCAGAATCATCATCGTGCGGAACATAAAGCCTCCATCCTGGTGGGGGGCCCACCGGCGAATGCGCACAGATAGCCCCCCTCCTCGGAGAGTGTCAACGAAAAGCTGCGGGACCTACTGTGGAGGCCCACCGGCTGTCATGCCGCGGATCCGGTAGGGCCGGATGAACACCTTCTCGTCAGGGCGCTCGCCGGGGGGCTTGGCCAGCTTGCGGTCGAGCTTCGCGAGCAACGGAGACGTGTCTTCGGCGAGGCGGTCGCGCACCTGGAGCGCCTCGTCGGCGTCGCCCCATGCGTGCATGGAGGTGCCGAGCCAGAACAGCGCCTCGTCGGCCCACTTGGTGTCGGGGTAGCGGAGCATCAAATACTCCGCGCGGCCGCGCACCGCGTCCCACGCCTTTCGACGGGCGTAGAAGCGCGCGATGTAGAGCTCCTTGTGCGCCAGACGGGCCCGCTCCCGGGTGAGATGCTTCTGCACCTCTTCGATGTGGGTGGACTCGGGAAAGCGCGTGTCGAAGCCCGTCCACACGTTCACCGCGGCGCGCGTCGACGATAGATCGCGGCCGGCGAGCCGCGGCGCTCGGCGCCAGATCGACAGGCCGATGCGGTAGGTGACGTAGTCGAGGTTTTCGTGGCGGGGGTGGTAGGCCGCGAACTCTTCGTAGGCGTAGCGCGCCTGCTCGAAGTCGTGCTTCTTGAAGTAGACGTCGGCGATGGCGAGTTGGGCTTTGACCGAGATCGGGTCGTCGCGATGGTAGTTGCGCACCCGGGTGAACGACTCCAGGGCCTTGGTGTAGTAGCCCCGCTGCATCTGCCGCAGGCCCTGCTCGTACAGCTCCTGTGCACTGCGCTGCCGATCGCGCCGGGCGTGGGCCGGCGTGGCGAGGGTGGACCCCACGAGGAGGGCAACGAGGACGGTGCTCATGAGCGCGCGCATCCGCTCGACGTACCGCGCGCCTGGGAAGGTGTCGACCGGTGGGGTTGCCGTTCGTCGGGCCGTGCCTACCACTGCAGACCCAGTTGGAGCGTACGTGTCCGAAGATTCGCCGCAAGGCCCCGCCGTCAGCTTCTCCTCCTTCGTGGTGTCGCTGGCGACCAGCGCCATGACTCACCTCGGCCAGGGCCCGGGGGGGCAGGTCGATCTGCCCCTCGCGCGCCAGACCATCGACCTGCTGGGCGTGCTGCAGGAAAAGACGAAGGGCAACCTCGATGACGAGGAGCGTCAGCTCCTCGACACCGTGCTGCACGAGACGCGCACGAAGTATCTCGAGAAGGCCTGAGGCCCTCGAGAGCTACAGCGACAGGCCGCCGTCGACATCGATGCAGCGGGCGGTGAAGTAGTCGCACTCGACGATGAACCGCACCGCGGCGTAGATCTCCTCGGGGGTCGCGACGCGGCGCAGGGGCACGGCCTTGAGCATGCCCTCGAGCACCTCGGGGCGCATCCCCTGCAGGATCGGCGTGTCGACGAAGCCCGGGGCGATGGCCCCCACGCGCACGCCGTAGCGAGCGAGCTCGTTGGCCCACAGCTTGGTGTCGGCCACCAGCCCGGCCTTGGCGGCCGAGTAGTTCGTCTGCCCGACGTTGCCGTGGCGGGCGATCGAGCTGATGTTGATGATCACCGAGCCGACCGTGTCAGTCTCGATCATGTTCGCCGCGAACTCGCGGGTGCACAGGAAGGGGCCGGTCAGGTCGACGGCGATGACCGCGTTCCACTGGGCGAGCGACATCTTCTTGAGCTCGCCCGTCTTCCGGTCCTTCTTGACGAGCAGGCCGTCTTTGAAGATGCCGGCGTTGTTGATGAGCCCGTTGAGGCCGCCCATCATCTCGCGGGACTCCGCGATCATCTTCGCGACACTGTCTTCGTTGGTCACGTCGGCGCGGACCGTCTGCACGGTGCCGCGGCAGTCGGCAGCAGCAGCTGACACATCGGCCATCTTGCTGTCGTCGAGATCGGCCACAACGACCTTGGCGCCGCCGCGGGCCAGCTCGAGGGCGAAGGTGCGGCCCATGCCACTGGCGCCGCCGGTGACGATGCACTTCAGATCGGTGAGTTTCATCGCTGCACTCCAGGGGAAGGCAGCGCTCCTATCACGCTGGGCCAAGGGAGGCGGAGGCGACCTCATAGGCCTGGGCCAGCATCGCCTCGATGCCGGATGGATCCGCGCCCCCGGCCTGTGCCAGATCGGGGCGCCCCCCACCACGGCCTCCGACCAGCGGGGCGAGGGCCTGCACGATCTTGCCGCAGTGCACCCGCTTGCCAGCGATGTCTTTGCTGGCGGCGACGAGGAGCTGCACCTTCTCCCCGCGCTTGGCGGCGAGGACGATGAGGCTGGTGCCGAGCTGATCGCGTAGGCGGTCTCCCTGCTCGCGCAGATCGCCGTCGAATCGACCCGCCAACACCTTCACCCCGTGGATGTCACGAGCGCCGTCGATCAGGTCGCCCGCAGCGGCAGCGGCCACCTCCTTCTTGAGCGCCGCGAGCTCCTTGTCGACCGCCTTGCGCTCCTCCTGGAGCCGCTGGACCGCGCTGACGAGCTGATCGACCGGTGCCTTGAGGGCCTTGGCGGCCTGAGCGAGGCGCTCCTCCTGCTCCCGGACCACGGCCAGGGCTCCGAACCCCGTCTGGGCCTCCAGGCGCCGCACGCCAGCAGCCACCCCCGCCTCGGACAGGATCTTGAACAGCCCGATGTCTCCCGTGCGGACCACGTGGGTGCCGCCACACAGCTCGACGCTGAAGCCCGGGACGCTGACGACCCGCACCTTGGTGTCGTACTTCTCGCCGAACAGAGCCATGGCGCCCTTCTCGATGGCCGCCTCGAGGTCGTCTTCGGTGGTGACCAGCTCGGTGTTCGCGAGGATCTGGTGGTTGACCTGGTCTTCGATGGCCTGCAGCTCCTGAGCCGACACGGGCTTGTGGTGGCTGAAGTCGAAGCGGAGCCGGTCGGCAGCCACCAGGGAGCCCTTCTGGGTGACGTGGTCGCCCAGCAGGTTGCGCAGGGCGGCGTGCAGCAGGTGGGTGGCGGTGTGGTTGCGGCGGCTGGCGTCGCGCTGTCGGCTGTCGACGTGGGCCTCGACCACGTCGCCGACACAGACGGACTGCGAGCCCGCCTGCAGGTGGTGCAGGTGCAGGCCGCTGGCCTTGGTGGTGTCGCTGACCGTGCCGCCGGCGAGGCGCCCGCTGTCGCCGGCCTGGCCGCCGCTCTCGCCGTAGAAGGGGGTCTTGTCGAGGACCACGATCCCGCGCTCCCCGGCGCCGAGGGTGTCGACCTGCTCCAGGTCGTCGCCGTCGCGCTTGAGGACCGCCAGCACGGTGCTGGCCCCATCGAGCACGGTGTAGCCGGTGAACTCGGTGGCGCCGTGCTCCTCGGCCAGGCTGCGCCAGAGGGTGCCCACCGCCTCCTCGCCGCTGCCCTTCCAGTTGGCCCGGCCCATCGCCTTCTGCTTCGCCATGGCGGCGTCGAAGCCGGCCGCGTCGACACCGACGCCCTGCTCCGCCGCGATGAGCTGGGTCAGGTCGAGGGGGAAGCCGAAGGTGTCGGACAGCTTGAAGGCCGCCTCGCCCGAGATGTGCTCGCCCGAGGCCTTGGCCTCGTCGAGCTCGCGGTCGAGGAGGGTGAGGCCCCGCGACAGCGTGCGCTGGAAGCGCTTCTCCTCGGCCAGCACCACCTCGTGGATGAAGTCGGCGCGGTCACCGAGCTCGGGGTAGGCCGCCTGGAACTGCGACACGACCCCGCCCGTCACCTCATGGAAGAAGGGCTTCTCCAGCCCCAGCTTCCAGCCGAAGCGCAGCGCGCGCCGCATGATCCGGCGGAGCACGTAGGCCCGCCCCTCGTTGCCGGGCATCACGCCGTCGTTGATCAGGAAGGCCGAGGCCCGCGCGTGGTCGGCGATGACCCGCAGGGCGGTGTCGGCCGCCGGATCGTCGCCGTAGTGGGTGCCGGCGAGCGCGGCACCTCGGTGCAGGAGGGGCTGGAACAGGTCGGTGTCGTAGTTGCTGTAGACGCCCTGCTTGACCGCCGCGATCCGCTCCAGGCCCATGCCGGTGTCGATGCTGGGCTTGGGCAGCACCAGGCGCTCGCCGCTGGCCTGCTGCTCGTACTGCATGAACACGAGGTTCCAGATCTCGACGTAGCGATCGTTCTCGCCGGCTGGGCCTCGCTCGTCGTCGGACACGGCCGGGCCATGGTCGTAGTGGATCTCCGAGCACGGGCCGCAGGGGCCGGTGTCGCCCATCGACCAGAAGTTGTCTTTGGCGCCCAGGCGCTGCAGGCGGGCCTCGGGGAAGCCCAGATCACGCCACAGCTGCCAGGCCTCGTCGTCGTCTTCGTAGACCGTGACCCACAGCCGGTCGGCGTCGACCTTCCACACCTCGGTGAGCAGCTCCCAGGCCATCGCGATGGCGTCGGGCTTGAAGTAGTCGCCGAAGCTGAAGTTCCCGAGCATCTCGAAGAACGTGTGGTGGCGAGGAGTGACCCCCACGTTCTCGAGATCGTTGTGCTTGCCCGACACCCGGAGGCACTTCTGGGCGGAGGTGGCCCGGGAGAACGACGGCGTCTCAGCGCCCGTGAAGTAGTCTTTGAAGGGGACCATCCCGGCGTTGACGAAGTAGAGCGTCGGGTCGTTGTGAGGGATGAGCTGACCGCTCGGCTGCACCGAGTGGCCCTTGCCCTCGAAGTAGCTGAGGAAGGCGCTGCGGATCTCGTCTGCCGTCACGGGGACCTCCGGAGGCGGCAAGCTATTGTCGGCGCCCTCGCCCGACCAGCGCGACGAGCCCGACAGCGACCGTGGCGCAGGCCAGGGCAGCGGCCCCCTGGGCTGCGTCGACCCCGGCTGCTTCGGGTGCGTCGACGCGGGACAGCAGCAGCGAGGTGGCGTTGTGGGTCGCGTGGAACAGCACGCCGCACCACAGCGACCTGCTTCGCAGCACCACCACCCCGGCGACCACCCCCAGCAGCGTCGTCGGCAGCAGGCGGACCACCGACAGGTGCATCAGCCCGAACAGCACGGCTACGAGCAGCACCCTGGGCGCCTGCGCGAGGCTCTTGTCGAGCAACCCGAGGAGGGCCCCGCGAAACAGCAGCTCCTCGCACAGCCCGGGCAGCAGCGCGAACAGCAGCAGCATGAGGGGGACTGAGCTCACCGCGCCGCCCAGCTGCTCGCCGAAGTGCTCGGCGAAGGCCAGCGTGCCGGGGAACAGCAGCTCCTGCAGCACGAACAGGGTGCCGGCGGCGATGGGGGTCGCGAGCCCTACGCCGACGGACGGCACCGCGTCGACGGGGCGAGGCATGGCGAGTCGCATGCTCTTCCACGGGGCCCCGAAGAACGCGACCGAGCCGAACGCGGCGCCGGCGAACAGCGACTGCGACAGCACATGGCCGCTCACGAGGTCCACCTGCTGGGCCAGGGTGCCGAGGAACCAGAAGACCAGCATCACCGCTACGAAGGTGAGCAGGGCGTCGGGGCCGTAGCGCCCCATCGCCCGTCGGGCATCAGCATCGGCCGAGCCGGTGAAGGTCGCCTCCCGCTCCAGCAGGCGGACCCCCAGCCAGAACGTGGCAGCTGCTTGGGCGCTGGCCACGACCAGCACGGTGGCCGCCATGCTGGCACTCAGTTGGCCAGCGAGGACCTCCCGGAAGGCCATGGCGACGTTGCCCACGGGGATCAACGCCACCCACCAGGTCAGGTCGAGCCCGTCGAGCATCGGCAGCGCGCTGGGTGCCATGATGCCGAGCAATGCGGGCCCGGCCACCATGGAGCCGGAGCGGTAGTCGTCGACCCACGCCGCCACGCCGATGGCCACCCCGGCGACCTGCACGCCCAGAAGCACCACCAGGCCCTCGACCAACACCAGGTTCCACGGGGTCAGCGCCTGCAGGGAGGTGAGGAGGACCTCGTCGTCGCCGAACACGCCGAGGCGGTGCGCGACGACCACGGCCACCACCCACGACGTACCGGCCAGCACCGTCGAGCCCAGCACGATCGCGGCCTTGGCTCCCAGGATGTGAGCTCGGGGCATGGCCGTGCTCAGCAGCGTCTCGCTGGTCTTGCGCTCCTTGTCGCCGGTGACGACGTCGAAGGCCGTGTACACCGCACCCAGCAGCAGGGAGAACAGCAGCAGGGGAGGGAGCATCTTGCCGAGCTCGCGGCCGCCGCGCGTCGCGCTGCCGTCGTGGGACGCTCGCACGACCTCCCAGGTGGCAGTGCTCGGATCAACCCCGATGGCCTGCAGGGCCAGGTCGCGCTCCTCGCCGAGGTGTCGCCTCGCGATCTGCTGGACACGACGTCGCACCTGGCGCGCCTTGGCGAGCTGCTGGTCTCGCTCCACGTGGATGGTGCGGCCCTCTACGTGCACCCTGGCCCACACCTCGTCGTCGCCCAGATCGGCGTCGGTAGTGACTCGCCCCTCGGGCACGATCTCCAGCCGGTCGCTGTCTTGCACCCAGTCGGTGAACGGTGCGGTGGCCGCGATGCGCAGCACGGGAGGGTCTGTCTGGCTGCCCTGGGTGGCTTCCTCGGTCGCGCCCGTCCAGCGCGAGCCCGCCAGCAGGGCGCCGGGGCCGAGCAGCAGCGGGAGGAACACCAGCAGCATCAGCGCCGCAGGCTGGCGCAGCTGTCGCCGGATCTCCATCCCCAGCAGCGCCCACCACGCGCTCACGAGGCGGCCTCCACCAGCCGGATGAACGCCGCCTCCAGGTAGTGCTCCCCGGTCTGGTGGCGCAGCTCGTCGAGACTGCCGGTCGCGAGCACCCGGCCGTCGTGCACGATGGCGATGCGGTCGCAGAGCCGCTCGACCTCGCTCATGATGTGGGTGCTGTAGATGACGCACTTGCCGGCGTCGCGCATCTCCTCCACGAAGGCCAGGAAGGTCTGCGCGACCAGCACATCGAGACCAGTCGTGGGCTCGTCGAGCACCAGCACCGGCGGGTCGTGCACGATGGCCCGCGCGATGCTCACCTTCTGCTTGTTGCCCGTCGACAGCCGGCTGCAGCGCTGGTCGCGGTAGTCGCCGAGGTCGAAGCGCTCGATCAGCTCGTCGGCTCGACGCTTCGGCTGGGCAACGCCCTGGATGCGCGCGAAGGTCTCGATCATCTCGTAGGCGGTGAGCCGGCCGTACACGCCGGTGGTGGTCGCCAGGTAGCCGATCGAGGCGCGCACCGCGTCGGGGGCGGTGACGGCGTCGTGCCCGTTCACGGTGACCGTACCCTCGTCGGGCCGCAACAACGTGACGAGCATCCGCAGCGTCGTGGTCTTGCCGGCTCCGTTCGGCCCCAACAAGCCGAAGACCTGGCCTGCGTGGGCCTCGAAGGACAGGTGGTCGACAGCGGTGACGGGCTCGGGCCCCGGAAAGACCTTCACGAGGTCGTGGGCGCGGACGGTCGGGTCGGTCATCAGGGGCTCCCGAGGAGGCGATCGAGCCATGGGGGTCGCCAGCCGCCCGTGAGCAGGCCCGTGGGACCTGGCGTGCGCCAGAGCACGGCCATCAGCGTGGCCGTCGCGAGCAGATCGGTCCCCATCGCGAGGAAGCCGCGGGCCAGGGTGAGCTCGCCGGTGGGGGCGCTGGCCACGGCCAGGATGGTGTGGGCGAAGGGCATGGCCCACAGCCCGTCGTGGACTTCCCCGCTCATCAGGCCGAGCAGCGCCAGGGCGAGCAGCGGGAAGCTGCCGAACAGCAGCGTCGTGGTCACCCACTCGCCCTCTTTGTAGGTGCGTGCGGGAACGACCGCCGCCATCATCACCGTGGCGAACAGCAGCGATGCGGTGGCCAGTGTGCCAGCGGCCAGGGCCATCGCCATGGGCGAGGGCCATGCCGCGAGCTGCTCGCCCTCCAGGAGCAGCGCGCTGACATGGACCGCAGACAGGCCGAGGGCTCCGATGTTCGCGAGGGCCGCGGCGAAGATCAGCGCCGCGCACGCCAGCAGCTTCCCGGCGACCATCACCGAGCGCGGCACGGCGCTGACCATCAGCGTCTCGAGGGTGTCGCGCTCGCGCTCCACCACGAACAGGTCGATGGCTGGGTAGACTCCGGCCAGGAGCATGGCCAGGGGCCCGATGGCGCCTACCAGCAAGCCAAGGATCCACGAGGTCAGCTCCGACACGCCGGAGGTGAACTGATCGTCGATGTCGTAGGGGTCGAGGACAGACGGGTCGCCGCCGCCGTCGGTGAGGCGCTGGCGAAGCGAGACCCGGTAGGCGTCGTCGATGGCGTCTTCGACGACGGCAGCCGCACGCGTGCTGCGGGGACGCGACGGGACATGGTGCAGCTCGAAGCGCGTCTGCGACCCCTCGACCCACACGTCGATCTCTCCGGCGAGCAGCTCGGGGAGGGCTCCGCTGCCGAGCGCGAGCCGGTCGTGCTCACCCAGCGCGTCGTGCACCAGCGGCGCCTCGACGGCCACCGTGTACTCCTCGCCGTCGTGGCGGCCCTTCTCCAGCTGCCCCAGCTCGGTCATGCCCCAGATGAGGGTGGGGTACAGCACGACCGGGAACCCGAGGAACACGACCACTTGCGGATCTCGTAGGGTGCGGCGGAGCTCGAACGAGGCAAAGGCGAGGATGGCGGCTGGCAGGGAGGGGGACGACACCTCCGCCGGGTACCCCATGTCGCCTCGCGCCGCACCAGCCTGCGATACCGTAGGACATGTTCTCCCGCCTGCTTCCCTGGTCGCGCACCCTCGACGTGGCCCAGCCTCCGTCGGTGACGCGCCGGGCGGGCGACGGCTTCGTGGCCTACGCGGCCCCCGCCTGCCCGGATGACTCCCTGATGCACCGGTGGGTGCTCGACGAGCCACCGGCATCGATGGCGCCGTGGCTGCAGCAGTGGCGCGCCGCGCAGCCCGCGGGCGTAGAGCAGGCCCTGTTCGTGTGGGAGGGGCGGAAGCACCAGGCCCCCGACGATGCCGAACAGGTCGTGCCGATCCGCTGTCTGATGGCGGATCAGGAGCTGCTTCCCCCGGAGGGCTTCGCTGCCGAGCGGCTCGGGGTCGAGTCTGTCGACGATGTCGTGGCGCTGCTGCGCGCCCCCCATGGCGACAGCGAAGCGTATGGTCGCTGGGCGCGGTGGACGGCGGGGCAGCAGCTCGGGCGAGACGACGCGGCCTTCTACGGCGTGCGCGCCGACGGTCGGCTGGTGGCCATGGCCGGGGTGGTGTGGGATCGGCGGGAGGCCCGCCTGCAGCTGGTGCACACCCTGGAGGGGCATCGTCGCCAGGGCCTCGGTGCGGGCCTGGTGCAGAGGGTGGTCCACCACTACCAGGAGCTGTCGTTCGGCATCACCTACGCTGCGGCCCAGGCGGGCTCGGAAGCCGAGCAGATGCTGCGCGGGCTCGGCTTTCGCGGCACCACGGCGGTGACCCTCGTGGTGGCGCAGCCGTGAGCAAGGGCCTGGTCAGGGTGTACCGCGCTACCGGCCCGACGGATGCCTACCTGGTGAAGCACTGGCTCGAGCGCAACGGCCTCGACGTGCACGTGCAGGGCGACCTGGTGTCGGCGAGGGGGGAGATCCCGATCGGGGAGAGCTGGCCGACGGTGTGGGTGCCCGAAGCATCGTCGGCTCGGGCTAGAGAGCTGGTCGACGCGTTCTTCGGGCCCACCCTGGTGCATCCTCGGTGGCGCTGCCCCGACTGCGGCGAAGACAACGAACCGAACTTCGGCTCGTGCTGGAACTGCGATGGGGATCGGCCTGACGTGGCCGCGCTCGCCTAGGTGCGAGCCCGGACGTCAGGCCTCGCTGGACGCGAGAGCCGGTCAGGCCTCGGCCACCGGTGCGGCGGCCATGGGGGCCTCGCCCGGCACGTCGATGTGGTGGAAGCGCAGGATGTCGTTCTTGATCTCCTGGGCGATGGCCGGGTTCTCCATGAGGAACTTGCGGGAGTTCTCCTTGCCCTGACCCAGGCGGTCTTCGCCGCGCGCATACCAGGAGCCGCTCTTGCGCACCACGCCGGCCTGCACCCCCAGGTCGAGCAGCTCGGCCTCGAGGCTGACGCCCTCGCCGTAGTAGATCTCGAACTCGGCTTGCCGGAAGGGCGGTGCCAGCTTGTTCTTGGTGACCTTGATCTTGGTGCGGTTGCCGATGATCTCGTCGCCCTTCTTCACGGCGCCGATGCGGGTGATCTCGATCCGCACGGAGGCGTAGAACTTCAGCGCGTTGCCGCCCGAGGTCGTCTTCGGGCTGCCGAACATCACGCCGATCTTGTGCCGGATCTGGTTGATGAAGAACACCGTGGCGTCGGACTTGTGGATGGCACCGGTGAGCTTGCGGAGGGCCTGGCTCATGAGCCGGGCCTGGGCACCGGGCTGCACGTCGCCCATGTCGCCCTCGAGCTCCGTCTTCGGGACCAGGGCTGCCACGGAGTCGATGACGACGATGTCGACAGCGCCGGAGCGCACCAGCGTCTCGGCGATCTCGAGAGCCTGCTCACCGTAGTCGGGCTGGCTGATGAGGAGCTGGTCGACCTTGACGCCGAGGTTGCGGGCGTAGATCACGTCGAGCGCGTGCTCGGCGTCGATGAACGCTGCGATGCCGCCGGCGGCCTGGGCCTGTGCGATGGTCTGCAGGGCGAGGGTCGTCTTGCCGCTCGCCTCGGCGCCGTAGACCTCGACCACCCGACCGCGGGGGAGACCGCCGATGCCGAGGGCGATGTCGACCGTCAGCGAGCCGGTGCTGATGGACGCGATCGTCGGCAGCTCGGCATCGCCGTAGCGCATGATGGCGCCCTTGCCGAACTGGCGCTCGATGGAGGCGATGGCGGCGTCGACGGCCTTGCTACGATCGTTCTTGGACATGTGGGACTCCGGACTCAGAGGGTGCGACGAAGAAGCTCGAGGGCGCTGGCGACAGCGAGGCGCTGCACGCGCTCGCGATCACCAGGAAGACGGAGGGCCCGGTGCTGGGTGCCCTCCGGGGTGGACAACGCGATGTGGACCGTGCCTACCGGCTTGTCGGCCGTGGCGCCACCAGGACCAGCGATCCCGGTGACCCCGATCCCGAAGGTGGCGCCCGAGCGGCTGCGCACGCCCTCGGCCATCTGACGGGCGACGGGCTCGCTCACAGCGCCATGTGCCTCGAGGGTGGCAGGCTCGACTCCGAGCTGTGCGACCTTCGCGGCGTTGCTGTAGGTGATGCGGCCCTCCAGGAACCAGGTGCTCGCTCCGGGCAGGGCTGTGCAGGCCGCCGCGATGCGACCGCCGGTGCAGGACTCGGCGACCGCGAGGGTGTGGCCGGCGGTGGCCAGGCGGCGAGCGATCACCTCGGTGTGGCTGCCGCCGCCGAGATCGAGGCCGAGCAGCGGCTCGTCGTAGCCCTCCACGGTGAACACCCAGCGCTGGACCTGGCCCGCGATGCGCTCGACGACCTGTCGGATGCGCTCGGTGGAGGCCTCGGGGCCGAACCGCAGCTTGATGTGGTTCTCGGGGAGCATGGTGCGGTAGGACAAGACCACATCGGGCTCGTCGAAGCGGCCGATGACCTCTTGGAGGTTGGACTCGCCCACGCCGATGGTGCGCAGGGTGACCAAGCGGGCAGGGGGGACGGGGAAGCGCTCCTGCAGGCGCGGCCGAACCCGCGCATCGAACATCTTCTTCATCTCCCGCGGCACGCCGGGCAGGCACACGAACCACGCCCGGGGGCTCTGCACGGCGAAGCCCGGGGCGGTGCCCCAGTCGTTGTCGATGCGCTCGCTGCCGCGGGGCAGGTGCGCCTGCCGACGATTGACCTCCGGCATCCGCCGGCCCGCGCGCTCGTACTTGCCGATGAGGTCTGCCAGGGCCTGCTCGTCGAGGACGAGGGGGCAGTCGAACGCGCGGGCGACGGCGGGAGCCGTCAGGTCGTCGTCGGTGGGGCCGAGGCCCCCGGTGCACAGGCACACGTCGGCGCGGGCGCCGATCTCGGTGAACAGCCCGACCAGGTCGTCGATGCGGTCGCCGACCGTCGTGTGGCGGACCACGTCGTAGCCGAGCTCGGTGAGCTGCGCGGCCAGCCAGGCGGCGTTGGTGTCGACCGTCTGGCCGGTGACGACTTCGTCGCCTTGAGAGAGGATTTCGACGGTGGGCATGGGAGGGACTCTGAACAGGTGTGCACCTTTGTACCCCAGAGCACTGTACATGTCCAGTGTTTTGGCGGACAGAAAATGGTGCAGAGGCCAAAAAAGGGATGGAATGGCGCACGGGGCGCGCTCGTAGGAAGGGGACTATGGTGGCGGGGGAGGTGGCGGTGGGGCGAGCAGTCGGCCTGGATGTAGGCACGAAGACCATCGGGGTGGCGATGTCCGACCCCCTGCGGATGCTGGCCTCGCCGGTCATCACCATCGCGCGCAAGGGGGTGCGCCGGGATGTGGAGGTGCTCCAGGAGCTGCTGGCGGAGCACCAGATCGACGTGGTCGTGGTCGGGCTGCCCCTCGAGCTCGACGGCAGCGAGGAGCGCTCGGCCCGCCTGGCGCGCCAGATCGGCGACGCCACGCACGCAGCGACGGGTTGGGAGCTGGTGTTCGTCGACGAGCGCTTCACCTCGGTCGATGCGGAGCGACAGCTCATCGCGGCGGGGGCTTCGCGGAGTCGCCGCAAGAAGATCATCGACCAGCAGGCCGCGGTGATCATCCTGCAGTCGTGGCTCGACCACCCGGAGCTGGCTCATGGCGAGTAGCACCGCGAAGCTGTTGCTGGTGGGCGGCGCTGGGCTGGCCATCGGCCTCGCCCTCGGTGGGCTGGGGCCGCGGGCGGAGAACCGCTTGCTCCGCGCGCGGGTCGAGGCGCTGGAGCGCTCCGGGGGAGGTGGCCTGCCGGCTGGGCTCGCTGGGGTGCTGAACGGGCAGGTCTGGCGCGACGAGGCACCGCGTCCGTCCCCTCGTCCCCCGCAGCCCGCCGACCCGGAGGAGCCTGGCCCGGCGCCCGCCGCTGACCCTGCGCGCGACGAGGTCCCAGAAGAGGGTGGCCTCCAGATCACGTTTGGTGATGACGACGAAGAGCCTGCGACGGCCGAGGAGGGCCTCGATGCGGTGCGGGAGGCGATGACGCTGCGGGAGCGGCAGGCCTGGCGTGCCCTGGAGGAACAGGCGGATCCCTCGCCCGAGCAGATGGCGCGGATCGAAGACGCGGTGGGGTCCATGAACGACGAGCTGGTGGCCATCGCCAACGACTTCGTGCGCTCGGTGGAGGCCGGGGAGGAGCCCCAGCGGCGCGACCTGATGGTGTTCGCAGCCGACACCCTGGAGACGATGATCTCGACGGAGGATGCGATCTACGAGACGCTGGGCGCCGACAAGGCCGCGGAGGTCGATGCGGAGGTCCTCGATCCGACGGCCTACGTGGATGCGTCGGTCATCGACGTCCTTCAGTCCATCGAGGGGCTCGCCCAGTGAGAGACATCGCGCTCGTCGCGTGGTTCGAGCTGTTCCGGGCCATCCGCACCTGGCGCGCCGTGGCCTTGCTGGTGTTGTACGGGGTGGCGGCGGCAGGGGCTGGCTACCTGTTCGTGCAGTTCGTCGGGGTGATGGAGGGCGCGCTGGCCGACAGCCTGGGCGTGGCCCGCACCGAGACGCCGGGCGCGATGATGGACGACCTTCTGCAGTCCGATGCCCTCATCGAGGTCCTCACGGCGATGGTGGGGTCTCGCAAGGTCGTCGATCAGCTGCTTGCTGTCCCGCTGGTGGCGCTGTTCCATCTGTGGCTCGGTTTCCTGATCGTGCCCTTCTTCGCTGCCTCGGCTTCGGCCGAGTCCATCGCATCGGATCTCCGAACCCGGGCGCTGCGCTTCGAGGTGCTGCGCACGGGGCGGCTGGAGCTGGTGCTGGGGCGGTTCGCCGGGCAGCTGTTGCTCACCGGGGTCGCGACGGCCTGTGCGGCCGGGGTGATGTGGCTGGTGGCGGTGTCGCTCATGGCCAATGTGTCGGCGGTGGCGCTGGGCGGGTGGCTGGCGTGGTTCAGTCTTCGTACGTGGGCCTTCTCGGTGCCATTCGTAGGGATCGGGATTGCGTCGTCACAGCTCACCGCCTCGGCCGCGTGGGCGAGGGTGCTGGCCATCGGAGGCACGGCCGGCAGCTGGCTGGCCTACGGTGTGGCACGGTGGCTGGAAGACGAGCGGGCGCCGCTGCTCGCCGACCTGGCTCTGCAGATGCTGCCCCAGGGATGGATCGCCGGCATGTGGGATCCCTCCGGTGGGTGGGTCGTGTCGTCGGTGGCGTGCTGCGCCGTAGGGCTCGCCGTGGTGGGGCTCGGCTACCTGCGCTTCGCCCGGAGAGACCTGTGAGCGACGCCCTCTCTCTCACCGACGTGAGCAAGCGCTACGGGCGCGCAGGCCCCAAGGCCCTCGATCGCCTGAGCTTTCGCATCCCGCGGGGCTGCATCGCGGGGTTCGTCGGCCCCAACGGCGCCGGCAAGACGACCACCTTCAGCGTCGTGTGCGGCTTCCTGGCTCCCGACGAGGGAACCGTCGACATCCTCGGCGAGGGCCCCTTCGATGCTGCCCGCCTCAAGGGGCGCATCGGGGTGCTGCCGCAAGATGCGGAGCTCCCTGACCGGCACAGCCCCCTGGAGCTGCTGCGGCACCTGGGTCGGCTCCAGGGGCTGGGGCGCGCCGAGGCAGCGGCCGAGGCCGAGCGCCTGGTCGACGTGGTGCGGCTGGGCGAGCGGCGCCACCATCGCATCGCAGCGCTGTCCCACGGCATGCGACGCCGGGTCGCGGTGGCCTCGGCCCTGTGTGGCTCACCGCCGCTGGTGATCCTCGACGAGCCGCTGGCGGGGCTCGATCCGTCGCAGGCCTACTCGTTGCGCGATCGCCTGGCCGCGCTGCGGGGCACCCAGACGCTGGTGATCAGCTCCCACAACCTCGGCGAGGTGGAGCGGCTGTGCGACTGGGTGGTGATGGTGCGGGAGGGGCGCTGCCTGCGGCAGGGCCCGACGGCCGAGATGACGGGGGAAGCCCAGGTGAGTCGCTGGCGGCTCGCGCCGGGTGCGTGGCACCTCGAGGTGCTGGAGGAGGCCCTGGGGCCCCAGACGACCCTGGCGCGCGAGGGTGACGAGCTGGTGGTGAGGTCCACCGAAGACCCCGACGCACTGGCCCTCGCGGTGCAGCGCCACCTGGTCGAGCACGGGGTGGCCCTGCGTGGCCTGGAGCGAGGGATGGGGCTGGAGCGCCGCTTCCTCGAGGATCAAGACGGGTAGACGATCTTGAGCCGCTTCATACGGTAGAGCAGGCTCGAGCGGGGGATCCCGAGGGCTCGCGCGGCGGCGGTTCGGTTGCCACCGGCGTCGCGCAGCGCGTTGCGAACGGCCTCGCGCTCGTCGTCTTCGAAGTCGCTGCGCTCAGGAAGCGCCGAGCTCTGCTTGTCGCCCTCGAAGGCCCACGGGTTGAAGGTGAGGTCGCCGCGGCCGATGACCGCTCCCGACATCACGTAGGCGCGGGTGAGCACGTTGCGCAGCTCACGGATGTTGCCGGGCCAGTCGTACTGCACCATCGCGTCGAGGGCGTCGTCGCTGATGCGCGCCCCGGGGTGGTTGCGTGCCAACAGGGTGCGGGCGATGCCGGGGATGTCGTCGCGACGCTCCCGCAGCGGGGGAAGCCGCACGGTGAGCACCTCGAGCCGGTAGTAGAGATCCTGGCGGAAGGTGCCCTTGCGGCACATCTCGGGCAGGTGCCGGTTGGTCGCTGCGACGACCCGCACGTCGGGGTAGGTCGGCTCCCGCCCCCCCACGCGGCGCACCTCTCCCGACTCGAGAGCCCGGAGCAGCTTGGCCTGCAGATCGAGGCGCATCTCACCGATCTCGTCGAGGAAGAGGGTGCCGCCGTCGGCTCGCTGGAAGGCTCCGTCTGCCTGCCGGTCGGCGCCGGTGAACGCGCCCTTCACGTGGCCGAACAGCTCGGACTCGAACAGGTTCTCCTGCACGGCCGCACAGTTGAGAGCGACGAAGGGGGCCTCGGCCCTGGGCCCTGCCTCATGCAGCCCCCGGGCAGCCAGCTCCTTGCCCGTGCCCGACTCGCCAGTGAGCAACACCGGCGCATCGTGCGCGGCCATCCGATGGAGGACCCCGAACAGCTTGCGCATCGGTGTCGACCGACCGACCATCTCGCCGAAGCCTTCCAGCTCGCGGCCCTGTTCTTCCACGGTGATGGGCTCGATGCGGAGCACGTGGTCGCCGATCCGAACCGGCTCCCCCTCGAGGACCGGGGTGACTTCTCGCACCCGAACGCCGGCCAGATAGGTGGCGGCCTGGCCCGGCTCGACCATCGGGCGGCCCCGCACGACCCGCACCCAGGCGGCTCGTGAGGGGAGGTGAGCGTCGAGGAACACCGCGCTGTCGCCGCCTCCGAGGGAGGTCTTCGTTCGCTCGAGGGGCAGCTGCTCGCCGGCCCGGGGGCCTTCGTCGAACACGATCTGCGCCCGGGTGGCCACGAAGCCCTGGTCGCGCGCCTCCAGCATCTCCTCGTGAGCGAGGTTCACCAGGGGCAGGGTCGCGGTGGGGGCACGGAGGGTGTCGTCGTGGGTCGCGACGAAGCGGGCCGTCCAGGGGCCGATGGTGAGGGTGGCGCCGTCGGCCAGCAGCGTCTCGCGGGCGGTCTTGCCGTCGACCGGCGTGCCGTGCCTGGAGCGGTCGACGAGCCAGTGACCGTCGGAGCGGCTGTCGACGATGCAGTGGGTGCGGCTGATCGCGTCGGAGGGCAGCGCGATGTCGCATCGGTCGGAGCGGCCGATGAGGGTACGCCCGCCTCGGAGGACGTGGACGAACAGCTCGTTGTCGTCTCGGAAAAAGTGAAGCCTGGGCATGTACGCACAGTACACCAGGTCGCGGCGTGGAACACCCGCAGCGAACGTGCCATCATGGGCCGATGCCATCTGCTCCCGAGGTCAGCGCCCCGCGAACGTTCACCGTGCACGCCTGCCTCGGTCGAGGCGGCTTCGGGGAGGTGTACCGGGCCGACATGGCTCAGCCTGGTGGATTCAGCACGCCGGTGGCGATCAAGGTGCTTCGACGCGACGTCGACCCACGTGGGCAGGCCGTGCAGCGGCTGCGCGACGAGGCGCGCTTGCTGGCAAGGCTGGAGCATCCTGCGATCCTGACGGTGCACGACCAGGTGATGCTCGAGGGCCGGGTGGCGCTGGTCACCGAGTACGTCGACGGCGAAGACCTGTCTGAGTGCATGGATGGGGAGGGCAAGCTGGGCCCCCGGGCGCTGCTGGAGGTCATCGGGCAGGTGGCGGGGGCTCTCCACGCTGCCTGGACGGCTCCGCTGGCCGCCGGGGGCATGCCCTTGCGCATGGTCCACCGAGACATCAAGCCGTCGAACATCCGCCTGGGGCGTCGCGGTGCGGTGAAGTTGTTGGACTTCGGGATTGCCCGCACCGACGAGATGACCCGAGAGGCCCACACCAAGACCGACACGATGATCGGCAGCCCGCCGTTCATGGCCCCCGAGCGATTCCTGGAGCCCGTGGTCCATCCGGCCAGCGACGTCTTCTCCCTCGGCGCCACCCTGGCCGAGGGGCTGACGGGGATTCGGGTCTTCGACGTGCCCGTGACGATGCTGGCGGGTCTCGCCGTCGACCAGGGGCGCTACGACCGGCACGTGAGCGAGCGCCTCGCCACCCTGTCTGACGTGGTGCCGGAGTCGGTGTGTGAGCTGGTGCGCCACTGCCTGGCCTACCTTCCGGCGGATCGCCCGACCGCCGAGGAACTCGCCAGGCGCTGCGATCTGCTGGCCGACGCCGTCGGGGGGCCGTCTCTGCGTCGCTGGGCTCGGGCGAGGCAGTGGCCGGAGGAGGGGGCCGACGAGGGGGAGCTCGACGGTCGCACCCTGGTAGAGGGCACCCTCGAGGGGCCGGTGGTGCGTCCCCCGCCTGCTCCGGCGGCAGACCTCCTCACCGAGGCGCCACGCCCGGTGTCGCGGGTGGGCCTGGTGGTCGGGGGCGCAGGGCTGCTGGCGACCGGCGGCGGGGTGGTGGCGGTGCTGGCGGTCCTCATCGGCGGGGGGGCCTGGTGGTGGTCGGCGACCACCGAGGTGCCAGAGCGCCCAGTCGACGTGCGCCCTGCTCCCCCCGACGCGCGCCCCGAGCCGGTTCCCGCCGCAGCTCCGGAGCCAGCCCCGGCTCCACAGCCTGCTCCGGCCCCGGTGCCCGAGCCTGCTCCGGCCCCGGTTCCCCAGCCCGTGGCGCCCAGCCCGCGGCCGGTGCCCCGCCCCGCTCCCGCCCCTGCGCCTGCCCCGGCTCCGGTGGCCGAGCCTGTTCCGGCGCCGCCTCCGGCCCCCACGGGCACCCAGATCAGGCTGGCCGGCGACGTGGCGGCGAGGCTGGTGGGCGGGGGCAAGGTGGTGGCGCTGCCGGGCGTGGCTGCCCCGGGCACCTGGCGGATCGAGGCGCGGTTCAACGGCACCGACTGGGTGGAGGGGGGGGAGGTGGTCGTGAGGTCGGGCCAGCCCGCCACGGTCACCTGCCGCCAGCGCATGTGGTCCTGCTCGGTGCAGTGAGGCGGCAAAGTTCGGTGCAACGCCCCACCGCGCGCGACGATTGGCTCGTGTAAGCTCCCCGCCCAGGGGCCGTTGGGGCTCGCGGAGGGTGCATGAGCAGTCGGGTGCGGCGAGTGGCGTGGCCCGTGGGCCTGATGGCCGTGGCGATGTCTTCGTGCATTGGCATGTGCGTGGGTTTTCCCTGCTTCCCGACGGGGATTCGCTACGGCCTGTGGGTCGATCAGTGTCCAGCGACCGACATGCGCCTGGGCGCCTCGCTGACGGCGAGCCACCTCGTGCGCGGAGACGATGACGGCCTCATCGTGGTCCAGCCCTGGGCGCAGTGGCTGACCAGCGACAAGCACTGGGGCTGGCTCGAACAGGGCGACCTGCAGCGGGGGTTCACGACCCGGTTCGAGCTGCGACGCGGCGATGAGCCGGTGCCGGGGCTGGTCGTGACCTCCCGCGACGGCTCGTCGGTCGCCTACCGCGCCACCCTCCCCGAGCTGCCAGACGGCGACTACACCCTCGTGGGCACCGTCGACGCTGGCTTCGATCAGGCCGAGGTCACCGTGCCCCTGGCCATGTACGCCCCCGCCATCGTGCACCTCGCGAGCGACCGCCCGCTGTACAAGCCGGGGCAGACCGTTCATCTGCGGTCGGCGGTGCTGCGGCGTAGCGACGGAGCGCCCCTCGACGAGCGCCCCGGTCGGTGGTTCGTGCGCGCCCCCGACGGCACCGAGATGCTGGTGGAGAAGGCCGAGGGCGGGCCCTGGGGGGTGTCTGCCACCACGTTCCCCCTCAGCGACGACGCCGCTCACGGGCGGTGGACGGCCCGCTACGTGTCGGGCAATGACAGCGACCAGATCGGGTTCGACGTGCGCCCGTTCCAGCTGCCGAGGATGAGTGTCGAGGCCAAGGGCGCGGAGCGGTGGTTCGGCATCGGCGACACCATCACGCTGTCGGGTCGGGTCACCTATGCCTCCGGCGCGCCCGTTCGCTCGGCGCAGCTGACGGTGCAGGTGCGGGTGGCAGAGGGCCGCTGGCCGATGCCCCTGGTGTGGGAGGAGCCGCTGGAGGCGGTCACGCTCCCCGACGGCACCTTCGAGGTCGAAGTGGGCGAGGTCCCCGCAGACCTCCTCGATCGGACCGTGCTGTCGGCCTCGGTCGTAGCCGTCGACGAGACGGGCGAGAGCGTGGTGGGGGGCACCTCCTTGGTGTTGTCGGTCGACGATCTGCAGGTGGAGGCGGTGACCGAGCTCGGCGACGGGCTGGTGCAGGGCTTCAACAACCGTGCCTATGTGCGCGCCACCACCCCCGACGGGCGGCCCCTGCCCAAGGTGGAGCTGACGCTGTCTCGCCCCTACGACCCCGCGGCATCGTCGATCACCGCCACCACCGATGTCGACGGGGTGGCTGCTGTGCAGATCGATCCCGGGGCACCGGTCACGGTGGTAGAGCCCGCACCGCCGGTGCGCCTGCGGCCCCTCACCCCCGACGAGCCACGGCTGCTGTCGGCCCAGGAGCTGGGGGAGGACCGTGCCCTCGACCTGGTCGAGCGACGCGCCATCGACCGGGTGCAGGGGGCGGTGGCCGACTGTGGCGTCTATGCCGTAGGCTCGGCGCCGGTGACGCTGGGGCTGCGCGTGGCGGAGAGCGGGGTCCCCACGGTGACGGTGGTGGGCGACGACGTGCTGTCGGGCTGCGTGGCGCGGGTTGCCCGGGGGCTGCGGTTCCCTGCTGGTGAGGTGCGCACCTACAGCCTGCGTTGGCAGGTGCCCGACGCGCTGCGTCCGTCGCTGCGCTGGGGGCATCGCATCGCCGTGGGTACGCAGCCTCGTGGCCTGCCGGCGGCGCTGGAGCAGGCGGGGCTTCGGGCCCGACGCTGCTTTCAGCGGGGGCAGGGGATCGACGGGGCGGCGGTCGTCGAGGTGCACTGGAGCGCGAGCGAGACGGGGCAGCTGGTGGCGTCGGTGGTGCCCTCGCCGGGCACCGGGCTGTCGCCGGCAGCGATGGCGTGCGTGCGCTCCGAGCTCGCGTCGGTCCGTCGGGTCGACAACGGCAGCGAGGCCCCAGCGGCGGGGGTGAGCTTCGCAAACCTGAGCGTGCCACGGCCGCCAGGGCAGTCCGCTCCGAGGGCGACGACGCGCACCGCCTATGAGCTGGGGGTGGCCGCAGCGCGGGGCGACGATGCGCTGGGTGAGACGCGGCTCGTGGTCGGGGTCGGCTCGATCCCAGCGCTGCGGATGCGGGCGACGCCGTCGCTGGCGGTCCCGGGCGACACCGTGGAGGTGGCCCTGTACCGAGGTCCCTCCTTCCGAGGGGAGCTGCCCGAGACGCTGTGGTTGCAGCATGAAGGCCGCTCGGTGACCTCGGCCAAGGTCGTCGACAACAAGGCGGTGTTCACCGTGCCCTCCGACGTGGAGGGCTTCGTCGAGGTGAGCTCCCACGGCGCTCGCGCGGTGATCTATGTCGCGCCTGCGGCTCCGCTCGGTGTCGCCTTGACCACGGATCGGGCCGTGTACCGACCTGGCGAGGAGGCGACGCTGACGGTGACGACGACGGCGGGGGAGGAAGGCCAGCCCGCAGCGGTGTTGCTGTCAGGGGTCGACCAGTCGCTGGGCCAGCTCGCTCCGCTGCTGGCCCCCGACGACTTCGGCAGGGTCACGGTGAAGGCGACCTCGCCACGACCGGCCTTCGGCAGCTTCGACGCCAAGGCGCTCACCCTCGGCAGGGTGCGGGGTGACAACGCCGCGCAAGCAGCGGTGCTGCGGGTCGAGCAGCTGGGGCAGGGCGGGGCGCACGGCATCGGCGCCGTCAGTGGGTCGCAGCGGCGGGAGCCGGCGGTGGAAGAGGTCTTGTCGACCAGCTTCTACCGGGCGCTGGAGGCCACGGTGCGCGGGGTGCGGGCCTGGGAGGCCTCGGCCCCCGAGGGGGAGACGATGCAGCCGAAGACCATGGTGCGCCTGTGGAACGAGGCCCTGGCGGGCCTGAAGGCGGCGGGGGAGCCTGCGGTCGATGCCTACGGGCGCAGCCTGTCGCTGGGGCTGCTACCCGCCGAGCTGCTCGAGCAAGTCGATCCCCGGGTGGTGGTGGCCGATGGCACCCGCCTCCCCGAAGACATCGTGTCGTGGACGCTCTACGTCTCCGAGGAGGTGCGCTGATGGCCCCGCTGATGATGCTCGCGCTGCTGGCAGCGGGATGTGCCAGCTACGATCAGGTGGGGTCCTCCCCCTCGATGTCGAGGAGCGCCGAGGAGGCGGAGAAAGACGAGATGGGGGCGGGTGGGGGCGACATGAAGCTCCTGCAGGAGCTGGGCTACGCCATGGATGGGGCCGCCGTCGCTGACGAAGACATGGCCGAGGGGGAGCCGGCGCCGGAGGCGGTGATGGCGCCGGCACCACGGCCGAGCCCCAGGCCGAGTCCCAAGTCGAGGAAGAAGGCCGACGCTGCTGACAAGAGCGCGGGGGGCAAAGACGGGGAGGCGGCGGCCGAAGAGGTGGCGACGCGCTCGTGGTTCCCGGAGTCGATGCTGTGGGAGCCCCTCGTGGAGACGGGCGACGACGGGGTGGCGGTGCTCCCGGTGGCGGTGCCCGACCAGCTCACGACGTGGCGGCTGCTCGCCCTGGCTCACGACCGAGACGGTCACCAGGCGGGTGCGGTGCACACCTTCGACGGCACGCTGCCCGTCTATGTCGAGCCGGTCATGCCCGGCTGGCTGTACGCAGGGGATCAGCTGCTGCTCCCGGTGCAGGCGATGAACACGACCGCATCGGATCTGACCGGTCGCATCGAGGTCGCTGCCACCGGTGCGATGCAGGGGCGTGGGGTCGCGGCGGTGGCCCTGGGCCCAGGAGGCTCCACGGTGCGCACGCTCCCCTTGAGCGTGGAGGGGGCTGGCGCCGCGACGGTGAAGGCCACGCTGTTCGCCGGCGACGACTCCGACGCGGCCGAGCGGATGGTCTCGGTGCGCCCAGTGGGCAGGCCTGTGGAGGGGTCGGCCGGAGGCATCCTGTCGGGGGAGCGAACGCTGACGTTGGGGGCGCCGACCGGCACCGACCCACGCACCGACCGCATCGAGGTGCTGGTGTTCCCGGGGCCGCTGGCGGTGGTGCAGGCCGAGCTGGAGCGGGTCGCGGCGGGGGCGTCGTCCCCCTATGGGGCCTACGGGTTCTCGGTGGTGGCCCATGCGCGGTCGTTGGCCGCCACGACGGGTACCGAGCTGGATGCGGCGATGCTGCGGTCGCTGCAGATCGTGGCCTGGCAGCGGGTGGTGCGGGCCGCACGGGCTCCGTCCACGGGCCAGGCGGCGGATCTGCTGCTGGCGCTGCGCGACGTGGAGGGGCACGAGCTGGCCGAGCAGCTCCGTGACCGGCTGGTGCGCACGGTCGTGTCGGGGCAGCGCGCTGACGGCACCTACAGCCGCGACGCGACCTCGACGGCACAGCGGGTGGTGGTGGAGACAGCCCTGGCCGCGTTGGCGCTGCCACCGGCCGAGCAGGGGGCGCGCCTGCGCGCTGCGGGAGCCATCGAGCGGCTGCTTCCTCAGATCGACGACCCCTACACGGCCAGCGTGGTGCTCGCCTCCGGGCTCGTGGGCGACACGGTGGCGGCGTCGCTCAGGGAGCAGGTGGAGGAGGCTCTGGTCGAGGAAGACGGGCGCTACCGCCTGGCGGTGCCCGACGGGGTGCGCAACGCGTCGGGTGGGCGTCCGAGCCTCGCCGAGGCGCGGGCGTTCGCCGCGCTGGCGTTGCCCGACCACGACGCCCGAGGCGACCTGGTCGCAGCTCTCATGCAGGGCTGGTCGGCTCGCTATGGCTTCGGTGCGGGAGCAGCCGACCCCATCGCTCTGGCGGCCATCGCACAGGCACTACCTGGCACGACCGAGCCCGTCACCGTGACGTTGTCGGTCGATGGCAAGCAGGTGGCGCAGGGGCCGCTCGATCCCACCCAGCCCAAGCTGCCGGTCGTGCTGGCGGGTGCCCTCGGCGGTGGTCGCGGCGAGCTCACACTGACCGCCGAGCCCGAGGTGCCGGGGCTGGCCTTCGTGGCGACCCGCCGTAGCTGGGTCCCATGGAGAGCCGACGACCGGGTCGCTGGTGTCGACATCGAGGTGAGCACCCGTGGGCTGGCCGTGGGGCGAGCTGGTGCGCTGGTGCTGAACATCGCCGCCCCCAAGGGCGTTCGCCTCACGCTGGAGCAGGGCCTCCCTGCGGGCACGACCGTCGACGAGGTCGCCCTGGCGGGCGGGCTGGGCGGGCAGCTGACCAAGCACCAGGCCGTGCAGGGGCGGCTCACCCTGACGACGCGCCCGTTCACGGCGGGCGAGGTCATGGAGCTCACGATCCCGGTCACGCCAGCCTTCGGGGGCCGGTTCACGACCGAGCCGCTCCGGGTGGGGGTCGATGGGGCCCCGGGCGTGCCGATGCGCCCCGTGGTGTGGGTGGTGGCCTCGGGCGACAGCTAGGTCGGCGGGTTCGACATCGGCTCGGCGTGCCGCCCTCGGCGGGCGGTCGATGGCTCGGTGGGTAGGTCGATGCTGGCGACGGTGCCTACGCCGACCGTGCTTCGGAGGGTGAGGTGCCCACCCATGGAGTCGACCAGGTGCTGCACCAGGGGCAAGCCGACCCCGCTGCCCCCTGCGGCTCGGGTGGAGGAGCCATCGGCCTGCTCGAAGGGCTGCATCACCCTGGCGAGCACCGCCGGGCTCATGCCGATGCCTTCGTCGCGCACCTCGAGGCGGACCTGGTCCGAGCCCTGGCGAGTGCCGCGGAGGGTGATCCGGCCGTGGTTGGTGAACCGGGCCGCGTTGGCGAGCAGGTGCAGCAGCACCTGTCGCAGGCGGATGGGGTCGGACCGGAGGGTGCCCAGGTCGGGGTCGACGTGGAGCTCGAAGTGATTGCCCCGGGTGGCGAACAGCGGCTCGGCGGCGCCGGCCACATCATGCAGGAGCGACCCGAGGGCGACCTCCTGCACGCTGAGGAGTAGCTCTCCCGCCTCGAGTCGAGACAGGTCGAGCACGTCGTCGACGAGCTGCAGCAGGTGCCTCGCCGCGCCGAGGATCAGGTGGACGTCGTCGAGCAGCTCGTCGTCGCGGGCCTCCAGGTCGTCGGCGACCATCTCGCCATAGCCGATCACCGCGTTGAGGGGCGTGCGGAGCTCGTGGCTCATGTTGGCGAGGAAGGTGGACTTGGCTCGCTGCGCCTCCAGCGCCTGATCTCGGGCGTGGGCCATCGCCCGCTGCACCTGCCGTCGCACGGTGAGGTCGTGGAGCACGGTGAGGCATCGCCCCCCCTCGGTGAGCGGAACGGTGGCGACGGCGACGCGCAGCCGGCGCCCTTGGGGATGGCGAAGCTCGATCTCCCGCCAGCCTGGGGTGGACTGCATCAGTCGGGGCAGGGAGGCGGACACGGCGTCGGCGCCCAGCAGCCGCACGGCCGCCTCGTTCGCCGACTCGAGCTCACCGTCGGCCGACGACAGCAGCAGGCCCTCGGGGGTGTGCTCGAACACCGCGCGTAGCGTGCGCTGCTGTTCGGCCAGATCGCGCGCGTAGGCCGCTCGCGTGAGACGCTGAAGGCCCATGGTCGCCACGATGATGACAGGCATGCACAGGGCCACGGCCAGCCCGAAGATCTCGTGCTCGGCCGCCCCCAGCTCCGCGGGCAGGGGCCCACTGACGCGGTGCTGCCCATACTGGCCCATGACGGCGATGCTGACGGCCCCGAGCCAGCTGAGCGCAGCTGCTGAACCCCGTGCAGCCATCGCGAGCATCGGGACGACGGCGAGGGCGTAGCCGAAGCCAGAGGCGTGGCCGCCGTTGAGCAGGGAGACCACCAGGATGGTGAAGAACAGGGAGCCCACGATGGTGTGGACGGCGACGCTCGCCCCGAATCTGCGCAGCAGCCACGGCCCCGTGGCCATCCCCGATCCCAGCAGGGCGGTCGCCGCTCCGGTGCGAGGTGCATCGAGTGGACCGAAGGCGAGCAGAGCGAACACGGGCACGAACAGCATCATGAGGCCAGACACCCCATGAACCAGCCGTCGCTGCTGAACCTCATCTCGATCGCCGCCAGGCTCGCCGAGCGAGTCAAGCCATCGCAACGTGGAGGCGGGTTCGACCACGGGGCTCCCAGGTGACCCCTCCTCATCGCCCCCCGGGGGGATGGGCTTTAGGCGTTTGCTGCATCCAGGCGCAGCAACAGGCCTTGGCCATCCCGCAGCTCGGTCACGACATCGAGGGCGACCAGCTCCTTGCGGGCGGGGTGCCACCACGCCTTGGCATCCGCGTAGCGACGCCGAGCGTGGGAGAGGTTCGTCGGTTCGGGGGCACGCTCTCGCACCAGCTCGAGGAGGCGCTTCGCCAGCGGCGACGCGTTGGCCGGGTCGCGCAGGTGGGCGAACAGCCGGGCGGCGTTGCGCGCATCGTCGATCCCGCGATGAGCGACCCCCTCGAAGCTCCAGCCCATCTCGCGGATGGCGCGGCCGAGACCGTGGCGGGCGCGCCGACCGGTGTGGGCGCGGTACCAGTCGGCGAAGCAGGTCTTGATGTTCAGCGGCGCCCAGCGGGGCTCGGGCAGGCCGACCGCGAGGGCCTGGCGCCGCAGCTGGTTGTGGTCGTAGCGCCCCCAGCTCGCCAACAAGGCACCGGCATCGCCGCCCATCCACTGCAGGAAGCGGGCGTAGGCCGCATCGAAGTCGGGAGCCCCGTCGACCTGGCCCTGCTCGATGTGGGTGAGCCCTCGGCAGAAGCCCGACAGCTGCGGGTGGCGACGAGGGCGGACGAAGGTCTGGAACTCGCTCACGACCTCCCGGCGAAGGGGGTCGAGCTGAACCGCACCGATCTCGATGATCTCGGACTCGTTGCGCTGCTGGGCGGCGAGGGCTGGATGCTCCTCGGCAGACCAGCAGGTGGCCTCGAGATCGACGACGATCCAGGTGCGCATCAGGGCTTGGTGAGCTTCAGCTCGAGGCCGGTGCTTCCGACGGCCACGCTGTCGAGGACGCCGGTGGGGTCCATCGGGGTCTTGGTGAAGGCCGAGCCATCGCCGTCGGCATCGACACGAATGGTGACCGACACGTTGGGCGGCAGCGGCCCGGGCGCGCCTCCCATGGAGATCTGGTCGGCGGTGGTGACCACGAAGTCGAGGGGAAGCTGGGATGCCTGGTACTTCTTGGCGGCGACCGGTGGCCCGGGGCGTGCGGGGTCTTTGATCGACACGAACACCACCTCTGTGCCCTTGACCACCTCGCCTGGCGCCAGCTCGGCTCGACCCGACACGATGACCTCGCCGGCTCCGGCAGCGCCGGGGGCCTGGGCGGGCGGAGGAGGAGGAGGACCCCCCGTGAGCGGCTCACCGCGCTTGGCGCGCTCGAGAGCCTGTGCCAGCCCGGGGTTGTCGGGCTGCAGCTCGACGGCCTTCGTCAGAGCCTCGAGGCCACGGGCCTTGTCGCCCTTGTCGTACTGGATGAGCCCGAGGTACGTCCACGCTTGAGGATGGTCGGGGTGGTCGGCGACCACGGCCTCGAGGGCCTCGATGGCGGGCGGGAACATGCCGACCATGGCCCGCAACACCGCCTGGAAGGTGCGGGTGTCGGGGTGGTCGGGCGCGACTTCCTTCGCCTTGTTGTTGTACTCCATGGCCTTGCCGGCATCGCCGATGGCCAGGTACAGCTCCGTCAGATCGCTGAGGGCTTCGATGTCGTTGGGGTTGGCGGCGAGCTTGGCCTCCAGCGCGGCGGCCTCGGGGGGGGCCTGCGGGGCCATGGGGGCCGCGGGGGCCGGTGCAGCGCCGAGCTCCTGGTTGCCCGTCATACCTGCGCCGTCGCGGCGAACGACCGATCCCTGCTGGGCGAAGTAGACGAAGGTGCCGACGATGACCAGCAGCCCCAGCATGATGAGGGCTCCCTTGTACTCGGGCGACAGGGTGCTGGTGGGCTCGGGGGCGGCTGGCACCGCAGCAGGAGCCCGTGCGGGCTGGGCCGGTGCGGTGGCTCCTTCTTCGGAGGGGGACGGCGCAGGAGCGGCTGCAGTGCCCTCGGCCAGCAGCTGGGGAACGACCGCCTTGGGGCGCTCCTTGGCGAGCGCCACCATGGCTGCCCGGAAGCGGGCTGCGCCGTGCTCGTCGAGGAGGTCGCGCAGGTTGTCGAGGACGGGTTCGGTGCCGTCGGGCATGGGGAGGTCCGGGAGGGAGGAGAGGGTGAGCGCAGCGGCCGTGCTGGGCGCCGTGGTGGGGGGAGTGCCCGACAGGGCACGCAGGGCGTTGGCGCCGCGGGCGAGCAGGGCCTGCCGCTCGGCTTGGAAGTCGGCCTCGGACAGCTTGTGGCGGTCGAGCTCGAGCTGCTTGAGGGCGGCCATCGCTTCGTCACGCGTGGACTGAAGGTCGATGGCCTGGGCCTCTTCGTCGATGCTGGCGTCGGTCTTCTGGGAGCGGCTGGAGGCCAGCACGGCCAGCACACCACCTGCCACCACGACCACTGCGGCGGGCCCCATGACAGAGAAGTCCATCAGGTGCTCCCCGTGGGGCGGTCGGACTCGATCTCGGCATCGAGCTGGGCCAGAAGCTGCTGCTCGAAGGGGTCGAGGGGGGCATCGCCGCGCTGCGACGGAAGCTCGTCGTCGGGCTCTTTGCGCCACTGCACGACCGTGGACACCGCCCAGATGATGCCGAGCCCCGCGACCAGACCGGGGCCGAGCCAGATGAACATGTCGAGGCCCTGCGGCTCCGGATCGAGCACGATCCACTCACCGTAGGTGTCGATGAAGAACTCGCGGATGTCGTCTTCGGTGTAGCCCTTGGCCACGAGGGCACGAACGTGGTTGTTCATGTTCACGGCGGTAGACGCGTTGCTGTCGGCCACCGACAGGCCCTGACACACCGGGCAGCGGAGCTTGTCGCTGATCTCATGGGCGATCGCGTCGACCTGGCCCGCAGGCGGCGGGGGGCCCGGCGGCACACCGGGGATCTCGGCCCGCTCGATCGTCTCGGCGTCGACGGGCACGTAGTCTTTCTGGCCCGCGCCGAAGGCGGTGAGGACGAGGAGGAGGAGGGTCGTCACGGAGCGCTGGCCTTCAGCTGTTCGAGCAGGGGCTGGAGCATACCCATGTGCATGGGGCCGTTCTCCTTGTGGATGATCGTGCCCGCTCTATCGATGAAGAACGTCTCGGGCACCCCACCGACCCCGTAGGTGATGGCGATGGCGCCCGAGTTGTCGACCAGCGTGGGGTAGGCAGCGCCCTTCTGGGCGAGGTAGCGCTGGGCCAGCGGCACCTTGTCTTGGTAGAGCACGCCGTAGAAGGCGACCTCGGGGTACATCCGGGCCGCGTGCTGGAAGTGGTCGTGCTCGATCTTGCAGGGACCACACCAGGTCGACCAGAAGTTGAGCACCACGGGCTTGCCGCTGTCGATGACCTCCTGCAGGGAGACCTCGTTGCCATCGAAGTCGACGGTGGTGAACTGGCGGAAGGGCTTGCCCTCCATCTCGGTCGACAGCTCCTTGACCTGCCGGCCGAAGGCCCCGCCGAGCAGCGCCATCATCAGCGCGATGACCAGCAGGCCGGCGATGAGCATGGGCCAGCGGATCTTCGGCCCGCTCGACGAGGGCGCGGTAGCGCTGCTCACTTGGCGCTCCCGGGCGCTACCTGGCCTGTGGCGGCCGGGGCCGCGGCGGTGCTGGACGCGGAGGCGCGACGACGCTCGGGCCACAGACAGATGAGGGTGCCGAGGAACACCATGGGGGCCGACAGCCACAGCCACACCTGGAAGGGCTGCCAGATGAGCCGCACCACCGCCGACGAGCCGTCGCCCGGCACGCTGATGATGCTGAAGTACAGGTCGCCCCAGGGCCGGCTGTGCACGTCGGGGGTGTAGATGGGCTCCCGCTGCGTCTTGTAGAAGTTCATGCGGGGCACCTTGGTGCCGATGAGGGAGCCGTCTTTGGACACCTCGAAGGTCGACACCAGCGCGCTGCGGTGGGGCTCCTGCACCATCTCGGCTCCGTCGAAGCGGATGTCGAAGCCCTGGAACTGGATCGTCTGCCCCTTCTCGACGGGGAAGTCTTGCTCGACGCGGTAGCCCTTGGTGAGAGCCAGGGCGAACACGGCCATCAGCACGCCATAGTGGGCCACGTGGCCCCCGAAGCGCCGCCGCCCTCGGAGGAGGACCTTGCGCAGGGCGGTGCCGAGGCCCTCGCTGTGGGTCGCCATGCGCTTGCGCGCGGGATCGAGGATCTCGTTGGCGTTGGCCCAGAAGGCGAAGCCCGTCACGAACAGGGTGAGGATCGAGATGGGGCCCTGGAAGCCAGCGGCAGCGAACCCACCGGCCACGAGGATGCCGAAGGCGGCGGCCGGTAGCGCCCGCTTGAGGGCCTTGTCGGCGTTCTGCCGGCCCCAGGGGAGCATGGGCCCGACACCCATCATGAACACGATGCCGAGGCCGATGGGGAGCGCCCACTTGTCGAAGTAGGGCTCGCCCACGGAGATGCGTCGGCCTTCGACGGCCTCGACGATGAGGGGCCAGAGGGTGCCGATGAGCACGGTGAAGGTGAAGGCGCCAAACAGGCCGTTCTGGATGAGGATGGCCGTCTCGCGGCTGAACACACTCGTCGACTTCTTGGCCTTCGCGCCGAGGCGGGCATCGGTGAGGGCAGCGGCCTCATCGAGCTTGTGGGCCCGGAAGGTGAGCAGCAGCAGCGAGTAGGTGAGCGTGATGCCGATGAACACCAGGAACACGGGCCCGATGTCGCTCTGCGTGAAGCTGTGCACGCTGTTGAACACGCCGGAGCGCGTCATGAAGGTGCCCACGAGGGTGAGCAGGAAGGTCGACATGCCGAGCAGGAGGGTCCAGTCGCGGAGGCGCCCGCGGCGCTCCAGCACCATCGCCGAGTGCACGAAGGCCGTGCCGGTGAGCCACGGGTGGAAGGACGCGTTCTCCACGGGGTCCCACGCCCATGCGCCACCCCAGCCGAGGACGGCGTAGCTCCACCAGCCGCCCAGCACGATGCCGACCGACAGGAATGACCACGGGATGAGCATCCAGCGACGCACCGGGGCCATCCAGCCGGCCTCGAGGCGCCCAGCCAGCAGGCTGGCGCAGATCATCGAGAAGGGCACGCTCATGCCGACGTAGCCGAGGTAGAGCATCGGAGGATGCACGGCCATCAGCCAGTGGTTCTGCAGGAGCGGGTTGGGGCCGGGGCCGTCGGGAGGCACCGGGAACACCGGCGCGAAGGGGTTGGCGATGCTCGCCACCAGGAAGGCGAAGAAGATGGCGATGCCCAGCTGCACGTGCAGCACGTAGGGGGCGTATTCGCGGTGCTTGTTGCCCAGGTGCCAGGTGACGCCGGCGGTGTAGATGCCGAGGATGCCGCCCCAGAACAGGATCGAGCCGTTGAGCGAGGCCCACAGGCTGACGATGGTGAAGTACAGCGGGGTGGACCGTGATCCGACCTCGGCCACGTAGCGGACCGAGAAGTCATGGCTGACCAGCGCGTAGACCATCAGCAGGTTGGCGCCGATCATCGAGGCCGAGAAGCCATAGGCGGCGCTCTGGGCCCAGCGGTAGAGCTGGGGGTCTTTGCGGTAGCCCGCGAAGAAGCCCAGGCCACAGCCTACGGTCGCGAACAACAGGCTCAAGAGAACCAGCACGCCGCCGAGGGTAGACACAGGCCCACCCCCGAACATGGCGTCGGTTCCACCGCCGTGGACGTCGGCCGCGAGGGCAGGGGTAGCAAGGGCCGCGCCGATCAGCGCAGCGAGGACTCGGTGAAGCACGACCTCTCCGTGTGTGCGTGGGGCGAGCGCTAGCTCTCTTCGCCGTTCGCGAGCGTCTTGTACATGTCTTCGACACGCATCTCGCCCTCGGGCGCCTCGTACTCGTTGCTGTGCTTGACCATGATCTTCTCCGTCTGGAAGACCTGGTTGCCGTCGAGCTCACCCTCTACGACCACACCGATGCCCTCGCGGAACATCTGCGGGGGGTTGCCCTTGGAGTTCACATGGATCGTCTTGCCGCCGTCGGTGATGTCGAAGGTGGCGGTCTGGGCCTCGGCATCCCACTCGAAGGTGCCTTCTACGACCATGCCGCCCAGGCGCACGATGGCGCCCTTGGCCTTGGCCTGGTTCTCCATCAGCTCGGTGGGCGACCAGTAGTAGACGAGGTTGTCGCCGAGGTCGCTCATGCTCACCCAGCCCAGCGCACCAGCGGCGACCACGATGGCACCCACGGCGAGCAGGCGCTTCTTCATGGCATCGGTCATGCTTCCTCCCTACTGCGGGACCACAGGCTCACAGCGTATCCAATGAAGAAGACCCAGGTGATGACGTAGGCCGCGTAGACGTACCCCATGCCCCCTTGGATCATGCCCATGCCCTGGGCGAACGGCACCATCATGTCGCTACCTCCGGCAGGGCATCGGGAACCTCGGCTTCGGCGCGAACCTCGGCCAGCCGCCACCGTGCGGCAAGAAACCACACCGTGAGGAACACGAAGGCCCAGGTGTTGTAGTACATCACCCAGCGCAGGGAGCTGTCGATGGTCGACCCCCCTGCCGTCTCGCTCATGTCTTGATGCAGCGACCGCCACCACTTCACCGACATGTAGGTGATGGGCAGGTTGACGGTCGACAGCAGGGTGGCCACGGCGGACCACGTCGCCCGCCGATCAGGGTCGCGCACGACGCCGCGCAGCAGCAGCACCCCGACGAACGACAGCAGCATCACCGCCGTCGACGTGAGGCGCGGATCCCAGTCCCACCACACGCCCCAGGTGGGCTTGGCGAAGATGGCGCCCAGGAGGCACAGCAGCGTGCCTTCCATCACCCCGACCTCGGCCGCGGACTCGACGAGGGAGTCGAAGCTGCGCTTTCCGCTCATCAGGAAGCCGAAGGCGGCGATCCCCGCGATCAGGAAGGCGAGCATGGCCACCCAGGCGGCGGGCACGTGCACGTGGAGGATGCGGCCTACGTCGCCCATCATTCGCTCGCCGGGCGAGGCGAACAGGCCCAGGTAGTTGCCGCTGAGCAGCAAGAGCAGGCCGTAGACGCCGAGGGGAGTCTCCCAGCGAAACGGGAGCGCTCGGCGAACCGCCGGCACGGCCATCGGCACCAGGTAGGCGAAGCCGATGAGGCCCGCTACGGTGGTGATGGTGCTTCCCTCGATGTGGCACCTCCAAGGAGACCGCACCGTAACCCAGGCGCGCGGTGCTCACTGTCATGGTCTGCAACTGTCATTCCACTACGTGGCCTCGGCGCGACGACGCTTATGGGACTGCTGCGGCATTTCGATCGCGGCGGGCAGGGGCGACGCCCTAGGTGGGCGGAGGGTCAGTCCTCCAGGATGCGCCCGTAGACGATGCCCATGATCGACCAGTGGATGCAGTCGAAGGCGAAGATCACGCCCAGCCAGGCGGGGGCCTGCTGCATGGGATCGCCCTCGATGATCTTCGTGGTGGCGTTCGATGCCGCGAGGATGGCGGGCACGACCAGGGGAAACATGAGCAGAGGCAGCAGCACCGAGCTCCCGCGCGCCTGGCTGGTGATGAGGCCGTACAGCGTGCCGGGGGCTGCGAGGGCGGCGCAGCCCAGGCCGACCACGGCGAGGAGCATCAGCGGGTCGCCCTTCACCTCCACCCCGTACACCGCGATCAGCAGCGGCAGGAGCACCGTGGCGACGAGGGTGAGGATGATGGTGTTGGCCAGCGCCTTGCCGTAGTAGATCGCGGCGGGGTCGACGGGCCACAGCAGCAGGCCCTCCATCGCCCCGTGGCGGTGCTCGACGGCGTAGGACTGGTCGAGGGAGCGGGTCGACGCGAGCATCAGCCCCAGCCACAACGTGCCTCCCGCGATCTTGGGCAGGACCGTGCTCTGGGGGGTGGCGAAGGCGACCATCAGCAAGATGGCGAGGCCGAAGAAGAACACCCCGCTGACCCGACTGCGATCGCGCCACTCGATGAGCAGCTCCTTGCGGAGCACCTGCCACGTCTGGCCGATCACTCGTACACCGCCTCGAAGGGGGGAAGGTCGCTGGAGGGGCCGTCGTAGGTGACCTTGCCCGCCTCCAGGGCGAGGGCCTGCTCGCAGACCCGCGCCGCGACCGTGGGCAGGTGGGTGGCCATCACCAGGGCCGCGCCCCGGCTCTTCAGCTCCTGAGCCACCGAGATCATCAGCTCGCGCCCGGGAGGGTCGAGAGCGGTGAACGGCTCGTCGAGGAGCACCAGGCGAGGCGTCTTCAGCAGCATGCGCGCCAGGGCGATCCGCCGGCTCATGCCTGCAGAGAAGGTGTGCACGGGGTCGTGCCGGTCGGGGTCGAGGCCGACGCGCCGCAGGAGCGCTGGGATGTCGGGGGTGTAGCCGCCCAGGCGCGACCACACGTCGAGGTTCTCAGCCGCCGACAGGTCGTCGTAGACGTGAGCCTGGTGGCCCAGGTAGGCGATGTCGCGCCGCAGGGCGCTGCGCTCGCCCCACAGCGGGCGGCCGTCGAGGGTGACCTGCCCGTGGTGGGGCGACAGCGCTGTGGCCAGGCACTTGATGAGCGTGCTCTTGCCCGAGCCGTTGGGCCCCACCAGCATGCAGCCCTGGCCTGCCTCGAGCTGGAGGTGGACGTGGATGAGCGCCCAGCGGCGCCCGTAGCGCCGGGACAGGTCGTCGACATGGAGCATGGTGCCGGCGACTATCCCACGGTTCGCATATGCTTCATCCGATGATCCCCTCCGCGCTCCTGCTGCTCCTGGGCTGTCCGTACATCTTCGGCGGTCCCGACCTGTCGAAGGTCGACAAGGGCCGTGCGCCCGACACGGGGCCGGTGGTCGACACCGCACCCACCGAAGTCCTCACGGCAGACACCTCCACGACCGAGGTGCCCGACAGCGGGCAGACGGGCGACACAGGGCTGTCGACGGCGCCCACGGGCGACACCGGCCCGGCCCCGACCGGCGACACGGGCGTCGGCGTCGCGCCGTCCGTCACCGGTGCGGAGGTGCTCTACCGCTACGACGGGCTCGGGGTCTCCGTCGTCGTGTCCGACCTCGACGGCGACCTGGAAGGGGGCACCCTCACGGTGGTCGACGATGGCGTGGTCCACACCTTCCTCATCCCCGACGAGCTGTCGTATTGGGACCCGAAGAAGGGTGACGCGCGTGTTCGCTTTCGGCCCGATGACTACTGCGATGGCATCGATCGGCAGCTGTCGGTGACGGTCGACGACGCGCGGGGGCTCACGAGCGCGCAGGCCGTGCTGGGCGTCGAGGTGTTCGGGGTCGGCAAGCTCGTCGAGACGGGCGTCTACACTACGCCGGTGGGCCAGATCGAGGTGCCGGCGGTGTTCTGCGGCGAGGCCACCGACGACTACGACATCGACGCGGTCGATATCCGGATGCCCTCACCGGCGGAGTACACCTTCACCCTGGGCTGGGATGGCTCGGCCGATCTCGATTTCAGCGTCTACGAGGGCTACGACTACAAGGGCGGGGCCTTCGCCTTCAGCGACGTGCCGCCTGAGACCACCGATATCCTGATGCAGACCGGGGTGGGCTACACCGTCGAGGTGAGCTGGTATTGGGGCAACGTCGTCGACTGGACGCTCCTGATCGACTCGCCCTGACGAGGCCTACAGCGCGCCCACCAGCACCAGGGTGCCGCCGGTTCCCAGGCCGACGAGGCCGCCGATGGCCAGCCCGTTGGTGAGGCCGTGGGCCGAGCGGATCCGCTCTTCGTCGCCGGCCTGCACGGCGTCGGCGTAGCTGGAGCGAGTCGCGAAGGCGGCGCCATAGGCACCTGCGCCGGCAGCTGCCACGGCCACCCCCACCCACATCAGGGGCCGGCCGCGGCGCGGGGTGGCATCGACAGGCTCGGGCCGGTTCAGGTCGCGGGTGTCGTAGGAGGGCAGGGGCTTGCCGAGGGGCACATAGGCGGTCTGGGCCACCGCGCCGTCGTCGAGGAGGCGCTGGAACACGAAGGGCCGGCCTGAGGGGGCGGCCATGGCACGGCGCCCGTCGACGGTGAGCCATCCCTCTGTCGGCTGCCCGAGGGGGAATGGGTCGGAGGTGTCGTATTGCCGTGCCCGATCGAGGGCCTCGCGCAGGGGCGAGCCCGGGGGCGCCAGCTCGCTCGACAGGTCGTAGCCGGGCTGGGTGCTGAGCATGGCCTGGAACGACAGGATGGTCGCGTCGTCGTCGTCGTCGACGAACGCGCTGAGGGCCTCTACCCGGTGCACACCGGCACACAGGATCGGGGTGATCGGCTGCTCCTGGCAGGTGAGGGCGGACCGCGCCTGGGCCGCGGCGGTGTCGAAGGCCGCCGTCTCCATACCCACGAAGGCCGCCTCGGCATCGTCGATTGCCTCGGACAACGCCTGTGTCGTGCAGCCTGCGGCCGCGACGCGGGCCAGCAACCAGATCAGCATGAAGGAGCTCCCGGGGGCACCTATTGTGCCATGCACCGTCGGAAGTTGGCCTGGCAGCGAATCACGACCCGCTGCCCCGGCTGCAGGGTCGCCTGCCCCACGACGGCCAGAGGCTTGGAGCCGAAGGCCGCGAGGATCTCGTACTCACCTGGTGGGACGTCGCCGTCGGCGAAGCGACGCCCGTCGCGCTGGAGCATGGCGCTCACCGCGTCTCCCTGGAAGGTGACCGATGCCGAGGCCAGCTCGGGCTCGGGCTCGGGTTCGGGCGAGGGCGAGGG
>CBDUIC010000043.1:0-56201 GCA_965367245.1 uncultured bacterium | reverse complement strand
GCTCCGGCCGAAGACACCCCCTAGGCCGAGGGTGCGGTCGCCTCGATCATCGCGACCATCTGCTCCCCCACCTCCCCCTCCGGCCCGACGAGCACGGCGCCCATCTCCCCGAGCTCCAGCCGCCATCGCTGCCCCTGCCAGCCGAGCGCCACCACCGTGAGGTCGCCGTCTTCGGTGGGGTGGCCGACCTCGACCCCCTGGTCGAACAGCGGCTCGCGGACCTGGCGGAGGGCCTCGTCGGCTGGCAGGTCGAGGCCGCGGACGGGGTGGCGCCGCCCTGACGGGCGTGAGCCGTCGCGCAGCTGGCGGGCGGTCGACACCAGCACGATGCCGAGCACCAGGATGGTGAAGCCGGCGACGGCGAGGGTCTGCACGATCCAGTCCATGTCGAGGGCTCCATTCACCAGGGTTTCACTTGGCGGTCAACGTGTCATAGCGACCTGTGGGTGACACGGTCTCATGCGTCTCGTGCTTCGTCTCATCCTCCTGCCGCTGTTGATGCTGCCCAGGAGCGGCGCTGTCGCCCCCGTGGCCCCCGTCGAGCGGGTTCCCCTCGTGGTCGACCGCGCCGTGCCGGCAAGGATGCCGCGCGAGCCCGAGCGGGTCGAGCAGCCGACGCTGCACGCGGTGGTCCGGCTCGACCCGTCCGCTCCCTGGGAGGCCCCCGACGGTGACGCCGCGCCCGACGTGTCGGAGCTCCTCGTTCCGCCGGGGCCGTGGCCGGAAGGGGCGACCCTCGACGCGCTGTGGGAAGGGATCCAGGCCGAGAGCGACGACGAAGGGCTGACGGAGCGGCTGCTGGATGCGGCCGACGCCGAGGGCCTGCTCGACGCGCCCGCCTCGGCCTTCCCCGACCCCTGGGACCGCTATGCGGCGCTGTGGGCCACCTACCTGCAGCTCGACCACTGGGACGACCCGGAGGGCTGGTCGGAGCTGAGGGCCCAGATACATGCCTCCCTCGAGGCCGACCCCGCCCACGTCACCGCCGACGCCTTGCGGGTGGGGCTGTTGATCCTGAGTGACGACGACGAGGAGGGCGCCCTGCAGCTGGCATGGGACCTCGCCCACAGCCCCGAGCCCTCGTGGGCCGCCATGGGGGCCGAGGCGGTGGCGAAGCACGAGGCCACCCGCCTGGAGGACCTGCAGGGCCTGCCGCTGGCCCACGACCCGCAGGTGCTCCGGGTGCAGCTGCGCTGGGCCCTCGACCACGACCACTTCGCCGAGGCCGCGCAGCTCGCTGAGGCCGTGCTCCGCGACGAACCGAGCGTGGCAGCCGCCCGCGAGGCACAGGTGGCCTCGGCGTGGGCGACCCAGCAACCCCCGTGGGTAGAGCGCCTGGCCGAGGAGCTACGCGCCTGTGCCGGGGTCGAGGGGTGGGGCCACGCCACGATCGAGGTCTACCAGGGAAGGTGGACCTCGGAGCAGGCCAACCCCATCGCCGACTGCCTGCATGGCTGGGCCCCGGCGGGTATGCCCGCCGAGGCCCGGATCGAGGTGCAGACGGTGCCCTGACCTGGCCAGGGCGACCGATCAGGCCTCGGGGTTCTCGAAGATGGCCGCCGCACCCATGCCGCCGCCGATGCACATCGACACGATGCCGTACTTCACCTTGCGCCGCCGCATCTCGTGAAGGAGCGTGGCGGTGAGCTTGGCACCGGTGCAGCCCAGCGGGTGGCCCATGGCGATCGCGCCGCCGTTGACGTTGACCAGGCTCTCGTCGATGCCCAGGTCGCGCACGCAGTAGACGGCCTGGCTCGCGAAGGCCTCGTTGATCTCGAACAGCCCGATGTCGGACAGCTGCAGGCCTGCCTTCTCCAGCACCGCAGGGATCGCGTAGCGCGGCCCCACGCCCATGATCTCCGGCGGCACGCCGACGACCTGGTAGTTGGTGAGCAGGCCGAGGATGGGCAGGCCCTTCTTCTCGGCTACGTCGCGGGCCGCGATGAGGGTGGCGGCCGCGCCGTCGCTCATCTGGGAGCTGTTGCCAGCGGTGACCGTGCCCCGGGCGGCGAAGGCCGGGCGGAGCCTGCCCAAGCCCTCGAGGGTGGAGGCGCGGGGGCCTTCGTCGACCTTGTGGGTGATGTCGTGCCACGCGCCGCCCTTGAACACGCGGGTGTCGAGGGGAACGATCTCGTCGACGAAGCGACCGGCCTCGATGGCGGCCAGGGCCTTCTCGTGGCTGGACAGGGCGAAGCGGTCTTGGTCTTCTCGGGAGACCTCGAACTGCTTGGCCACGTTCTCGGCGGTGATGCCCATGGGCGTGTAGGCCTCGGGGCGGTCGGCCATCAGCTTGGGGTTGGGCGCAGGCTTCTGGCCGCCCATGGCGATGAGGGTCATCGACTCCACGCCGGCCGACAGGACCATGTCTTGCCAGCCCGCGTGGATGCTCGCGGCGCCCTGCGCGAGGGACTGCAGGCCCGACGAGCAGAAGCGGTTGATGGTCACGGCGGGCACGCTGTCGGGCAAGCCGGCCAGGAAGCCGCCGATGCGGGCGACGTTCATGCCTTGCTCGGCCTCGGGCATGGCCGTGCCGACGACCAGGTCGTCGATGTCGGACGCGTCGGCGCCGGCACGCTCGACGGCGGCCTTGAGCACGGCGCCGAGCATGTCGTCGGGGCGCGTGTCTTTCAACGAGCCCTTCTTGGCTTTGCCGACCGCGGTCCGGACGGCGGAGATCACTGCGATGTCACGCATGGTTTCGTCCTCTTCTTCAGTCGGTCAGTTGCGGAGGGGCTTGCCGGTCATGGCGAAGTGCGCGATGCGCTCTTGCGTCTTGGCCTGGCCGCACAGGTGGAGGAAGGCCTCGCGCTCGAGCTCGAGGAGACGGTCTTCGTCGAGGCTGGTGCCCCAGGCGATGTCACCGCCGGTGAGCACGCCTGCGAGGGTCTTGCCGACGTAGGCGTCGTACTCGCTGATGAAGCCGCCTTCCTTCATCTGGTAGAGGAACAGCTCGATGGCCGCCTTGCCGGTGGGGCCCGGCAGCTTGACCGAGCGCTGCTCGGGGGCGGAGTAGCCACTGTCGGCCAGGCCACGGGCCAGGGCCTTGGCGTCGTAGATCCGCCGGTCGACGTTCATCGCGACGCGGTCGGTGGGGCGCAGGAAGCCCGCGGCTCGCGCATCGCCCGCGCCGGCCGCGACCTTGGCCATGCCGATCTGCTCGAACACCTTCTGCACGAAGGGGTTGGGGTCGTAGTCGACGCCCTGGGGGATGTCGCCCAGGTAGCGAACCAGCAGCTCCTTGCAGCCACCGGCCCCCGGGATGAGCCCGACGCCGACCTCGACGAGGCCGATGTAGGTCTCGCCCGCGGCGACGGTGGCCGCCGAGTGCATCGCCACCTCACACCCACCACCCAGCGTCATGCCGTGGGGGGCGGTGACGACAGGGCGGTCGCTGTACTTGGCGCGCATCACCAGAGCCTGCAGGCTCGCGATCTGCTGCTCGAGCTGGTCCCACGCCTTCTGGCCGATGGCCATGCCGATCATCGCCAGGTTGGCCCCGGCGCAGAAGGCACGTGGGTCTTCGCTGGCGATGACCAGGCCGTCCCACTTCCCGTCGTCGAGCTGGTCGAGGGCCTCGCTGTACAGACCGATGATGTCTTGGTCGAGGGCGTTCATGAACGCTGGGCTGTGCAGCTCGAGGCCCAGGATGTTGTCGCCCAGGTCGAGCAGTGAGGCACTGCCCGTGGTCTTCACGGTGCCGCGGGCTGCCTTCACGTCGGACAGGAACAGCTGACCGGCAGGGAAGGGGACCTCGGTGGTGCCGCCGCCACGCTGCGCGTAGGTGGGCGTTCCCGCGTCGGTGCGGGCGTAGAAGGACTCCTGCCCGCCAGCGAGCATCTCGAGGACCCAGCCGGGAACCTCGCGGCCCTCCGCCTGCATCTTCTCGACGCTCTTGCGGACGCCGATGGCATCCCACGTCTGGAAGGGACCGAGCTCCCAGCCGAAGCCCCACCGCATCGCCCGGTCGACGTTGACCACGTCGTCAGCGATCTCGGGGATGCGCTTGGCCGAGTAGATGAGCGTGTCGGCCGTGGCTCGCCAGGCGGCCTTGGCTGCGTCGTCGTCGCCGTAGACCATGGCCTGCAGCGCCTTGCCGAGCTTGCCCTGCTTCACCGCCTTCTTGGCGGCCCCGATGGAGGGGAAGCGGACCTTCTCCTGCTCCTTGTAGTCGAGGGTCTCGGGGTCGAGGGCGAGGATGACCGTCTTGCCCTTCACCTTGGTCTTCTTGTAGAAGCCCGCCCCGCTCTTCTGGCCGGCGCGGCCATCGGCGAGGAGCTTGTCGACGACGGCGGGGAGCTTGAAGATCTCGCGCTCGTCGTCATCGACCAGGTATTCGTGGAGGTTGTCGAAGACGTGGCGGAGGGTGTCGAGGCCGACCACGTCGGCGGTGCGGAACACCGCAGACTTGGGGCGGCCCATGGCGGCGCCGAAGATCGCGTCGACCTGCTCGACGGACAGGCCTTCTTCCTGCATGTGCCGGAAGACGCTGGCCATGCCGTAGGTGCCGATGCGGTTCGCGATGAAGTTGGGCGTGTCTTTGCAGTACACGATGCCCTTGCCGAGCACCTTGTCGCCGAAGGCCGCGACCTGGTCGACCACCGCCTGATCGGTGTGCTCCCCCTGCACGATCTCGAGCAGGCGCATGTAGCGGACGGGGTTGAAGAAGTGCGTGACCAGGAAGTGGGCGCGCATCTCTTCGGACATGTCGGCGGCCATGTCGGCCAGCGGGATGCCGGAGGTGTTGGAGGAGACGATGCTGCCCGGCTTGCGGTGCTCCGCGACCCAGCTGAACACCTTCTTCTTGATGTCGAGGCGCTCGACGACGACCTCGACGATCCAGTCGCACTCAGCGAGGCGTGGGCCGTCGTCGGCCATGTTGCAGGCGGTGATGCGGGCCGCGTATTCCTTGCGGAACAGCGGAGCAGGCTTCAGCTTCTTGGCCGTCTCGATGCCTTTGTTCGCGAGCACGTTCCGATCGGTGGCTCCGTCGGGAACGATGTCGAACAGCAGGGACTCGATGCCAGCGTTGGCGAGATGGGCGGCGATGCCGGTGCCCATGACGCCCGCACCGAGCACAGCGACCTTCCGGATGGCGGGCATGCTCATCGGGGCTCCTCTGGGTGGGTGGCTGTGGGTCTTAGCCGATTAGAGGGGGCGGTGGGAGGAGTCACTCCATGCTCGCCACCTTGTCGCTGCTCGCCGCCCTGACCACACCTGCGTTCGCGCAGGACGAAGCACGTGTGCCGTTCGAGACGGGAGAAGTGCAGGCCGAGGGGAGGGGGATCACGCTTGGCGTGCGCGAGATGGTCGTCCCCCTGGGCCTGAAACCCCCGACCACGGAGCGGCGATGCATCGTGCAGTACGCCTGGGGCAGCGAAGGGGCGGTCCCAGATGTGATCGATTGTGCGGGCCGCATCAAGGAGCGGATGGTCGAGATCGCTGGCGGCTGGGTGTTCGACGTCGAAGGGGAGCCGAAGGAAGGTCAGCCACTGTTCGAGGTCTGGTACTACTTCGATGCCGATCCCGAGGGCCTGCCCGAGGTCCTGCTCCAGCAGGCCCACGATCTGGAGTGGACGGTGCGTGCCGACGAGGTCGGGGTGCTGCCCTTCCGCGTCCGCCAGCGTGCGTTTGCCTACTACCCGGAGGCGGCCCGCGGGGTCGATACCGCCGACTCGCGGTGCGACGTGCGCATCCACGTCACCAGCCAGGGGCTCCCGCGCGAGCCCGAGGTGATGGGCTGCGACGAGGTGTTCCACGACGCAGCCGCCACCGCGCTGCGGGGCTACCGGTTCGCTCCTCCGAAGATCCATGGCTCCCCGGCGTCGTCGTCGTTCCTGGCCGAGGTCGCGTTTCTTCTCGTGTTGGAAGACGGAGAGGTCACCGGCAAGGCCGAGGTGTCGATGCCGGGAGAGGTCATCGGCCTCGACCAGACCCTCGACGAGGCACCTCCCGAGACCCCCATCGCGCCACGCCCGACGTGGGATCCGCTGGTGGTGCTCGACCACGGCTCGTACGCAGAGGTCGGCATCTACAGCATGGTATGGCCCGACCTCGGCGAGCAGAAGGCCACCCGGGAGTGCTCGCTGCTGTTCCAGGTCGACTCGCTGCGCCGGGTGCTGGTGTGGCCCGAGGCGTGCGACGACGACCTGGTCCCCACCATCGTCGCGGCGGCCACCCAGTGGGTGTTGATGCCCGGCGAGGTGGAGAAGGGGGAGCGCTTCGCGCGCTTCCGTGCCGATCTGGTCTTCCCTGACGACGACGAGGAGCACCCCTACCTGCGGGTTCCCAAAGACGACCTGGTGAGCGTCGACGGCGACACCAAAGACCGCGTGCGCACCTATGCGCGGGCCGCTGCCACCAAGCGGGTGCCCCCGAAGCTGCCGGCCACCTTCGACGCCGAGGTCGACGACTCGGCCACCGAGTGCATGGTGTCGGTGCTGGTCGGCACCAACGGTCGCGCGCAGCAGATGCAGGTCGATGGCTGCGACCAGGCGCTGGTGCCCTTCGCCGAGAAAGCGGTGAAGCAGTGGCGGTGGGACCCCGCCGAGCAGGAAGGCCAGGCCATCGCCACCCGGGCCACCGTCCGCATGAAGTTCACCATGCCCTGAGAGGCCTGCCCCGCGTGATAGCAGGGCGAATGCTCACCACCCTGTTGTTTGCCTCGGCCCTTGCCGCCCCGCCCTCCGCTGCCGACTGGGAGGCGACCCTCGATCGGGTCGTGCCCGCGGTGGTCTCCATCCGGGTCACCGCCACCCGCGACTTCGACACCGAGGCTGCCAGCAACAGCCAGGGAACGGGCTTCATCGTGGATGCCGAGCGGGGTCTGATCCTCACCAATCGGCACATGGTCCACGACGGTCCGGTCGTCGCCGATGCGGTGCTGGTGAACAACGAGCAGGTGGCCCTCGAGCCGATCTACCGCGACCCGGTGCACGACTTCGGCTTCTACCGCTTCGACCCGGCCGACATCGAGCACATGGAGGTGGCCTCCCTGTCGCTCAACCCGGAAGGTGCGCGGGTGGGTGCGGAGATCCGGGTGGTCGGCAACGACGCCGGCGAGAAGATCTCGATCCTCGACGGCACCCTGGCGCGTCTCGACCGCAACGCCCCCAACTACGGTGGCAACACCTACAACGACTTCAACACCTTCTACATCCAGGCGGCGTCGAACACCTCCGGTGGCTCCTCGGGGTCTCCGGTCATCGACATCCACGGCGACGTGGTGGCCCTCAACGCCGGCGGCAACATGGGCGCGGCCAGCAGCTTCTACCTGCCGCTGCCGCGCGTCATGCGGGCCTTCGAGCGCCTGCAGGCGGGGGAGGAGGTGGCCCGAGGCACCCTGCAGTCGGTGCTGAGCCACGTGCCCTTCGACGAGCTGGAGATCCTGGGGCTTCGCGACGAGACAGAGCGGTCGGTGCGGTCGCTACCCAGCGGGCCCACAGGGATGCTCGTGGTCACCGAGGTAGTGCCGGGCGGCCCGGCCGATGGGCAGCTGCAGCCAGGCGACATCGTCGTCGAGCTCCAAGGCGAGCCGCTGCTCGACTTCGTCAGCCTGGAGGCAGCCCTCGACGCGGGGGTGGGCGATGCGCTCACGCTGGGCATCGAGCGAGGCGGCCGGCCCCTGGAGGTCGACGTCACGGTCGGCGACCTGCATCAGATCAGCCCCTCGAGCTACCTCGAGGTGGGGCGAGGCGTGCTGCACGACCTGTCCTACCACCAGGCTCGCAACCACCACCGGCCCGTCCAGGGCGTCTACGTGGCGGTGTCCGGCTACATGTGGGCAGCCGGCGATGTGCCTGCCGGGGCCGTCATCTCCCACGTCGACGGCGAGGCGGTGGCCGATCTCGACGCGATGCAGGCGATGCTGGAGTCCAAGGCCGACCGGCAGCGGATGCGCGTGCGCTTCGACATGGTCGGTGACCCGCGGCGTAGCTACGAGACCGTGGTGGCGATGGACCGCACCTGGTTCGAGATGCAGCGCTGCACGCGCGCAGCCGATGGCTCGTGGCCCTGCGTCGACAGCCCACCGCCTCCCGCTCCGGTGGCTCCGCCCCCGGCCGAGGCCATGCTGACGGCCGACGGCGACGACAAGGTGGCTCGCAAGCTGTCGAAGGCGTTGGTGATCGTCGAGTTCGACGTGCCCTACCCATCGGCGGGGGTCAAAGACTTCAACTACGTCGGGGTGGGCACCATCGTCGACAAAGACAAGGGCCTGGTCCTGGTCGACCGCGACACCGTGCCCGTGGCCCTCGGCGACATGAGCATCACCTTCGGTGGCACGGTCCGGGTTCCCGGCACGCTGGAGTGGCTGCACCCGGTGCACAACTGGGCGGCGGTGCGCTACGACCCGGCGCTGGTCGATGGCCTCGACGTGGCAGAGGCGACCTTCGTCGATGTCGACATGGAGGAGGGCGACAAGGTCTTTCAGGTCGGGCTGAACCGTGCGCAGGAGCTGGTGGCCAGCCGGGGCACGGTCGACTGGGTGGAGGCGCTGACCCTGGGGGCCTCGGGCACCCCCCGCTACCGCGACTTCAACGTCGAGGGCATGTGGGTCGAGGGCATCGAGAGCAGCCTGGGTGGCGTCATCGCCAACAAGAAGGGCGAGGTGGTGGCGCTGTGGGCTTCCTTCCTCGATCAGCGAGAAGACGAGCGCACGTTCTACGGGCTGCCCGGCCGTTTCGTGGTCCCCTCACTCCGCAAGCTGCTCGCCGGCAAGAAGCCGACGTTCCGGGCCCCCGGCTTCGAGGTCGGAGCGCTCGACCTCGTCTCGGCGCGCGACCGTGGCCTGTCCGACGGGCGGATCCGCCAGATCATCGCCCACGACCCGGAGCGTCGGCAGGTGCTGGAGATCCGGAGGGTGCACGGCGACGCACCGGCGACCGGCCAGGTCCGCCAGGCCGACATGTTGCTGGAGATGAACGGCCAGATCGTGACGCGAATGCGTCAGCTCGAGCTCGCCAGCGCTCGCCCGAGCCTCGACCTGGTCGTGCTGCGGGATGGCGAGGAGGTGGAGGTCCAGTTCGAGACCCTGGCCCTCGAGGGCACCGGGGTCGACCGGGTGATGAGCTGGGCGGGGCTGCTGCTGCACGAGCCCCACATCGAGGTCGCCGCCCAGTGGGGCTTCCCGGCCACCGGGGTCTACGTGGCGTGGCAGTGGTATGGCTCGCCGGCGAGCCGCTACGGCGTCCGCCCCACGCGGCGCATCATCAAGGTCGATGACACACCGGTCGCCGACCTCGACGGGTTCATGGAGGCGGTCGCGGGCCGCGACGACCGCTCGCCGGTGCGGCTCACCCTGGAGAAGTTCGACGGGTCGACGAGCGTCGAGGCGCTGCGGCTCGACCTGGCCTACTGGCCCACGCAGCTGTTCGAACGCGTCGACGGAGCCTGGGTTCGCACGGAGATCGGCCCATGAGCGACGCCAGCCCGACCGCCGCACCCACGGGGGCCAAGCCCCTGAAGCTGGGCACCTTCATCGGCGTGTACACGCCCACGGTGCTCACCATCCTCGGCGTCATCATGTACCTGCGCCTCGGCTGGGTGGTGGGCAACGCCGGGATCCTGGGCGCCTTCCTGATCATCTTGCTGGCCAACGCCATCACGCTGGTGACGGCCCTGTCGATGAGCACCCTCGCCACCAACATGCGAGTGGGGGTCGGTGGCGCCTACTTCCTCATCAGCCGGTCGTTCGGGCTCGAGGTGGGGGGGGCCATCGGCATCCCGCTCTACCTGTCGCAGGTGCTGTCGATCAGCCTGTATGCCTACGGGCTGGCCGAGATCGCCACCATCGTGGTCGACATTCCGCCTTTGGTGCTGAAGATCATGGCGTGCGCGATCATCGCTGGGGTCACGGTGGTCGCTGCCAAGAGCACCGAGCTGACACTCAAGGCACAGGTGCCGATCATGGGCCTCATCGGCCTGTCGATCGTGGCGATGATCGTCGGGGTGCAGTGGACCTCCACCTCGGTCCCGGCCATGGGCCCCTGGCCCGACGCGGGCTTCTGGGGCGTGTTCGCGGTGTTCTTCCCGGCGGTCACCGGGGTGCTGACCGGGCTGTCGCTGTCGGGCGATCTGGAAGATCCGTCGAAGTCCATTCCCTCCGGCGTGCTGGGTGCCGTGGCCACCGGCGCGGTGATCTACCTGGCGCTGCCCTTCGTGCTCGCCTACTCCGCCGGCCCCGAGGCGCTGCGCACCAACAGCCTGCTGTGGGCCGACGTCGCTGTCGGGGGTGCCCTGCTCGTGGTGCCAGGCATGGCGGGTGCCGTGCTGAGCTCGGCCTTTGGCAGCATCCTGTCGGCCCCTCGCACGCTGCAGGCGCTGTCGGGTGACAGCCTCGCGCCGAAGGTGCTGGGGGAGATCGACGAGGAGACGGGAGAGCCCCTCATCGGCGTTCGGTTCAGCGGCGCGCTGGCCTTCGTCGTGGCGCTGCTGCTGCCCGACCTCAACGCCGTGGCCTCGACGGTCACGGTGTTCTTCCTCACCACGTACGGGGCGCTCAACGGGGTGGCCTTCCTCGAGGCCCTGATCGGCGACCCGTCGTTCCGGCCGCGGATCCGGGTGAACTGGGCGGTGAGCCTGTTCGGGTTCATCGGGTGCTTCCTGGCGATGGCGCTCATCAACCCCCTCGCATGTGCCTTTGCCATCGTGTTCGAGGTCGGCATCTTCGTGTTCCTGTCGCGCCGCTCGCTGGAGACGACCTGGGGCGACGCGCGGTCGGGGCTGCTGCTCACCGGCGCCCGCTACGCGCTGCTGCGGCTGCGGGATGCTCGGGTCGACCCGCGCAACTGGCGTCCCCACATCCTGGTGCTCTCCGACGACGTCGAGCGAGACCTGCCCGTGCTGGAGATCGCCGACAACTTCGGTCAGCACCGCGGCATCGTCACCCTGGTGCATGTGGTGGCCGGCGACCTCGACCAGACCGACGTGTCGCCCCAGCGGATCCTGGAGGCAGACCGCCGCCTGCTGGCGCGCCACGAGCGGATGGCCTTCGCCGAGGTCGCGATCTGCCCCGATCCCTCGCAGGCAGCGATGATCATCGCCCAGGCCAACGGCATGGCCGGGCTGCAGTCCAACACCGTCTTGTTCGGCTACGACACCGAGGCGGGCCCTCCGCGATTGGCAGAGCTGATCACCACCTCGCAGCACATGGCGCGGCTCGACAAGAGCACGCTGGTCTACCTGCCCCCGGTGATGAAGACGCAGCGCCCCGCCCACGAGCGCACCATCGCCGTGTGGTGGGCAGGCCGGGAGAACAACGGCGACCTGATGCTGTTGCTGGCCCACCTGCTCACGCTGTCCCCCGAGTGGAGCCGCGCCCGGATCCAGCTCAAGTCGATCGTCGACGACGAGGCCCAGTCCGCCGCTCGATCCCGCGAGCTGGAGCAGCTGCTCCCAGAGACGCGGATCGACCTCACCGTGCACGTCATCGAGAAGCCGGCAGAGCGGCCGGTGGGGCAGGTGATCATGGATCACTCGCGGGAGGCCGAGTTCGTGATGCTCGGTCTCGGCTACCCTGCCGATGGTGACGTGCTGACGTACGCGACGCGCATGCAGGAGCTCTTGGAGGGCCTGCCTGCCACGCTGTTGGTGCGGAATGCTGGAGAGTTCCAGGGGAGGTTGGTGTGAACGCACGGCAGCAGCTGGTGGTCTTCCGCCACGCCAAGGCCCAGGCCGCGGTGCATGGCCAGACAGACCACGAGCGAGCCCTGGCGGATCGAGGCCGTCGCGACGCCCCACGGGTGGCCCAGCGCCTCGCGGAGCTGGGGTGGGAGCCCGACGAGGTGTTCTCCAGCGACAGCCTGCGCACCACCGAGACGCTCCACGCTGTGCAGTCGGTGCTCGGCCTGCCCGAGCCGAGGTTCACGCGCCGGCTCTACCTCGCCCCGGCGCGCGCCATCGGGGAGGTCCTCAGGCAGGCCTCGGGGCAGACGGTGATGGTCGTCGGCCACAACCCGGGCCTGGAAGACCTCGTGGAGCTGCTGGCCGGCACGTCGGTGCAGATGACCACGGCGAACGCCGCCCTGCTCTGGCGGCCTCCGGCGCCCTGGCCACGGGCCTTCGAGCCCGACGGCTGGAGCCTCGTCGACGTGATCCGCCCCAAGGAGCTGTGATCGCGGGAACCGGATCGGATCGTTCGGTGTCTGGCTAGGGGCAGGAGTCTCGATGGCCGCTCCCGACTCGCCCCGTGGCGTCTTCCACCTCGTCCCGATGGGCAACCTCGCCACGATGATGGTCCCCGTTGCGGTGATCGCCGGTCAGCTGTTGTGGAGTGGCTGGGTCGCAGGGGCGGGCGAAGGCGAAGTCCACCCCCCCATGGAGCCGGAGCTGGCGCTCTCGGTGCTGCTCGAGCCCCACGGCTACGTGATCACGACGGGGCAGGAGACGGTGACCCTCACGTGTGGGGGATGCGACGAGCCACACGACACCGAAGCCCTCAAGGCGCAGCTCCGCAAGGTGAAGAACGCCCACCCCCAGGCGCTCACCGTCGTCGTCGTGCCCGAGCGCGGCAGCGACTACGCGACGCTGATGCGCACCGTGCGGGCCGCTCGTAGCGACGAGCAGGGGGAGCTGTTCCCCCAGGCGATCATCGCAGGAACCGGGGAGTAGCCTCGATCAGGCGAGCACATCACGGTCGCCGCGGAACACCTCGACGTCGTCTTCGTCGAACTCCTTGAGGCCGATTCCCTCTTCGGAGGGCACCAGCCCCACCACCGCCGCTCCCGTGCCGTGCAGCGCGCCATAGGCGTGCACGGTGCCGTCGTAGTCGTTGTGGGCCCCCATGGCGGCCGACAAGAACCACATGGGCTTGAAGTTCACCACCTTCGGCACCCGGATCTGTCTGTGGACCTCACGGGACAGCTGGGCGGTGTCTTCGAGGCGCCCCTGGCCCAAGAACTCGAGCATCTTGCGGTTCCACTCTTCGTCTTTGAGGGAGTGGACTCGGTCTTCGGCGGGCTCGACCCAGTCGGTGAACAGCCGGTTGGACAGCGTGCTCACGACGATCAAGGCCGCCCGCTTGCCGGTGCGAGCCACCGCATCGGCCACCGACTTGCCGAAGACCACGGTCTCAGCTCGGTCGGCATACACGTTGCTCGACAGGATGCCGGCGGGCCATCGGTTGTCGCCGTTCAGGAGCTTCAGGGCGACGACCGAGCCTGTGTCGATGGGGAAGCCGTGGTAGTCGATGGCGCGTGCGGACAGCCCGCGCTGCTGGGCACAGCCGACCAGCTCGTGGGCGAAGGGCTTGTCGATGCGAAAGCGGTAGGGCATCGAGCCGAGGTGGTGGAACAGCTCGTCGACGTGCACCCACTCGGGGGCGGGGCGCGACACCACCTGGTGGCCGATGATGGAGGGCCACATCGTCGAGTAGACGATCAGCAGGTCGGGGTCGAGGGCCTCGAGCTGGGCTCGTGCCGCCGCGAACCCGTCGGCGAGGGTGCGGTAGTTGTCGCACGCATCGGGGCAGAGCAGGGGATGCGGCAGACCAGGGACGATGAACCCCCCCACGATGCCGGCGACAGGCTCTTCGCTCATGCCGCACCTCCCTGTGCCGGGTCGAAGCCCATCACGGCATTCCCCGTGCCGATGACCGTGCCGTAGCCGAACAGCTCCGCGCCGTAGGTCGGCACATCCAGCGCCGCGAGGAGCCAGGTGAGCGCCCCCGAGTCGGCCTCGCTGACCGCCTGCTCGGTGAACTCGGGCATCAGGTCGATGACCTCCTGGCAGCGGCCGCTCCGAAGCATCTCGATGAGCTTCATGTCCCACAGATACTGATGGTGGTTGGTGATGTGCTCGGCCGACATGTCTTCGGGCACATCGGGCTCGGCGACGAAGTGCCGATGCGACAGCGACTCCGATGCCAGCAGCACCACGCGGCGGTCGCTGGCCTCGATGGCGGCTCGCGTGGCCTTCCCCAGCGCGACCATGTGTTCCTGCATGACCTCGAGGGAGTAGTAGGCCGCCGAGCGCTGCGAGGAGATCGACACGATGGGCTTGCGCCAGGCCGGCTCGGTGAGGTGGCAGCTGATGATGGTGCCGTAGTCGACGCGGAAGTCGGGGTTGCGCATCATCCGCGTCACCAGCCCGGCCTCCGACGCCTTGGCGCACAGGGCCTCGGCGAGGGGCACGTCGACGTGGAGGTCGTAGTGGTAGCGGAACAGGTTGGGGAAGATGGGGTCGACCGACAGCCCCTGGAAGTGGGGGACTCCGAGGAAGTGCGTGCCCACGTAGGTCTGCCAGTGCGGCGACAGCACGACGATGGTGTCGTAGTCGATGTCGGCCAGGGCCTTCCGCATCCGCTCGTAGCCCCAGCGCAGGGTCTCCCAGCCGCACTCGGCCCGGGGCTCGTTCTGCGGCGGATTGTCGGCGTAGATGAGGTGAGGAGGGTGGGGGGCGAGGGCCCCGTAGACGATCTGGCCCATCAGGTGCCTCCGTGCAGGTCGGCGTACCAGCGGTCGGTGTCGGGGTCCCACTCGTCCCACGTGGGGAGCGCCTCGAGGAGCTCCAGGCGGTCGGCGGGCACCACCCCGGGAACGATGAAGGCCTTCTGGCGATGCAGGGGGTAGGGATTGCGCAGCTCGATGCCGAGCACGCCGAGGATGGCCCGGGCGAGGTACCACGCCGCCTGCGAGTTCCAGCCGTGGGCGATCTTGACGACGATGCCGAGCCCATCGGGGTAGTCGGGGTGGTCGATGGCCATCCCCAGCAGCCCATCGGCTCCCTCCTTGGCCACCACGCGGCCCTCGCCCGCCTTGATGATGGTGGAGTCGAGGCGGTTGAAGCCGCCGACCAGGTCGGGATGGCGGACCATCGCCTCCCAGATCCAGTCTTCATGGCGGGTGGCCGCCAGGCCCGAGAACACCCGGGCCAGCTCCCCCACGGTGTTCGACACGGTGGGCAGGCCACAGCCGTCGCGGGCGATGCGGGCGGGCGACCAGTCGGGGCCGAGGAAGCGGCGCAGCTCCCCGAGGTAGGGCTCGAACCATGGGTGGCTCGGCAGGGTGTAGCCGACGCGGCTCCAGCCCTTGCCCCTGCAGCCCCTCAGGATGGCGGCGTGCTCTCCGCTGCAGGTGTGGTACCACCGACGAGGACGGCGGACCTGGCGGCCGAACTGCACCAGTGGCACGTCGAGAGGGGTGCGCATGAGGCCGCGCTCCGAGGCCGACAGCAGTGACTGGGCGGCGGCGACGTGCTCCGTGTCGCCGTTGTGGCTCGCCACGGCGATGGCCTTCTGCTCCCAGCTGCAGTCGGCCAGCTCGTCGCGAAACACCCGGATCATGAACGGCTTCATCATGGAGCGGCCGTAGCAGAGCACGTTGCCGCCGAAGCTGTGCACGACCTTGCCGCCGCTGGCCCAGGCCACGGCGCCGTGGATGGTCGTCTCGCTCACGTCGAAGCGACGGTAGTCGACCAGCGGCTCCCACTCGACGTCGCGGCCGGTGGGGATGCCCGGCACCGTGCGGCCGAGAGGAGAGTCGGGGTAGGCGCGGCTGCCCGGTCGGTCGCCGGCCACCGCGGAGGGGCCATCCAGTCGCGCCATCACGCCTCCTTCAGGACAGGCTGCCTAACCCGGCCAGCACGGCGCGGACGGGGGAGGCATCGGCGTCGGCGAGGCGCAGGGGCAGCGCCGACAGCAGGTAGGTGCCGTCGGGGACGCCGTCGAGCACGATGCCCTCGAGGATGCTCAGGTCGTGGCGAGCGATGGCGTGGTGGGCGAGCAGCTTCGTGTCGTGGCACAGGTCGACGCTGGGGGTGTCGATGCCGACCAGCCGCACCCCGGAAGCAGCCAGGTGCTCGACGAGGGCGGGGTGCAGGGCCGCGAAGTCTTCGTTGAAGTGGTCGGGGTCGGGGAAGGTGCCCGTGCGGAGAAGCACCCGGGGCTCACCGATCGGTGTCGCCAGGTGCTCGGGGCGGATGCGCTCGCCTCGGCCGATCGACACCGACACCACCTGGCACCGGCCGAGGTAGGGCTCCAGGGGCCGCTGGTCGATGCCGACGCCGTCGGGCACGTAGTGATTGGGCGCGTCGCAGTGGGCGCCGACGTGCACCGTGGTGTGGATGGCCGACAGGTCGAGGTGGTCGCCCTTCGCCTGGCTGTAGGCCACGTCGCGGCGAAAGGCGACATCGCCGGGCCACACGGCGATGCCGGCGTGAACACGTGGGCTGATGTCGTGGATCACCGGTGGCTCGTCGAGTGGGGGGCGACGCCTGTGGCCTGGGGGGCGTGGTGTCGGTGGACGCGGCTCATGGTGAACCTCCAGCAGGGCGCTGTATTGCGGGGGGGAAGGGTAGGACGGCGGTAGGGGTCGAAGGCTTGCAAAGACGTGGCCGATCGCAAGACGATCGGCTAACTTGAGACCGCTGCAGAAACGCCATCGCAGCATGTTGTTGTTTCGACGCCAGGAGTCATCTATGTCTGTCTTCCGCCCCATCGTGATTGGTTCCTTCGTGTTCCTGATGGCTTGCTCCAGCAGCAAGTACGGTCAGCTCACCGCCACCGATGTCGCTGCTGACAGCACAGCAGCGGATGCCGACGGTGACGACGACGACGACGAAGCCGATGCCGACACCGACGCCGATAGCGACGCGGATGCCGACGCCGACGCCGATGCCGACAGCGACGCCGACGCCGACGCCGACACCGACACCGCTTGGTGGGTTGACACCGGCGACTCCGGCGCAACGGGCGGCGGTGGTGGCAACGGCAACAACAACAACAACGGCAACAACGGCAACGGCGGCACGGGCGGCGGTGGCGGCTCGGGCGGCGGCGGCGGTGGCGGCACCGGCGGCGGTGGTGGCTCCGGCTTCGGTGGTGGCACCGGCGGCGGCGGCGGCACGGGCGGCGGCTCCGGCCTGTTCTGATCGGCCGGCCGGCGCTACCGCGCCGACGTGCCACGATGCGCCTCTCATCTCGGTGGGGGGCGTTCGTCGTTGGGGCCCATGCGACGTCCCACAACCCATCCGCACGGTGGGCTACGCGTCAGGGCGCGGTGGCGAGCCTACAGCTGGATGCAGACGTTCTTGTCTTCGCTGTAGAACGACAGGCTGTAGTGGCCGCCCTCGCGCCCGACCCCCGACTCCTTGCTGCCGCCGAAGGGCACCCGCAGGTCGCGCTTGAGCCAGCAGTTCACCCACACCATGCCCGTGTGCAGGGCGGCGGCGACCCGGTGGGCCCGGCCCAGGTGGGTCGTCCACACCGAGGCAGCCAGGCCGTAGCGGGTCTCGTTGGCGATGGCGATGGCCTCGGCCTCGTCGTCGAAGGGGTGGACCGTGACGACCGGGCCGAAGATCTCCTCGGTGGCGGTGCGGCTGTCGTGGGCCAGGCCCGACAACACCGTGGGCTCGACGAAGAAGCCCGGGCGGTCGAGCCGCCCGCCCCCGAGGCGCACGGTGCCGCCCTCCTGCTGACCTAGCTCGATGTAGCTGCAGACCTTGTCGCGGTGGGCTGCGCTGATGACCGCGCCGACACGGGTGCGCGGGTCGGCCGGGTCGCCCTGGGGCATGGCAGCGACGGCCTGCACGAAGCGCTCCAGGAACGCATCGTGGATCGAGCGCTGCACGAGGACGCGCGAGCCACACAGGCACACCTGGCCGGTGTTGGTGAACCCGGCCCGGGCAGCACCAGCGACCGCCGCATCGAGGTCGGCGTCGTCGAACACGATGGTGGCGTTCTTGCCCCCGAGCTCCAGCGACAGCTTCTTGAAGCTGCGGGAGGCGGCGGCGGCGACGTGGCGACCGGTGGCCGTGCCCCCCGTGAAGGAGATGGCCGCCACGTCGGGGTGGGCGACCAGGGGCTGCCCGGCCTCGGCGCCGAGGCCGTGCACGACGTTGAACAGGCCGCGGGGGGCGCCCAGCTCGGCGGTCAGGGTCGCGAGGGCGGAGGCGGTGAGGGGGGTGAGCTCGCTAGGCTTGGCCACCACGGCGTTGCCCATGGCCAGCGCCGGGGCGGCCTTCCAGCTCAGAAGGTACAGCGGCAGGTTCCACGGCGTGATCAGCCCGACCACGCCCAGGGGGCGCCGCAGGGTGTAGTTGATGGCGTCGGCCATCTCGTGCATGGCGGTCTGGCTGTGCCGCGCTGCGCCGGCGAAGAACCGGAAGTTGGCGACGGCGCGGGGGATGTCGATGGTGCGCGCGGTGTGGATGGGCTTGCCCGTGTCGAGGCTCTCGAGCTCCGCGAAGCGGTCGAGGTCGGCCTCGATGCCGTCGGCGATGGCGTCGCACAGGTCGGCGCGCTCGGCTACGCTCGACTGCCCCCAGCTGCCGGCCAGCGCGTCGCCCGCCGCCTGGACGGCACGGTCGACATCGGCGGCCGACGAGCGTGGGATGGTGGCCAGCACCTCGCCGGTCGCCGGTGCGAGGTCGTCGAGGGTGCGCCCATCGATGGCGTCGACCGCCTCGCCGCTGATGTGGTTGGAGGCCCTCACGAGCGGAGGCCCTCGCGAATCCGCGGAGCCACCTGCTCCTGGAAGGCGCGCATGTTGCGCTTCACCCGCTCGTTGTCGTGGTTGAAGAAGTCGAACCACAGCATGAGGCGGTCGTCGGGGTGGAACCGCTCGAGGGCTTGCTGGGCCACCTGCTCTGCGTCACCGATGAGGGCGTTGTCGGCGGCCTTCGCGACCTTGCTCGGATCGATGGTGCCCTGCAGCGCCTTCCAGTAGGCGCCGAGGGCCTTGGTGGCCTCGGCATGAGCGGCCTCGCGGCGCTGCGCGGGGGTGAGGCCGGGCTCCTCGTTGAGGAAGACGAAGGTGGTGCGGGGCATGAACGAGCGCTGCCAGCCGCCGCCTTGGTAGGCAGCCCGCATACGCTCGTGGGTGGCTTCGATCACATCGCCTCGCGTGATCGACAGGTTGAACACCTGCACGGGCTGGAACCGGTTGACCCGCTCCTGCACGGCGGGGTCGTGGGACCCCACCACCAGCTGCAGCAGCTCGCGACGCACATCTTGCGGAACGATCTTGAGGGTCTCGAAGTCGAAGAACGGCGGGATGGTGATGCGGTCGTCGTCGGCCAGGGCGCGCACCTCGGCCCAGTCTTCGTCGGACCGGAAGTTGGCGCGGGTGAGCACGATGGGAGGCACGTCGTCGGACGCCAGGGACTCCCCCGCCAGCAGCCGGCAGAACACCTCGGCGGCGTGGCCGAACACCTGGCCCTTCAGGGCACGCCAGGCGGTCTTCTCCAGGTCGTTGCGAGGGCCGATGCCGTAGGCGCGGTTCATGAAGTCGAAGCGACCGGCCGCGAAGCCGACGTGGATGCGCCGTTGCTCTTCCGCCTCGACCCCGTGCAGGGCGAGGAACGAGGCCACGCGCTCGGCGGCGGCGACCGGGCCGCCGTTGCACAGGATGTTCATGATCGCCGAGCCGCACTCGATGCGCTCGGTGCGGCGGTAGACCTGGTGCGCCAGCTGAAGGAAGTCGACGTTGAGGCCGACCTCGCCTTCCCAGTGCGGGATCACCGGCTGGGAGGTCTGCTTCTGCACCTCCGACGACAGGTGCGACTCGGCGATCCAGGCCACGCCGTAGCCCAGCTCGTCGGCGAGCTGCACCTGGTCGAAGAAGTTGGCGAACATCTCGCGCTCGGTGGGGAGGACCCCGTCGACCGGCGTCTGACTGATGCTGAAGAAGATGTCGTACTGCACGGTGCCCTCAGATGCTGCGGAGTCGGCCGCCGTCTACCGGCAGCGAGACACCTCGAATGTAGGATGCGGCGGGGGAGCATAGAAAGGCGATGGCCTCCGCCTGCTCCGCGGGCCGGCCCAGGCGCCCCTCCGGCACCGTGCCCACCCAGGCCTCGCGCACTTGATCGGGGGTGCGGCCGGTGCGCTGGCCGACGGCGTCGGCGAGGCTGGCCAGGCGGTCGGTGTCGGTGAAGCCTGGGAGGACGTTGTTGATGGTGACGCCCGGCGGAAGCTCCCGCGACAGCGTCTTGGCCCACGACGCCACAGCGGCGCGGGTGAGGTTGCTCACACCCAGGTTGTCGATGGGCTCCCGCACCGACGTGCTCAGCACCTGCACGAAGCGGCCGTAGCCAGCGTCGCGCATGCCCGGGAGCAGCGCCTGCAGGATCTGGTGGGATGCGAGCAGGTGGCGCCCCAGGGCCGCCAGGATGGCCTCGGCGGTGGCCTCGAGCAGTGGGCCGCCGGTCGGGCCTGCGGTGTTGTTCACGACGATGTGGACCGTGCCCTCGCCGCGCAGCCCTTCGAGCACGGGGGCCAGGGCGTCGCGGTCGTCGAGGTCGGCCACGACCACCGACACCTGTGGGCTTCCCGCCGCCAGCAGGGGCTCCACCATCGACGCCAGGACGTCGCCGCTGCGGGCGAGGAGCGACAAGCGCGCCCCACGGGCGGCGAGGGCCTCTGCGGTGGCGCGACCGATGCCTCGGCTCGCTCCGCAGACGAGGGCATGGCGCCCGTCGAGGCGGTTCATCGCGTTCTCCCAGTCCGACCCGCATCTAGCCGATTCGGACCCCGAGTGCAGGGCGCCTCGTCAGCGATTCAGCTCGATGACCGGGCCATCGTCGCTCTGCAGGCGTGCCCGCATCAGCAGCAGCGCGTCGTCGGGCAGCGAGCCGAAGGCGCTCAGCCCGGAGCGGATCTGGGCTTCACTGGCCGCCTCGAAGCCCACATCGTTGTAGACCTTGATGGCGCGGCGGTTCTCTTTGCCCACGAGCAGCGACACCGAGCGCAGCCCCTTCGCCCGCAGCTTGCCCATCACCGCGCTCACGAAGCGCTGCCCCAGACCACGACCTCGCCAGCCCGGGCGGATGCCCATCGACAGGATGGTGGCCTCGTTGGGGCGATCCCAGCTGCGCATGCACACGCAGGTGCCGATGACCACGTCGTCGGCTCGGAGCAGGTAGACACGGCCATTGGTGAGGAAGGCAGCCGCCGTGTAGTGGCTGAACGTCGACTCCGCGAACGTCTGCAGGTCGATGTCGATCAGCACCTGCACCAGCTCGGGTGTGACGCTGTGGACTTCCTCCACCAGGATCTGGAAAGCTCTTCCGCTGTGACCGTCGATTCGGAAGCTCTCCATGCTGGGAATCTCCAGGGCAGACCGGGTGGTGGAGCGAGCACCTATTGTCTCATGCGGGAGTCCGCAACGGAACGTTGCGGTGAGCGCCGGGGAGGGGGCCTGGGCGCGATAGCAGAGGGGCGGGAGGTACCATGACCCTCGACTTCGCAGCTCACCGGCAGGCCGTCCTCCAGCGCCTGGCCGACGATGAGGCGGTGCTGCTGTTCGGCGCGCCCCACCACCTACGCAACGGCGACGCTGAGTACCGCTACCGTCCCGACTCCGACGTGTTCTGGCTCACCGGCTGGGAGGATCCCGAGGTCGTCGTGTTCCTTCGTCCTGGGGAGGAGCCGCTCACGATGTTCGTGCAGCCGCGCGATCCCGAGCGCGAGACCTGGACCGGTCGCCGGAAGGGCCCCGAGGGAGCGCGGGCAGAGCACGGCGCCGACGTCGCGCACGCCTACAGCGAGGTCCTCGAGCTGCTCCCGAAGCTGTTGCTGGGGGTGCGGGTGCTGCACTACGCCATGGCTCGCGACGCAGAGCACGACGCGCTGGTCATGTCGTCGGTGGCCAAGGCGGCCCGGGCCGGGCGCACCGCGGGCCTGGGCGCTCCCCAGACGTTCCACAGCCCCGCCGTGCTGCTGCACGAGCTGCGCCTGCACAAGACGCCCGACGAGCTCGCGGCCCTGCGCGAGGCGGGTCGCATCAGCGCCGAGGCGCACCTGGCAGCCATGAAGGCGACCGCGCCGGGCCGCCACGAGTACGAGATCGAAGCGGTGCTGCACCACACCTTCCTGAGGCAGGGGAGCACCGGCGCTGGCTACACGCCGATCGTCGCTGGCGGCCACAATGCGACGATCCTGCACTACGTCACCAACCGCGACGAGCTGCGCGACGGCGATCTGCTGTTGATCGATGCGGGGTGCGAGGTCCAGTACTACACCGCCGACATCACCCGCACGTTCCCGGTCGGGGAGCGGTTCACCGAGCCCCAGCGGCGGGTCTACGAGGCGGTGCTGCTCGCTCAGGAGGCGGCGATCGACACCTGCCGTGTCGGGCGCACCTTTCAGGAAGTACATGAGGTCACCGTGAAGGTGCTCACGTCGGCCATGGTGGAGTTGGGGCTCCTTCAGGGCCCAGTCGAGGAGCGCATCGAAGACAAATCCTTCAAGCGATACTTCATGCATGGGACGAGCCACTGGCTGGGGCTCGACGTGCATGATGTGGGCTCCTACGTGGGGGGCGGCGGGAGCCGGCCGCTGGCCGAGGGCATGGTGCTCACGGTCGAGCCAGGGCTGTACGTTCCCCTCGACGATGAAGACGCGCCCGAAGTACTGCGCGGCATCGGCGTGCGCATCGAAGACGACATCCTGGTCACCTCGGGCGAGCCCGAGGTGCTGACGGCGGCGGTGCCCAAGTCGATCGAAGCCCTCGAGGCGCTTCGAACCGCCTGAAGTCCCGACCGTCAGGCCCTCCGTGGTACAACGGCGGGCCGTTCGGAGGCTGTGTGTCGGATCCGATCCTCCAGATCGAGGGGCTCAAGACCTACTTCCACACCGAAGATGGCATTGTGAAGGCCGTCGACGACGTGAGTCTGTCCATCGACAAGGGGCAGACGCTCGGCGTGGTGGGGGAGTCGGGCTCGGGCAAGTCGGTCACCTCACTCACCGTGATGCGCTTGCTGCCTGACCATGCGGCTCGCATCGCCGGGGGCACCGTGAAGTTCATGGGCCGCGACCTGCTCACGTTGCCCAAGTCGGCCATGCCCGATGTGCGTGGCAAGCAGATCGGCATGATCTTCCAGGAGCCGATGACCTCCCTCAACCCGGTGTACCGGGTGGGAGATCAGGTGGCCGAAGCCATCCTGCGACACACCTCCTGCACCCGGGCCGAGGCGATGGCCCAGGTGGTGCAGCTGTTTCACGAGGTCGGCATTCCCGATCCGCCCAGTCGCATCCACAGCTACCCCCACGAGATGTCCGGGGGGCAGAAGCAGCGCGTGGTGATTGCCATGGCGCTGGCCTGCAACCCCCAGCTGCTCATCGCCGACGAGCCCACCACGGCTCTCGACGTCACGATCCAGGCACAGATCCTCGATCTGCTGCGCAAGCTGCGCGACGCACGGCAGATGTCGATCCTGTTCATCACCCACGATCTGGGGGTGATCGCCGAGATCGCCGACAGCGTCGCGGTGATGTTCCGAGGCAAGCTGGTCGAGTACGGCGACATCCGCTCGATCTTCGCCAACCCGCAGCACCCCTACACCAAGGGGCTGCTGGCGTGCCGCCCACGCCTCGAGAGCCCCTACCGGATCCTGCCGACCGTCCAAGACTTCATGGAGACGTGGACTGAGGATGGCGAGGTCCACATGAAGGAGCGCAGCCTGTCGCCCGAGCGGGTCATCGAGCTCGAGCAGGGGGGGCGCGACAAGATGCCGGAAGGCGAGGGCGCGCCCATCCTGCAGGTGCGCGACCTCAAGGTGCACTTCCCGCTACAGAAGAGCTTCTTCGGCAAGGTCACGAAGTGGGTGAAGGCCGTCGATGGCATCAGCTTCGATGTCTACCCGGGGCAGACGCTGGGCCTGGTGGGTGAGTCGGGCTGCGGCAAGACGACCACCGGTCGGGCGATCCTGCGACTGGTGGAGCCCACCGACGGCAGCGTGGTCTTCGACAACCGCGTGCGAGGGCAGGCCATCGCCGGGGGGCAGGTGCGGGAGGGCCGGGAGCGGGTCGACGTGCGGTCCCTCGATGCCGCGCAGCTCAAGGCGGTGCGTCGCAACCTGCAGATCATCTTCCAAGACCCGTACAGCTCGCTCAACCCCCGACTCACCATCGAGGAAGCCATCACCGAGCCGATGATGGTCCACGGGGTCGGCAGCTCGGCCAGCGACCGTCGTGACCGGGCCGCGGCCCTGCTGGAAGAGTGCGGCCTGTCGAGTGCCTACCTGCGGCGCTTCCCGCACGAGTTCAGCGGGGGGCAGCGGCAGCGCATCTGCATCGCTCGCACGCTGGGGCTCGAGCCCGAGTTCATCATCTGCGACGAGTCGGTCTCGGCCCTCGACGTGTCGGTGCAGGCTCAGGTGCTCAACCTGCTCAAGGAGCTGCAGCTCAAGCGGCAGCTCACCTACATCTTCATCAGCCACGACCTGTCGGTGGTGAAGTTCATGAGCGACGTGATGTGCGTGATGCAGGCGGGCCGCATCGTAGAGCAGGGGCCTTCCGACGCCATCTACGAGAACCCGCGGGAGGAGTACACCAAGAAGCTCATCTCGGCGATTCCTCGCGACGACATCGAGCACATCGAGCAGCGCCAGGCCGACCGCCTCGCCGCTGCCGCGCAGCACGCACAGCCATGATGTGGTGGCTGGTGGCGAGGGCCCTTGCCTTCGGTCCGGAGGAGGCATCCGCCGACCTCGAGGCAGTGATCGCCAACGTCGAAGCGACGCATCCGCTGTATCCGGAGGCCCTCCAGGGCAGATGGCGGGCTGCGGTCGCTCGGGCTCGCTACGACGTCGTCGACGTCGACTCTGTGTCCGAGCAGTGGTTCGTCCTGGCGCGCCTCCTCGGGTCGCTGGGCGACGGGCACACGATGGTCGTGTCCTTCGGCGACGACGCAGGCTTTACCTGGGACTACGATCTGGTCGTCCGGCCGTTTGGCGGCAAGCTGGTGGTCACGGGCGGGTCGGCTCTCCCGCTGGGGGCCGAGGTGGTCTCGATCGAAGGGCGGTCCTTCGACGAGATGGTGCGGCTGCTCGGGCCCTTCACCTCGAGCGAGACAGCGTCGGCACGGGCGGAGAACGTCGCCTACCTGCTGCCCGACGGGCTGCTGCTGGCGGAGGGGCGGTCACTCGACGAGGCCATCGAGGTGGTGGTCCGTGAGGAGAGGCAGGAGCGGGCCGTGCAGCTGATGCCGGTCGACCGCCCGGAGCGCACCAAGGGGCAGCTCGCCGTGAGATGTGTGCCGCCGTGGGAGTCGGTGCTTCCCGAGCTTCCGAGGGGCGGCGACGTGCCCTGTGTGGTGGAGCAGGTGGGAGAGGGGGTTCCGCTTCGGGTCGGCGACGGGATCCTCGCCGTCGAAGGAGACGCTACGGCTGCGCGGCGGCAGTCATGGGGGGAGGCGGGAACGACCGTCGAGATGCAGGTGGTGAGTGTCGACGGTGAGGAGCGCACGGAGAGCGTGGCGTTGCTCGAGCGTGCGAGCCTACCGCCGTACTACGCGGTGTGGCACGAAGATGCCGTGGTCGTGCGCCTGGTGGAGTGCCACAGCTCGTCAGGCTGGGCAGCCTTGCTCGACGAGACCTTCGCCACTGCGGCGTCGCGCGATGTCGAGGTCCTCATTGTCGATGTCCGTGGGAACACAGGCGGCGGCGACCGAAATGCGATGCTGTTGTTCGACCGTCTCGTCGATAGCTACGTAGCCGGCGGCGACATCGTGATGCGGCGCAACGAAGCCTCCGTCGCGTGGCTCCGAAGTGCCGTTCCTGGCGTGTTGCGCTGGCTGTTTCCGCCGTGGAAGGAGCTGAAGAACGCGCCCGATGGAACCATCGTGCGCATCGACAATGTCGCGGCCCGTACGGGGCGCCCGGTGTTCGACGGAGCGCTGTATGTGCTGCAAGACGCCAATACCTTCTCCAGCGCCGTCACCCTCGCGGCCATCACCCAGCACTCGGCGCGCGGCCTGCTCGTAGGCGATGTCGCGGGTGGCTCAGCCACCGGCTGGGGCAACGTCCAGTCGTACGAGGCGCCCCTCAGTGGCCTTCGCTACCAGCTTCCGCCGACCTTCTTGCTGGGGCCCAACAACAGCGAGGCCGTCGTCCCCCTGGAGCCCGACATCCCCTGCGACCCACGTGAGGCGCTTGCCTGCGCCCTCGCGGATGCCCGCGGCGAGGAGTAGCTACAGCGGGCGCGCCGGGTCGATGGCCTGGGTGAGCCGAGCCACCACGAGCGCCACGCCCAGCCCGATGAGCATCGACATCGTGCGGAAGGGGAACTCGCCCCCGGCGTCGGTCCAGTCGGGGAACAGCAGGTTCGGCAGGCCGAGGGTGCCGTCGCCCCCGAGCACCCTGAGGACCACGCTCACCGCGAGGCCCGACACGGCACCGATCCGGTTGGCCTTGGGGTCGAACAGCGCCAGCGTGAGCTGGGGAAACAGCACGCAGTACACGATGTCGCCGCACAGGTACCACAGCGCCGACACCGAGCCGTAGGTGAGGGCGATGACCGTCGCGGCCACGCCCAGGAACACCACCAGGGCGCGCACGAGGCGGCTCACCTGGTCGGCACTGGCCGCCGGGTTCACCAGCCTCCGGTAGCCGTTCCAGGCCACGAGCGAGGCCGCCGACAGGATGGAGCTGTCGACGCTGCTCATCACCGCCGCCGACACGGCGCCGAGACCGAGCACGCCCACCCAGGTCGGCACGGCGTAGCGGAGCACGTAGGGCAGCACCAGGGTGGGGGAGGCGGCGAGCTCGGCCGCTGCGTCGATCCCGCCCGTGTCGAGGGTGGACCAGTCGATGTGGGCGGCCGCCACGCCGATGATCATCGGAGGGATGGCCATCGTGGCGCACAGCAGGCCCGCGAGCATCGAGGTCTTCGAGGCGGCCTCGGGGCTCTCGCTCGACAGCACCCGCTGGAAGTACACGTTCCACGGGATGCCGCCCAGCATGAGCAGCAGCGTCCAGTCCGACCAGCTCACACCTTCCTGCCAGGTGCCGAAGCCGATCTGTGGGACCGCGCTCGCGACCGTGCCCCACCCACCGCCTGCGTCCACCACGAAGGGGATGGCCAGGGCCAGCCCTGCCAGGATGAGGAACAGCTGCACCACGTCGGTCCAGGCCACGGCCCGCAGCCCGCCGAACACGGTGTAGGCGATGGCCACGCCGGCCGACAGCACGATGCTGCTCGCCAGATCGAGCCCGATGACCGTGCCGAAGGTCGAGCCCAGCGCGACCAGGATGGCGGCACTCCAGAACAGCTCGGCGAGCACCGCCGGGACCATCAGCACGGCGGCGAGGGGCGCGCCATAGCGCTGCTCGAGGGGATCGATCAGGGTGGCGTGCCCGGCCGCGCGCATGCGGCGGGCGAAGAACAGGCCGCCGAAGATCAGCGACACCGCGTAGCCCAGGCCCGCCTGCCCGCCCCAGGTGAGGCCGGTGGAGAAGGTCGTCTCGGCGGTGCCGTTGATGTAGCCGCCGCCGACCCAGGTGGCGGTCATGGTGAGCAAGGCCACCCACAGGGGCAGCGACCGCCCGGCGAGCATGAGCTCCTCGAGGGCCTCGTCACCGGTGGCCGCAGGGGGGGCGCGGCGTGAGGCCCACACTCCGACGAGGAACACCAGCCCGTACAGGGTGAAGATGGAGACGACACCGGGCCAGAAGACGTGATCGAGCATGGGGCGGAGTCTACCTCTGGTGAGCGGATAGACAGCCAGAGGAGGTCTCGTGAAGCTCGACTACCCGGCGACGGCGCGCAACCGGGTCCCGCTGTGGGAGGTGCTCGCGAGGGTGCTTCCCCTCCGGGGCACAGTGGTGGAGGTGGCCAGTGGCTCGGGGCAGCATGCCGCCTGGTTCGCGGCCCAGCGGCCCGCATTGGCCTGGCAGCCCAGCAGCTACGAGGCGCGGGAGCGCGCCAGCATCGACGCGTGGGGGGCCGACCTCCCCAACGTGCGACCGGCCGTGGCCCTCGACGTGCGCCAGCCCTGGCCTGTGACAAAGGCCGACGCGGTGGTGTGCGTCAACATGGTCCACATCTCCCCCTGGGCTTGCACGCCGGCGCTGATGGCTGGTGCGGCGAAGGTGCTGTCGGCGGGCGCGCCGCTGGTTCTCTACGGCCCCTTCCGCGTCGACGGCGCCCACACCGCGCCGAGCAACGCCCGCTTCGATGCGAGCCTGCGAGCCCGCGACCCGGCGTGGGGGGTGCGTGACCGGGAGGCGGTCGTGGCCGAGGCTGCGACGGTGGGGCTGGAGCTGGCCGAGGTCGTCGACATGCCAGCCAACAACCAGTGCCTCGTGTTCCGGCGGGCCTGACTAGCGGTGTTCCCGCTGTGCGGGGCGGGCCATCAGCAGCTGCACGGCCTCCACCGGCGGCAGCCCGTCGTAGATGCCGACCAGCGCCTCGATGAGGGGCAGCTCCACGTGATGGTCGCGAGCCATCGCCACCAGCGTGCGGGCCAGCGACTGGGGCCCGACCGACAGGTCGCCTCCCGCGAGGGCCTTGCCGGCGTCGTAGTGGGCGTGCCCATCGCGGCCCTGAGCCGCGACCAGGTCGCCCACACCGGCCAGGCCGGAGAAGGTAGTGGGATCGGCGCCGACCGCCTCGGTGAGGCGGCGCACCTCGGCGAGCCCCCGGGTGAGGACCAGGGCGTGCACCCCGACCCCCGCGCCGCGCAGGTTGCGCGCCACGCCGAGCAGCGTGGCCATCACGGGCACCACGGCGCCCGCGAGCTGCACGCCGGTGAGGTCGTGGGACTCATAGACTCGGTAGCGAGAGCTGTGCAGCGCGGTCGTCAGCCGCTGGCGGACTTCGTCGTAGGCGCTCGCCACCACCCCGGCGCACAGGCCGCCGTTGAGGATCTCGTCGACGGGCGAGGGCCCCACCAGGGCGCCGACGCGCAGGGCATCGCTCTCCTGGAGGACTACGTCGGTGAGCCAGGCACCGGAGCCCGGCTCGACCCCACGACCGGCTACCACCACCCGGTGCTGGGGGCCGGGCTGGGCCAGCTGGATGGCTCGTCGGAGCTCGCTGGCGCTGACGGCAGCGATGAGCAGCTCGCACTGCGAGCTCACCGCGGGTGGGTCGTCGCTGCTGGGCAGCATCTGAGGGGGCTTCACGTCGCGGTAGGCGATGAGGGGCTCGTGGCCTGCGGCCATGACCAGCCGGGCGAGGGCCTGGCCCCACGTGCCTCCGCCGAGGATGCCGACCTTCATCGGGCCTCCCGATCCATGAAGGTGAGCCGGTTGCGGTAGTACAAGCACAGCTTGGGGTCTTCGACGAAGACCTCGCCGCCGTCGAGCCGCAGCGCATGGCTCCGGTGGTAGCGGTCGAAGCGGTCGAGGGCCTGCTCCATCACCGACTCCGCCGAGGCGGGGAGCGCTTCCTGCCACCGGCTTGCCTGGGCTCCCTCCCGGACACGATCGAGGGTCTCGGACAGCTGGGCGAGGTAGCGGGTGCGGTCGAACCGACGGCGGGACGGGTCGAGACGGACCAGGCGGAACGGGTCGCTGCTGCCGGAGGCCTCTTCGAGGCAGCGCCAGGCGGCCCACGCGGCAATGTGGGTGGGCAGGACCTCGGCGTAGCGCGGCCAGGCGTCGACCAGCGCGTCGCCGAGGCGGTCGGTGTAGACGCGGTCGCGCTGAGCGTCCCACTCGACGTTGCCCTGCGCGTCGGTGACGTAGCGCCGTCGGTGGCGCGCCTGCTCGGCGCGCTCGGCAGGCTCGGCCGAGACGGGGAAGCCGAGCACGTCGATGGGGTTGCCGAAGTGGGCCACCATGGCGGAGTCGAGGTCGAGCACGCGACGGGCGAAGGCAGCGAGGCGGCGCGGCTGTGCGAACTCGTCGTCGGTGATGATGTAGCGCTGCTTGCCGGCGTCGGCGAGGTAGTCCTCGACGAGGGTGGCCGCCTCTAGCGTGAGCGTGAAGCTCAAGGTGAGGGGGACCACGTAGACCTCGCTGTCGGGGCGCCCCGCAGCGAGCATCTCCTGCCAGGCGACCGAGGCGGTGCCCAGCAGGCCCTTCTTGATGCGCGGCTCCACCTCGTGGCTGCGCGACCGGGTGCCGCCTGGGAAGAACAGCGAGTGGTGCCGCGTGGTGAGGCAGCGCACGGAGTAGTCTTTGAGGACTTCCTTGTACAAGCCCGCCCGCTTCGTGCGGTCGACCGTGTAGGCCCCCAGCCGCCCCAACCACCAGCCGACCACCGGGTTGGAGAACAGGTTGAGGCCGGCGCCGTACACGAAGGGTGGCAGGCCAGCGAGGTAGAGGGCGAGCCCGATGAGGGGGCTGTCGAGGTTGGACACGTGGGTCGGTGCCAGCACTAGCGTCGACTCCCGCGCCAGCTGCTTGAGCAGGGGCAGGTCGCCCTTGACCTTGAGCCGGCTCTGACTCGACAGCGACCAGTCTCGGAGCCGGTCGGGCTGCCCCGACAGCAGCCCGGTCAGCACCCGGGGTAGGGCGCGGGTGGCCAGGCGGTAGACCCTGGGATTGAACCGACCGTGGATCTCGTCGGCCCACAGCCCGATGACTGCGAGGCCCTCGGCGACGCGCTCCTCGTGCGACCCGCGAACCAGCGCGCGGGCGAGCTCGTCGAGGTGGTGCTCCAGCTCGGGCTCGGGCTTGGCCCGCTCGAGCCGCTTGCGCTCCTGGTAGAGCATGTCTTCGAGCAGCGAGGTGACCCGCGCCTGGGGGAGGCTGTCGAGCCGCGCCCGGCTGCGGGCCTGCAGCTCGCGCACGACCACGCCCCGTGGCTGTGGCCTCGCGAGCCCGGTGAGGGAGGCGTCGATACTCAACGTGCGCTCCGAGAGGTGATGACAGCGATCATCTCACCGTCTTGCATGGGCTCGATGAGCTGCTCGGCGAACAGCACCTCGCAGTGATCGAGGAAGGCGTGCTCGCCCATGTCGAGCTCGGCGGCCAGGCTGGCCACCGGGGCCCGCATCTTGGGGCGGCGGCGAAGGGCCTCGTAGACGGCCTTGGAGTTCCGCGGCAGCGAGGAGGTGGTGACCTCGCTCAGCCCCTCGTCGCGCCGCCAGGCACGGAAACGGCCGAGCAGGGCGACCGGCAGCCCCATGGTCTCCTTCCACCACTCGCCGACATCATCGCTGTCGACCAGGTACATCCGAGCCAGGCGGAGGGCGTCTTTCTCGGTGAGAGGAGACGGGGTGAGGAGGATGGCGCCGAGCTGGGCCAGAGCCGGCAGGGGGCGGTCGGCGTGCAGCAGCAGCAGGCACGACAGGTTTTCCTTGATCAGGATCTGGGCCAGCTGACGCGCTGCCTTGCTCGCGCCTCGCATGACCAGCACGGTCGGGCGCTTCGCCGTGCGCAGCGTCTGGAGCAGGGTCTTGGGGTCGGCGCCCTTGAGGTAGGGGAGACCCTCGCGGCGGGCATACTCCACCGCCTCGGCAATGAGGGTACGGCGGCCCGAGCCGGGGGGGCCGTAGAGCACCACGATGCGCGGCTCGCCGTCGGCGGCGCCGACGACCGCTCGCCGCAGCGCCTCCCGCTCCTCGAGCATGCCCAGCAGCGGAGGCGGTGGGTTGCTCCGGTCGGCCTGGGCGATGGCGTTGCGCACCCGCTCGATGCTGGATGGCCGGCGGGCCGGGTCGCGGGCGAGCAGGGCCAGCAGCAGCTGGTTGATGGCCGAGGGCAGGTCGGGCACGAAGGCCGTGGGGGGGGGCGGCAAGCTCACCAGCGGCAGGTAGGTGAGGGCCGCGGGGGCGGGGGCCACGAAGGGCGTGCGCCCGGTGATGCAGCTGTAGAGCAGGGCGCCCAGGCCGTACATGTCGGTTGCCAGGGTGGCAGGGGCCCCCTTGAGCAGCTCGGGGGCGGCGTAGCCCAGCGTGCCCTTGAAGCCGTCGGTGACCGAGCCCTCGGCACGCGCCACGCCCAGGTCGATGAGGTGCGCCTTGCCTCGGTCGTCGATGATCACGTTGGTGGGCTTGATGTCGCCGTGCACGATGCCGTGGCCGTGGAGGTGCTCGAGGGCATCGAGGAGCTGCAGCGTGACCGCGAGGACCTCCTCGATGGGCTGCTGCTTGGACCATTGATCGAGGGTGGGCCCCTCGATGTGCTGCAGGGCCAGCCAGCCCGCCTCCACGTCGGCGTCGATCATCGGCACGAGGTGGGGGTGGTCGCCCAGACGCCTGACCTCGACCTCGCGGCGCAGCGCGTCACGGTGGGCATCGGTGCGGGCGACCTTGAGCGCTACGGGGCCCGCTGGACCGGACGCGAGCCACACCTGCGACTGTGCGCCCAGCGCCAGCATCTGCGTGGGGGTGTACGGTCCGACCTGTGGGGGGGCAGCGTCGCTCATAGGGGGGCGAGCATAGCAGCCGAGGCGAGGCCCCGGCGGAGGTTATGGTCGGGCTGCCACGTGAGCCCTCTCGGCCCGTGCTGGAGCGCCTCTTGGCCCTGCACATCGCCCTGTACCGCCCCGAGATCCCGCCCAACACCGGCAACGTCGGTCGGCTGTGTGTGGGGGTGGGGGCCGTGCTCCACGTCATCCATCCCATCGGCTTCTCGATGTCGGCCAAGGCGGTTCGCCGGGCGGGCCTCGACTACTGGAAGCACGTCGAGGTGCACGAGCACGCCGATGGAGAGGCGTTCTGGGCATGGGCCGGCGAGCGCAAGGTCCACCTGTTCTCGAGCCATGGGGCCAAGCCTCACACCGCGTGCCCGGCCGCCGACGGCGACGTGCTGCTGTTCGGGCCCGAGTCGGTGGGCCTGCCGACCGAGTGGGTGGAGCGGCGCGGGGCATACCGCATCCCCTTGTGGGGGCCCGTGCGGTCGCTGAACCTGTCGAACGCCGTGGCCGTAGCCACCTACGCCGCTCTGCAGCGGATCGAGCCGGAGCGCTTCGCATGAACGGTGTCGAGGTGCGCGAAGAGGCCTTCCTCGACGAGCGGGTGCACGGAGACATCGTCGCGGAGGTGTTCCGGCAGCAGCTCACCCTCCCCGGCACCGACGCCCATCCGCCGTTGTCGGTCGAGCGCACGGTCACCGAGCAGGCCTACGGGCCCCCGATCGTGCTCCTCCACGGCTTCGCGCAGAACCGGTTCACCTGGAGGGTGCAGGGTCGGTCGCTGGTCGCCTACCTGGCAGCCCTCGGCCACGAGGTGCTCAACGTCGAGCTCCGCGGTCACGGGGAGAGCCGCCGCCTCGGAGCAGGCAACGCGACGTCGTTCACCGAGTATGTGGCCGACGCCGTGCGGGTGGTCGACGCCTGCGACGAGCCTCCGGTGATCATCGGGCACAGCCTGGGCGGAGGGGTGGGCGTCGCGGTGTCGACCGAGCGCCCCCTCGCTGGCCTGGTGCACCTCGCGGGGGTCTACACCTTCGCGACCGCCAACCCCACGCTGCGGGCCTTGGCGCGGCTGACGCTGCGGATGGAGGGCCAGCTCACCCGCACGCCGGTGCGGATGAGCACGGGATGGGCCGGAAGCCTCCTCGCCCGCCTCTACGCGCTGACCGACATCGCCGGCTACGGCGCGCCCATCGCGGGGTGGGTGCCCGAGAGTGTGGAGCGGGAGCTCCTCGCAGAGCGCCTCGAGCTCGGTTTCGACTGGACCTCGGTAGAGGTGTGGCTGCAGATGGCTCGCTGGGCACGAGGGGAGCGCTTCGGCTGGGCCGACGCCTTTCAGCAGACCGACGTCCCGCTGCTGGTCATCGCGGGCGACCACGACCCGCTGGTTCGTGAGGCCGACGCCCGGGCGTGCTTCGAGGAGAGCGGTTCGTCCGACAAGGAGTTCGTGCTCTTCGACGCCTTCCACCATCGGGTCCACTGGGGCCACATCGACCTCATCCTGGGTCGGCTGGCGCCGGAGGTGGTGTGGCCGGTCCTGGCGTCATGGCTGCAGCGCCACCGCGAGTAGCCCTCGGGGTGGCCGCGCTGGGCATCGTGCTGGGCGGGGCAGGCTTCCTCAACGGCGACGCGGCGGTCTACGCGGCGCAGGGGTGGGCCGGCGACCTGATCTCCCGGCCGGTCCATGCCGGCTACGTCGCGCTGGCGGTGCTGCTCGGCGGGCTGGGGGAGGGGCTGCCTCGCGCGCTGGATGCGGTGTCGGCGCTGGCCGCCGGTGCGCTGGTGTGGGGAGCCGGGCGGCGGGCCGAGGCCCGTGATGTGTCGGCGCTGGTCGGGGCGGGCTGGGTGCTGCCCTGGTGTGCCTTCGCCGAGGTCGACCTGCCCTGGATGGCGCTGGTGCTGTGGGGTGCCCTCGTGGGGTCGCCGGCGTGGTCGGCGGCGCTGCTGGCGGGAGCGGTGTGGGTGTCGCCGACTGCGCTGCTGGCGCTCCCCTGGGTGGCCTGGCACCGAGGCGGGGTGCGGGTGCTGGCCGGCCCACTGCTGGCGGTGGCCGCGCTGACGGTGGGGTCCCAGGGGGAGTGGTGGTGGGGGGACCGCGGGGTCCTCCACGCACCGCGCCTGCCTGGGCGCACAGCGGCGGCCTTCGGGGGGTCGGGGGTGTGGGCCCTCGCGCTGCTGAGCCGCGACCGGAAGCTCCTGGGGTTGCTGCCGCTGCTGCTGGCGCCGCCCGACGTGCCCACCTGGGTGCTGTGGGGCGCGGCGTCGGCGCGGTCGCTGCCAGCGCTGTCGTGGGGGCGGGGGCTGGCGCTGGGGGCGCTGCTCCTCGGCCTGTGGGGGCTGGCAGAGCGGCGCTCGCGGGTGGGGTCGGAAGACCGCGTGCTGCGGGCCGTGGTGGCCCAGCTGGAACCTGGCGACGTGCTGGAGGCGCCGTGGTCGTGGGGCGCCCGGGCCTCGGTGCTGGCCACCGGCGATCCGTATGGCGCGCGGTGGATCGCAGTCCCCCGAGGGGTTCGTGACCAACAGCGATGCCCCGCCCAGCGCCTGGTGGCCCTGCCGCCGGGAGCGGAGCCGAGCACGGGGGCCAGCCGGGTCGACGCACACGGGGTGGTGTGGGGACCTGGCTGCTGAGCTAGCGCACGCCGCGGCGGTGCACGTCGACCTGCAGCGCGTCGGCGGCCGGAATGCGTCGCTCGCTGACCACCAGGACTTCCTCGATGAGGCCGTCGGTCACCACACGCCGGTAGGTGAGGGGGCCCGCCGTGACCTCGGCGGGGCCTGGGTCGTCGTCGGACTGCCACCGATGGGCCCGGGTGCCCACCCAGCCGAGCCACACCGTGCCGTCGGGGCCGGGAGGCGGCAGCGCGAGGGGGTCGTAGCCGAGCCCCTCCCCAGGCTCGACGGTGGCCACGATGGGGGCGCCCGCGGTGCCCAGGCCCTCGACCTCGACCAGGGCGGCCCCGGGACCTCCCACGCGCTCGGCGATCGCATCGCCGCGCTCGGCCTGGGGGATGGACTGCATGTCGAGGCGGAGCTGCAGGGCGGGGGGGCCGACGAGGCGCCACCTGAGGCCTTCCTCCACCTGTGACAGGGCATCGCTGCCCTCGGTGGGCGGCGGCGTGGAGGTGGCGCCGGGCGACAGCACGCTGGCGCCCTCGAGGTGCGGGGGAAGCTCGAAGGGGCCGCACACGCGGCAGGAGGGGTCGATCCACCGCACGTCGTCGCCGCCGCCGAGGCGCACGAGGCCGTGGCGGTAGCCGGCTGGACTGCTGGCGTAGCCGGGCCCGTCGTGGGCAGGACGCGCGAGGGCCCAGTCGGCGCGGAGGCCCGCCTGGCGTGCGTACAGCCACAGGATCAGGGCGGCCTCGGTGGAGGTGAGCACCCCCGACTTGCGGGCCTTGACCAGCTTGCGGGGCCACAGCGGGTCGCCGGGGATGGCGGGGCTGGCGCGGTCCCACACCGTCGGCCTGAGGGCCGCGGCGAGCTCCCAGGTGGGCTGCCCCCCCCGCAGGTCGGTGGGCAGCGCAGGCTCGGGCTGGGAGCGGCTGAGGAAGCGGTGGTCGAGGGCCTTCACCAGCAGCCGCGCCGAGGGGAGCACCGGTGCCTTGCGCAGGTCGACCAGGCGCCAGCCGTCACCCTCCCAGGCCACGCTGCCCTCGGGGGCGTCGACGATGAGCTCGGTCAGCTCGCCACGCTCCCCGTAGGTGGGGGCATCGGGCTCGACCCAGCGGAGGGCGACCCGCACCGGGCCCTCGGTCGGGCGCACGGTGACGGTCGCCCAGGTGGGCCCACGCTCGACGGTCGCGGCCCCGTCGGGCTCGACACGGACCTCGATGTCTTGGCCCTCGGCGACGGGCACGCTGGCCCCCTGCGGGAGCGTCGAGGCCGGAAAGGTGAGGAACTCGTCGATGCGAACGACGGAGCCCGCGCCTGGGTAGAGCAGCAGCTGGGGGTTGCCCCGCGGCACCTCCAGCACCAGGCGGCGGCTGCGCTGCACGTCGCCACCGGGGGGGGCCGAGGGGAGGGGGGCGACCTGCATCGGGGCCGACGGCGCGATGCCGACGTGCCAGCTCGGGTCGGGGGACTCCGCGAACAGCATCCGGTCGCGCTCGAAGTCGCCGTGCAGGGTGAGCTGGGCATCGGAGGGGGCATCGAGGAGCGCGAGGCGCGGCCCGCCGGGGGCCCAGTCGAGCTCGTCTCGATGCCAGCGCCGCACGACTTCGACGACCGCCCGGTCGCCGCCGAGCAGGTCGGGGGTGTGCACCCGCACGGCGCCTGCGCCATCCACCCCGCGTGGGCGCTCCTCGAAGCGCTCCTCGCCGAACTTGCGCCGCTGGCCGTCGCCCAGCACGGCCTTTCCCTTGATCGACAGCAGCTCGGCCTGCGGCCCCAGGGGGACCTCGATCCAGGCGCAGACAGGCTCTGCGCCGACCTCGTAGACGGTGCGCTCCCGCCAGGTGTGCTCGTCGTGGGAAAGCTGCGTCTCGACGATCTGCAGCAGGCAGCCCGCGGCGAGCAGGGGCGTCACTCCGCCGCCGCCGCGGCACGCTGGGCTCGCTTGACCTCCGGGCGGAGCAGCTTGGGCAGGCCACCGCCTGCCTCCTCACCCCACTGCACGACGCTCGCCGGGTCGTCGTTGGCCCACGCACGCAGGATGCGGCGCATCGCCTTGCGCACCATCGGCGACTCGTCGCGCAGGTAGGCGTGCAGGTGGTCGCCGAGCAGGTCGGACCGCGCAGCCTCGACCATCCGCAGCTTCTTCTGGCCGAGCTTGGCCCGAAGGGGCGCAGCGGACGGGCCCTCGAGGGTGGCGGGCGTCCAGGCCATGGCGGCCATCAAGCCGCAGCGGCGCACGGCCTCGCGCCGGTGGTCGCGCAGCCGCTGACGCACGGTGCGGGCCTCACCGAGCACCGCCGCCACCGGACCCAGCACCAGCCACCCCAGCGCGTCGGCGCTCACCGGGTCGTCGAGGCGCTCCGCCCAGTCGAGGGCGCGGTCGAGGGCGTCGACCGGCGCGTCGCCCCAGCACGTCGCGAGCAGCCCGATGGCCACCAGCCCGTCTTCCCACGCCGCGCCGAAGAGCTGGTCGAGCTCGTCGCCGACCTCGTCGAGCACGGGCGGGTCTTCACGGTAGACCGCGTCGGCGATGCGAGCGATCTCTCCGGTGGGGACCCCCCGGATGCCGCGCAGGCTGCTCGTCTGCTTGCCAGCCGCCTTCGCGGTCGCGCTGTCGGACAGCGCCTCGAGCGTCTCAGAGACGTGCTCCACTAGCCCTCCAGGAAGGCGCGGATAACGCGGGCCAGTGCCTCGGGCTGATCGTGGTGGAGGAGGTGGCCTGCGCCCTCGATCGTCGCGTGCTCGGCGTGGCCCAGGGCATCCCGTCGCCGCGCGTCGGTGGCAGCAGGGAAGGGGGAGTCGGCCCCGTCGACGAGCAGCACGGGCATCTCGATCTGCTCGAGGAACTGGAGGAACAGCCGGTGCTGGAAGGGCACGGGGCTACGGGCACGGTGCATGGCATCCCACGACCACGTGACGCCCCCCTCCACGGGGCGGGTGGTGCGAGCGGCGAGCCGCAGGGCGGTGGCGTCGCTCAGGCCGGTGTTGTAGCGCTGCATCCGCCTTGCGGCGGCAGGCACGTCGGCCATCACCGGGTGACGCGGCGGGCGGCGTCGGGCGTCGAGGAACTGCCGGCCGATGGTGAGCGCCTTGGCCTCGAGATCGGGCGGCCCCAAGCCCTCGATGAGGGTCAGCCGGCGCACGGCGTCGGGGCGGGCCCCGGCGAACAGCACGGCCATGGTGCCGCCCATGCTGTGCCCGATGAGGTCGACGGGGCCGGGCAGCGAGCCCACCAGCGCGTCGACGTCGCCCACGTAGTCCCAAAAATGGTAGAAGCCGCCCCGCCCTATGTGGTCGGACGTGCCATGCCCCCGATGATCGGGCGCGTGCACGTCGCCCCCGAGGCGCCGGGCGACCTCGTGCCACGCCGCTCCCTGCTCGAGGAAGCCGTGCAGGATCACCGTGGGGGGGCGTGGGGGTGCGGCCTCCCCCTGCCAGCGACAGACGGAGAGGGTGAGCCCGGCGTCGAAGCGGTACTCGGTCAGGGCTCGAACCGGTAGCCGGTGCCGTGCACCGTCAGGATGTGGCGGGGCTGGCTGGGCACGTCTTCGATCTTCTTGCGCAGCTTGAGGATCTGGTTGTCGACCGTGCGCGTGGTGAGGGCCGCGGTGTAGCCCCAGACCTCCGACAGCAGCTCGTCGCGGGACACGTCGCGGCCCCGGTGGGTGATGAGGTGGGCGAGGGTGCCGGCCTCGTGGGTGGTGAGGTGGGACTCCTCGCCGTCTTTCCACAGCACCCTGCGGCGCAGGTCGACCTTGACGTTGCCGAAGCGGAAGGTGTCGGGGGTGCGCGGCTCGGAGCTGCGCTCGCGCAGGCGCGCCTTCACCCGGGCGATGACCTCACGGACACTGAAGGGCTTGGTGACGTAGTCGTCGGCGCCCATCTCCAGGCCCATCACCCGGTCGATCTCGTCGGACTTGGCGGTGAGCATGATCACCGGAACCCCGGGGAAGTCTTGCTTGACGGTGCGCATCACCTGCAGCCCGTCGATGCCGGGCAGCATGATGTCGCACAGCATCAGGTCGGGGGTGCGCTCCCGCACCGCGTCGAGGGCGGCCTCGCCGTTGTCGACGTGGACCACGTCGAAGCGCTCGTGCTGCAGGGCATTGACCAGCCCCATGGCGATGGTCTCGTCGTCTTCCACCACGAGAACGTGGGCGTTGGCTTCCACTGGGCAACCTCCTGCAATGGGGCCTCTTATGCTCACAGCGCGATCGAGCCAATCCCAGGTCGATCGCACACGTCGGCGTGCGTCAGCTGGCGTCACCGCCTGTCGTCGACGGCGACCCGACGAGCCGGTCGAGCAGCGCGTCGGTGCGGGCGAGGAACGTGGCCCAGCGCGCGTTGTCGGGCTCGTCGTCGACGAGGGCTGCCTGCTCGGCACGGGCGGAGCGGGCCAAGGCGAGGGCTTCGTCGCGATCGGCGGGCCCGAGGCAGGCCGCGAGGTGCACCCTCGCCACCGAGGCCTCCATGTGCCAGGCGGCGTTGCCGGGATCGAGGTGGCGGAGTGCCTGGGCGAGCTCGTCGGCCTCCCGCAGGTGCCGGCACCCCTCACGGCGGCGGCCCTGCTGGCACAGCACCCGGCCCCGACGCCCCAGGGCCACCGAGAGCAGCCGGCGATGGCGCAACGCACCGGTGTCGTCGGCGAGGCGGCGGCGAAGGTGGAGGACCTCGTGGAAGGCGGCCTCGGCGCCGTCGAGATCTCCGCGGGCGTGGGCGAGATCGCCGAGCATCGACCAGCTGGTGGCCAGGTAGGCGAGGGTCTCAGGGTCGTCGGAGCGGGCGGCCAGCCCCTGGCGGAGGGCGAGGGCCTCGCGGTGCAGTGCCTCAGCGGCCTCGGCCTGCCCTGCCTCGGCGAGGAGCTGACCGTGCAGGCTCAGGCAGCGGGCCAGGGCGGTGGCCGGGTCGGCGAGCTCGTCGGAGGGGTGCGCGGGGAGTGCGCGGAGGGCGTCGACCGCCGCTTCGGCGTGGTGCACGGCGGCGGGGTGGTCCCCCAGGGCGCGATGGGACCTCGCCAGGTACTCGTGGGCGCCGGCGAGCTGCTGGGTCTGCTCTGGGGATTCCGGGAGGGCCCGCGCCGCGTCGAGCCAGTGCCGAGCTGCCTCGGCGGCCTCCGAAGCCCACCCCTGCACCAGGTGCGCCTCGGCGGCCTCCCGCCAGCGAGGCAGCCCCTGCGGAGGCGTCGGGGGCGCGATGGGCGGCGCCTCGACGGCCGCCAGCTCCAGCGTGAGCGCCCGCACCGACCACAGATCCGGCGCGGCCTCGCGGGCCCGGGGCTTGGCGGCCATGGGCAACACGAACACGCAGCCTGCCGATGACTCGAGGAGGCGCTGCCGGCGCTGGTTGGCGCGCAGCAGCAGCCAGTCCCACGCCTCGGTCCAAGGGCCGGGAGGGTGTGCCGGCGCCTCGCCGTGCACGGCCTCGACCCACAGCAGGCGCTGGGGGTCGGGGTGGTCGAGGAGCTCGGGCAGAGCGGTGCGCAGGCCCTGGGGCGTGCGAGGCGCCACCAGCCGCAGGGCGGGGGCGTCGGCCGGGAGGCTGTCGCGAAGCTCGGCCGCCTGCGTCGGGCTGGCGGCGAAGACGAAGCCGATCCACGGCTGCGCCGACCAGGCGAGGTGCTGCGCGAGCTGCTCGGCCGGGGGCCTCACGAGCGCCCGCTGACCTGCCGAACCACCTCGTCGCGCAGGAGGGGGTGCACGTCGTACCACTCGCTGCGGGTGCGGTAGCAGAGCACCATGTGGGTGTCGAAGAACCGAGACAGGTGGTACAGGCTCTTGGGGTTGGGGCCTGCCTGGTGCACCCCCAGCCCGGTGCTCTGCGACCCCTGCACCTCGGCCAGCCACACGGCGTCGGCCAGGGCCAGGGGGAGGTAGCCGCTGCGCACCTCGGCGATGGCGTTGTCGATCACGTCGTCGCCGACGGGCAGCTCACCCCCGCGGGCCATGCGCAGGCAGCTCTGCAGGAGGCGGAACAGGTCGCGCAGGTAGCCGCCGGAGGCGAGGCCGAGGCGGTCGAGACGGGCGCGGTCACCGAGGAGCCGCCGCCAGTCGCCGCGGCGGGCGACCAGGCGCTCGAGGGCGTCGAGGACCGGCTGGTCGGGCCGCCCGTCGCGCCGACGGACCCGCACGCAGGGGAGCAGCTGCATGCCGCCGTACTCTCCCGCGATGCCCGGGCTGCGCACCTTGAGCCAGGGCGGCACGGTGTAGACGACGTGCAGGTCGTCGAAGCGCAGGCTCGCCGCGTGGTGGCTGAAGAGCGACTCGACGCTGGCGTAGACGCTCTCGGCGTTGGTGATGGAGGTGCCGCGGATCTGCTCGATGCTGTCGAGCAGCCACACGACTCGGGTGTCGGGGCCGTGGGCGGCGCGCACGGCAGCGACCCCCTCCGCGATGTAGGCGTGCACGTCGGCGACCAGAGCGCCGAGGTGCCCGTCCATCCGCTCCCGCAGTCGGTCGCGGAAGGTGGGATCCTGCCGGAGGTTGGCGCGCAGCACACCCCCGCTGATGGGCGACAGCTGGATCGACGACAGGTCGATGGAGGTGGCCGTGAGGAAGTCGACGATGCGGGCCCAGTAGGAGGGGAGGGTGGCGGTGGGGCCCAGCAGCCCGCCCTCACCGCGCAGGGCGTCGCCGAAGGCGCCGGCGACGGCGATGAGGAAGTCGGTGATGTCGACGGGGGTCGACAGGTTGAGGGTGTCGACCATGTCGCACAGCACCACCACGGTGTGGGGGTCGCGCTGCAGGCGGGCGCGCAGGCGCCGGAGCTCCGTCGACTTGCCGGTGCCCCGAAAGCCACTGAACAGGTGGGTGGACTGCGCCCCCGACCACTCGATGCCCGTGGCGAGCTGCTCGATCGGGTCGAACGGCGACAGCGCGGGGTCGTGGTACAGGTCGACGTACCAGGCCTCGTCGGGCTCGAGCGGTCGGTCGGCCAGCGCTTGGTAGAAGGTGCGGAGGTAGCGTGGGTCGTCAGCCATCGGGGTCCCTCGAGGGCAGCCTACAGCAGTCGTCGGCCGGAGCCCTGGGGGCGTCGCTGCTGCAAGCGGTCGCGGCGCGGCTGCAGGCGCCGCTGCTGCCCCTCGAGCCGTGGCCCGGCACCGCCTCGACGCCGGCCCGTCAGCGGGTGCTCGACGCGGAAGGCGAGGTCCTCCGAGATCTGAGGGCGGGGCGCGTGCCGCAGGCGGCGGAGCGGCTGCGCTTCGAGGCCTACGCCCATGGAGCGGTGTCGTTCGGCGACCGGTGGGCGACGACCCGGGTGGCGCGGGCGGAGGAGCTGCTGGCGGAGGCGGCTCGGCAGCGTGAAGACTGGACGGAGGCGTGGCTGGCGTGGCGAACCAGCTGGTGGATCCGGCGCTCTCTCGGCAGCCCGGGGCAGCCCGCGCGCGAACGGGTGATGGGGCTGCTCCACCTGGCGACAGGCAGGATCGCCCTCGCGGAAGAGCGGCTGAGAGAGGCCCAGACGGGCTCTTCTGGGGAGTTGGCGCGAGACGTCTCAGCGGTGTTGCGATTGCTGTCCTCCAGTGACAATCACTGACAATGGTGCATTGCGAGCTATGCACAAGGGCGATGGTGCAATTGAGGCCATGCAAGCAATGTGGACTCACGAGTCCCCATTGGTAGGTTGATGGTCCAAGGAGGTGCCCGATGGCAGCCGCAGCCAAGTGGGGTCGCGCCCTGACCGCCGAAGAGGAAATCGACCTTGCCGAGCGCATCGTCGCCGCTGAGCAGCGCGCGACCGAGGCCGTTCGCCGCTCGCCGGTGAGCCACCTCCTCGACCGGAAGCGCCCGAAGACCGAGCGCACCCGAGCCGGCGATGTCGACGTGTTGGTTTCCGCCATCGAGGAGCTGCAGGCTCTCGCGCGGGAGCAGGCCGACCTGAAGGCGGTGGCCCGGGAGGCCCGAGGGGCCATCCAGGAGGCAGAAGACCTCCGGTGGAAGCTGGCCATGTCGGGGGCTCGCATCGCCTCGGGCGAGGCGCGCAAGCTCGCCGGCGCCTTCCTCGATCTGGAAGATCTCATTCAGGAAGGCTTCGTGGGGCTGTTTCGCGCAGCGAAGCGCTACGACCCGACGCGTCAGATTCGATTCAGCACCTATGCGCGCTGGTGGGTGCGCGCTCAGCTGACGCGCGCCGTCGACAACACGGGCCGCACCGTGCGCCTGCCGGGATGTGCCGTGGAGCAGCGTCGCAACATGCGCAAGCTCATCGACCAGTTCGAGCGCGAAGGAACCGACTGGACCCCGCGCGTGCTGGCCGACGAGCTGGGCCTGGAGACCGATCGGGTCACCTTCCTGCTCAACCAGGGGCGCACCGCGTCCCTCGACGAGCCGGTCGACGCCGACGATGCGGGCTCACGCTCCCTGGGGCACCTGCTGGCCGACGAGGACGCGGTCGACCCGATGGATGGTGCCATTTACACCCAGGAAGTGAGCCGGCTGCGTGACGGGGTGCGTGAGCTGCTGTCCGAGCGGCAGCGCTACGTCGTGACCCATCGCTACGGCCTCGACGGCATCGACAAGCGGTCGCTGGCCAGCATCGGCCGCACGCTGTCGCTGTCGCGGGAGCGGGTGCGCCAGATCGAGATCGAGGCGCTCCGCACCATGCGGCATCAGGCGGCGATTCGCGCCTGATGCGTGGCTAGCTAGTACAGGTTGTAGGACATGAAGAACGGCACGAGGCCGGACTGGCTGTCGACGACGACGGTGAAGCTCTCGTCGGCACCAGAGAGATTGGTGTAGCTGAACGCCTCGAACTGGGCGTAGCCGAGGTCGACATCGCTGCAGGCGAGATCGGGCGACGAGAAAAGGTCGCCGCAGTCGCCCAGCATGTAGACGCCGAGATCGGCGCCTTCGGCCTGGATCGACAGGCTCATGCTCATGCCCGCCGGCACGGTGATGGGGAACATGACCTCGGGGCCCGCCATGGACGTGCCGGTGCAGCCGCCTCCGCCGGGGTTGGCGGTGTTCGTCCAGTCGATCATCTCTACGTAGTAGGCGCCGGGCAGCAGGGGGCCGAGCGCGGCGGTGACCTCGGGGCAGCTGTCGTAGCCCTGGGGCTCGGTGAGCTGATCGATGCGCAGGTCGAGGGTGAAGATGGACGGGTCGTCGTCGGGGTCGACCCCATCGAGGACGAGGTAGCGGGTGATCGGCGCCTCGCTCGCGTTGAAGGTCTGCACGGTCTCGGTGGCGTTGCGGTTGGCGACGTCGTCGATGCCCGCGATGCACAGCGCCTCGGCGATGTTGCAGGTGTCGATGACGTACATGGCGGCATCGTCGGTGTACAGGTTGAGGTCGGCCGTCATCGACTGCTTGGGCCCGAGCTCGATCTTGATGAACTGGTCGGGGCTGATGGTCGGCAGGCCGCTCGTGGTGCATGCACCGCCGTCGAGGGTGTCGCTGTACGGACCGTTGTAGCCCCAGTAGGAGCCGGGCTGCTGCGGCGCCATGCCCTGCGCGACCTCACAGGTGTCGGCGGGCTCGAAGGGGTCGCGGTTGCCAATGTTGAAGTAGGACCCTTCGAAGGCGCTGTAGCTCATCGTGGCCACGTCGATCAGGTGGCCCTTTCGCTGCACCGTGTCGCGGTTCCAGCGCATGAGGGTGACCGTGAAGTCTTCCGAGTCGTCGCCGAAGCCCAGGTCGTCGACGTCGAACTCGAAGTAGCCGTCGTCGTTGAGCCGATACAGCTTGCCGGTGCCGAACCGCTGCGAGATGCGCAGGTAGACCTCGCCGTCGCCGGTGGGCACCCACTCGATGGGCACCGTGCTGCCGTTGGGCGAGCGCACCTGGCTGCCGGGTGCCGGGCGCTGCAGCTCGACGGGGATGAAGGAGAAGATGTCTTGCTCGGACTCGTGGGCTTCCCACATGCCGTCGCCGCCCCAGCGCAGGCCGAACCAGCCGGTGGGAAAGCCCTCTTCGAGGATGTTCCTCGACACGTCGGCGTAGTAGTAGCTGTGCTGGAATCCGGGAGCGTTGACGTAGCTGAGCTCGTAGGGGCCGAAGCCGACGCTCAGGCCGACGTAGCGGGTCTCGTAGGCGAGGGGCTCGAAGTCGGCGCGGGTGTCGAAGTCTTTGAAGTCGTCGAGGTCGTTGGGGAACGTGGGGTAGCAGGCCACATCGATGGCGGCGCACTCGGCGATGTTGGGGTTGCCGGAGTGCTGCTCGGCGAAGAACCCGTAGACGGCCCCTCGGTCGTTGTCGACGCTGTAGGTGAACAGCAGCGAGGCCTGGTCGCCGAGAGGGTAGCCGGTGTCGGTCGTGGTCGTCGTGACCGGAGGGCGCGCCGTGTCGACGGTGCCCACGGTGGTGATGATGCCCCCTCCGTCGCCTGAGCAGGCGGTGGTGAGCAAGATCGGAGCGAGCAGGGCACGCATGGTTCCTCCGGCGGGGGCATGGCGCAGATGATGCCCCGGGACGCGACGCGGCGTCACTGTATCTCGATGTCGAGGAAGTAGTCCTGCACGGTGCCGGTAGGCTCCAGCGCGTCGACCACGAGGTAGACGGACTCGGCGACCGTGCTCTCATTGGTGTAGCTGAGCGTGTCGGTGCCGGTGGTGCCCGTGCAGCTCGCTGCGATCGAGCAGTTGTAGACGATGTACATGTGGGGCATGCCCGTGCCGCTGATGGAGGCCGTGAGGGTCTGGCCCGGCAGCAGGTAGACCTCGGCCTTGCCATCGCCGCCAGCCCCGCTGCCTGCGTTGCCCTCACCGTCGGGATCGCAGGTGAGCAGGTTGGGGAAGGTGCCCATCTGGCCGTAGTACGACCCCTCGTCGATGGGACCCTGCTCGATGGCCTCCGCGCAGCTGCTGACCAGCGGGTCGGAGATGCTCGGCTCGATGCCGAGGTTGAGGTAGAAGGCGTCGCGCACGGGGAAGCTGTAGGTGTCGACGACCAGGTAGAGGTCTTCGGCGAAGGCCGAGTCGTTGCGGTACTGCAGCGACTCCTTCCCCGACAGCTTCAGGTCGGCCCCGACCAGGCAGACCCCGGGCTGGCCATCGCAGATGTCGGGCGTCATCAGGTAGATGGAGCCGTCGTCGCCGTTGGCGAGGGGCTCGTACTCGATCTCGAGGTATTCGTTGGACTGCAAGCGCAGGGGAATGATGGCGTCGGGCCCCACGGCTTGGTGGTCTCCGATGCAGTCGGCCGAGGGGGGGCCGAAGTCGTCGGCGTAGCCGGTGAGGTCGCCGAAGTAGACGCCCGGACCGAGCGCCGATGCGCCCTCGGCCGTGGAGCAGTCGTCAAACATGCGGCCTTCGAGGTCTTCCCGCTGCCCGAAGGCGCGGTAGGTGCCGTAGAGCCACTGGTTGATCTGCACCTGGGCGTTGACGATGTTGCCGTCGAGGTCGAGGGTCGCTTCGGCCCAGCGGCCGATGTAGAGCGCCACGTCGTCGCCCTCTTCGATCTGGAACAGGTTGAGGTCGAGGGTCGTCTCGCCGCTGTCTTCGAGGCGCTGCAGGTATTGGCCGTTGGGGGCGTCGACGTAGAGGAAGACATCGCCGCTGTCGCCGGGCACCCAGGTGAGCTGCAGGGGCTCGGTGGACAGGAACTCGTGCTTCACCATCGGGTCGTGGCTGGTGATCTCGAAGGGGGTGGGGGCCTCGAGGACCGGGCCGGTCCACTCGGCCCACTCGCCACCGACCGTGAGCTCGAGGGTGCCCTCGGCGGGGGTGACTTGGTCGTAGAAGCGCACGTAGACGGGCAGGCCGAAGCTGGCGTCTTCGGTGTAGTTGAAGCTCCACGGGCCAAACACGAGGGGGTCGCCGACGAAGGTTCCCGACAGCAGCCCGAGCAGCTCGTCGTCGTAGGGCTCGACCCGCACCACGTCACCGTAGTTCTGGGGCCAGTCGTAGGCGCACCACAGCTCCTGCAGCCCGACGCACTGGGCCAGGTTGAGCACGCCGCGTGCGTTCTCCACGAACATCGCCCGGCCGACGGTGATGGGGTTGCTGTCTTCCGCGTGGGGCAGCCACTGGATCACGACCACCGAGCCCTCGTCGTCGTTGACGTAGGTGATGGGCTGGAAGGTGCCGGTGTCGGTGTCGGTGTCGGTGTCGGTTGGCAGGTCGGGGATGAACTTGTCGGGAATCTGGCAGCCGACGAGCCACAACGACAGGAGCAAGGAGCCCATGGGTCCTCCGCGGATTGCCAAGGGTAACCGGGCTCCCGCCCGTTGTCAGAACACGCCGTCTTGCACGTTCCACGTGATGTGGGACTTGGGGAAGTCGGCGATCTTCTCGCGGTTCCACTTGCCGTCGCCCCAGGTGTAGCGGCGCAGCTGACGCTGCTTGTCGCTGGCGACGTAGATCTCGAGGGTGCCGTCTTTGTCGAGGTCGGCCACGTGGGTGGCGTGCTCGAAGCCTCCCGAGTTCTTGTCGACGAGCTCGGCGGTGAAGGTGCCGTCGTCGTTGGGCTGCAGCACGTACAGGCCGGTGTCCATCCCGGCAGCCACGATCTCGATCTTGCCGTCGCCGTCGACGTCGCCGGGGACGATGAAGCGGGTCTGCGGGTCGCCTTCCAGCGTGGCGACGGTCGTCTCCGACCACTTCTTGCCGCCCTTGCCCTCCGGCGTCATGCGCACGATGGTCACGGGGTCTTTGAGGACCTTCTTGCCGTTCTCCTTGACCACGTGGCCTTCCTTGACGACGTACAGCTCGTCGGTGCCGTCACCGTCGATGTCGGTCACCAGGATTTCCTTGGCGTGCGACTCGTCCCACCACACGACCTGGGTCTTGACGTACTTGCCGCCGCGGAAGTCGTAGCGAGCCACGCCACCAGGCTGCGACTCACCCGAGCTCTTGTTGCGCTCCGACGGGGTGACGTAGAACTCCTTCTTGCCGTCGCCGTCGACATCGCCGATCTCGACCTCGTGCACGAAGATGTCGGGGGTCTTGTCGAACTCCTGGAACGACCAGGTGCCGTCGTCGGCCTCGTCGCCCACGGCCACCACACCCTGGTCGTGGGTGGCGATGGCCATCTCGTCTTTGCCGTCGCCGTCGAGGTCGCCCAGCTCGATGTCGCGCATCCGGTCGAACTTGCCGCCCCACGACTGCTCCCAGATCGTGGTGTCGTTCCAGGTGCCGTCGGTCTTCTTCCAGTGCTTCACCAGCGCCTTCATGGCCCCGATGGTGAGGATGCCGTCGCGCCAGGCCATGCCCTTGTGAAAGACGTTCGAGTCTTTGTCGAGGACGGTCTCCTCGTACCACTCGTCGCCATCCATGGCGTAGACCACCATCTTGGCGGGCTGGGGCTTGTTGTTCTTGAACCACGCCTGGGTCACGACGATGGAGGGAAGGGGACCTTCCGTGCGCACCTTCGGAGCGGGCGCCTCCACCGGCACGGGGGGCGGGGCGGGCTCGGGGGTGGGGGCCTCTCCGGAGCAGGCCAGCAGGGCCAGGGCAGCGATGGTCGGCATTCGCACATCCTCCAACTCGATGCGTGGGGGGCACAGTTGCCCGTCCACCTCTTGGCGTCAAGAGCGGGGGTGCGCCCGTCACGGTCTGTCGGCTCCCGTCGGAAGCCTGCGGCCGGCGCGATAGAGGGCTCGCCATGAAGGCGCAGCCCCGCATCCAGGCCAGGCAGGTGCTCCCGTGGGTGGTGGGAACCGCCTTCCTGGTGGTGGCCATGCTCGCGTCGTGGCGGATCGTCGCCCTGCGCGACAACACCATCGCGCGGGAGAAGGAGGAGCTGCAGACCTTCCTGTCCGACCAGGTGGCGTCGTGGGAAGACGAGCTCATCGACGACCTCAACGACGCGGTCGACGCGGTGGCCCAGGAGCCGCGGGGCCTCAAGCAGCGCCAGGCACGCTTCCGCAAGCGCAACCCGTGGTTCTCCGCGCTGTACGTGTGGCAGACCCGTGAGCGCGCGAAGGGCCCCAACCGGCCTGGGCGCGATGCGGCGTTCCTGTTCCCGGTGCCGCGGTGGGAGCCGGTCGATCGGGTGGTGCAGAACACGCGGTGTCTCGTGCGGGCGCGGTGGATGGCCCAGGACCCGTCCATCGACCCCATCCAGGTCGCAGCCGCCTACGAGGTGGGCTGCCGCGACGAGGGGATGGCCGTGCGGCTGTTCGCCGCGAACGAGGCGGCCTACCTGCTCGACGGCACGGGCCAGCTGCACCTCGCGCTGCAGGCCCTCGAGGCCACGGGGCTGCCCGACGCCCTCACGGTGGGGGAGGCGGCCGCTCAGCAGGTGCCGCCCCACGTGCTCGCCACCCATCGCGCGATGCGCGGGGAGATGCTCATCAAGCTGGGGCAGGAGCAGGCCGGGCTCGACATGCTCTACCGAACCGGCCTCGAGATCACCAGCCTCGACGCGCCGGATGCAGGGTCCACCCTCTATTTGGTGGCCTTCCCCATCCTCGACAACCTGCGACGCCATGGTCGGCTCGAGGAGGCGGAGCGACTGCATGCCCTGCAGCTGCGGGCGGCTCGGCGGCTGGCGGCCTACCGTGAGATCGCCGAGCGCATCCTGCCGCGAGAGGCGCGCAGCGGCGACAAGCCTCGGTTCATCTTCGACCAATACTCCGACAACCCCTACCTGCTGTTCTACGGGTGGAGCAACGACCTCGGGGTCGCCTTGCAGCTGGAGCAGAAGGTGCTCCTCGACGAATTCCTCGACGACCGCCGCATCCGCGGCCGCAAGCGGCTCATCACCATCACCGACGCCAGCGGCGCCTACGTGGCGGGGGCGAGAAGGGGGGGCGAGCTGGCCATGGTGGTGCCCTTCGGCAAGACCCTGACCCACCTGCGGGTGGGGGTGCGGCAGGTCGCGGTGGATGCCGAGGTGGCCAAGGTCGACGAGCAGTGGCTGGTCTCGTTGGTGGTGTTGATGGTCTGCGTGCTGCTGGGCTTTGGCGCGCTCACCGTGTGGGTGCGGGCGGGGATGCAGCAGGTCGAGCTGATGGACCGACAGCGTGCGTTCACTACCCGGGTGACCCACGAGCTCAAGACCCCGCTGGCGGGCATCCGGGTGATGGCCGAGAACCTCGAAGCTGGCGCGTTTCGCGACGAGGGGCAGCGGCGCGACATGGCTCGCCGCATCATGGACGAGGCCGACAAGCTCACCCAGCGGGTCGACGAGGTGCTCTCGGTGGCCCGGGAGCGCACCATTCCCGACCCCGTCCGCTACGACGTGGAAGAGGTGATGTTCGAGGTCATCGACCAGTGGGGGCCTCGCTACGAAGACGCCAAGGTGAAGCTGCACGCCGAGCTCGACCCCACCGATGCGGTGAAGGGCGACCCGGTGGCGCTGCGCGATGCCGTGAGCTGCCTGGTCGACAACGCGCTGAAGTACCAACGGGAGGGCAATCCCGAGGCGTCGGTGTGGCTCCACCAGCGACAGGAAGGCCGGTGGGTCGTGGTCGAGGTCGCCGACAACGGCATGGGCGTGCCCAAGGCCATGCGCAAGTCCATCTTCGGGCGCTTCGTGCGGGTCGAGGGGCCCAACCGAGGCAAGGCGGGGGGGCACGGCCTGGGGCTGCATCAGGTGGCTGAGATCGTGCGGGCCCACAAGGGAACGGTCACCTGCGAGGAGGGCCCCGCCGGGGGCGCGAAGTTCGTGGTGCGGCTGCCTGCGGTGCGCGGCTGAGCCTCAGGTGGGCTTGAGGCGCACGCGGCCCGACGGCCGAGGCTGGGCAGGGTCGCGGGGAGGCCCGAGGCGCTCGACCTGCAGGGCGGGGCCCGCGCCGCTCCCGCCCCGAGGCGCAGGGGTGGACGGGGGCGCCTCTGGGTCGATAGCAAGGTCGGCCTTGGCGTTCAGGCCCACGCCCGACACCATGCCCCCCGGCCGCGAAGGGGGAGGCGCGGCTCCATTCCAGTCGAGGGCGTCGTCGTCGCGGCCCATGCTCCCTCCCTCCCCAAGGATACCCGATGGCCGGCCCTCCCAACTACATGACGCCCAACGGCTACGAGCGGATCCGGCGTGAGCTGGAGTGGCTGGAGATGGAAGAGCGGCCGATGGTGGTCAAGGAAGTCGCCTACGCGGCCTCCCTCGGCGACCGGAGCGAGAACGCCGAGTACATCTACGGAAAGAAGCGGCTTCGCGCCATCGACAGCCGTCGTCGCTACCTGATCAAGCGTCTCGACAAGGCTCAGCTGGCCGACCCTGCGAACATCAGCGGGCCGGTGGTGCGCTTCGGCGCGACGGTGGTGCTGGCCGACGAGGAGGGCGAAGAGAAGACCTGGAAGCTGTACGGCGAAGACGAAGTCGACGTCGACAACGGCATCCTGTCGTGGCGCTCGCCCATCGCCCAGGCGATCATGGGCAAGGAAGCAGGGGATGGCGTGCGCTTTCGGGCGCCGGGCGGCATGAGGGAGATCGAGATCGTCGAGGTGAGCTACGAGCCGTGCGAGCCCCTGCCCGAGGTCCTCGACTTCAGCCGCTAGGGGGGCAGCTCGTAGCGGGGGCCTTGGGGAACGAGGCCACGCTCGTCGGCGTGGATGGGGGCGCCCACGAGCACCTGTCGCAGGTCAGACAGCAGGCGAGGGGAGCCAGCGACCTTGTCGTGATCGATGAGGTCGACGTACAGCTGGGAGGCATCGACGACCTCGAGCCGCGGGTGCTGCAGGCTGTCGAGGCTGTCTTCCCGGCAGCTCCCGAGGCGGTCGTAGCCCCCGTGCACCTGCCGCGACAGCTTGAGCGCACGGTCGTCGGCGGCGCAGTACAGCGTCACCCGGTCGGCGCTGCCCAGGGCCACGGGAGCGAAGCGCTGGGCGTAGACCGTCGCGTCGATGTCGGGGGCGGCGAGCACGAGCTCGTCGAGGGGGCGCAGGCCGTCGCGCTGGGCCAGGTCGCTCATCGCCTCGGAGACGACGCGGCTGCCGAGGGAGTGGGCCATGAGCACCACCGGTGCGGTCTGCTCCTCGAGCAGGCTGCCGAGCACCTCGGCGAAGGGGGCGGAGCTACGGGCGGCGGCGTTCTCGTCGTAGGTGTACTTGGCCATCGACATCCACGTGCCGCCGTGGGACGGCCAGCTGAACAGCACCGGCACCACGGGTAGCTGCAGGTCGTGGCTCACCTGGGCGAGGCGGCGCACGGCGTAGGGAAAGCTGTTGTTGTAGCCGTGCACGTAGACCAGCAGCCCCTGGTCGACCCCGCTCGCCGCGGTGAGGTGGGCCTGGAAGGCAGCCTCGTTGAGGGGCTGCACCGACACGATGTCGAGGTCGCGCTCGAGGGCTCCGGCCGGGTGGTCGGCGGGGATGCGCACGGTAGCGACCCCCCACGACAGCCGGCCCTGGTCGCGGACGCCGAACAGCTGTTTGTCGTCGGGGACTCGGTTGGTCGCGAACACCACCTCGACCGTCGTCTCCGGCCGCCCGAGCCCAGCCAGGCGGGCCTGCGCATGGCTGTGGCGAGCGCGGCGACCGATCAGCCGCTCGACGGCTCGCCGCCGCTTGCGCTCGGTGTGGCGGGCTTCGTTGCTCTCGGCATCGGCACACACCCGCACCCAGCGGCCTTCGGCCTCGATCAGGCGCTCCTCGCACCGCTGGGTCTGCCGCTCGTAGCGGTCGCGCAGGCGGTCGCGCTCGGGCTCAGCGTCGGCTGCCATGGCTGCCAGCATCGTCAGGGCGTAGAGCATCGTAGGCATGTCAGCAGGCTAGCCTGGCGCGGCCGGCCCCATGTGAAGCCTGGTTGAAAGCGTGACAGAATGCGTGAGGACCCCCCTGGAGCGCCCCATGCGCACCTGAGGGCGCACTCAGCTCAGGGTCTGCCGCAGCTCGTCGCGCATCGCACCCGCGCTGGGGAAGCGCTGGCTGGGGCTGTGGGCGGTGGCCCGCTTCACGATGGGGCGCAGCGCCTCGGGGAGCCGATGCAGGATCCGGTCGTCGAGGTGCAGCAGCGACAGGTCGGGGGGCGCGTTGCCGGTGAGCAGGGAGTAGAGCAGGGCGCCCACGCTGTACAGATCGCTGGCGGTGACGGCGCGGGTGGGATCCTCCCGTGCCTCGGGGGCGACGAACAGGGCGAGGCCCATGCGATCGCCGCTCTCCGTCTTGAGCAGCCGGCTGTCGCCCTCCAGCCGAGACGATGTGAGGTCGCTGATGAGCACCGCACCGGTGCGGCCGATCAGCAGGTTGTCGAGGCGCAGGTTGCGGTGGGTGATGCCTTGCCCGTGCAGCACCCCGAGGCCTGCCAGCAGCTGGATGGCCACCTCGGAAGCTCGGCGAGGGGCCAGCGGCCAGGCAGGCTCCACGTCGCGCAGCACGCCCCGCGCGCGCTCCATGACCAAGGCGGGGCCGACCTCGGCGTCGTGGAAGAAGTCGTAGGTGCGCACCACGTTGCTGTGGGTGACCCGGGACAGGGCGCGCGCCTCGGTGAGGAAGCGTTGGCGCGCCCCGAGGTCGTCGCGGGCCGACGCGATCAGCACCTTTACGGCCCGTGGCCCGTCGAGCAGGGTGTCGTAGGCCGCGAAGACCTCGGTGCGATCCCCAGCTCCGAGCTGCTGATCGATGCGGTATCGGCCGTCGAGGAGGGAGTCCATGGCCGGCCCCCTAACCGACCACCTCGTGGGGTGTGCTCAGCCGTCGATAGCTGCCGCCGCCCTCGCCCCTCGCTCGCACCGTGGTGCCCTCCACATCGCAGCTCTGGCCGGATCTGAGGGTGGCCACGGTGCGATCGTCGACCGCCACCTCGAGGGTGCCCGACGTGCAGGCGAGGCGGTAGGGGGTCGGGTGGCGCCCCGCGAACACGGTCTGCCAGTCACCCTGGGGAGAGAGCCACCCTTCATCGGTGGACCTCACCACCTGCACCGACACCGTAGACGCCACGGGCGAGGTGGGCTCCTCTTCGGTGGCCTCCGGCTCTTCGTCGGCCAGCCCGCCGTCGAGCACCACCACGTGAGGCCGGCCGTCGGGACGCCGGGGTGGCGTGGGCCCTGCTTCGGCCTCGGGTGTGGGCTCGAGGGCGTGCAGCGCCTCTCGCAGCCCCTCCTGCACGACGTCACGCAGGGCCTCGGCGTCGAAGGAGCCCAGGGCGCCCGACAGCTGACGCATCACCTCGTCGAGCAGGTCGTCATCGTGTGCCATCGTGCCTCCGCCCTTGGAGCTAAGCGCCCCCCGCGGCATGGCAACCGCCGCCGAGGTGGATAGAACGAGGGCATGCTCGACAGCGTGCCGGATGCGCTCGTGTGGATTCCCGTGGCCCTCGTGGTCGCCGGGGCGATGGAGCCGTGGGCGGCCTGGGTGCATCACAAGGTGTGGCACGGCCCGATGTGGGGGGTGCACGAGAGCCACCATGTCGACACCGAGGGTTGGTTCGAGCGCAACGACCTGTTCGCGGCAGCCCACGCCCTCCCTGCCATCGTGCTGATCGTGGCGGGATGCGAGGTCCCCCAGGGGCTGCTGGGCAACCTGATGTTCGGCATCGGCATCGGCATGACGCTGTTCGGCTTCGCCTACGCCCTCGTGCACGACGGCCTGGTGCACGGGCGGCTGCCGGTGGGCTTCCTGCTCCGGTTCAAGGTGTTTCGGCGCATCAAGGGCGCGCACACCCGCCACCACATCAGCGGCACCTACCCCTACGGGCTGTTCCTGGGGCCGCAGGAGCTGCAGCGCGCGGTGCGACGGGGCGAGCGCTAGCGGTAGCCCTCGGCCTGCAGTGTGAACAGCCTCGCGTAGGTGCCGTCGGCCTCCATCAGGGCTTCGTGGGTGCCCTGCTCGACGATGCTGCCGTGGTCGAGGACCACGATGCGGTCGGCCATGCGCACCGTGCTGAAGCGGTGGCTGATGAGCAGCGCCATCTGGTCGTCGGCGAGCTGTCGCACCCGGTCGAACACCTCGCTCTCTGCCTCTGCGTCCATCGCGGCGGTGGGCTCGTCGAGGACCAACAGGTCGGCGTCGCGGCGCATGAAGGCCCGAGCCAGGGCGACCTTCTGCCACTGCCCGATGGACAGCTCGCGCCCCTGCTTGAACCAGCGCCCCAGCTGGGTCGCGAGGCCGTCGGGCATGTCGCGGATGAAGGACCACGCCATGCCCTGCTCAGCGGCTTGCTGCTGTCGCTCGCCGTCGTCGAGGTGGCGTACGTCGCCCACGCCGATGTTCTCGCCCACCGTGAACTGGTAGCGCACGAAGTCCTGAAAGATCACCCCGATCCGCTCTCGGAGGGCTTCGGGGGACCACTCCTGCAGGGCGCGGCCGTCGAGGGTGATCCGCCCGGCCTGGGGGGTGTACAGGCCGGTGAGCAGCTTGACGAGGGTGGTCTTGCCCGAGCCGTTGTGGCCGACCAACGCGAGGCGCTCGCCGGGGCGCAAGGTGAGGTCGACCTCGACCAGCGCGGGCTCATCGGCTCCTGGGTAGGTGAAGCTGACGCCCTCGAAGCGCAGCCCCTCCCCAGGAGCGGTGCCCTCCGTGGCGCCGCCGCTGGGAGCCGAGACAGGCACCGCGAGGAAGTCGTAGAGGTTCGACAGGTACAGGTTGTCTTCGTACATGCCGCCGACGGCGCGTAGGCTGGCGGCGAAGGCGCTCTGGCCCTGCTTGAACACCAGCAGGTACATCGTCATCTCGCCGAGGCTGATGCGGCCGTCGATGGTGGCCAGTGCGATCCACACGTAGGCGCCGTACAGCGCGGCGGTGCTCACCAGGCCCAGGCCGTAGCCCCAGCCCGCGCGGCGCAGGGTCAGCGAGCGGTCTTCGCCGTACAGCTTGTCGAAGATGTCGCGGTAGCGCTGCACCAGGCGCGGCCCGAGGCCGAGCAGCTTCACCTCCTTGGCGAAGTCTTCCCGAGCGACGACCACCTCGAGGTAGGCCTGCTCACGGGTCTCGGGGGCCCGCCAGCTGAACAGCCGAAACGCCTCGCCGGCGAAGCGCGTCTCGGCGATGAACGCGGGGATGGACGCGACCATCAGCACCAGCACCGCCCAGCCGGAAAACCCGATGAGGATGGCCCCATAGGTGACCAGCGACAGGCCGTTCTGGGCGAGCCCCAATGAGCGGCGGACCAGGGACAGGGGGCGGGAGCTGGCCTGGCGGCGGGCGCGGGTGAGCTTGTCGTACAGCTCGCTGTCTTCGAAGTGCACCAGGTCGAGCTGCAGGGCCTTGTCGAGGATCATCACGTTGACCCGGTGCCCCAGCTTCACCCGGAGCAGCTGCTGCGCCGCCTCGAGGGCTCGCTGGGACCCGGCCATCAGCGCCACCAGGCCGAGCTCCAGGGCGATGAAGGTGAGGGCGGCCATGCGATCGGCGGACAGGCCCGTCTCGGCGGCGTGCACGACGCCGTCGATGATGTAGCGGCCTGCTTGGGCGATGCCGGCGGGGATGAGGCCGGCGACGACGGTGAGGGCGAGGAGGAGGAACAGCAGCCGGTGGTCGGTCTGCCACACCAGGTCGAGGGCCCGGGAGGTGTAGCGGAACACACCGAGGTAGCGGCGCCAGCCGGTGGGCTCGGGCTGGGCGGAGGGGTCGTTTCGGTTCCTGCGGTGCAAGCTGGCCACGGGTGCGACGGAGTCTACCTGCCCGGTCGGTGAGGGGGGCTGTGGGATGCGTCCGGGTCCGCACGTCGTGGGTCCAGGGGCGCGGTCCTTGGCGGGGGGCGAGCGGGGGCGGAGCCCCCCGGCACCCCGTGGTGCCGGATGGAACGCCCTGTCCTGC
>CBDUIC010000042.1:0-56776 GCA_965367245.1 uncultured bacterium | reverse complement strand
CGTGGGTTGCCGCCAGAGGCTGGCGGCTGCACGTGCTTGACCACGACCTGCCGCGTCTCGACCCCGTCGAGGCGGTAGCGCACCAGCTCCCCCCAGTCGCTCCACAGCGCCTGGATCCGGTGGACCCTGTGGGCGGCGGAGGCACCGGTGGCCGCAGCGACCAGGGCATCGAGCCCACTCACGAGGCGGTCACGGCTGGGCAGCGCCCACGAGGGCCCGCGCGGACGCCAGCACGTCGCCGGGGTGGGCTCCGATGTCGGCCACATCCCACCGCTCGACCACCTTGCCCTCGGCATCGAGGAGCACCGTCACCCGCCGGGCGTAGCCAGCGTCGGCGGTGTCGGCGGCGCCCAGGGCTCGGGCTAGCGTGCGCTCGCTGTCCGACCACAGCTCGTAGGGAAAGGACTGGTCGACCTTCCAGGCGAGGTTGTCGGAGGGGGTGTCGAAGGAGACCCCGACGATGTGCACGCCGATGGCCTCGTAGGCCGGGTAGAGGTCGCGGAACCCGCAACCCTCGAGGGTTCAACCACCGGTGGCGGCCTTGGGGTAGAACCACACGACCGTGGGATGGCCCCGCAGGTGGCTCATGTCGCGAGGCGAGCCGTCGTCGGACACCGCCGCGAAGGAGGCGAGGTCGACCTTCTGTGGAGCGACCGGTGCAGGTGCCTGCGCGGCAGGGGCTGCGGGAGCCGCCGCCGGAGGCGCAGGGGCCTCGGAGGCACAGGCAAACAGGAGGAGGGTCGTGAGCATGAGAGGCATCGTATCGTGAGGGGCGCTGCCTGCCATCAGCCACGTGGCTCGAGCCAGCACACCATCAGGTGGTCGTCGACGTAGCGCCCGTCGGGCAGGCGCACGAAGCGCGCCCGGACGCCCTCGGTGACGAAGCCCAGGCTCTCGTACAGCCGGATGGCCCTGGGGTTGTCGGCGCGGACCCCGAGCTCGAGGCGCTCGACCCCCGCGGCGCGGGCTGCCTGCATGGCCGCGACCATCAGCTGGCGGCCCACCCCACGGCCCTGCACGTCGGGATGCACGCCGATGCCCAGGCTCCCGACATGGGCCAGCAGGCTCGGGCCTGGCCGCTGCACGGACACACCACCGACGATGCGCCCGCCCTCTTCGGCGACCCACCACAGCCCCCCGTCGTCGAGCCGTCGGGTGAGGCGCTCGACGAAGACCTGGTCGTCGTCGGGCAGGTCAGCGGGGGTGCGCACCGGCCCGACCGGTGCCGCCCCGAGGGCCCGCTCGAGGGCCCCCGCGCCGGGCAGATCGTCGGCGGTGATGGGGCGAACGACCATGCTAGCGGCGGCGCTTGCCGCGGCGACGGCGCTTGGGCTTGGGGCGCTCCGTCGACAGGTCGATGCGCCCTCGGTCGGTGTCGACCTTGTGGATGTGCACGTCGATGCGGTCGCCGATGGCCCAGCTGTCGTCGTCGCCCACCAGCCGATGCCCCTCGTGGTGCCAGTCGCCGGGCAGCGCATCGGTGGGCATGACGCCGGTGACCCCGGTGCCCTCGAGCTGCACGATGAGGCCGAAGGGCTTCACGGCGATGACGTGGCCCCCGAAGGCCTCGCCGAGACGCTTGGAGGCCCAGCGCGCCGTGAGGGTGCGGCGCCGAGCGGCCTCGGCCTTGGCGCTGCGAGCCGCTCGGTCGTTGAGGTGCACCGACAGCTCTTCGAGGGCGGGCGACAGCGGGTCGAGCTCGCGCTCGCCCTGCAGGTAGGCCTTCACGATGCGGTGGACCATCAGGTCGGCGTAGCGACGGATGGGGGAGGTGAAGTGCAGGTAGCCGGTGGAGCCCAGCCCGAAGTGCTCGCCGGTGCGCACGGTGTAGCGGGCGCGGTCGAGGACCTGGGCGAGGATCTCCTGCAGGACGGGCTGTAGCCCCGCGTCGGCGAGCTGGGTCTCCAGGGCGCTGAGGGCCCGGGGCGTCAGCGGCACGGTGAGGCCCGGCGAGTAGCCCATGCGCTCCAGCGAGGCCTCGAGCTCTGCCACGCGGTCGGCTCCCGGTGCGGGGTGGACTCGGAACACGCCGGGCAGGCCTCGGCCGATGAGCCACTGGGCCACCGACTCGTTGGCCGCGACCATGATGCGCTCGATGAGGCTGTTCGCTGGCGTCTGCCGGCGGGCGTGGATCTGGACGGGCTCGAGGTCGTCGTCGAGCTCGATGGTGGTCTCGAAACGATCGAAGGACACGCCCCCACGCGCTGCTCGCACGGCGGCAATGCGGCTGGACAGCGTGCGAAGCCACGACAGGGTGTCGAGCAGCTCGTCGTCGAGGCCGTCGGGGTCGGTGCCTGCCAGGAATTGGTCGACCTGCTCGTAGGACAGTCGCTCGTTGGAGCGAATCGTAGAGGGGTAGAGATCGACGCTGGTGATCTCGCCCTCGGCGTCGACACGGAGCTCGGCTGTGAGCACGTGACGGTCTTGCCCCGGCAGCAGCGACAGCCGCTTCTCGGACAGGCTGGGGGGCAGCATCGGGGTGACACCGCCGGCGAGGTAGACGCTGGTGCCACGGGCGCGGGCCTCCACATCCACGGGGCTGCCCTCGTTCACGACGCTGTCGACGTCGGCGATGTGCACGAACACGCGCATGGCGCCGTCTTCGCCAGCAGGCTGGATCGACAGGGCGTCGTCGAGGTCGCGGCTGTGAGGCGCGTCGATGGTGATGGTGGTGAGCTCGCGCAGGTCGCGGCGGCCGGGCGCCGGGCGAGGCTTGCGCTTGTCGGCATCACGAACCACGGCGTCGGAGAAGGGGTGGCGGATGAGGTAGCGGTCGCGGATGCGCTGCAGCTCGACCTCCTCCGGGGGCACCTCGGCGCGAACGTGCACGCCGTCATCGCGCAGGTCGGCGGTGACGTGCATGCCTTCGGACAGCTCGAGGTCGCCGCCGAGGATGGCCCAGGACCGGTTGGCCACCTCTGGATCGGGGGTGAGCTCGAGGCGGCCCTTGCGGCCGCGGGTGATCTGGCCGAACAGCGTGGTGCGCTCCCGCGACACGAGGCGGAGCCCCGACGCGGCGAGGCCCTTCTTGTCGCGGCGGACCGTGGCCTCGACCTCGTCGAGGTGGAGGAAGCCGCGAAGCTCGGCTGCGGGCACGAAGGCCGAGCGACGCTGGCTCCCCTCCGACCACTCGAGAAAGCCGAAGCCACGACTGTGTACGCTGATCGAGCCCTTCTGGGTGCTCATAGGTCTCCTGTGGGTGTTGACATGGCAACAGTTTGCGTGTACACTCTATAAAGAGGGTCGAGGTTCTGCATGTCGAACGGCGAAATCTCCCCTGCGAGGCGCATGATGTGGTGCGCGCTTGCGAATGGAACCCTTCCAGGGAGGTCTCTTGGAGCTGACGATCGGCGATACAGTGGTGGTGCCTACGATGGGCGTAGGCGTGGTGGAAGCAAAAGAAAGCGTCGATGTCGGCGAAGAGACGGTAGAGGCCTACCGGATCGACCTGGGCCCCGAGGAGGGCACCTTCTGGATTCCCAAGCAGCAGCTGGGCAGCCAGGGTCTGCGGCAGCCGATCGCGGAGGAGCACCTGGGGGCCGTGTGGGCCGAGATGCTCGAGCAGGAAGCCCCCGCGAAGCGGGCCAACTGGAACCGTCGTCGTAAGCGCTACCAGGAGATGCTCGCCAGCAACGAGCCTCTGCAGATCGCCGCCCTCGTCGGGGAGCTCGCTGCCGTGCAGGCGGTCAAGCGCACCAAGAAGCAGACGCTGTCCTTCGGCGAGCGGCAGCTGCTCGACAAGGCGCAAGACCTGCTGGCCCAGGAGGTCGCTGCGACCCGTGAGTGCGAGGTCGATGTCGTGTTGGCCGAGATGGCCCGGCGGCTGTCCGAGACCGACGACTAGCGAGGCCGGTGCAGGGTGGCCTCGTCGTAGATGGCGGCAGGCCGAAAGCCCAGGCCCTCGTAGCAGCGCAGCGCCGGCGCGTTGTCGGCCCGCACGTTGAGCCCGATGTGAGCTCCGTGCGGCAGCTCCTTGCGCAGGCCCGTGGCCACCGCGGCAGTGAGCCGGCGACCGAGGCCCTGCCCTCGCGCGTCGGCGCGGACCACGATGTTGCCCAGCGCTGCCACCCCTTCGGTGACGGAGACCACGTGCACCCCGGCGGCCCCTAGCAGGCGGCCAGCGGCGTCTCGCAGCCCGTGGTAGTGGCCGGTGGCGAGGATGTCGGGGTGGAACCAGTGGCCAGGGTAGGCCTCGTCGTACAGGGCGGTCGCGGCGTCGGCGTCGGCGGGGCCCAGCCGGGTGACCGCGGCGTCGGCTGGCGGCAGCCCTGTGTCAGCAGGCAGCACGAGCTTGCGGTAGCGGCCATGGGCCTCGTCGATGGGGCGCAGGGTGGCGGCGGCGACCTGTGGGCTGAGGTGCGCATGCACACGAGGGGCGAGGCGCGGGCGCAGGGCCGCCATGAGGCGCACCGCGTCGTCGACGTGGGCTCGCTCCAGCAGCAGCAGGGAGGGGACTCGACTTGCGGCGTAGACCATCGCTACCGCACGCAGCACACCGTCGACCTGCCAGCCGTGCCACCGGCAGGCTGGCCAGAAGGCCGGGTCGAGGTCGCCCAGCTCGTACAGGTGCAGGGCGGGGTCGCCCAGCAGAAAGGTGCGCAGGGCGTCGCGGTCGGTGAGGTCGACGATCACTCGCGAGGGGCTCGCACGGCCCAGGTGTAGCGCACCGTCGCGACCTCGGTGCCGTCGACGGTGAACGCGACGTCGACAGAGAAGTCGGCCTTGCCGGTCGCCTCGTAGGCGGCGCGCATGGCGGTGGCGTCACCGTCGAGGCGGGCGTGGGCGACCAGGTCGCCGCTGCGGGCCTTGCTGTGGGCCACCGTCGCCGACTTCAGCGCGATGAACAGCTTCGGCAGCAGGTCGCCGAACAGGCCCAGCACCACCGCCCCGGTGGCGGACTCGCCCAGGGTGTACAGCGCGCCGGCGTGCACCGTGGCCATGTGGTTGTGGACCTTGGGGGCGCTCTTCAGCGACGCCGTGGCCGTGCCGGCGCCGACCTCGTCGATGGTGAGGCCCACCGTCTGGATGAAGGGCACCATCGCGGGAAGCATCTGGCGGATCTGGTCGGGCTGCACGGTGTCTCCGGGGGCTTTGCAGGCGCGGTACCTACGCGCGCTTCGGCCGCCGTCAAGCCCTGGTCGAGGGGGCGGCAGTGCCTACCTTCGAGCCAAGAACGGAGGTCCCCATGGACACGAGCAAGCTGACCACCAAGTCCATCGAAGCGCTCCAGGGCGCTCAGTCTCTCGCCGTACGTCACCAGCACCAGGCGGTCGACACCGACCACCTCCTCGCGGCGCTGCTGCAGCCCACCGACGGGCTGGCCCGCCGGCTGGTCCACCGGATGGGCGTCGCGGCCGACCAGTTCACCGAGACCGTGACCGAGGCGGTGCGCCGCAAGGCGCGAGTGTCGGGTACGGGGCACGACCCCAACCAGGTCTACGTCACCCGGCAGCTGCAGGAAGTGCTGACCAAGGGCGGCGACGAGGCGACCCAGCTGTCCGACGAGTTCGTGAGCGTCGAGCACCTGCTCCTCGCCATGCTGTCGATGCCCCAGTCGGAGGCCGGCAAGCTGCTCGCCTCGGTCAACCTCACCCGTGACGGCCTGCTGTCGGCCCTCGTCGAGGTGCGAGGCAACCAGCGGGTGACCTCCGCGAACCCCGAGGCTTCGTACGAGGCGCTGGAGAAGTACGGCGTCGACCTGGTGGCTCGCGCCCGGACTGGCAAGATGGACCCGGTCATCGGCCGCGACGAGGAGGTGCGCCGTGTCGTGCGCATCCTGTCGCGCAAGACCAAGAACAACCCGGTGCTCATCGGTGAGCCGGGTGTCGGCAAGACGGCCATCGCCGAGGGGCTCGCTCAGCGCATCGTCGCCGGCGACGTGCCCGAGTGGCTCAAGGACCGCACGGTGTTCGCCCTCGACATGGGCGCGCTGATCAGCGGCGCGAAGTATCGAGGGGAGTTCGAGGAGCGCCTCAAGGCGGTGCTCGACGAGATCCGCTCCGCCGAGGGGCGGGTGCTGCTGTTCATCGACGAGCTCCACACCATCGTCGGGGCCGGTAAGACCGACGGCGCCAACGACGCCGCCAACATGCTCAAGCCGATGCTCGCGCGAGGGGAGCTGCACTGCATCGGGGCGACTACCCTCGACGAATACCGTAAGTACATCGAGAAGGATGCGGCACTGGAGCGTCGCTTCCAGCCCGTGAAGGTGGCCGAGCCGAGCCTGCCCGACACCGTGTCGATCCTCCGTGGCCTGAAGGAGCGCTTCGAGGTCCACCACGGGGTGCGCATCCAGGACGCGGCCCTGGTGGCCGCCACCAACCTCTCCGACCGCTACATCTCCGACCGCTTCCTGCCCGACAAGGCCATCGACCTGGTCGACGAGGCGTGCGCCACGGTGCGTACCGAGATCGACAGCATGCCCGCCGAGCTCGACCGCGCCACCCGCCGGGTGCTGCAGCTCGAGATCGAGGAGGCCGCCCTGGCCCAGGAGAAAGACGACGCCTCTGCGCGCCGCCTCGATGCCCTGCGTCGGGAGCTGCAGGATGTCCGCGCCGAGGCCGACACGCTGCAGGCCCAGTACACAGAGGAGAAGGCCGCTATCGACGGCGTGCGCACCCTGCGGGCCGAGATCGAGAAGGTGAACCACGAGATCGAGACCTACCAGCGGGCCTACGACCTGAACAAGGCCGCTGAGCTGCAGTATGGCGTGCTGCCCGACCTGCAGCGCCGGATGGCGGAGGCGGAGGCCGAGCTGGCGAACCGTCAGCAGGGCGGCGCGCTGCTGCGGGAGGAGGTCACCGCCGAGGAGATCGCCGAGGTGGTGTCGCGCTGGAGCGGAGTCCCCGTGACCCGTCTGGTGGAGGGGGAGCGCGAGAAGCTGCTGCGCCTCGACGAGACGCTGCACCACCGGGTCATCGGGCAAGATGAGGCCGTGCAGCGGGTCGCCGACGCGGTGCTGCGTGCCCGGGCGGGCATCCAGGACCCCACCCGCCCCGTGGGTAGCTTCCTGTTCCTCGGGCCCACTGGTGTGGGCAAGACCGAGCTCGCCAAGACGCTGGCGGAGGCGCTGTTCGACAGCGAGGAGGCCCTCGTGCGCCTCGACATGAGCGAGTACATGGAGAAGCACAGTGTGAGTCGCCTGGTGGGGGCACCTCCCGGCTACATCGGCCACGACGAGGGGGGCCAGCTCACCGAGGCGGTGCGCCGCAAGCCCTACGCGGTGGTGTTGTTCGACGAGGTCGAGAAGGCTCACCCCGAGGTGTTCAACACGCTTCTGCAGGTGCTCGACGACGGGCGCATCACCGACAGCCAGGGCCGCACGGTCGACTTCCGCAACACCGTCATCATCCTCACCAGCAACATCGGCTCGAACTTCCTGCTGCAGGGAGCGGCCGACGGCGCCATCGACGAGGCCTCCGAGCAGGCGGTCATGGCGGCGCTGCGCCAGCACTTCCGCCCGGAGTTCCTCAACCGGATCGACGAGACGGTGCTGTTCAGCCCCCTCACCGAGGCGGAGCTGGGGCAGATCGTGCACCTGCTGGTCGGGGGCCTGCGGCAGCGTCTGGCCGCCCAGGAGGTGGGCCTGGAGCTCACCGACGAGGCGACCGCCTGGCTGGCGAAGGCTGGGTACGACCCGGTGTATGGTGCGCGGCCTCTCGCTCGCGCCCTCAAGCGCCACCTGGAGACGCCGCTGGGCCGGTCGCTGATCCGCGGCGACGTGGGGCCCGGGCAGGTGGCGGTGGTGCGGGTCGAGGGCGACGCGCTGGCCTTCGACGTGCGCACAGCGGGCGTCGAGGCGGCCTGACCTCCTCGCGGTAGGCTGGCGCCGGAGGTGAACATGGGTGGACTTCGCGCCATCGTGGTCACCCTGGCGCTGACCAGCGTCATGGGTGGCTGCATCGGCAGCTTCAAGGGCCTGCAGACCGTGTGGGAGTTCAACCGCGAGGTGTCGGACTCCATCGTGGTGCAGGAGCTCGTGTTCCTCGCGATGGTGCTCATCCCGGTCTACGAGGTGGTGGGCGTCGCCGATCTGCTGGTGCTCAACACGCTGGAGGCGATCACTGGGGAGAACCCCCTCGCCCAGGGCGACACGGCCTTCGAGGTCGAGGGCACCGTGGTTCGGCTTCGACCGGGGGCGCGGGCCCTGCGGGTGGAGCTGGAGCGCGACGGCGTGGTGGAGCGCCACCGGATCCGTCGGGGCGCGGCGGGCTGGGAGGTCACCGATGGCGAAGGGCGGGTGCTGGCTCGGCTGGTCCACGGGGCTGACGGCTCGGTGCTCGTCGAGGATGGGGAGGGGCAGCCGCTGGCTCGACACAGCGCTGTGCAGGTCGACCACCTGGTGGCCTCCGCGTACGTCGGCGGGCTGGGGGTGATGGTCTCGGAGGTGGCGCGGCCCCCCCGGGTGCTGGCGGGGCGGTGAGCATGCTGTCGTGGTGGTGGGGGCTGCTGGCCTGCGGAGGAGGGGTGGAGGCGGCTGAGACCCCCGCGGTCGAGACGCACACCGGGGTGGTGGTCGTGCGCGCCTACCGTGAGCAAGACATCAGCAAGCGGAAGGGGCACCCCCTGGTTCATGGCTACGCCACGCTGCAGCTGGTGCAGGGCGACGAGGCCCTGTGGGCCCATGCTGACCAGGAAGGCTCGGTGAGGTTCAATCACCCCGTGCGCGATCTGGAGGGCACCGGGCGGTGGGATGTGGGGCAGGTGCGCTCCATCGCGGCCACCGTGTCGGGCAGCACCGAGGGCTACGTGCGCATCGTGTCGTCGGTCGAAGACGGCACGATGGCGCGTGAGGCTGGGCGGTGGTCGGGCCGCGTGCTGCTGCCCGCGGCAGTGCCGGGCGGGCCGGTGGAAGCGACGCCCCTGGTCATCGACACCCAGGAGGGCTTCGACGCGTTCCTGGCGACGCTGCCCACCACGAAGGTGCAGCAGAAGCAGCCCGCGCCGCCCTCCGACGACCCGCTGCTCCTCAGCCCGCCGACCATCGACTGGTCGTCGCAGCGGCTGCTGGTGGCCCGCCGCGACGACATGTACGTCGGCCCCGTCGTGCAGGCAGTGGTGGAGCGCAAGGGCGAGCTGGTGGTGGCGGTAGACCACCCCGACGCGGGCGACACCCGGGAGGCGGCTCGCATGGCCGGAGTAGGCAGCTACGAGGCCATCGTGGTGTCGTCGGATGCCGCGCGCCCCGTGCGCTGGGTGCTTCGCCCGTAGGCCAGCCGGCCTACCGCGCCGCGACGCCGTCGATGTCGGCGCCGTCGGAGATGCCTTCCTTGGGGAAGGGCTCGCCGGTGGCGGGGTCGACCCAGCGATGGGCCGACGACAGCCGAACGGCCAGCGCGCCCTCGGCCAGGACGTCGGCAGCGATGGGGTCGTCGGGGTCGAGGTCGGCCAGGTCGATCCGGTCGCCTCCTGCGTCGGGGTCGGCGTAGTCGAGGGGGTTGTCCTCGTCGTGCACCAGGACCGGCTGCAGCCCGGCCATCCCCCACCAGCTGGCAGGGTCGTCGACCGAGCCGCCGTCGTAGCCGTGGGGGAGCGCGACCCAGCGCTCGCCGTCGGGGCTGACCTCGACGACGGTGGGGTCCATGAACCGACCGCCACCCGCCACGTCGAAGGGATTCTCGAACACGACCAGGTCGAAGCCCTCGCCGTCGAGCACTCGACCCCCTCCCCAGCCGAGCACGACGTAGTCGTTGTCGTCGGCGTAGCCGAGGCTGAAGGTGTCGGTGCTTCCCTGCTCCCAGCCGCCGCCCCGCACGCCGTTGATGGCGTTGTGGGCGTCGAAGCGACCTTCTTCCTGGTCGCCGGGCGCGTCGACGAGCTCGGTGGCGAGCCCCGAGGCGACTGCGTCGAGGGCCCCTCGGCCGCCTCCGCAGCCCGTGAGCAGGGCGATGGTGAGCCAGCACCTCATGGGGTGAGCAGCGTCCACGCGAAGGAGCCGCACCCGTTGCGCGTCGGGTCACGGTCGTCGGCACGTGGGGTGGCCAGCGCGGTCGCCTCGTCGGGGGCGTTGTACGCGCTCTGGCAGAAATAGAGCTCGCCCTTGTACTCTGCCCAGTCGAAGCGCGACCAGTCACCGGGGAAGTAGCTGTTGGCCGCGTCGTTGCTGGCTACGGCGAACTGCTGCGTGTTGTCGAACTGGGTGATGTGGTGGACCGAGTCGCCGTAGGCGCCGAAGGACAGCGTCCAGGCCGTGTCGGTGATGGTCACCGTGGTGCCGTATGGGTCGGCGTAGACCCCGGCGATGGCGATGCCGGGAGCCAGGGTGCCCGTGTCGGCCGAGTCTGCGGTGTCGACATCGGTGTCCGTGTCCGTGTCCGTGTCCGAGTCGGTGTCGGTGTCCGAGTCGGTGTCGGTGTCGGTGTCGGTGTCGGCGTCGGTGTCGGTGTCGGTGTCGGTGTCGGTGTCGGCCGGCGTGCTGCCGGTGTCGCCGGTGGACGGGTCGTCGCTCTTGTCGCCGCTGCATGCTGCAGTCAGCGCCAGGACGACCATCGAGATGCGGATCATGGGTACTCCTCGGTGGAACGTCCGGGCAGTACACAGTCCTCGAGCACGATGCTCGGGGGCCCGTGGTCCCTGCTCCGGGGACCTCGTTGGGCGGGGTGTTGGTCGGTCTCCCGGCTGACGGCTCTACCTGGGTCGCCTTCCCTCCGAAGAGGTGGCTGCCTGACCCAGGCCTCACCGAACACGGTGGCGGGACCGCGCTGGAATCTCACCAGCTTCCCATGTGGGCCCTGCGACCCACACCAACACCTTCGTCTTCACGATGTCTGTGCTCGGCTAACCGGGCGCCCACCCTGTGGCGACACGACCTCAGCCCAGCCTCCGCTCCGCGGCCCGCGCATGCCCTTCCAGCCCCTCGAGGCGAGCCAAGGCGACGGCATCGGCTGCCACCGACCTCGCCTCGGCGTCGGCGGACAGCTCGATCCACGTGCGCGTGACCAGGAAGGATGCCACCGACAGGCCGCCCTGGAACCTGCCGGTTCCGCCGGTGGGGAGAGTGTGGTTGGGCCCCACGCCGTAGTCGCCGAAGACCTCGGCGGAGGCCGCGCCGACGAACAGGCCTCCATACCGGCGACATCGGCGGGCGAGCTCGGGGGCGTCGCGGGTCATCACCTGCAGGTGTTCGGGGGCGAGGGCATCGGCCGCGGCGACCGCCGCATCGAGGTCGGCGACCAGCACTACACCCCCGTTGCGCAGCGCCGTGGCGGCGATGGCGCCGGTGGGCAGGGTGCGCAGCTGCTCGTCGAGGGCTCGGGTGACGTGCTCGGCCAGGGGCTCGCTCGGTGTGATCAGGATCGGCACGGCGTCGGGGTCGTGCTCTGCCTGGGCCAGCAGGTCGGCGGCGATGCGGTCGGGGTCGGCGGTGTCGTCGGCGAGGACGACGAGCTCGGACGGACCGGCGAGCAGGTCGATCCGCACATCTCCGCTGACCCTCCGCTTCGCGGCCGTGACCCAGCGGTTGCCGGGTCCCACCACTACATCGACGGGAGCGAGCCCCTCGACGCCGTAGGCGAGGGCGGCGATGGCCTGAGCCCCGCCGACGGCGAGCACCCGGTCGGCGCCCGCGATGGCGGCTGCCGCGAGGGTGAGGGGACCGGGCTTGGGGCTGGCCACCACGACCTGCTCGACCCCGGCCGCCCGGGCGGTCACGGCGGTCATGAGCACGGTGCTGGGTAGCGGGAAGCGGCCGCCGGGGGCGTAGCAGCCAGCACGGTCCACGGGGCGCACGGTGTGGCCCGCGCGCCCTCCGGGGACAGCCACGTCGACGTCGGGGTGGGCGGCCCGTTGGGCCCTGGCGAAGGCTGCGATGCGGTGGGCGGTTCGCTCCAGCAGGTCGCGCTGCTCACGGGGGAGGGTGTTGCGGGCGGAGAGCAGGTCGTCGCGCTCGTAGAACAAGGGCGCGGTGGGGGCGCAGTCGCCGAAGGCCGCGGCGAGGCGACGCAGTGCCGGCAGCCCGTCGGTGCGTACCTGGTCGATGAGGTCTTGGGCTCGCGCCTCGGTGTCGGGGTCGACGGCGGCCTGCCGATCGAGCAGATCGCGCAGTCGGCGGCGGACGAAGGGAGGGGAGGGGGAGAGGGTGCTCATGGGGTCTCCTTGGCGTCGCCGGGACGACGGGTGAGCCGAAGGGCCCGGCGGTCGAGCAGGTCTTCCACCGACGCCAGCGACACGCCCCCGCGCACCATGGCGGTGAGGGCGAAGAACAGCAGGTCTGCGGTCTCGTGGGTGATGTCGGGCGCCGTGTCGGCCTCGGCGAGCTCGGCGGCCTCTTCGAGGAGCTTGGCGCGCAGCAGGCCCGGGTCGTCGAGGAGGCGGCGGGTGTAGCTGCCGGCGGGCGCGTCCTCGACGCGCTGCTGGAGGCGGCGGGCGAGCCCGACCAGGCCTCGGTCGTCGGGGCCGTCGAAGCAGGTGGGGGTGGCGCGGTGGCAGAAGCCTGCGCCCGCTTGCTCCACGGTCACCCGCACCGCGTCGCGGTCGCAGTCCCAGGCGACGGATCGGACCTGCTGGGTGGCGCCCGACGTGAGGCCCTTCTCCCAGCGGCCGCGACGACGGCTGTCGTAGACGCCCACGCGTCGGTCGACGAGCTCGGCTAGGGTGTCGCGGCTCGAGTACACCAGGCCGAGGGCCCGCTGGTGGGGGTCGACCACCACGGTGGGTATGCGACCGTCGGCCCGGTCGCTGCGGCCGCACGCGGCGAAGGCGTCGCCCAGCCCCATCCGACCGGTGTACAGCGCCATGCCGACCTGGGCGTCGATGCCGAGGGCGTCGAGCCGGGCGATCTCCTCGGCGTCTCGTACGCCCCCGGCGACGGTGAGGGTCGCATCGCCGGCCGCCTGGAGCAGCTCGGTGAGGCGGTCGGTCGGCAGCCCGCCCATGCCCCCCTCCGCCTCGACGAAGGTCACCAGGAAGCCTCCGACGTAGGGCGCGAGGTCGCGCACCGTGTCGGTGAGGTCGCGGCCGGTGCGGGTGCGCCAGCCGTCGACGACGACCTCCCCGTCGCGCGCGTCGACGGCGGCGATGACCCGCGAGGGGGGCAGCTGCCGGAGGAGCTCGGGGCGTGCGGCCGTGCCGAGGATGACCTGCTCGGCGCCGGCGTCGAGCCAGGCGCGTGCGGCCTCGACCGTTCGGACGCCGCCGCCCACCCGGCAGCGGTGCCGAGCGACAACCGAGCGCAGCACCTCGGCGTTGTCTCCCTCTCCCCGAGCCGCGTCGAGGTCGATGACGGCGATGGGGCCGACCACCCCGAAGCGCTCGGCGAGGGGCTCGGGGGCTCCCGCGTCGACCGCGAGCCGCTCTCCCCCCACGAGCTGCACCGTGCGCCCGCCCTGGATGTCGATGCTCGGCACGATCATGGCGTCACCTCCTGGCGCACCGGCTGGGCTCGGCCCGCGAGGTACGCCTTCACTCCGGGGACCGTGTGTCTCGCCTCGTGGAACAGCGAGGCGGCGAGCACCGCGTCGGCCCCGGCCTCCAGGCCGTCCGCCATGCACGCGGGCCCCTTCGCCCCGCCGCTGGCCACCACCGGCACCTCCACAGCAGCGCACACGGCGCGCAGCAGCTCGAGATCGTAGCCATCGCCGGTGCCGTCGCGGTCCCACGAGGTGAGCAGGATCTCGCCGGCCCCCCGCGCCGAGCCTTCGACACACCACGCGATCACCTCACGAGGGACGCGCTCGGTGCCCGACCGCACCCGCAGCCGTGGGGTGCCGTCGGGGTCGCGGGCCGCGTCGACGGACAGCACGACGCACTGCCTGCCGAACTGCGTGGCGAGCTCGGTGAGCAGCTCGGGCCGGGCGACGGCCGCGGTGTTCACCGCCACCTTGTCGGCTCCGGCCTGCAGCAGCGCCCGGGCGTCGTCGACGCAGCGCACCCCTCCGCCCACGGTGAGGGGCAGGTCGAGGACCCGACGCACGGCGGCGACGGTCTGCAGGGCGTGGCCGCGGCCGCTGGGCGTCGCGGACACATCGAGCAGCACCAGCTCGTCGACCCCCTGGGCGGCATAGCTCTGCGCCAGCTGTACGGGGTCCCCCTGATCCTGAAGGCCCTGGAAGCGCACGCCCTTGACCACCCGGCCTCCATCGATGTCGAGGCAGGCGACGACCCGGCGGGTGGGCCCGGCAGGTACCTGTGCGGCGGGTGGGGGCGCGTCGGACAGCCAGGCCTGAAGCCAGTCCTGGCCGACGCGACCCGACAGCTCGGGGTGAAACTGCAGCCCCCACACCCGGCCCCTCCATGCCGCCCCGACGAAGGAGCGGTCGCCGTAGGGGAACCGGGCGGTGGTGAAGCCGGGTGCCTCCGCGAGCGCGTAGCCGTTGGCGAAGTACACCGACCGGCCCCGAACACCGTTCCACCCGAGCTGCGGGCGGCGGGGCGCTGGGGGGAGCCGGGCGACGGTGGTGGGCATGACGCCGAGGCCCCGTGTTCCTGGGGACTCCTCGGAGGCGGCGGCCAGCACCTGCAGCCCGACACACACACCCAGGAGGGGCTCGTCACGGGCCACGCGGTCGCGGAGGGCTTCGACCAGCCCCTGCTCGGCCAGAGATGCCATGGCGGCGCCGAAGCTGCCCACACCGGGCAGCACGACGGGGTCGGGCCCGGCGAGGTCGGCGGGGCCTGTCACGGGGTGCAGGGTGACCCCGAGGCGGTCGAAGGCCGCTTGGATGGAGGCACGGTTGGCGATGCCGGTGTCGAGGATGCGTACACGCATGGGGATCTCCTTCACGACAGGGTTCCCTTGGTGGAGGGCAGGTCAGCACGGTGGGCGGGGTCGCGAGCCACGGCGGCGCGCAGGGCGAGAGCCAGGGCCTTGAAGGCGGCCTCGGCCTTGTGGTGGTCGTTGGCCCCCCGGAGGATGTCGAGGTGCACCGACGCGCGGGCGCTCGTCGCCAGGGTCTGCACGAAGTGGGGGATGTTCTCGGTGGACAGCGTTCCCAGCTGCTCACGGCGTAGGTCGAGGTGCACCTCGGGCCATGGGCGTCCCGACAGATCGACGACGGCGCGGGCGAGGGCCTCGTCGAGGGGGGCGTAGGCGTGACCGAAGCGGGCGATGCCCCGGCGGTCGCCGAGGGCCTCGTCGATGGCCTGCCCGAGCACGATGGCGCAGTCCTCCACACTGTGGTGGTCGTCGATGTGCAGATCACCGGTGCAGCTCAGGGTGAGGTCGAGGCGGCCGTGCTTGGCCAGGGCCCCCAGCAGGTGGTCGAGCATGCCGATGCCGGTGTCGATCTCGGCTCGCCCTGTGCCATCCAGGCACAGCTGCAGGCGGATGTCGGTCTCGGAGGTCTGCCGAGCGCGGGCGGCTCGGCGTGGCGTCAGCGGATCCATGGCAGCGCTCCCTGCAGGGCCTGCACGGCGTCGTCGGCGACCCGGGCGGCACCGGCTCGCCACAGCGCGTCGACCCAGGCCGGGGCGGTGCCTTCGGGCGCGACGGCCAGAGGCACGACCCCTGCCTGCCGGGCCGCCACGACATCGTCGGGGGTGTCGCCCAGCATCCACGCCCGCTGCACGCCCAGCTGCTCGAGGGCTCGCTCGACAGGCTGCGGGCTGGGCTTGGCCGGGGCGTCCCCCATGCACACCGACACGGCGAAGCGGTCGGTCAGGTCGAGGTGCTGCAGGGTGCGCTCCAGGTCTCGTCGCGGCCGGCCGGTGACCAGCGCGAGGGGGAGCCCCTCGGGGAGCGTGCGGAGGATGGGGAGGGCTCGCTCCTGCCGCCACAGCCCGGCGTCCATTTGGGCCTCGAAGGCGTCTCGGACGACGTCGAGGGGGCGCACGACCCCGCGGGAGGCCAGCAGCTGCTGGCACACGACCCAGTCGTTGTTGGCGTCTCCCCTGGCACGTCGCTCGGCGATGTTCCCAGTCGACAGCGTCACCCCGAGCTCTGCAGCGGTAGCGAGGATGGCGGCGTCGTAGCTCGCGGTGGTGTCGATGAGCACGCCATCGACGTCGAAGAGCAGGGCCTGGGGGGCGAGGGCGGTGCGCAGGGCCTCGTCGAGTCGGTCCTGGGCGTCGAGGGTGGGGGGGACGGTGATGCGCAGCGCGTCGTCGAGGTCGGCCACGGTGGGGAAGGCGCGTACGGCGAGTCCCAACCCGGCGAGGGCATCGGCCACCCAGCTCGCTCGTGCCGGGCTGCCGAAGCGGGCGAGGACGAAGTTGGCCTGGGACGGTGCTGGGTCGGCTCCCAGCTCGGTGAGGGTTCGGCCCAGCCGCTCCCGGCCTCGGGCGACGGCCTCGACGGTCGCGGTCATCGCGGTGTCGTCGCCCACGACCTGTCGGGCGAGCCGCAGGCTGGGGGTGCTGCATGGATAGGGGCCGCCGACCGCGCGGAGGGCGTCGATGGCCGCGACGGGCCCCAGAGCGAAGCCGACCCGCAGACCGGCCAGGCCCCACGCCTTCGAAAGCGTCCGGAACACGACGGCCCGGGGCAGGCGCAGCGCGGTGGGGGTGAGGTCGGTGCGTGCGAACTCGCCGTAGGCGGCGTCGACCCACAGCCAGGTGTGGGGCAGTGCCTCGTGCAGCGCGGTGAGGTCGGCAGGGGAGGCGACGGCACCGGTGGGGTTGTTGGGACTGACCAGCGCGACGGCGTCAGCGTCGACCGCCCGTGCCTGCCGCACGACCTCGGTCACGGGAAAGGGCCCGTCCCGCCAGGGGACCGAGGCCACCCGGCGGTCGGCCGCCTCCGCGAAGCGTCGCAGCATGCTGAAGGTGGGCTCGGCGAGCACCACCGCCCCTCCGGGAGGCACGAGGGCAGTGAAGGCGCGGCCGAGGGCGTCGTCGGCTCCGGCGGTGACGACGACCTGCTCGGGGGCCACGCCGTACCGTGCGGCGAGGTCGGCCTGCAGGGGGCTGGCGTCGGGGTAGCGAGCGAGGCTCGGGTCGGTCCCAGGGGGACTCTGCCCTTCGTTGTCGGCCAGGCGCATGGCGACAGGGCCACGGGGGCGGGGCACCGCGTAGGCCGCTCCGGGACGACGGTACGGCCGGCTCATGGCATCACCTGCGCCAGCTCGCTGACCACCAGATCGGTGGCGCCGCGGCGCTTGAGCTCGGGGAGCAACGTGGGCAGCGCGTCACGCGGCACCGCCGCCTTCACGGCCAGCCCGGCCTCCCCCCACAGCGAACAGACGGTGGGACGACGCATACAGGGCATCGCCGCCACCACTGCCTCGAGACGGTCGGGGTCGACGTTGACCTCCAGCAGCACCCGCTGGCGCGCCGCCAGGGCCGCCTGCAGCAGCATGACCAGCTCCTCGATGCGGCCCCGGTTGTCGCCGCTCATCGCACGCCGCGAGGCGTACAGGCCCGTGGCGCTGGTCATCAGCTCCTGGCGGATCTGCAGGCCGTTGGCACGCAGGGTGGAGCCGGTGGCCGTGTTGTCGACGATGCCGTCGGCGTCTTCGGGGGGGTAGACCTCGGTGGCGCCAGTGGTGGGGACGATGCGTGCGTCGAGTCCCACCGACTGCGCCCACCGACGGGTGATGCCGACGTACTCGGTGGCGAGGCGCAGCCCTGGCCGGTCGAGGTCGGTGCCCGGTGGCGCCGCCAGCACCAGCCGGACGGGATCGAGGCCGGTGTCGAGGAGGGGCACCACGTCGGCGTCGAGCTCGGCGACCCAGTCGGCCCCCGCGAAACCGATGTCCCGCGACCCCTGATCGAGCAGGGTGACGACGTCACGGGGCTTGAGCAGCTTCGTGTCGACGTCGGCCAGCGACAGCGACGGCCGATAGCGGCGAGGATCGACGGACGTGCGGATGCCGGCATCGGCCAGCAGCTGGCAGACGCCGGCTTGCATGCGGCCCTTGGGCAGGGCGAGGTGGAGTGTCATCGGGAGGCCTCTCGGGCCCCCGGGTCACCATGGTCGTCGTCGCACAGCGCTGACGCACACACCGACCCGAGGGCCGGTGTGGGTTCGAACGGTGCCTAGCTGCGCACGCTCGCCCACCACCAGCCGACGAGGCCGTGGTGATGATGGCGATGCGTGTGGTGCAGGCTGTGCATGGCTCAGTGGTACGCTCTTCGATGAGCGTTCGCAAGTGATTTCTAATTTGTGTCGTGAAAAGGCGGGCAATGAGCCGTGCGTGTGCGGGCTATGCCGACAAGCCGCGGAAGGGCGTGATGCCTGGGAACCACGCCTCGCTGTCGACCCCGAGGTGGTCGAGGAGGCCCGCGGCGAGGTTGTCGTAGCGGATCAGCTGGCCGCTCGGATCGAGCTCGCCGGTGGCGAGGTCGACAGGGAGGGACTCGAGCTGGTCGTCGGTGCCTCCGCGCACCCGGCCTCCCTTCACACCGCCGCCGATGAACAGCGCCGAGGTGTGGGGCCAGTGGTCTTTACCGAGCAGGGCGTTGCGCAGTGGGGTGCGCGTCATCTCCGACACCACGCAGATCAGCACCCGGTCGAGGAGCCCACGACGCTCGAGCTCGTCGACCAGGCCGTGCAGATCGGCGAACAGCGACTGGTAGTAGGCGTGCTGCGGCGCGGTGGCGTAGTGGGTGTCCCACTGGGAGCCCGAGTCGAACATGGCGGCGCGGCACAGGCCCTGGTCGAACAGGTCGGTGATCACCGCGCCGAGGGTGGCGGGGCTCGCCTCTGCTCCGACCCCCAGGGCGTCGAGGGGGAGGCCCTGGGCGCGCAGCCGCTGGGCCCGGTCGATGGCCTCGGCCAGGTCGTCGAGCTGATCCTGACTGCGTGTTCCCGGGTGGACTCCACGGATCGCCTCGCCTCGCGCCAGCGTGCGTGCGTCGATGGCGGCCTGCAGGGCCGGGTCGAAGGCGACGGGCTGCCGGCCGTCGGGGTGGGGGAGGCTCGCCCAGCGCTCCACCAGGGCTCGGGCCTGCCCGCGGCTGCCCATCCGACCGTTGCTGACCGCGAGGTCGCCGCTGAAGCCGAAGCCGGAGAAGTCGACCGAGCCGAGGGGAGCGCTGCCGCCGAGCTCGTGGCCCGCGATGACCGACACGTCGGGCCGCGCCCCCGAGCCGGTGCCGGTCAGCATGCGCACGGTGCAGCTGGTGTGGCCGATGGCTCCGACCCAGATGCCGTTGACGATGGCGGCCCGGTGGCCCCACGCATCGAAGAAGGAGCTGACCGCCGGCCGCTTCAGCAGGTTGGTCATCAGCGGCATGCCCGCGATCGTCTGCACGGCCTCCACGTCGCCGGGCTCGTCGGTGGCATCGACCTCCGGCCCGTCGACGCCCTGGATGCCAGGCTTCGGGTCGAAGGCGTAGGTGACGTCCCACCCGCCCGCGGCAGTGATCACCAGCATCAGCCGGTCGTCGCTGCCCATGGCCCACGACGCGCCAGCAGGGAGGGTGAGGCCGGCGAGCACGCCACCGAGGAAGGAGCGACGGGAGGGAGCGGGCATCAGTGCAGCACCATGCGAGGGTCGACGAACAGCGAGGCGAGGGCGGCTGCGAGGCCCCGTCGGGCGTCGCCTTCGATCTGTTCGGCGACGTCGTAGACGGCGAGCAGCCCCTCGACCTCGGGACCGTCGGGCTCGACGGACTCGGTGAGGACTTCGGCGAAGAGCGCGACGAACTGGGCGCGTAGCTCGGCATCGGAGGGCTGAGTGAGGTCGTCGATCGCCCGGAACAGCCGCCGCTCCCCGACCGGCCGCTCGTCGTCGCGGTCGACGGCGAAGGCGGCGGCCTCCTGCGCCCACGTGGTGAGGACCATCCACTTCATGGGCGTGGTGGTGTGGGTGGGCCGGACCACCGTGTCGCCGTCGATGCCTCCGGCGACCATCCGGTAGCCGTGCAGGGCGCTGCGACCGAGATCGACATCGCCCCAGCACAGCTCACAGCTGCCGCTGTCGACCTGGCCGCGCCATCGGTAGCCGGTGAGAGCCTCGATGAGCCGCGCATACTGCTCGGGGCGGGTGGCCAGCAGCCCGACGCCCTGTTCGTCGGCGCGGGTGAAGGCCTCGGAGCGCAGGATGTCGACGGCGAGCTGCTGTGCCGACCAGCCGCTGTCGATGAAGGACTCGGCCAGGGGCGCGACGACCTCGAAGGGCACGTCGGCGGGCTCGACCTGGGCGAACCAGCTGTAGAAGCGCCGCACGGTGCAGGTGGCGAAGCGTGGGTCGGACGCGACGAGCTGGCCGAGGTCGTCGAGGTAGCTGGCGGGCTGCCCGTAGTAGTTGGGCTGGCGCAAGCCCCACAGCGCCCAGTCGTCTTCCGTCTCGGGGCTGTAGGTGGCGAGGGGGTAGCAGTAGTCGGCCAGATCGCCGGAGAAGTCGAAGGGGGCGTCGGGGTCGGCGCCGCACGCGCCGTCGTAGGCCTGGCGGATCGACAGCTTGGAGATCTGCGGCTTGAAGCCCCACAGAAAGCCGCCCAGTGGGTCGAGGGCCTGGTGGCAGGCGACGCACTCCGGCTGGTGGGCGACGGCCTGCGCGACCTCGTCGGGGTCGGACACCGCGAGGCTGCCCTCGATGACCACATCGCGCCCGCCGATGGGGTCGCACAGCAACGTGTCGGCGATGAAGTCGGCGCGCAGCCGGTTGAAGTTGAAGCCGTTGGACACGTGGCGCCGCCACAGTGCCGTCTCCGACAACAGGCCGGCGGCCGGGCGGCCGTCGGGCCACGACACCTGCTGCCACTCGGGGCCGGAGGGGTCGTGAGGGAGGCCGTAGGCCAGCGCGATCGTCGGGTTGGAGAAGGTGTAGTCGGCGGTGACGACCTCGGTGTACGGCAGGTCGTTCATGGTGACGTGCTTCACCAGCTCGAGGGGCCACTCCTCCTCGGCGGGGCGCGAGGTGCCCAGGGGCACGCCCGTCATCGGCCCAAGCTGGGGCAGCACGAGCTTGGGCAGGCCGTCGGCACGCACCAGCAGCTGCTCGCCGTGCATGTCTTTCATCACCTCGCCGAAGGCCTCGGAGTCGGCGTAGCGCAGGGCGATCTCGTCGAGGAGCGAGGGGTCGGCCTCGACGGAGGCCAGATCCTCGGGAGACGGGCGCAGCCCCCGAAGGGCCAGGGACAGCCGCGCCAGCTGATCGGCCGCCTCGAGGCCCTCCGGCGCGACGCCGCTGGGGGAGGGCTCGTCGCCCTTGCACGCCACCACCATGCTGCACATCGCAGCAAGAAGGGCCAGGCGCGCGGGGGAGCGTGGGCACATCAGCGGGTGGACTCCTCGGGAAGCGTCACAGTTCCCCCTACCTCTATCCCATCGGCCCAGCTGGCCAGGTCGTCGGAGGGCACCAGGGGGACCTCGCTCACGGTGAGGTCGCCATCGACGGTGGTCAGGGCCCGTAGCCCACCCACTGCCTCGAGCTGCGGAAGGTCGCTCAGCGTCAGGGTTCCGTGGACCTCGACCAGCTTGCCCAGCGCGACGAGCTGGGTGGCCCCCAGCTGCTGCAGGGACAGGGAGCCGTCGAGGGCGGTGAGGCTGTCGAAGCCCGTGGCCAGCTCGAGCTGGGGCAGGCGCTCGAGGCTCAGGGCGCCGCACGCGGTGAGGGAGTCGAACCGAAGCCGCTGCAGGTCGTCGGCGTCGAGCACCTCGATGGCGCCGGCGGAGGCCAGCCGCGGCAGGGTCAGCTCCGCCGCAGGGACCTCGTCGACCACCAGGGCCTCACCGACGGTGGCGAGCCGGCTGAGGTCGATGTGCTCCTGGGCGCTCAGCTGCACCCGGCCATGGACGGTGGTGAGGGAGGGCAGCTCGACGGGCCCGAAGCCTGCGATGTCGAGGTCGCCGTCGATGACCTGCAGGGCGGGCAGGGACAGCTGCCCGTCGACGAGGCTGTCGTGGGCGAGCAGCTCCCCGGCACGGACCAGGCTCGGGAGCGACACCTGTGACACCTCCTGCCCCACCGTCACGGTGCCCGTCACCTCGCAGAGGCACGACAGATCGCCTGGGTCGGCGTCGATGCGCACCGAGCCGTCGACGATCACATCCCCGACGCCGCACAGGGTGTCGACGTCGCTCGGCGCTGCCAGGTTGGCGTCGCCGACGACGGTAGCGGGAGCGCTGCAGCGGGGTGTGGGCGTCGCCTCTCCGGGCATGCCGCACGCCAGGAAGGTGTCGAGCAGCGCCAGCTCCGCCTCGCTGGGGCCCCCGCCCGGAGGCATGTCGGCGGCTTCGACGGCGCGGGCATGCACCCTGGCCCCCCACTGCAGCATGTCGTCGAGGGTGTCGAAGTCGACCCCCACAGGGGCCCCTTGCCGCTCCTCGTCGGGCAGCGCGGCAGCGTGGCAGGGGGTGCACCAGCTCGTGGTGAAGCCCTTTCCGAAGGTCTCCCACGTCGGCGGGGTGTCGCACGTGCCCGGGACCGGGGTGTCGGCGGGAGGCGCGTCGTCGCCCTTGCAGGCGAGCAGGGAGAGCATGAGCCAGGCGCAGCGCATGGACGCGAGCTTAGCTGCCCACGCGCCGACTCGCAGCCGAGACCCGTGGCGCGTTGCCTGCACGGCCCGCACCCTCACACCGTGAGGGTCATGCCCTCGCGGGCGGTGATGGTGCCCGGGCGAAGGGCCTCGGCCTCGGCGGCGATGGCATCCATGCGCTCGTCGTCGTGGTCGGGGTCGTGGTGGAAGATGATCAGGGTCTTCACGCCGGCGGCATCGGCCAGCCGAACCCCTTCCTGCCAGGTGGAGTGCCCCCAGCCGCGGTGGGCCGGGTATTCCTCGTCGGTGTAGGTCGCGTCGTAGACCATCATGTCGGCACCCCGCACCAGCTCGACGATGTTGTCGTCACGGCCCTCGGCGGGATGCTCGGTGTCGGTGATGTAGCAGAAGCTCTTGCCCCCGTGCTCGATGCGGTAGCCCGTGGAGCCCTGGGGGTGGTTGAGCAACGCGGTGCGCACCGTCACGTCGGGATGCAGCGGCAGCGTGGCCCCGGCCTCGAAGTCGATGAACGACACCTTCGCGTCGAAGATCGACGGGGGAACAGGGAACACCGGATCGGACATGAAGTCGATCAGCACCCCCTCGAGGGTGCGACGCGGCAGCAGATGGCCGGCGTGCAGGCGCCACGTGGAGGTGGGGTCGAACAGCGGCCCGAAGAACGGGATGCCGCCGATGTGGTCCATGTGGGTGTGGGTGAGCAGCAGGTCGGCGTCGAAGGGGCCCTGGCCGCGGAGCGCGGCGCCGAGCTCCCGGATGCCGGTGCCTCCGTCGAGGATGAGCAGGTGGTCGCCGGCTCGCACCTCGATGCACGAGGTGTTGCCGCCGTACTTCAGGTAGCGCTCGCCTGGACAGGCGATGGACCCACGAACGCCCCAGAAGGTGACCTCCATCAGCGGAGCGTCATCGCGGGACCGACCTCGAAGCCGAATCGGTCGGTGTTGTTCGACCAATCGCTGAACTCTTCCCTGCCGCCCCGGATCTTCCAGTCGCTGTCGATGGTGAGGCAGCTCGCGATGCCGCCACGGGGGCGCAGACGCATCATCAGCCGCAGCCGGATGGGCGCATAGATGGCGATGAGGTCGTCGAACATCACGTTGGCCAGGCGCTCGTAGCTCACGATGGAGTCGCGGAAGGCATCCTTGTAGATCTTGAGCGACTTGAGCTCGACCGTCCACTCGTTCGGGTAGAGCGTGAGCAGCACCTCGCCGAAGTCGGGCTGGTTGCCCGTGCCGACGAACGTGAGCTCGGGGATGTGGATCTTCTGCTCGTAGGCATCCGACGTGGGGTTGGGGAGCCGATGCAGCAGGTGCTGCTTGCTCCAGTAGCTGTTCGGCTTGTGCTCGATTTCCTTGCGCTGCTGCTCCAGCTCGCGCTGACGCTCGCGCTTCAGGGTGGCGAACGCCTTGCGGCGGTCGTCGGGCTCGAGCTGCCTCAGGCCACTGAGCACACTGTCGAAGATCTCTTCGCTCACCGGTCGTCCTCCATCAGCCATCACCGGTAGCCTGTGCGCCCCGACGGGGCCAATGGTAGGACACGGCGGGAGGGAAGGGCGATGTTTCGTGTGCTGAAGGCGTTCTACCTACCCGATCGAGACCTGCTCGTGTTCACGGGCAGCGCGCTCGAAGGCGAGCCGGTCGCTGGAATGCTCCTCGAGCTGCCCCGCACGCTGCAGGGTCCGGGCTTCGTGCCCATCACATCGGTGGAGTCGGTGCGCTTCTCCGACGGCCACGAGGATCTCGCGCTCACGGTGGCCTTTCACCACCTCGAGTCGGTGCCCCTGTTCGAGCCGAGCCGGTGCGAGGGGCGGGTTCTCCGGCTGCTTCGGCGCGACTGATCTGGAATAGTGGGGTCGCCGAGGCGTAGCCGGCGGTGAGGGAGGGGTGATGCGCTCGACGATCGTGATGGTGGCGACGGTGTTGATGTTCGGGCTGGGCTGCGGTGGGGCACTCGATGCCGTCGCCGATCTGGCGGGCATCGAGATGTCGATGCAGACGGGTGACAACGCAGTCCACCCGGCCGACTTCCCAGCCAAGCCCCCGGAGGCCGGCAAGAAGGTGTTCTCGATGTCGTTGGTGACGGAGGCCGACAGCGTCAACCTCCCCGACGAGGTCGACGTGCCCTTGGAAGATGGGGCGATGTACAAGACGGAGATGATCACCTACCAGGTGCCCTCCGATTCCGCGTCGGCCCTGGTGGCCACCGCCAAGGAGCAGACCCTCGCCGCGGGCTACGAAGACAAGCCCGTCGACGAGCAGCCCGAGGAATCGGAGGTGGTGCTGCTGGCGAAGGGCTCGACGATGTTCATCATCGTGGGGTCGAAGGAGCGCAATGGGGAGGAGACGGCCTTGGTGCTGATGCGCATCCAGCCGGCGCCCGAGTCCGACGAGGCCGCGTCGCCGGAATAGTCGCGGTGGCATACGGGGGGAGCATGTGGTGGTTTCCCCTGATGGTCGCCTGCGGGTCGCCGTCGCCCGACGTGGTCGCGCGCGAGGGCGGGGGTGGCGCCCGTGAAGGGCAGGAGCTGGCTCGGGTCGAGGCCGCGGAGCGCGTGGCCTGGGTGGAGCGCGAGGCCACCGGCTCGGCCCTCTACGTGGTCGACCGAGGCGGTGTGCCCGTGGTTCGCACCCGCGCCGGAGCGCCCGACCGGGTGGCCCTGAGTGCCGATGGAGAGCAGCTGGCGTGGGTCGCGTCGGCCGACGGCCTGCCGGCGGTGTTCACGGCGCCCTACGCCGAGGGAGTACCGGTCCAGCTAACGAACCGGTCGGTTCGTCGTCCCAAGGGGCAGCCGCCGGTGGGCTTCGTGCCGCCGCCGGTGCGCGAGGGCGGCCTGTCGTTCGACGGCGACGAGCTGGTTTGGGAGGCGGAGGGGCAGTCGTGGAGGGTGCGATGGTCTTCGCGCTGATCCTGAGCGTCGCCTGGTCGCAAGACTACGCCTTCCCCACGTCGGCCGACGACTACGCCCACTACTACCCAACGGCCTACAAAGACCACGCTGGCGTCGACTGGAACTGCGGCTCCATTCGCTACGCTGGCCACCAGGGGTCTGACTTCGGTGCCGGCTCTTTCTATGGGATGGACGCCGGTCGCGACGTGACCGCCGCGGCCGAGGGCACCGTCGTCACCACCCACGACGGGGAGTTCGATCGGTGCACCACCGGCGACTGCGCCGGTGGCTATGGCTTCGGCAACTACGTCAAGATCGCCCACGACGACGGCCGCATCACCCTGTACGGGCACCTCAAGCAGTGGAGCTTGCTCGTCGGGGTGGGCGACCGGGTGAGCTGCGGCCAGAAGCTCGGGGAGATGGGCTCGAGTGGCTACTCGACAGGTCCCCACGTGCACTTCGAGGTTCGCAACAGCTCGGAGGTCGCAGAAGACCCCTTCGACGGGCCGTGCAGCGCCCCTCCCACCTACTGGGTCGACCAGGGGCCCTACGACGGCCTGCCTGGCAACGTCTGCGGTGAGCCGCCGGTGTGCGAGCCGGAGGCCACGCTGGGCTGCGGCGACGTGGTGGTGGGCCGCAACGACGACGCGGGCTCGACGACCGCGACATGGCAGTACGGCTGCGATGAGTTCGTCTACACCGGGCCCGAGCGCAGCTTCACGGTGGTCACGGGGATCGACGAGCCGGTCACGGTGTCGTTGACGGGGCTCGATGCCGACCTCGATCTGATGGCCCTCGCGTCGCCCGCCTGCGACGGTAGCGACTGCATCCTGTCGTCATCGAACCCCGACATCAGCGACGAGCAGCTCACCTACGACGGGCTGGCCGGCGTGGAGACGACGGTGGTGGTCGACGGGTGGGAGGGCGCGGTCTCGCCGTTCGTCTTGACGGTGGACTGCGTGGGAGGTGGCGACGACACCGGGGTCGTGGCGCCGACGCCCACCGGGTCCGACACCACAGCCACCGGCGACACCGGCCTCGCCACGACGCCGACCGACCCGACGCCTCCGGGGCCCACGGGCGACGACGACGTCGACGATACCGACGAGCTCCCCGAAGGCGAGCGCCCCGATGTGGCCACCCAGCAGCTGGCCCCCGCGCCCTCGGGGGGCTGTGGCTGTGCCACCGGAAGCGACGGGGGGGCCTGGCTGCTGGGGCTGGCGGCGCTCGGCCTCGGGCGACGCCGGTGGCGCTGACCGACGCGCTGGCCGGGCAGGCGCTGCCCGCCGCGCTGATCGACCGCGCGGCCCTCGAGCACAACGTGGAGGTGGTCCGCTCGCGACTGCCGGAGGGCCTCACGCTGCGGGTCGCGACGAAGTCGGTCCGCAGCCTCTCAGCGCTGGAGCACATCCTGGCGGGGCTCGGCGACCGGGCCCACGGGCTCATGTGCTACGCCCCCTCCGAGGTGGCGTTTCTGGCCGGGCGCGGGCACCACGACCTGCTGCTGGCCTACCCGGTGGCTCGCCCCGCCGACGCGGCCCCCCTCGTCGCGGCGGCGAAGGCGGGGGCGCGGGTGGCGGTCGTCTGTGACGCGGAGGCGCAGCTGGCGGTGTTGTCGGCGGCGGTCGGCGGTGGCGAGGTGGCCCTCGACGTGGTCATCGACATCGATGGGTCGCTGCGGGGGCCTGGGCTGCACCTGGGGGTGCGGCGCAGCCCGCTGCGGGCGCCGGAGCAGGCGGTGGCGCTGGCCCGCGCGGTGGCCAGGTCCCCCGGGCTGACCCTCCGAGGGCTGATGCTGTACGAGGCGCAGGTGGCCGGCACCCGCGACCACGATCCCCACCAGCCGCTGCTCGACCCGGTGCGGCGCTGGATTCGGCGGCGCTCGAGGCCCCTGGCGCGTGACCGTCGGCTGGCGGTGCGGGCCGCGCTGGAGGCGGATGGGCACGAGGTGAGCCTGGTCAACGGGGGGGGAACGGGCTCGCTGGACAGCAGCAGCCACGACGGCAGCTGCACCGAGGTGACGGCAGGCTCGGCCTTCTACTGCCCCCACCTGTTCGATGGCTGTGGGCTGCCCTTGCGACCAGCGGCCCTGTTCGCGCTGGCGGTGACGCGCTCCTCGGACGCGGGATGGGTCACGGTGGCCGGCGGTGGCTTCGTCGCGTCGGGGGCGGCCGGAGCCGACCGGCTGCCGGTGGTCCACGCGCCGCAGGGGCTTGCCTGCGCAGCGCTGGAGGGCTTCGGAGAAGTCCAGACCCCGCTGCGCTGGCGGGGCGACGGGGCCGCGCCTCGGCCCGGAGATGTCGTACTGTGCCGTCACGCGAAGGCGGGAGAGCTGTGTGAGCGCTTCGAGGAGCTGGTGGTGATCTCTGGCGACGAGGTGGTCGATCGGTGGCCGACCTACCGAGGGGAGGGCCTGTGCGCGCCTTGACCGAAGAGCGCTGGGTGGCCTCCGACGGGCTTCCGCTGTTCGTGCGGCGGGCGCGTCCTGCTGGGCCGACGCGGGGGCGGGTGCTGCTGCTGCACGGCTACTCGGAGCACAGCGGTCGCTATCCCCATGTGCTGCACGCGCTCGCCGACGCGGGCTTCTCGGTGGCGGCCCCCGACCATCGCGGTCACGGGCGCACCGGACCGCGGCTCGGTCACACCCCACCGAGCCACCGCATGCTCGATGATCTGCGAGGGGTGGAGGCGAGGCTGCAGGCGGAGTCCCCCGAGGGCCCTACCTTCCTGCTCGGGGCCTCGATGGGAGGCTTGCTCGCCCTTCGGCTGCTGCAGCTCGATCCGGAGCGCTTCGCGGGCGCGGTGCTACAGGCCCCGGCCGTGGCGGTGCCCAGCGATATCCCCATGTCGGTCGTGCACGCCGTGCGCGCCGTCGCCCGTGTGGCTCCGGGACTGCCGGTGCGCCGCTTCTTTCAGCCCGAGCGGGCCAGCCGCGACCCGCAGTTCCAGGCCTGGATGCGCACCGACCCGTATACCTACCGGGGCTGGGTGCGGGCGGGCACGGGGGCGCACACCTACCAGCTGATCCGTGACGTGCATGCCGGCCTCGATCGGGTGCGGGCCCCACTGTTCATCACTCAGGGGGCCGACGACGTGCGCGTGCACCCCGAGGCCACCGAGGCCCTCGCTGCCGCGGTGCCCGGCGTGGTGGAGCGGCGGGTGTTCCCCGGGCTTCGCCACGAAGCACACCAGGAGCCCGAGCGGGCTGAGGTCGTGGGCGCTTGGGTCGACTGGTTGTCACGGCAGGTGGGGGGATGATGATGTGGTGGCTGGCAGCCTGTGGATGGCTCGGTGGAGGCTCACCTCCGCCGCCGGATCTGCCTGAGGGGGCGGCTCACATCACCGTGCGCTCCGAGGGTTTCCTGGTCGACGGTGAGCCGGTGGTGCCCTTCGCCATCCTGGAGATCGACCCGGTCGATGCGGTCGACGAGCACCTCAAGGCGGCGCTGGCGGGGCGCTCGGCGGCGTGGATGGATCTGCCCGCCGATCAGGCCTGGTACCGCGCGAGGAAGCTGTTCGGGTCGGCGCGGGCCGCCGGTGTCGAGCAGGTCTGGGTGAGCGCGGGAGGGGCCGCAGTGCAGGAGGGGGCGACGAGCGCCATCGGCCTGCGGATGAGCTGTGCCGATGGGCCGGTGGCCTGGTCGGGGGTGCGACCGCGGATCACCCTCGCCATCCAGCGGTCGGGGGATGGAACCTGGGCCCTGGCGACGGCCAGGTTCCTGCCGGTGGTCGATGGGGTGCCCACCGACGGGCTTCCCGCGACCTGTCTGGCGGAGGCGACCTGCGCTGGCCTGTACGACGGGTCCCTGCAGGAGGCCTGTGAGGCGGGGCGGCGGGGCGAGGCCCAGAGTCGGGTCACCCTCGGCGACGAGGTGGGCTGCTTGCTACCGCTCGTGCGCCAGGAGGGAGACCTGTCGATGTGGAAGGACGACCTGCCCCGGGTGCTGCGCCGCCTGGGCTTCCAGCAGGGCTACCCGGTGGTCCTGTCGCCGGAGGCGCGGGTGCGGGTCGACGCGGTGGTCACGGTGATGCAGGCCTTCTCCGACGCCGACATCGCGGTGCCGTCCCTCGGGCAGCCGCTGATCGAGGGGAACGACGGGGCGCCGCTGTGCCAGGCCGAGGTGCGCGATGCCCACGGGCTGGCCGACGCGGCGGCGCGCTATGCGGGCTCGCTGATGGGTCCCACCGAGGAGTGATGATGAGCGAGAGCTTGCGCGACCGTGCCCTGGCCTGGAGCCAGGTCGATCCCGATGCCGACGACCGTGCGACGGTGCAGCAGTGGCTGGCGTCCGACGATGTCGAGGCGCTGGCGAGATGCTTCGGGCCGAGGCTGGCCTTCGGCACGGCGGGGCTGCGGGGGCCGATCGCTCCCGGGCCCGCGGGGATGAACCGCCTGCAGGTGCGGCAGGTCACGGCCGGCCTGTGCGCATGGCTCGACGACCAGGGCGTGCAGGGCCCCCTGGTGATCGGCTTCGATGGCCGGCGGGGCTCGGAGGCCTTCGCCGAGGAGGCGGGGCGGGTAGCCCGGGCCCACGGGCGGGAGGCGCTGCGCTTCGAGGGCGTCGTCCCCACCCCGGTGCTCTCCTATGCGGTGCGCCACCTGGGGGCGGCAGCGGGGGTGATGGTGACGGCGTCGCACAACCCCCCGGCCGACAACGGCTACAAGGTGTTCTGGGCCGACGGCGCGCAGATCGTGCCGCCCCACGACGAGGGGATTGCCCAGCGCATCCCCACGGGGGCCGTGGAGGTGGCGGGCGACGCGGGAGGGAGGGTTCCCGCACAGGTCGTCGATGCCTACGTGCGAGACGTGCTCGGCCTGCGAGTGCACTCGGGGGGGGCGCTGCGGCTGGTCTACACCCCTCTGCACGGGGTCGGTCGGGTGCTGGTGGAGCGGGTGCTGCGTGGTGCGGGCTACGACGACCTGCACGTGGTCGCCGAGCAAGGAGAGCCCGATGGGGCCTTTCCGACGGTGGCCTTCCCCAACCCCGAGGAGGAGGGGGCGCTCGATCTCGCCCATGCGCTGGGCGACGAGGTCTCGGCCGATCTGGTCATCGCCAACGACCCCGACGCGGATCGGCTGTCGGTGTCGGTGCCGACGCCGGAGGGCTGGCGCGCCCTCACCGGCAACGAGGTCGGCTGGCTGCTCGCCGACGACCTGCTGACCCACGGCCAGTTCCCCGAGCCTCGAGGCGTGGCCACCACCCTGGTCTCCTCGACGCGCCTCGCGGCGATGGCTGCGCATCACGGGGTTCGCTACGCCGAGACGCTCACCGGGTTCAAGTGGTTGGCAAGGGTGGCGAAGGGCCTCGCCGACGAGGGTGGGGTGATGGTGCTCGGCTACGAGGAGGCCCTCGGCTACTCGGTCAGCGGCCTGGTCCGCGACAAAGACGGCGTGTCGGCGGCGCTGCTGTTCTGCGATCTGGCCGCACGGCTGCGGGCCGAGGGCCGCACCGTGCTCGATGCCCTCGACGACCTCGATCGGCGATACGGCGTGCTCGCCGGTCGCCAGCGCGCCCTGGTGCATCGCGGCGACGAAGGCCGTGCGCGCATCGCGGCTGCCATGCAGGGCCTCCGGGAGGCGCCGCCGACCACGCTGGGGGGGCTGGCCGTGGCGTCGGTGCGCGACCTGTCGGTGCCGGGGGGCGAGCTGCCGGTGAGCAACGTGCTGGGGTACCACCTGGCCGGCGGCCACCGAGCGCTGGTGCGCCCGTCGGGCACCGAGCCCAAGCTCAAGCTGTACATCGAGGCCCGGGCAGAGGTCACCGGGTCGCTGGCCGAGGCACGCTCACGAGCCGACGCCACGGCCGCGGCGATCGAGGCCGACCTGCTGCGGCGCGTAGAGCGCTGAGGAAGGGGAGGGGGCGCGACGAAGGCCCCCGGAGCGAGGTCAGGCCTGGGCGACGATCGGGCGGCCCTTGGGCTGCTCGCCCACCAGCTGACCGCGCATCGCGGCGATCTCGCCGTTGACGATGACCAGGTCGGGCTTGGGGGCCGCTTCGCGGTCGACGTAGGGGGACCAGCCGGCACCGCTCATCAGGTCGGTCTCGCCCACGCGGGCGACCTCACCCTCGGAGAACAGCACCAGATCGGCGTCGGCGCCCTTCTCGATGCGGCCCTTGTTCTCCAGACCCAGGATGCGGGCCGGGGACTCGGAGCACAGGCTCACGAGCAGCTCGAGGGACAGCCGCCCGTACTTCACGGCCGACAGCATCAGCGGGAACATCAGCTCGCTGCCGGGCACCCCCTCGGTGGGGCTGAGGGGATGGTGGTCGCTGGCGACGCAGTCGAGGCGCCCGCGCTTCACGGCTGTCCAGAGGGTGCGACGGTCGTGCTCGGGGCGCACGGGGGGCCGCGTGGTGATGCCGTCGTCTTCCTCGGTGGAGAGGAACAGGTGGTGGGGCGTGCAGCTGGCGGTGACGTGGATGTCGCCACGCACCGGGTCGATCATCGACAGCTCGGCGGCGGTGCTGAGGTGGATCAAGTGGATGGGACGGCCGTTCTCACGGGCTGCGGTGAGGACCGGCTCGGCGTCCTCGGCGGCATCGCTGCCGACCTCGAGCTGCACGGCAAGCACGCCGGGTGCGTCGAGCCAGGGCGACAGGCCAGTGGTGGCCAGCGCGCCTTCCTTGTGGTTGTCGACGTAGGCCAGGCTGCCCACGATGAGACCGTCGTCGACGGCCTTGCCGAGCTCGTCACGGTTGGACTCCGTCGCGGCGCCCCACAGGCCCCAGTTGACCCAGGACTGCTTGGAGGCGACCTCGACGCGGCGCTTGGCGCTCTGCCGGTCGATCACGGGGTGGTCGCCGCCGGGGAGGCTGACCACGGTGGTGACGCCGCCGGTGATGGCGGCCTTGCTCTCGCGCTCCCAGATCTCGGGGTCGCCGTTGGGGTCGAACTGAACAGCCGTGTCGATGACACCCGGCATCAGGAACTTCCCGATGGCCGAGATCTCCCGTCGAGCCCGGCGCGGCGGGCGCGGGCCCACGTAGGCGATGCGACCGTCGCGGATGGCGACGTCGGCTACCTGGCGGCCGGCGGACGAGACGATGGTAGCGTCGCGGATGATCAGGTCGTACACGATCGAACCTCGGGATGCAGAGGAACCGCTGTCACCGTGACCTGCGGATGGGAGGCCTCATAGCTGGCTTCACCGCGACGGACAAGGCGCCTCTCAAGGGAACAGTCGGTGGGAACGCGGTCGAGAGGGCTCCGACGGCTCCCCGAAGCTCCGAGGGACCGCGACATGGATGTCAGGGTGCGTGACGCCGGGAAACGGCTGATTGTCGTGGTTGGCCCGAGCGGGTGGCACGCCGGGCGAGGTGGGGAACGCCCTGGATGGGCTCGGTGCGACACAGATGTCGTGGTTTGCGTGTCTGGGCTCGAGGCGTCGGCGGCTCTAGTGAAGTCCCCTGTAGGAGAAACCCTGCATATGGGTGGTATTGGGGACTCTGGCACGAGCCGTGCATGCTGATCTGGGTGGAGATGCAAGCTTTGCGGACGCCGGCGGAATCCCGTCGCACCGCTGGAGACGCCCGGCCCTCACAGGTCGGGCGTTTCTCTTTCCTTGTCTCGCCGTTCGGTGGACACGCCGTGGCGCTACCTCGGGCACGATCGGAGCGATACAGGCGAGCGCCGCGGAGGTCAGCTTGGACGCCAGCTCGGTCCGTCACAGTGATGAGCCCCTCGATCGACGCGCCGCCGCACGCGACCTGTGGCCGGGCGGCACCCTCGACGACTGGCAGCGCCGGCCGTCTCCGTCCCCCCTGCGGGTCTGGTGGCCCTCGAACGAGGCCGAGGTGGAGGCGGTGCTGCGCCAGGCAGCCTCGGAGGGCGTTCCCGTCGTTCCCTACGGGGCGGGGTCTGGCGTGTGCGGGGGCGCGAGGGGCCGCTCGGATGCCTGGGTCGTCGACACCAAGGCGATGCAGCGTATCGGCCCCCTCGACGAGGAAGGGTGGGTGGTGACGGTGCAGGCCGGCGTGAACGGCCAGCACCTGGAAGACTGGCTGGCCGCACGCGGCTTCACCCTGGGCCACAGCCCGAGCAGCATCTGGTGCAGCACCGTCGGCGGATGGGCGGCGGCACGCAGCGCCGGGCAGTTCAGCTCCCGCTATGGCGTGTTCGAAGACATGGTGCTGTCGATGCGGGCCGTGTGCCCGGAGCGGGGCGTGTTCGAGGTGGGTCCGGAGGGGGAGTCCCCCGAAGAATGGGTCGACCAGCTACTCGGCTCCGAAGGAACCCTCGCGGTGATCACCGAGCTCACCTTGAGGGTGTGGCCCGCGCCGGCGACCCGATGGCTCCGGGGGTATCGCGCCGACGACATCCAGCAGGCCCTCGATGTGATGCGGCGGCTGATGCAGGCCGAGCTGTGGCCGTCCGTGGTGCGGCTGTACGATCCGGTCGACACGCGCATCGGCGGCAAGACGAAGCCCAAGAAGGAGCGGAGCCACGATGGGTTCGTGCGTCGCTGGCTGCGGAGGGTGGAGAGGCTGCCCGAGGTTCGCAGGCGCACGCTGACCCTGCCGTTGGGGTTGCCGACCCTGCTCAATCAGATGCTCGACGGGCTGGCCTCGGGCTGCCTGCTCATCGTCGGCTTCGAGGGAGATCCGGAGGTGGTGGAGGCATCCGTCGCCGCGGCGCAACCGATCCTCGAGACCCTCGAAGACCTGGGGGAGGGGCCGGGCCAGCGCTGGCTGCACAGTCGCCACGCGGTGTCGTTCAAGCTGATGCCGGTGTTCGAGCGCGGCGGCTTCGCCGACACGATGGAGGTGGCCGGTCCGTGGAGTCGGCTGCCGGCCATCTACGACGCGGTGCGTGCGGCGGTCCGCCCCTACGCGCTGGTCATGGCGCACATGAGCCACGTGTACCCGGAGGGGGGCTGCATCTACTTCTCCTTCGCGGGGCGCGGCGACCGGGCGGTCTACGACGCGCTGTGGCCTGATGCCCTGCAGGCGGTGCTCGCGGAGGGGGGCACGGTCACCCACCACCACGGGGTGGGGGCGCTGAAGGCCGAGGCTGCCAGCCGCGAGCTCGGGGCGGCCATCCGGGGCTATCGAGCCACCCAACAGGCCCTCGACCCGCTGCGGATCATGAACCCCGGGCGGGTGTTGATCGACGTAGAGCTCGAGGATGCGGGCGCACCGCCCACGCTGCATCCCATCGACGGGCTGATCCGGGCTCCGGCAGACAGCTCCTTGGAAGCACGGCAGGCCATCGCGTCCACGGCGAACCGCGAGCTGATGTGGCCTTTCGAGGAGCTCCCCGGCCCGGCTCGTTGGCATCGCAGTCGCTGGCAGCAGCCGTGGGTGGAGGTCAGCGCCCGTGTCGACGGCCTACGGTGTCGCCTGGGGAGGGCGCCGCGCTCGGCGGCTGGTCCCGACCTGCGCCGGTGGCTGGCGCAGCAGCCGGAGGCCGAGGTCACGGTCCCCGTGGTGCCTCGAGGGGAGCGCTGGATGGGGCGGGGCCGGCCTGACCGTCCGTGGGAGGTGGCTCAGGCCTTGCTGCGGGGCGACCTGCGTCCGTCCGTGCTCACGGTGGAGGACGGCGAGCTGTTGGTGGGCTTCCGAGGCCCAGCGGCTGCGGCCTACGGAGCCTTGGCGGCTGCGAGGGTTCCCGGTGGGCTCGAGCCGACTCCCTATGAGGCGCGCCCGCTCCCTTCGGGGCAGCTCGAGCCGTGCACCGTCGACGACCCCCTCGCTGTCGCGGTGACGCCGCAGGCCATCCTCCGGAGGAAGCCATGAGTCGCTTCGACACGTGCTCGCTGTGCCCCAGGCTGTGCCGCACGGCCTGCCCGGTAGCGACCGGGTCGTCTCGCGAGGCTGCCGTTCCTACGCAGATCGCGGCGGTGCTGCGAGACTGGGAGCGTGGGCTGGCGCCCCGCGAGCTGGCCCGGGAGGCAGCGACGCTGTGTGTCGACTGCGGGGCCTGCCAGTCGCTGTGCCACCTGCACCGGCCCCTGCCCGAGGCCCTCCGTGAGGCTCGGGCCGACCTGGTGGTGGTGGCGGCTCCACAGCGTGTGGGGCCGGTGGAGGGAACCGCCCGTCGGGTCGCGATCGAGACGGATGGCCGTGGCTGGGCTGTGGCCTTGTCCCGCACCCTGGGGGAGCCGGTGGCCCGCCTCCGCACCCGGGATGCCCTGGGCGCGGCGGCGGTGGAGTGTCCCAGCCACGATGCGCACTTCCGCGAGGTTCGCCGGCGGCTGCATGGCCTGCAGGTGGTCGTCGCCCACGGCGGCGTGGCCCAGGTGCTGGAGCGCGCGGGCGTGGCCTATGAGTGGCTGCACACGCTGGCCGGGCTCACGCTCGCGACGAGTTGCCGGTGTGGTGGTGCCTCGCCGCTGGCCTGCTGCGGCGCCGCGGAGCCCCTGGCCAGCCATCATCCCGACGACGCACGGCGGGTGGCAGAGCTCTACCTCGAGCGTGGAGCCGACAAGCAGGTGGCCGACAGCCGCTGCTCGGCCCACCTTCGTGCCCTCGACGACACGGTGCGCGACGCGGTCGACACCCTGTTGGAGCGCTCGTGAGCGTCGCGCTGGTGGTCAACCCTCACAGCGGTGGGGGGAGCACCGCGCGCAAGCTTCCCCAGATCGTGGCCGCGGTCGAGGGCATGGCGAGCGCAGCGGTCTACCCGACGACGGGCCCTGGCGACGGGATCCGGCAAGCGCGGCGGGCGGTCGAGGAAGGGCACGAGCGCGTGATCGCGGTCGGCGGCGACGGAACCATCAACGAGGTGGTCAACGGCCTGTTCCAGGGGAAGACGCTGACCCGCGAGGGCGTGGTGTTCGGCGTCATCCACGCAGGCACCGGAGGCGACTTCGTGAAGTCGTTGCGCGTGCCCGCAGGCCTTCAGGAGGCCGCCGAGCTCGCCGTGAGTGGTGTCCCCCGAGCGATCGACGTGATGCACGTGTCGTTCGTCGACCACGACGGCGAGCCTGCGGAGAGGCTGTGCATCAACGTGCTCGGCTTCGGCATGAACGGAGAGGTGGTGCGACGGGCCAACGCGTCGTCGAAGCGCTGGGGTGGGCGGCTCACCTTCGCGGGGGCGACGCTGGGCGCCCTGGTGGCCTACACGCCCCCACGGGTCGAGGTGCAGTGGGAGGGTCCCGACGGAGAGGGAGCCTGGTCTGGGCCGCTGTCTTCGGCATTCGTGGCGAACGGCGCCTACTGTGGCGGAGGGATGTGGGTCGGGCGGGGAGGGCGGCTCGATGATGGGGCGGCCGAGCTCACGCTGATCCCGGAGCTTCCGATCGCCCGAGCGATCCTGGCCACCCCGCACCTCTACCGAGGCACCACTCCAAATGCCAAAGGAGTGTCAAGCGCCAAGGTCCAGAAGCTCCTCGCAGAGGGCCGAGATCAGGCTCCGGTCCTGGTGGATCTTGACGGCGAGCAGCCTGGCGTGCTTCCGATGCGCGTGGAAATACTTGGGAAAGCGCTGCTTGTTGCTGGTCAATTGGCGTACTAGCGTCATATTCCGCCTGCGAATTGACGATACGAAACAAGTCCCAAATTCTCCAAGTTTCGAAAATTTCCTCTAGCGGTCCTACCCGTGGCCGAGAAGAAATCTGTTGCACCCCCTTGCAAACCTCGCCGGGCGCCCCTAAAAAGAACGCGTCAGACCGAGACAGTCTGATGGGGGCCTCCGAGAGGAGGCTGTGTGACAGGCGATGGCTGGAAGATGCCCTCGCTCAAAACGTGTGCCCAGCCCGACTGTCGGGTTGCTGAATTTGGACTAAAACTCGAATCCGAGAGGAGAACGCCATGAACAAGGCTGATCTGACCGAAGTGCTCGCGTCCCGTGCCGGTATCCCCAAGGTCCGCGCCGCGAACTACATCAACATCATCACCGAGGCCATCCAGGAGGCCCTCGTCAACAACGAGAAGGTGACCATCTCCGACTTCGGCACGTTCACCGTGTCGCAGCGTCGCGCGTTCAAGGGCCACAACCCCAAGAACGGCCAGGAGATGAACGTGCCGGAGCGCCGCATCCCGGTGTTCCGTGCCGGCAAGGGCCTGAAGAACAGCCTGAACCCGGAGTGAGACGTTCGGGAGCGTTCGCGCTCCCGCCGTCCCTCGAGCGCCGTCCCAGCCACTGGCTGGGGCGGCGTTCGTGCGTTCGGGAGGCGCTTACTCGCCGCTGGCGAGCATCGCCGCTGCGACCGCGACCGCCGTGTCGGCTCGCAACACCCAGCTGCCGAGGCCCAGCGGCTGCCATCCTGCTTCGAGCAGGGAGGCGAGCTCTGCCTGAGCCCACCCGCCCTCGGGCCCGATGGCGAAGGCAGCAGGCCCCGATGCCTCAGCCCGCGCTGCCCCTGGCGCAGCCACGAAGCGGGTGAGGCCGGGGGGGAGGAGGGCGACCTGCTCATCGAGAGGAGCAAGCGCGAACAGGGTGGGCACATCGGCGCGCCCGCACTGCGCCGCGGCGCCCTGCACCACCCGCTGCCAGCGCTCGTGTCGATCTCCCTTGGGGACCGTGCGTGCGGTGAGGCAGGGCAAGAAGTGGGTGACCCCGGCCTCGGTGCCCATGCGCAGCGCATGCTCCATGGCGTTGCCCTTCACCACCGCGACCAGCGCCCACAGAGGCACGTCGGGTGCCGAGCGCGAGGCGGCAGACTGCTGCTCGACGACGACCGGAGGGCCCAGCTCGCGGAGGACCGCGGTGGCCTGGTGCCCGGCGCCGTCGAAGACGACGATGGCCTGGCCGGGTCGGGCTCGGCACACGTCGACGAGGTGGTGCGCCACGTCTGCGGAGACGGTCAGGCGGTCGCCGGGCCCGCCGAGGAGGTCGACGGCGAAGCGCCTCATGGTGCGGCCGGAGCCTGGTAGTGCAGGGCCACCCACCGGTCGTCTTGGATGCGTTCGATCAGGGCGAGGGGCGCCAGCGCTTTGCGGACCATGGCCTCGCGATCGTCGAGGACCCCGGCCACGAGGAGGTCGCCGGCACACAGGCGGATCAGGTCGTCAGCCAGTGCCACGACCAGCTCGCCGTGCAGGTTGGCGAGGACGAGCTGTGCCGGCTCGGACAGCTCCTGGATGGGGGTGGTGGCGAAGGTGGCCACCAGCTCGTTTCGCTCGGCGTTGCGCTCGGCGTCGCGGATCGCCTCGGGCTCCACGTCGATGCCGTGGGCGATGAGGCCGAGCCGGGCGGCTGCCAGGGCGAGCACGCCGGAGCCACAGCCGACATCGAGGCAGGTGGTGCCCGGACGGGCGACGGGCTCCAGCAGCTGGAGGACCTGACGCGTGGTGGGGTGCTGGCCTGTGCCGAAGCCTTGACCAGGCTCGATGACCAGCGAGCCCTCGGGGGCGTCCCAGGGGGGCGCGATGGTCAGTGTGTCGCTGATCCGCACGGGGGCGAAGTGCGCTCGCCAGGCATTCGCCCAGTCCTCCTCCTCCACCATCGCCCACACCGACTCCACCCCCAGGTGGGACAGGGCCTCATCGATCCCGCCGCGGTCTGCATCCTCGAACCAGGCCCGCAGCACCAGGCGCTCGGTGGGAGGAGGTGGGGGGGCGGTGTCCCACGGCTGCTGGGGTGGGGGAGCTTCCCCGGGGAGGTGATCTTCCTGGACCCCGGCACAGCCCATCGAGAACAGCGCCTGAGACACCGCCTTCAGGCGCTTGCGGGGCAGGCCCAGCAGCTGCAGCTCGTGCCACATCTCAGTGGACGGGGTGGGCGCCGGGGGGCGGCATTGTCGCGCCCGCCATGTGGGCGCTCACGGCCTTCGCGATGTTCGCGACGCCGTGCTGCACTTCCACCCACTGGTCGCCGTGGGTGCCCTTGAGGAAGAAGGCGGGGGTGCCCATCAGCCCAGCCTGGGCGCCGGCGACCGCATCAGCCTGGACGCTGGCAGCGATGGATGGGTCGGCCATGCACTGCTCCCAGGCCCCCATCTCCACGCCCACCTGCTGGGCCATGAAGGCCAGGTCGGCATCGGAGAGGTTGTTCTGGTTGGCGAACACGAGGTTGGACAGATCCCAGAACTTGCCCTGACGCTGGGCGCACTTCGTGGCCATGGCGGCGTGGCAGCGCTCGGGGCCGCTGTCGCGCTCGAGGGCGGGGTTGCACGCGGCGGTGAGGGGGAATGGCCGGAAGCGGATCTGGATCTCGGGGAACTCCTTGACCAGCTTCTTGAGCTCGACGGCGGCCATGGCGCAGTGGGGGCAGCCGTAGTCGGCGTACTCCAGCACGACGTAGGGCGCCTGGGGGTCGCCGTAGACCGGCTCGTTGCCAGCCAGGGCGATGGCACCGCGGGGAGCGGTGAGGATCCCTGGCTCGAGGGTGGGCACGCCCTGCTGCCCGTTGGGACTCGGCGTGGGCCGGGCGATTTGACTGCCACTCCGCGCCTTGGTCGACGACCAGCTGCTCATGCCGACCAGCAGCACGATGGCGAAGGTGCCGACGATGGCGAGGGTGGTGGTGGAGGTGGCGGCGCTCGCGATCTCGTCGCCGAGGCGCTGCCCCTGCTGCTTGAGGCCTCGCAGGCCCGCCCACAGCAAGATCCCGTTGCCGGCGTACATGGTGAGGCACATCAGACAGACGGCGCCCAGCTGGGTGGACTCCCACGCGAGGTAGACGCTGTAGGCCACGTTGAGCACCGCGAACACGGTGTTCACCGCAACGAGCTTCGGCGTCGTGGTCGCCTTGGCGAGCCCGGCGAGGGCGAGCCCCAGGTAGAAGCCCATGCCGAGCAGGGTGATCGGCACGCCGAACATCTCGGACGCGGCCGAGGTGTTGACGACGTCGCAGTTGATCACGTCGTTGATGTTGCACAGCGACGGGGTGTCAGCGGACTCGAGCTTCCGACTGAACAGGTAGGCGCTGCAGCCGAAGTTCAGAAAGGCGGTCGCTGCGATGCCGGTTCGCACGCTGCGAAGCACCAGCCCGAAGCAGACGGACAGCCCGGCGAGCAGGAAGCACATGAGCTGGTAGTCGTCGGGCACCACCCAGCCGGCAACGGCGAGGAGGGCTGCAAGACCGAAGGCACCGTAATCCTTGAAGGAATCCATGCGGTCGGGGCTATCGCCGAGCCCGCCCCCAGGCAAAGCCGGGGTTGTGAACGCTTGTCATCGGTCGCGGTGGCGAGCCATGTCGCGCTTGGCGTCGCGCTCCTTGAGGGAGTGCCGCTTGTCGTGCATCTTCTTGCCGCGGGCCAGGGCGATCTCGACCTTGATGCGCGACCCCTTCAGGTAGACCTTCACGGGCACGATGGTCATGCCCTTCTGCTTGGTCGCCTTCCACAGCTTCGCCAGCTCGGCGCGATGCAGCAGCAGCTGACGTGGCCGGGTGGCCGTGTGTTGGTCTTGCGTAGCGTGGGAGTAGGGCGAGATGTGCAGGCCGTGGAGCCACGCGCCCCTGTCTTTGAGGGTGACGAAGGCTTCCTGCAGGTTGGCCTGGCCACCCCGCAGGCTCTTCACCTCGCTCCCCAAAAGCGAGATGCCCGCCTCGAAGCTGTCGAGAAGCTCGAACTCGTGCTTGGCGCGGCGGTTGTCGATGAGGACGCGGATCGGGGGAGTGGGGTCGGCCATGCCCTGGGGCTAACCCCGCGGGAGGTGGGGTCCCAGAGGGTGGGAGAAAGTGGGAGAGGGGTGGGTGGGGGAGTGGCTCCGGAGGCTCCGTCGGCCGGCGCGCCGCGACGATCGCGGTGATCGGAAAGCGGGCGACATTCCACCAAATTCGGCATGTGGCAGGTTGGAGCGTGGCGTGGGTTGCGCGTGGGGTGCAGTGGGTTGCGCGTGGGAGAAAGTGGTGTAGAGTGGGTTCGCGTGGATCCACTTGGAGCGCGCTCCCATCTCATGATTCGAGTCCGATGCCAGCAGAACGTCTCCATCGACGCGAAGGGCCGCCTAGCCCTGCCTGCACCGATCCGTCGTGCCCTCGCCGACCAGGGCGAGGGGGCGCTGGTGGTGACCTACTCGCCGCAGGGCGCGGTGTGGGCATGGACGCCGGAGCACTACGAGGCGAAGGTCGAGGGCCCGCTCATGGAGCAAGACCCGTTCGCCCCCGAGGTGCTCGACTTCGCGCACTCGATGATGTCGACGGCCAACGACGTCGACATCGATGGGCAGGGGCGGCTGCGCATCCCGCCGCTGCTGCGGGAGCTCGCCGGCCTGGAGAAGGAGTGCGTGGTGCACGTGCTGCTAGGGCACATCGAGATCTGGGACCGCAAGACGTGGGACGAGCGCTTCCAAGACTCGGTGCACCGCACCCGGGCACGGCGCGGCGGCATGCCACGGCGGGAGGGCTGATGGGCTTCTCGCACACCAGCGTGCTCCTGGAAGAGTCGGTGGCCGCCCTGGCGCCGGCCGATGGTGAGGTCTTCGTCGACTGCACCCTGGGCGGCGGCGGTCACACCGAGGCCCTCCTGGAGGCAGCCGACTGTCGGGTGATCGGGCTCGATCGTGACCCGGCTGCCTTGAAGGCGGCCGGCGAGCGGCTGGCTCGCTTCGGCGACCGCTTCCAGCCGGTCCACACCGACTTCGCGGGCCTGGGGCGCGTCCTCGACGAGCTCGGCCTGGCCACCGTCGATGGGATCCTGGCCGATCTGGGGGTGTCGTCGCCCCAGCTCGACGAGCCCGAGCGCGGCTTCTCGTTCCGCTCGGCTGGCCCGGTCGACATGCGGATGGACCCCACCCAGGGCCCCACGGCCGCCGACCTGCTGGCGTCCACCGACGAGGCCGAGCTCGTGCGCATCCTTCGCGAATACGGTGAGGAGCGTCACGCCCGTCGGGTCGCCCGCACGTTGCTGGCCGAGCAGCCGTTCGCCGACACCGCAGCCCTCGCAGCCTGCGTGGCAGGGGTCGTCGGGCGAGGTAAGGGGCGGATCCATCCCGCCACCCGCACCTTCCAGGCCCTGCGCATCGCCGTCAACGGCGAGCTGGCGCAGCTGGAGTCCCTCCTCCCACAGGCCATCGAGCGCCTGGCCCCCCATGGCCGCCTGGCCATCATCACGTTCCATTCCCTCGAAGACCGCCTGGTCAAGCAGTTCCTCCACCGCGCCGCCGGGCGCGGACTCCCCCGCGATGCCTACGGCAACCCCATCGGTGACATCACCGTCGAGGTTCGCCGCCCCCTCGTCCCCTCCCCCGAAGACCCCAACCCGAGGGCGCGCTCGTCGCGCCTCCGGTCCGCCCAGAGGCTGCCGTGGAACGCACCCTAGCCCTCCCCACCACCCTGCTCGCACCTGCCACCTCTGGGTGGCGGCTCGGGCTGCGTCGACTGATCCCCTTGTGGCGTCACGCCGTGTGGCTCGGTGCCCTGTTCATCGTGCTCGCCGCCTGGGCCCAGGTGCGCCTCGAGGTGCAGTCGCTGCGCACCGATCTCGACCGGAACTCCCGGCATGCGCGTGAGGCGCGGATCCTCAACGACCGCCTGCGCCTGGAGATGGACGCCCGGCGACGCGCCGTGCACGTCGAGGCCATGGCGGGGCGCCTGGCGATGACCGCCGATGCCCACGTGGTCAGGGTGCGCTGATGGCCGATCGCCTCCAGCTTCCGCTCATCGAGCCCGAGGTCGAGCCAGACGACCTCGTGCGTGCCCGTGCGGAGTCCCGCACCCGGGTCGTCGCCGGCATGCTGATGGTGCTGATGGTGCTGGTGGGCGCTCGCGGAGCCCAGCTGTGCCTCGCCCCTCTCGACCGCACGGTCCGAGCGGCTGGCGTACAGCGGTGGGACCAGGTGACACTGCGGGCGCGGCGAGGGGAGGTCCTCGATCGCAACGGTCGTCGGCTGGCCACCTCGGTCGCCACCCCCAACATCGTGATCGATCCCGCGAGGGTGCGCCCCGAGGAGATCGACGGGCTGTCGATGGAGCTGTCGCGCCTGCTGTCGGTCCCGGCCGACGAGCTGGCCGACAAGATGGGCCGCGACAGTCGCTACCAGCGGCTGGCGATGCGGGTGCACCCGGCGACGGCCGCCGCGGTGGAGTCGCTGGGCCACGACGCGCTGTGGGCCGAGCGCTCCGCGCGGCGCTACTACCCGGAAGAGCAGCTCGCGAGCCAGGTGCTCGGCTTCGTCAACTCGTCGGGCGACGGGCAGGCGGGCCTGGAGGCGGCTCTCGACGACGTGCTTCGTGGCGGCGAGGTCCTCCTGCAGCGTCGGCGCGACCGGCGCGGCCTCAACGTCGACGACCCCACGGCATGGGGCGACCAGAACGTCGGCATGGACGTGCAGCTCACCCTCGACCGGCAGATCCAGCGCATCGCCGAGCGCGCATTGGCCGGCGTCGCCGAGCGGTCGGAGCCCGTCGCGGCCACCGCGGTCGTGATCGACGTGGCCACCGGCGACCTGCTGGCCCTCGCCAACATCCCGACCTTCAACCCCAACCAGCTGGTCGACGACCCGGCGCCCCGCCGCAACCACGCGGTGCAAGACGCCATCGAGGTCGGCTCGGTGTTCAAGCCGTTCACTGTCGCGGCCGCGGTGCAGGAGGGGTTGGTCACGGGGTCCACCCTCATCGACTGCGAAGGGGGCGGGTGGCGCGTGGGTCGCACCCGCATCGGCGACGACCACCCCCATGGCGTGGTCACCGTGTCGGAGGTGGTGAAGTACTCGAGCAACATCGGCTCGGCGAAGCTGGCCCTGCAGATGGGGGCGAAGACCTTCCTCGGCTACCTGCACGACTTCGGGTTCGGGGCACGCACCGGCATCCAGCTTCCCGGCGAGCGTCGGGGCTTCCTGCGCAAGGCCGACACGATCAAGCCCATCGAGCTCGCGACCACCTCGTATGGGCAGGGGGTCACCTCGACCCCGCTGCAGCTCGCCATGGCCACCGCCGCGCTGGCCAACGACGGCGTGCGCATGAAGCCGCGCCTGGTCCGCCGGGTGGAAGACCTCCACGGCATCCCCGAGTACGTGCAGCGGCCGGCCGTCGCCCAGCGCGTGGTCTCCGAGGCCACCGCCGCCGACGTGACGAAGATGATGGTGACGGTCACCGAGCCTGGGGGCACGGCGACCCGTGCTCGGGTGCCGGGCTACCTCGTCGCCGCCAAGACCGGCACGGCACAGAAGGTGAAAGACGGTCGCTACTCGGCAGCCCGGGTAGCGTCGATGATGGGCTTCGTCCCAGCTGACGATCCGGCGATTGCCATCGTCGTGGTCGTCGACGAGCCCACGAAGGGCTCGCGCTACGGCGGCACGGTCGCCGGCCCGGCGTTCCAGGAGATCGCCGCGGCCAGCCTGCGCTACCTGGGCATCGCACCCAACCCCGAGCTCCTCGAAGACCACGGTGACGACGCCCTCGCCGTCGTCGTGCCAGAGGAACTCGTCGCCCCCACGGCACCCACGCTGGTGTGGGATGGCCAGGGGTGGACCCTCCCGGACCTCACCGGGCGGCCTCTTCGGGAGGCTGTCGCTTCCCTCCAGCCTGCGGGCTTCGCGCTGACCGTCAGGGGCTCCGGAGCGGTCGTCGCTCAGGAACCCATGCCCGGAACGCCCGTGCCTCCGGGCGGCTCGGTGGCTCTACTGCTCCAGTAGGGCCCCGATCGATCTCTCCCATCGCTACGATTCTTTGTCTTTCCCCATGGCTCGCGTCTCGCGGTCGAGGAGGGACGGCGCCGCTTCTTCCCCAAGCGGTGCTCGCTGGCCACTGGCCCACCATCGGCACGTTCCCCGGACAGGGTGCCTCCCCGTCCCGTGCCTCCGGTGGCCATCGCGCAATGCCGTCGTCTCCCGTGTGTAGTCTCCCCTAGGATGAACCCTCCAGCGTGTGTCGCGCTGGAGTGTGGTGACGACTCCTCGACCGCGGACCGGGCTCCGCCCTTTCCGTTAGACGAATTGTAGCAGACAGCGCGGACAGAAAGTGTCCGCCGGACAGAAGCTGGGGCGCAGCGGCGTCCTGGCTCCGATAGCTTGCCGACCATGTCGGTCTTGCGTCCCTTCAGTGCGCCCGTGCGGCGATGGTTCGAGCAGTCCTTCGATGGGCCTACCGAGGTCCAGCGTCGTGGATGGCCGATCCTGCGTGACGGTGGCCATGGCCTGCTCCTCGCCCCGACGGGGTCCGGGAAGACCCTCGCGGCCTTCCTGGCCTGCATCGATCGGCTGTCGCGGCCCGACGCACCGGCTCCGGAGGGCGACGGCTTCCGGGTGGTCTATGTGTCGCCCCTCAAGGCCCTGGTCTACGACATCGAGCGCAACCTGCGGGCCCCTCTGGTCGGCATCGCCAACGCGGCCAGCGCCATGGGGCTGGGAGCGAGGGGAGTTCGGGTCGACGTGCGCACCGGCGACACCAGCCAGCGCGACCGGGCAGCCATGACCCGACGGCCCGGCGACGTGCTCGTCACCACGCCGGAGAGCCTCTACTTGATGCTGGGCTCGTCGGCGCGCGAGACGCTCAAGCAGGTCGAGACGATTATCGTCGACGAGATCCACGTGATGGCGGGCACGAAGCGCGGGGTGCACCTGGCCCTCACCCTGGAGCGTCTGGCGGCGCTGTCGGAGCACGAGCCGCAGCGCATCGGCCTGTCGGCGACCCAGCGGCCCCTGGAGGAGGTCGCCCGCTACCTGGGCGGCGGGCGCGAGGTCCACATCGTCGACACGTCGGAGCCGCCCCACATCGAGCTGCGCATCGTCGTTCCCGTGGCCGACATGGAGCGGCCGCTCACCGTGGAGGCCAGCGCCACGGGAGGAGAGGGGCAGCGGCAAGCGGTGGGGGTGGTCGACGACGAGGCAGCCCCCCGCCGTGGGCAGGGCATGTGGCCGGTGATCTACCCGCGCCTGCTGGAGCTGATCCGCGCCCATCGCTCCACCATCGTGTTCACCAACAGCCGGCTGCTGTGCGAGCGGCTCGCGCAGCGGCTCAACGAGCTGGCGGGCGAGGAGCTGGTGAGAGCCCACCACGGGTCGATCTCCCATGCGCAGCGCCGGGTCGTCGAGGAGCAGCTCAAGGCGGGTTCGCTGCCGGGGATCGTGGCCACCAGCTCGCTGGAGCTGGGCATCGACATGGGCGCGGTGGATCTGGTGGTGCTGGTGGAGTCGCCGGGCTCGGTGGCCTCCGGCCTGCAGCGGATCGGCCGCGCGGGCCACGGGGTGGGGGAGCGCTCGATCGGGCGGATCTTCCCGAAATACCGGGCCGACCTGGTGGAGGCGGCGGTGGTGGCGGATCACATGGCCCGCGGGCTGGTGGAGTCCACTCGGGTGCCGCGCAACTGCCTCGACGTGCTCGCGCAGCAGGTGGTGGCCATGGTGGCGATGGGCGACTGGGAGGTCGATGCGCTGCTGGCCCTGGTGCGGCGGGCCTACCCCTATGCCGAGCTGTCGCGAGCGCAGCTGATCGGCGTGCTCGACATGCTGTCGGGTCGCTACCCCTCCGAGGCCTTCGCCGAGCTGAGCCCTCGGATCACGTGGGACCGTGCGACCGACGTGCTCACCGCCCGCAAGGGCTCCCGGATGCTGGTCTCGCTCAACGCCGGCACCATCCCCGATCGTGGGCTGTATGCGGTGTTCATGGTGGGCGATGGGCCGCGGCTGGGCGAGCTCGACGAGGAGATGGTCTACGAGTCGCGCAAGGGCGACCTGATCATCCTCGGGGCGAGCACCTGGCGCATCGAAGACATCACCCGCGACAAGGTGGTGGTCTCGCCGGCTCCGGGCGAGCCCGGGAGGCTCCCGTTCTGGCATGGCGACCGGCCGGGCCGGCCCTTGGAGCTGGGGCAGGCGGTCGGGGCCTTCCTGCGGCAGCTGGTGCGTGGGGAGGCCGACAGCCCTCACCTCGACGACCACGCCCTGCGCAACCTGACGGCCTACGTGCAGGAGCAGGCGGAGGCAACCGGCGCGGTCCCGACCGACAAGAAGGTGGTGGTGGAGTGCTTCCGCGACGAGCTCGGCGACTGGCGGGTGTGCCTGCTGTCGCCGCTGGGCTCGCGGGTGATGGCGCCGTGGGGGCTGGCGCTGGAGGCCACCTACCAGCGCATGGGCGCCGACGTGAACGTGCTGTGGACCGACGATGGCATCTGCCTGCGGTTCCCCGATGTGGAGGAGCTGCCGCCTCTCGACGGGCTGTTTCCCGACCCCGACGAGGTCGAAGAGCTGGTGGTGGAGCAGCTGGCGGGCTCGGCGCTGTTCGCCTCGCGGTTTCGGGAGAACGCGGCGAGGGCGCTGCTGCTGCCTCGGCGGCGGGGGAAGGGGCGCACCCCGCTGTGGCAGCAGCGCCTCAAGGCGCAGAACCTGCAGCAGGTCGCGATGGGCTTCCCCGGCTTTCCCATCGTGCTCGAGACCTACCGCGAGTGCCTGCAGGAGGCCTTCGATCTACCCAGCGTGATCGAGGTCCTCCGGGGGGTTCAGCAGCGCACGATCACGGTCCATCAGGTGGAGACGAAGCGGCCGAGCCCCTTTGCCCGGAGCCTCGCCTTCGCCTTCGTGGCCGCCTTCATGTACGCCGGCGATGCGCCGCTGGCCGAGCGGCGCGCCCAGGCGCTCACCCTCGACCGCGACCTGCTGCGCGACCTGCTGGGAGGCGAGGAGCTGCGCGAGCTGCTCGACCCGGTGTCGCTGGCGGAGCTCGAGGCAGAGCTGCAGCGGCTGCTGCCGGAGCGGCGGGTGCGCTCCGCCGACGCGCTGCACGACCTGCTCCGTCGGCTGGGGGAGCTGTCGGTCGACGAGCTGCAGCAGCGGTGCGACGGCCCCGCCGAGGCCTGGCTGCGAGAGCTCGAGCTGGCCCGGCGCGCAGTACCGGTGCGCCTGGCGGGGGAGGTGCGCTGGGTGGCTGTCGAAGACGCGGGGCTGTACCGAGATGGCCTGGGGGTGGCGCTGCCTCCGGGGCTGCCCGGCGTGTTCCTCGACGAGCAGGAGCGGGCCCTCGAGCGGCTGCTGCTGCGGTGGGCGAAGGGGCATGGCCCGTTCGTGGCGGCGCCGATCGCGAAGCGGTGGGGGGTGCCGCAAGGGGCGGTGGTCGCGGTGCTCGATGCGCTGGAGGCGAGCGGGCAGCTGGTCCGCGGGGAGATGCGGCCGGGGGGCACGCAGCGGGAGTGGTGCGATCCGGAAGTGCTGCGTCGCCTTCGTCGCCGAAGCCTCGCACGCGCTCGGCAGGAGGTGGAGCCGGTCGACGCACAGGTCTACACGCGGTTTCTGCTGTCGTGGCATGGCCTGGGGGGCACTCGCGGGGGCCTCGACCGGCTGCGGGAGGTGGTGGAGCAGCTTCAGGGGGCGGCGCTGCCGGCCTCGCAGCTCGACAGCCTGCTGTCGCGACGGGTGAGCGGCTACCGCCCCGAGCAGCTCGATCAGCTGGGGGCGATGGGGGAGGTGGTGTGGGTCGGTCGGGGGGCGGTGGGGGCCCGCGACGGGCGGGTCGCGCTGTATCCGCGGTCGCGGGTGCACTTGCTCCTCGACGCGGCCGAGGTGCCTGACGGAGCGTTCACCGACACCGAGGATGGCCCGCTGCGCGAGCGCCTGTACACCCACCTGACCGAGCGGGGAGCCAGCTTTGCGGCGGGTCTGCTGGCGGTGGCCGAGGGGGCGTCGCTGGCGGCTGTGGCCCAGGCGCTGTGGGCGCTGGCCTGGGGGGGCCTGGTGACGAACGACACCTTCGCGCCGCTACGCCAGCTGGGGGCGCGGCGGCGTCGGGTGGGGCAGGTGCCTGGGGCTGGTGGGCGCTGGTCGGCGGTGGCGGAGCTGGTCTTGCTGCCGGCGACCGACACCGAGCGCGCCCACGCGAGGTCCCAGATGCTGTTGGAGCGCTACGGGATCGCCACCGCCGCCGCCGCCCAGGCGGATGGGCTCGTCGGGGGCTTCTCTGCGGTCTACCCGGTGCTGCGGGCCATGGAGGGCTCGGGGAAGGTGCGCCGGGGCTGGTTCGTCGATGGCATCGAGGGGGCGCAGTTCGCATCCCCCGGGGTGGTCGACCGGCTACGCGGCTACCGCGAGGCGAAGGAGGGCGAGCTGGTGGTGCTGCCGGCGACCGACCCGGCCAATCCCTACGGGGTGGTGCTGCCCTGGCCGCCCTCGTCGGGCCGGCCTCGGCGGGCCCTGGGCTACGAGGTCGTGCTGCACGAAGGCGCTGCGGTGTTGTTCGTCGACCGCCGGGGGCGATCGGTGATCAGCCTGGGGGCCGATGTCGACGACGAGCTGTGGGTGGCCGGCTTTCGGGCCTGGGCCGCGGCGGGGCGTAGGCGCCGGTTGGAGATCGAGCAGATCGATGGGGAGCCGGCGCGCAAGAGCCCGCGATCCGCGGGGTTGAAAGCCAGGGGTTTCCTGGAGACCTACAAGGGCTTCGCGCTTCCCGACGACTGAGTCCTAAAGCGCCGCGATCGCCGACCGATGGCGCGAGGGCAGGGCCAGCCGTCCCACCTCCGGGGCCCAGCCTGCGTTGGAGGAACGATGGATATGCCCCTGCTCGTGACCCGCGGCCTCGTGGCCTTGCCGGGCGTCATGCTGCCCCTCGATGTCGGTCGCGAGGCATCCATCCAAGCGGTTCAGGCCGCTCGCCGGGGCGAAGGTCGCCTGGTGCTGGCCCTGGAGAGCGACGACGGCTGCCATCGCGTCGGCACCCTGTGCGAGCTCGTGCGGGTCAGTGCGGTGGCGGGAGGCAGGCTCCGCATCATGCTCCGCACCCTGTCGGGCTGCCGCATCGACGAGGTGAGCGACGGCGTCGCAGTGGTCGCGCCCCTGGCGGCGGGCCCCGAAGCGAGTGTGGCCGAGCGTGAGGCGCTGTGTGCGCACATGAAGGCCTACGTAGAGCGCCACCCAGGCCTCGACGACAGTGCCGGGAAGCTGTTCGCGGATGCCGAGGCCCCCTCGGTGCTCCTCACCGGCCTCGCCGCACAGATCGCCCGCTTCGATGCGGAGGTGCTCCAGGCACTGCTCGCCTCGCCGGTGGCTACCCGGGTGCTCTGGCTCACCGAGGAGCTCGCGTCGCGGGTGGGGCAGCTCCCAGGGATGGGCGAGCGACAGATCCCGGCGCCGGAAGACGCGCTGGGCCCGCTGCCAGAAGGGCTCGACGACGGCATGGCCTGGACGGCCCGGATCTACCTGCGCACGGGGCTGCTGCCTCACGAGGAGGTCGTGGCTGTCACGGTCGATGCGTGGCGCGGCCCCTGGCGCACCACTCACGGGGATGTGAACGGTCTGGAGGACGCCGCTCAGCAGCTGGTGCACCGCCTCCTGCTGGAGGAGGGCGAGCGCGCCCGCACCTTTCCGGAGATCACCGCGTGCGACCGGCTCGAGGCGGCCCTCGACACGCTGACCGACCAGGGGCTGGTCACGGGCCTGCTGGGGGTCGACCTGGCCGATGCGTTGGCCACCGCCGACCGTACCTCGCCGGGCGCGCCCTACGCCGTGTTCCACCAGCAAGACCTCATCGATGCGGTGCAAGGGGAAGGCCTCGCCATCGCTTTTGGCGGCCCGCGGCCCCTGGAGGTCGGGCGCCAGGTGGCGGCGGCCCTCGAGGCCGAGGGGCTCACCGTGATCTGGCCCGAGCGTGCCGACGTGCGCATCCACGTGGCCATGCGCTGGGAGCACCGACTGGTCGAGGCACGGTCCGCCGCCTGATCGGCCGCTGGCATCGTAGCGGGCGCGGGAATACCCAGCGGCCTCCTCGGCAGGGGCGCGGCCCCAAAGGGAAGCTGCATGCGACCGCTGGTAGGCATCGTGATGGGCTCCACGTCGGACTGGCCGACGATGGAGCACGCCGCCTCGACCCTCGAGCGTCTCGAGGTCCCTCATGAGGTGCAGGTCGTTTCGGCCCACCGAACCCCCGACGTGCTGTTCGACTACGCCGCGACAGCGCGTGAGCGTGGGCTGCGCGCGATCATCGCCGGTGCGGGAGGCGCTGCGCACCTGCCCGGCATGCTCGCCGCCAAGACGCCGGTGCCGGTGCTCGGCGTGCCGGTGCAGAGCCGGGCGCTGCAGGGGATGGACTCCCTGCTCAGCATCGTGCAGATGCCGGCGGGAATCCCCGTCGCGACCTTCGCCATCGGAAAGGCGGGTGCGACCAACGCAGCACTGTTCGCCGCCGCCTTGCTCGCGGCGGAGCAGCCCGCTGTGGCCAAGGCCCTCGATGCCTTCCGCGCCGAGCAGACCCAGCGCGTCCTCGATCGTCCCGACCCGAGGGTGTCGTGAAGGTCGGCATCATCGGAGCGGGGCAGCTGGGGCGGATGCTCGGTGAGGCGGGGCATCCCCTGGGCGTGCAGTGCCGCTTCCTCGATCCGAGCGAGGCGCCGTGCGCGGCCACCACGGGCGAGGTGGTGTGTGCGGCCTTCGACGACGACGAGGCACTGGCTGCCCTCGCCGCGTGGGCCGATGTGATCACCTACGAGTTCGAGAACGTGCCTGTCGATGCGGTGCGCGGCCTGTCGGTGCCGGTCTACCCGCCCCCGGCCGCCCTGGAGGTCGCCCAGGACCGGCTGGCGGAGAAGCGCTTCTTCCAAGACCACAAGGTGCCGGTGGCGCCCTTTGCTCCGGTGTCGAGCGAGGCGGAGCTGGCGGCGGCGATGGTGGCGCTGGGTCTGCCGTCGATCCTCAAGACGCGGCGCATGGGCTACGACGGCAAGGGGCAGTTCGTCATCAACGACGAGGGCCAGGGGCTCGGCGCGTGGCGGGCGCTGGGCGAGGGGCCCTGCATCCTCGAGAAGGTGGTGCCCTTCGACCGCGAGCTGTCGATCCTGTCCGCCCGGCGGCCGTCGGGGGAGATCGTGTGCTGGCCGCTGGTGGAGAACCGGCACGCCGGCGGCATCTTGCAGTGGTCGGAGGCGCCGGCAGCCGTCGACGACGACGTGCAGGCCGAGGCGAGGTCCATCGCCACCCGAGTGCTGGAGGCCCTCGACTACGTAGGGGTGCTGGCCATCGAGCTGTTCGATCTCGGGGGCCACCTGTTCGCCAACGAGATGGCGCCGCGGGTGCACAACTCGGGGCACTGGTCCATCGAGGGCTCGGTGACGAGTCAGTTCGAGAACCACCTGCGGGCGGTGCTCGACCTGCCGCTTGGCGACACGGCCATGGCCGCTCCCAGCGGCATGCTCAACCTGATCGGCGAAGAGCCGCCGCTGCACCAGCTTCTGTCGGTGCCCGGTGCGCGGGTGCATCGCTACGGGAAGTCGCCTCGGCCGGGCCGCAAGCTGGGGCATGTGTCGGTCATCGGGTCGAGTCCCGCGGAGGTTCGTCGTCGGCTGCATCAGCTGCGCGCCGTGGTGCAGGGCGTCGAGTCCTGACGCGGCTGGCGTCGCTGTGCGGTAGGCTGCACAGCGGAGGACTCCCCATGCGCTGTGCCCTGCTTGCTGGCTTGTTGTTGTCGGCCCCCGCCCTCGCCCAAGACATCGTCATCGATGTCGACGAGCAGAAGGCGCAGCAGTTCGGCATCGACGTGGCACAGGTCGAGTCGTCGATGGAGGCCCAGGCCAGTGAGGCCCTCAACCTCGTCGACCCAGAGGCCTTCATGGACTCCATGGCCGCCGCCGCCGGGATTGCGGGCAAGGGCATGGGGGTCGACTACGCGAGCAACCCGCAGAAGTTCGTCTTCGGGGGGGGGCTGGGAGCCAGCACCCACAGCTCCGGCTTCGCCTTCGGGCGCGGCGACGGGGTGATGCCAGAGAACGGCTTCGCCACCATGCTGTCGCTGATGGGCGGGATCAACCTGGGCATTGCCAGTGGGAAGAAGAGCTTCCTGCGGCGCACGCTGATCTACGTCAACGGCATGGCGCTCAACATGCCCAGCGACCGCGAGTTCGGTGGGTCGATGTACAACGTGGGTGCCCACCTGCAGATCAAGCTGGCCAAGGGGCAGAACGCCAAGGTCACCGAGTGGGGTGGGATCGACTTCACGACCGGCTTCGAGCGGTCCAGCTACAGCCTCGAGCTCGAGCGGGATCTACCGCTGTCGGCGCCGGTCGACGATGTCGAGCTCACATGGACGGCGACGGGCACCTACGAGGTCGTCTCCACCGTCGACAGCATCCCCGTGGAGCTGTCGACCAACCTGCGGGTGTTGGTGTTCACGGCCTACCTGGGCGCGGGGGTCGACATCCAGACAGCGGGGTCCACCTCCGATGCCGGCCTGTCCGGGCCCATCGAGGCGGCCTACCGGGGCCAGCGCGAAGACATCGGCTCGGCCGCGCTGAGCGTCACCTACAGCGGCGAGGCCGATCCGGTGGTGCCGCGGGGCTTCGTGGGCGCCCAGGCGAACATCCTGATGTTCAAGGTCTACGGGCACCTCAACGCCGGCATCAACGGTGCGGTGGGCGGCCACATCGGCGCACGGGTGGCGATGTAGCGGGGGGCTGGCCGACGCGGTAGGTCGCGCCATGTCGTCGCTCTCTCCGCGTAGCTGGGCCGCCGTAGGGGTCATGGCCGCTGTGGTCCTGGCTCTGCAGCTGCCGTTCTGGTCGTGGTGCGTGGAGGATGCGGGGATCAGCTTCGCCTACGCGCGCTCGCTGGCCACGGGCTGGGGCCCAGTGCCCTACCCGGGGGCGGAGCCGGTGGAGGGCTACAGCAACCCGGCGTGGGTGGCCGTGCTCGCTGTGGCGCAGTGGGCGGGGGCGAGCCCGTTCACGGTGGCCCCGATGCTTGGGCTGGTCAGCGTGCTGGGGGCCCTCGCGGGGGTGGTAGCGGCAGGCCGCGCGCGGCAGCGGCAGGCCGAGGCCCTGTGGGCAGGGGCGATGCTCGCCGGGCACGCCCAGCTCGCGATCTGGGCCCAGTCGGGCCTGGAGAACGGGCTGTTCGCCTTGTTTCTTGCCCTCGGCGTGTGGCGGTTGGCACGCGACGACGATCGCGCGGGCGCGGCCCTGTGCTTCCTGGGCCTGGCGCTGACGCGGCCCGAGGGGCTGCTGTACGCGGTGGTGGCCGGGGTGGGCTCCCTCGGCTTGGCGTGGCGTGCCGGTGGCCTCGTGGGGCTGCGTGGTCGTGCCGCAGGCTGGGCGGCGGCCTTCGTGGCGCCGCTGCTGGCCTACCATGCGCTGCGCTTCGGCTGGTTCGCGATGGAGCTGCCGGCCACCTTCTACGCCAAGCTCGGTGGGCCCGTGGCCTTCGACTGGCTGAGGTGGGATCAGCGACAGTGGTTCTACCTGGCTCGCTACGCCGTGCAGACTGGGCAGGGCATCGTGCTGCCCGTCGCGTTGCTCGGCTTGTGCGGAACGAAGGGCTGGCGTGCGGGGGCGTGGCTGGGCCTGTCGCTGCTGTGGGCGGTGATGATGGGGCTGGTGCCCGCCGAGGGCGCGGCGACGTGGAAGGTGCTCACGGTCTGCGTGGTGCTCGGGGCGCCGGTGCTGCTGGCGGTGCCGCGTCGGCCCTGGCTGGCGGTGGTGGGGGCGCTGGGCCTGGTGGGCCTGGTGTTCTCGGTGCGCTCGACGGGCGACTGGATGCGGGGCTTCCGCTGGCTGTCGCTGACGGCGGTGCCGGCCGCGGTGCTGTTCGGGGCGGGGCTGGAGGAAGCGCGCCAGCTGGGGCGCCGCGCGGCGAACGACACTGCGGGGTGGGCGGTGGCTGCTGCCCTGGCTGCCGCGGTGCTGGTGCCGCAGGGGTGGTACCTGGTGCTGTACACCGGCGAGACGGAGACCTCGGTGGAGCAGGTGCGTCACCGGGGGCGCTGGTACGAAGAGCTGGCCGACGAGCTACGGCTGTGGCGTCGTCCCATCCTGGTAGACCACGACATGGGCGGGCTGCTGTGGGAAGCCTCCGACCGCCTCGACCTGCGTGATGCCAAGGGCCTGGTCGACCTGCCGATGGCGCTGCACGGGCGCGCACAGCGCGTGGTCGACGAAGTGCTCCACGACGAGGCCCGTGAGCTTCCGGCCTTCGTGCACCTCCACGCGTCGACGCGGCGGGCGCTGCAGCGTCGCCCCTGGTTTCGCGAGGCCTATGTCGAGGTCCCAGGGATTCCGGTGAGCTCGGGCGTGCATGATGGCCAGTTCGTGCGTCGCGACCTGATCCTGGGGGGGCCGTGGGATGGGCGCCGTCGCATCGTGCGCTACGAGGGCTTCACCCTGACGGGCTGGCGGATCCGGTCGCCGGAGGTGGCGCGGAAGTCGTCGATCCTGCTCGAGGTCGGGATGGAGCGGCCGGAGGGAGGGGCGGCGTCGCCCGAGGTCGTGGCCTTCCTCGCCGATGCGAGCGGCAACGTCGCGCAGCGGTGGGTGCTGGAGCCAGGCTACGGCCTGCTGGCTGCCTCGTCGTGGCGTGAGGGGGAGGCCTTCTCCGGCGCCTACGTGCTCGACGTGGGCGACCTGAAGCAGGGGTGGTATCGACTCGGCCTGTACGTCACCGACGCCGGGCAGCCCCTTCCGCTCGTGCGACGGCAGCCCAGCGACGAGCCGATCGAGGTGCCCACCGAGGTGCTCTACGAGCGCGGCGTGCGCATCGTGTCGCGTGACCGCATGAACGAGCTGGCTACCGAAGACCGTGACAAGAGCTTCGAGCTGGGGGGCGATGGCAAGTGCCGCCGGGCGGAGGAGGCGTGGGACGACGCCATCGCTCATCGGGCGGGGTCGCGCGACTGGCGCCGCTCGCGCATCTGGAAGAACCACGCGCGCCTGGCCTGGTGCTGGGCGACCCGCGCTCGCGAGGGAGCGGAGGCCCTCCGGGTCGCGGTGCCTGAGGAAGGCGACGACACGGCAGCCTGGGAGGCGCAGCTGCTCGAGGCGGTCGACGACGTGCTCCGGGCGCGTAGCTGGTACCCCATCGAGCCCGCTGTCGACCGTGCCGGGGCGATGGTCGGGGCCCTCGCGTGGGGCCGCGCGACGACCTACCAGGCACAGGGCGACCTGGTGGCAGCGCAGGCCTGGTACGACCGCGCCGCACGCTGCAACCCCTCGTTGGTGTGGGCGAGGCGGCGCTCCGAGCAGCTGCGCGCCGAGCGGCTGCAGCTACCGAGTGCGCGTCACTTCTGGTGGTAGGCGCGAGCCTGCGCTGTCAGCACTCGAAGTCAGACAACACACACAGCGAGGCGGGGGTGTCGGCATCCATGCCCGCCTCGACCGCGAAGTCGTGCCACGCTCGAGCGGCGAGGCCGGTCTGCTCCTTGGCTCGCGCGGTGTCGGTGGCGTCTGCGGTGCCCTCGGCGCGCGCCGCCTCGGCCTCGCGCCACACAGCCTGGGCGGCGGCAGCCCGGAGCTTGTGAGCCGCGTAGGTCTTCGTGTCGTAGTTGTCGATCGTCCACTGGGCGCGGTTGGCCAGGGCCAGGTCGCTGTAGCGGTAGGCTGAGGTGACCCGCCCCTGCTCCAGCTCGTGCATCGCGTAGCGATAGGCGAGGGAGGGGTTGGTGGCGTCGATCTCGCCGAGGTGGCGCGCCACCAGGTCGGCCCAGGAGTCCATGTCGCCTTGGGCGTAGCTGTTGGCGATCAGCGCCAGGGACAGCCGGTCGCGCTCGTCGGGAGACGCCGTTCCGAGAGACAGCTCCATGCAGCCGCGCTGCACCGCGGTGAGCTCGCCCGCTCGGGCGGCTTCCTCCACTTCGTCGGGGGCGCAGGTGCCGAGGCCGCTGAGGGGGTCGCTCGACGGACGGTAGGCCACGGGAGCCGGTGCCGGTGCGACGGCCGCTACCGCCGGCGCGGGAGCCGGTGCTGGGGAGGGTGCCGGCGCCGGGGCGGGGACCGCAGCCGGTGCAGGTGCGGGCGCAGGGGCGGGTGCCGGTGCCGCAGGCGGGGCGGGCGCCGGTGCCGCAGGC